>DATLYX010000001.1:0-24406 GCA_035574295.1 Xanthobacteraceae bacterium
GAGCAACGGTTGCCATGGGCGAGGTGCCGGCCATCCATTTTCCCTCCCGACCCGCCGATCATAATCTCGGCGGGGGCCGTTGCCAGATATTTTTCTGGAACGGTGGCGCGCCGGCTTGAAGCGTGATGCCATCAGTTCGCGTGTCCCGGATGCGGTGCAGCGTGAGCGCGTGAGCGCGAACGGTGCACCGCTGATCCGGGACCGCCGAAGACACCGCCAAAGACGATCCCTCACCTCGTCGCACCACCGGGGACAATCCTCTGCGCTGATACCGCCGTACGGTCCCGGGTCTGCAGCGCACCGCTCCGCTTCGCTCCGCGCTGCGCTGCGCCCGGGACGCGAATGTGGTGCACAGCGCTGCATTCAAACCCGCGTCCCGGATGCGGTGCAGCGTGAGCGCGTGAGCGCGAACGGTGCACCGCTGATCCGGGACCGTTCAGAGCTTGGGGCCTTTGGTGATCGCGGGTCTGCAGTGCGGCACTTCGTTTCGCTCGTGCTCCACTGCGGATTGGCGAAAAAGTTGCGCCGGACGGCGTGATTTGGGGGGAGGCAGGGGCCGTCCGGCGCCGGCGCAGCCATAGGGACGATGGCTACGCTACTGCAAAAACACGCTACGCTACGCAGAGGTTCCGGATCCTCTTTTCCGGGATCCGTTCTTATCCGCCCGGTCCGGCTGATCGCTCCGGCGCGACGGTTTGACCGCCGATCCATTCGCGCCGGAGGCGGCCGTTGAGGCCCATGACGTAGACCGCCGCCTTCTCGCCGCGCTCGGCAAGCTTTTTCGCGGCATCGATGGCAAACAGCCGGGCCTCGGTCTCGGTGCTATACGGGCCGTATTCCTCGTCGTTGTATTTGATCAGCCATCGCGTGCCGTCTTGCACGATCAGGTAGCGGGCATCGGCCATGGCGTTTCCTCGCTGATCTTCCCTCTGTCTCGCTGGACAGATGTCCTCGCTGGACAGATGTCGCCCAAGAAAACGCGAAGCCGCTTCGGCCGGTTCCGCGCCAAAATCGATTGTCAATTCAAAGGCTTGATAAGCAGACCGCTCAGCGGCCGACCACCAAAAGATTCGTCGGGATGACGATGCGACATTCGATGCCTTCGGACTCGAAGGCCAGATGCACGTCGGCTTCCAGCGTCTTGGCCAGATTGCGCTCGATCACCACGCTGCCGAAGCCGCGCTGCTCGGGCGGCGACACTTTCGGGCCGCCGCGCTCGAGCCAGACGATCTCCACCGCCTTGGGGTTTGTTTCGGAGACCCAGCGCCAGGTGATGGAGACGTGGCCGGACGGCACCGAGAGCGCGCCGTATTTGGCGGCATTGGTGGCGAGCTCGTGCAGGGCGAGCCCGATGTTCTGCGCCGCCTCGGGCTTGAGAAACACGCCCGGGCCTTCCACGCTGATCTGGGAGTTTTCGCGGTCAAGATAATGGCCGAGTTGCGAGCGCACGAGATCGGCGAGCAGGGCGCCGTGCCAGCTTTCCTGGATCAGAAGGTCGTGCGAGGTGGCGAGCGCCTGCAGGCGGGCGGCGAACTGCTCGGTGAACTGCTCGATCGACTCCGCACGGCGCGCGGTCTGCCGCGCCATGGCCTGGATCACGGCTAGCAGATTTTTCGAGCGGTGGGTGAGCTCGCGCATCAACAGGCGAAGATGGACCTCGCCTTCCTTGCGCGCGGTGATGTCGACGGAGGCGCAGATCAGGCCGACGGAAGCGCCGGTCACCTCGCGCAGCGGCTCCATGTGCACGTCGTACCAGCGTTCAGTCGTGCCGTCCTGGATGCAGATTTCGCAATCCTTCGGCCGGCCGGTTTCGAGCGCCTCCTTCTTGATGGCGATGGTGGAGGCGCGGCTTTGCGGCGGCAGGATATCCTCGTCGGTGCGGCCGATGATCTGGTGGGTATCGAGACCGAACATCGGGGAGCTGACCGAGACGTAGCGGAGCCCGAGATCCTGCGTGTACACGGTCACGTTCGAGCCGCGCAGAGCGGTGTCGTAGCGTTGCAGCGTGGTTTCCAGCTTCTCGCTGCGCAACCGCTGCTCGGTGACGAGCGAATGCAGGCGCGAGATGTTGATCGCCGCGCACATGATGCCGCTGATGGTGCGATCGGCGCCGTAGGTGGGAAAGATGCGAATCATGTAGACCGCGCGGCCTTCGGGCATGGTGTAGGTGACCTCGCACTCCTCGGGAATGCCGGTCTTGAGCACTCGGCGCTTGGCGGCGACGGTGGTGTCGTGCTCCGGCGAAGCGAGGATGTCGTCGTCGGTCTTGCCGAGCATCTTGGTGGCGCTCTCGGTGCTGCGCGGGCTGAACACCCAGGTGTAGCGGAGCTCGGCGTCCTGGGAGAAAACGTAGATGTCGGCGCCGCGCAGCGCGGCCTCGAAACGGGAACGAATGAGATTGAGGCCGCGCGTCAGCTCGCCGATGCGGTTCTCGAAATCAAGGCGCATGGCATTGGCCGCGCGCGCGGTTTCGCCGTGGGCGGCCACCTCCCGCCGCAGGCGCTCGTTGGCATCGATCACCTGCTGGGCGGAGGGCAGCTTCACGATGTCGGGCAGCAGGGGAAACATGAATGCGATGGTGACGACCGAGGCCAGCGCGCCGGAGGCCTTCACCATGCCCTGCACGCCGTACATCGGCTGCCACAGCGACAGAACCTCGGCGGAATGAATCGCCGCGCAGATCAGCATGAAAACGCAGAGCAGCCAGCCGAGCGCCCGCTGCCCCCTCGATATGTGCAGGCGGTGCAGCAAGACCCAGAGAATGCCGGCTGCGATCGCCAGATAGCTCACCGCGATGATGGCGTCGGATACGGCATGCAGCGCGACAAGATCCTGTTGCCAGGACAGGCGGTTGTCCGGCGGCGCGTAGTTTACGGCCTCCCTGAACCAGTCGATGAGCTTGTCCATTGCAAGGTCCTTCCGCTCGTTCGCGCACGACGGCGCCGCCGCAGCTTTGCAGCCGCAATGCTCATGGCGCGCCGTTCGGGGATCAAGACAATTCCAACAACGGACCGGCTTCCCGCCGCGGAATGCCGGCGGAAGCGCGGATCCGACTCAGTCATCATCATTACCATTGACTGGCCTGCCCTCGCCGGCCGCGCCGCGGCCCACGCGGCCAGATCCCCCACAGCCTTGCGGCCGCGCCGCTCCCGGCGCTGGCGCTAGGCCGATACGCGCCGCTCCCGCCGCGCGGCCTTGCGTTCGAAAAACAGGGCCTGACTCAAAACCGCGGACACCGTGGACGGCTGGTAGGGCTTGGCGATCAGAAACGCCGGCTCCGGCCGTTCTCCGGTGAGAAAGCGCTCGGGATAGGCGGTGATGAAGATGACCGGCACTTCGAAGGAGTCGAGCAGGTCGTTGACCGCATCGATGCCGGAACTGCCGTCGGCAAGCTGAATGTCGGCAAGAATTAAGCCGGGCATCTTGCCGCGCGCCAGAGACAGCGCCTCCTGATGCGTGCGGGCGATGCCGATGACGCGATGGCCGAGGCTTTCCACAAGCCCTTCCAGATCGAAGGCGATGAAGGCCTCGTCCTCGATGATGAGCACGTCGGTGGCAATGTCGGCGGCAAGCTCGCGGCCGGATTCCTCGACCAGCCGGCGCAACTCGGCCACCGGAACTTCGAGCACCTCCGCCGCTTCGGCCTCGGAGAAACCCTCGAGCGCGATCAACAAGAACGCCTGTCGCGGAAGCGGGGTGATCTGCGTCAAGCGCCGCTCGAACGGCAGCCCCTTGTGGGCGGGCTCGGGAATCTCGTTGAGCGACACCGAGTTCCATATCTTGGTGAAGAACCGGAACAGCGCCGCGCGGGACACCAATTTCCTTTCGAGCGCGGCGCGATCGGCGATGATCGCCTCAAGCGTGGCGGCCACATAGGCGTCGCCGGCGGCCTGACTGCCGGTCAGGGCGCGGGCGTATCGGCGCAAATAAGGTAGATGCCGGGTTACCGTCTGGGATATGGTCACGATACCTCCCGATATTTGCCGTGAATCAGCCTAGTGTCGGATTGCGGCATTTCTCAACGCCGGCCTGCAAAAAAAGTTCCCGTTCCCCGGAACCATTTTGAAGGAACAGGCGTTATATAATGATTAGCTATGACCTGAGCGGCACTTGCCGCCCCGAGGGCGATTTTATGAGTGCAGGAGAAAAGTTGGGGATGAAAGACCGTAAAGAGGCCGACTCAGGATCCGCCGCGGGCAAGCCGGCGGGCGCAGCCGGCAAGAAACCGCAGCTCAGCCCGGAAATCCAGGCAAAGATCGGCCAACAGCTGCGCAAGTTCTACGACGACATGGTCAATCAGGGGGTGCCCGACCGTTTCGCCGACCTGATCAATCGTCTGGACGAACCGAAGAAGTAAATCGGTGCAAAAGCAAACCCCTTCCGTGCGCGATGCCATGCTCGCGGCCATTCCCGGCTTGCGGGCCTTTGCGGTTTCGCTGTGCGGGAACGTGGACCGCGCCGACGACCTCGTGCAGGAGACCCTGATCCGGGCGCTGGCCAACATCGAGTCGTTCGAGCCGGGAACCAACATGTCGGCCTGGCTGATCACCATTCTGCGCAACCTGTATCGCTCGGAATATCGCAAGCGGCGGCGCGAGGTGGAGGACGCCACCGGCAGCTATCAGGAACGGCTGCGGTCGCTGCCGCACCAGGAAGGCCGCGTGGAAATGCAGCAGTTCCTGACGGCGCTGGGCAAATTGCCGAGCGATCAGCGGGAGGCGCTGATCCTGATCGGGGCGCTCGGTTTTTCGCATGAGGAAGTGGCCAACATCTGCGGCTGCGCCGTCGGCACCATCAAGAGCCGCGTGAACCGGGCGCGCCGTCACCTCGCCGAGCTGCTCGCGATCGAGGGGCCGGATTATTTTGGGCCGGATCGCACCATGCGGGCGATCCTGTCGCGCAGCGAGCGCGCCTGAGCCGCGCGCGGTTTTCCCCAGCGCCGGATTTTGCAGCCTGCCGTTGCGCGCTGCGCCTTGCCGCACCTGCGGGAAAAGCGCATTCTGGCGCGGGCTGAAACGCAAGCGGCGTGCGGTTGCGGCGCGACCGCCTCACCCCTTTCTCCGGTCGCATCCAGGGGGCCAATCATGTCGAACACTTCAGTGCCCGTCTCACGGGCCGGCGCGGGCGATTTCCGTGTCGGTCGCGTGTTCGATCGCACCACCGCGATCTACACACGAAATTTCCTTCCCTTTTCGCTGGTCGCGCTGATTGCATCGCTGCCGCCGTTGTTGCTCGGCGCGGGCGCCGGAGATCCGGCGCCGGTCATGGCGCAGAGCATGATGCTCGGGCTGGTCATCGTGCTGTTGTCGGTGGCGTTCGCGCTGTTGAGTCAGGCGATCCTGGTCTATGCCGCATCCCAGGATATGCGGGGTCGCGCGGTGAACCTCTCGGAATCGATCAACGTGGCGTTGGCCCGATTCTTTCCGATTCTCGGTCTCGCGATTATCAACGCCTTCGGCGTCGGCATCGGCATGATGCTGTTTCTCATCCCCGGCCTGATCCTGCTGACCATGTGGTTCGTGGGCGTGCCGGCCTGCATGGTGGAGCAGCTCGGCCCCTGGCAGAGCCTCAAGCGCAGCTCGCAACTGACCAAGGGCCACCGCTGGAAACTGTTCGGCGCGATCCTGTTGGTCTACGTGGCCGCCATCATCATCAGCCAGGTGATCACGATGGTGTTCACGGCGGTGGCGGGTTTCTTCATTGGCTTGCTTGCGACCTTGGCCTGGAATACCGTCTGGGGCGCGTTCTTTGCCACGTTCGTCGTGGTCACCTATTACGAGCTGCGCTCGGCCAAGGAGGGCGTCGACGTCGAGCAGATCGCGGCGGTGTTCGACTGAAGGCCGAAGGCCAATAGAAATCGGCAGAAATCAGCGCACCGTGTCCCGGATGCGGTGCAGCGCTGATCCGGGACCGCCAGAGGCGATGCCTTGCGTCGTGGCACACCGCCCCTCCTCCAATTCGGTAGGGTGGGCAACGGCGCGACGCGCGGGTATGGCCAATCAGGCCGCCGAATTGCGCGCCGTTGCCCACCCTACGGATTCGGATCCACCGGCGGCTTCGGTGCCGCGTGTTTGTCGGCGCGCGCTTTGCCGTAAAGCTGCTCGCGTTCGAGAAAGGCGCGCTCGGCGGTGTAAAACTCGCGCAGAAACGCGAGCGTCTCGGCCGGCGGCACCGGCTTCGGCCAGCCGATGCGGCGGCAGATCTTTTCGCACACCTCGGACAACACGCGCTCGGCGCCCTCGCGATCGGGGTGGCGCAGCAGCTCCTCGAGCACCTGCAGCTCGAAGGCGCCGTAGGCGCGCAACTGCGGCTCGGTGAAGGTGTATTTGGTGACGCGCTCCACCAGGTCGCCCGGAAGCGCGCGCTTGGGCAGGCGGATCACCATGGTGCCGGCGATGAAGTCGCCGCCGCGCATGCGGTTGCGGTTGATCAGCGGCAGGGCGGTGAGGAACAGAAGCCACGCGCCGATGGCGAGGTTTTCCCAGTCGATCATGCCCTGCGCCGTCCGGCCGCCGGTCATCAGGATGCCGAGCGGGATGAACGACTCCACCTCGCGGGTGAGATTGCGGGCGACCACAGCGGACGGATAGAGCGGCCCGCCGTTGCGGTCGATCACGCGCAGGCCGACGATGCGTTTGCCCGGAGTGGCCCCGCGCCAGGCGAGCTCGAAATAGACGAAGTAGAGGTTGCGGACGAGAAAGCCGATGAACAGGCCGATCGAGACCGCGATCAGGCTCGTGCCGGTGTATTGGATGAGGGAAAAAATCGGGATGTAGATGGCCAGCGTCAGCAGCAGCCAGATGAACAGGTCGAGCACGAAGGCGGTGATGCGCTCGCCGGGGTTGGCAAGCTCGATGGGGATCGGGACGCCCTCGGGGGTGACGATCTGGCGCCGTTCGGTGCGGATGCCCTCGAAGAACCGGGAGGTCCGCTCGTGAACCGATGTTTCCTGCACCGAGGTCATGAGCGCGCCCTCCGGCCACTGAGGGAAAAATAGGCAAGCCACAGGCCGCCGACGCCGAAGCCGATCAGGTAACGCAGGGGGGTGGAGGCCACGAGCTGCCGGAAGCCGCCTTCGAGGATCGCGGCGACGAACAGCATCAGCACGGCGCCCACCGCCATCTGGGCGGCGAGACGGCCGTGCAGCATCAGATTGTCGAGGCGTCCATAGCGGCCGGGAAACAGGATTTTTTCCGCAATCACCAAGCCGCCCGCCGCAAACAGAATCAGCGCGCCGAGCTCGGTGACGCCGTGGATCGAAATCCAGCCGAGGAAGTCGATGGTCAGGTCGCGGTTGTAATGCAGGGCGATGAAGGCGCCGAGCACGAGCCCCTGATAGACCGTCAGCATGATGGTGGGAACGCCGACCGCAAGGCCGAGACCGAAGGTCATGATGCCGACCAGGGTGTTGTGACTGAACAGCATGTTGGCGAACACACCGAACGCCTCCACCCAGCCGGGCCAGGGGGCGAAGATTTGCTTGCTCAAGAGGTCGGCGCGGGTGCTCGCCGGCCCGCGGCCGCCGGCAAGCGCGGAGGGAACCAAGGTTGAAAACCACGACTCATCCTGCACCGTCAGCAAAAAACCGGCGGCAATCCCGGCGAGCAGCGCGAGCGCCGCAATCAAAATATGCCAGCGCGCGGCGCGAACCGCCTGCGGCAGGTCGCGGCGGAAAAACTCGCGCAAGCCGTTCGCCGGATCGAGGCGCGGGCCGTAGACCACGAGAAAGGCGCGCAACGCGAGATTCTCCAGATAAAGCAGCAGGTGGCGGTCGAGGGCGATGGCGCGGGCTACCGACAGCGAGGAGAGCGCCGCGCGATAGAGAATGGGCAGGCGCTGCAATTCGTCGAGGGTGAGGGCGCCGATGCCGCGCCGCTCCACGCGGGCGACGATGGTTTCGAGCTCGCGCCAGCCGTCCTCGCGGCCTTTGCGGAACTGGCTGCTTTTCAGCACGATCTCCGGCCGAGGCGGGCTCGCCGCCGGAGGTGGCGCTGTGGTTTCGGCGAGCGACATCAGATCAGTCCGCGCTGCTTGATCAGAAGATAGCGGTTGATAAGGGCCACCGGCAGCCCGCCGCTCGGCACGTCGAGGCAATGCACGCCGAGCCGCTCCAGCCGCTGGAACACGATGCTGCGCTCGCGCAGGAAATCATGGGCGATCACCGCCTGCGCCACGTCGGCATAGGTGCGCGGCGGGGCGTCAACCGCGCGCAGAAGGAACGAGCCGCGCTGCGTGACAAACACCACGACATGGCGGTTCACCGTGCGCTGCATGCTCTCGATCAGGAGCTCGGCGGTGATGGTATCGACGAAATCGGTGAACAGGATCACCAACGCGCGCCGTTTGAGACGGGCGTTGAGCTCGGCAAGGCCGAGGGTGAAATTGGTCTCCTGGTGATGATAGCTGAGCTCGGCCATGGCGCGCTGGATGCGGGCGAAGCTGCCGAGGCCGCGCGAGGGGCCGAGATAATGGCGGACCACGGCGTCGAAGCCGTAGACGCCGACGAGATCGCCGCCCTGCAATGAAACCCAGGCCAGCACGAGGCCTGCGTTGATGGCGTGATCGAGCCGCGTGAGATCGCCGACCGGCTCCAGCATCAGATGGCCGGTGTCGAAGGCCATGACCACCTGATGGTTGCGTTCGGTGCGGAACTCCTTGCACAGGAGTTTGAGGTGGCGCGCCGAGTGTTTCCAGTCGATGAAGCGGGTGTCGAAGCCGGGCACGAACTCGCGCAGCGCCTCGAACTCGGCGCCTTCGCCTTTCTGGCGCTGCGATTTGATGCCGTAGATCGCCTCCTGGACGAAGAATTGCAGCGCCGGGCCGTGCACGCCGCGGACGTTGGGAAGCACGTCGATGGTGCGATCCACGGCGACGCGCCGGCTGAACTCGACGAGCCCCAGCGGGCCGCGCCAGCGGATCCAGATGCGGTCGATGTGCACCTGGCCGCGGCGGCGCGGCACGAGGGGCAAGGCCACCGCGCACGGCCGGCCGGGCAACAGTGCGGCGCTCACGATCTCGGCCGGATCGACGTGGCCGCGCTGCTCGGCGATCAGCTCGAACCGGACGCTCCAGCGGTACGGCGCGGCGGCGATGGTCGCGGCAATCGCGCCGCGCTCGCCGATGTAGAGATGATCGGGCGCCGCGGGGCGCAGGTCGAGCTGGCCGGGTCGAAATGCCAGCAGCGCATCGAGGCCCATGGTCAGAAGCACCAGCGCGGCATAGTCGAGCGACAGCAGCCACAGACTCGGATCGTAGATCACCACGAGTAACGACAGCGGGATGCCGCCGACGAAGATCAGGACCGCGCGGGAGGTGGGACGGATCATCGCGGCGCCGGGGTCCGGTCGAGGATTTCCTGCAGGATGCGATCGGTAGTGAGCCCTTCGATCTCGGCCGAGGGCGACAGCATCAAGCGATGCCGCAGCGCGGGCAGCGCGAGGCTCTTCACGTCGTCCGGGATCACGTAATCGCGGCCCTGCAGGGCGGCATAGGAGCGGGCGGCGGTGGCCAGCATGTTGGCGGCGCGCGTGGAGGCGCCGACCTCGAGCGAGGAATGCTCGCGGCTCGCGCGCACCACATCGACAATGTAGTCGATGAGGGCATCGGACAGCCGGATCTGCGTCACGGTCTCGCGAATCCGCGCCAGCGTGTTGACGTCCGCCACCGGCTTGATGCCGAATTCGTCGAGCTTGGGCATGGCCGAGCGGTGACCGTGCCGGCGCACGATGTCGCGCTCCTCGTCGCGGCTCGGATAGTCGATCAGGATCTTGAACAGGAACCGGTCGAGCTGGGCTTCCGGCAACGGATAGGTGCCCTGCTGCTCGATCGGATTCTGCGTGGCGATCACCATGAACTCCTCGCCGAGCGGGTAGTCCTTGCCGTCGATGGTGACCGCGCGCTCGTTCATGGCCTGCAACAAGGCGGCCTGGGTCTTGGGCGGGGTGCGGTTGATTTCGTCGGCGAGCAGAAGCTGCGCGAAGATCGGCCCCTTGGTCAGAACGAAGCTGTTGGTCTGAAAATTGAAAAGATTGGTGCCGAGCACGTCGCCCGGCATCAGGTCGGGCGTGAACTGGATGCGGCCGAACTGCAGCGCCAGCGAGAGGGCGAAGGCGCGGGTGATCATGGTCTTGGCGGTGCCGGGCACGCCCTCCATGAGAATGTGGCCGCCCACCAGGAGGCTGGTCAGAATGAGCTCGATCACCTGGTCCTGGCCGACCACGGCCTTGCGCACTTCGGCGCGTATGGCCTCAGTGAGCGCGCGGATTTCCTGAAGGTCCATCGATGATCTCCCGCTTCCAACGATAAATGTCGCGCGCAAGGCGCACGAGCGGCGCGAGATCGCGCCGGGAGGCCTCGGCAAGCGCGGAGGCGCGTCGCGCGATCGCCGCGCAGTCGATGCTGACGCCGCGCGCCGAACCCACCCGCTGCAGCCAGGCGATCAAGGGCTCGCCCGCAAGATGGGCCGGCGCATGCAGTTGGCGCGCCGTGTCGCGAATGGTTTCGTGGATGTAGCGGCGAAGGATCACCTGCTGATGGCCGGGAACTTCCAGCAGATTGGCGATGTTCTGCAACAGCCCCTGACGGCCGGCGCTGAGCGCCGGCGGGGCAGGTTGCGGCGCGCCGAACCGCGCCATCGAGGCCCACAACAGGAGCGCGACGGCGAGCAGCACCTGCGCGGTCGCGACCACGAACGGAAAGCGGAACAGGAGCAAAAACGGGTTTGCCGGCCCGGCGACAAAGCCGTGGATGGTTTCGTCAAACACGACCACGCCCGCGGGGCCGCGCAGGCGTGCGATGATCTCGACGGCGAGCTCGGCATTGCCGGGGCGCGCAAGACCGTGGTTGGCGATGACATCGGGATCGGCGAGAACCCAGATGCGGCGGTTGGCGTTCCGGATCTCGCCCAAGAGCATACCCTGATCGGCGGCAATGAGCGGAAGCAGCCGATCCCCGCGCACGAGCTGAACCGGCGAGGCGACATTGGGCGCGTATGGGGCAAACCGATTGATCGTCCACGTCACTTGCCCGCTCTCGCGCACCACCTCGCCGCGCGCGGCGACGAGGCGCAGCGCGCGCTGGGCGGCCTGCGCGCTCAACGGACTCGCTTGCTTGAGCCACTCCGGCTTCCTTTCGTTGGGCGCGCCGGTCCATTTGGGCAGCACGAACAGAATGGTCTCGGCCTTCAGCAGCGCCCGGATCGCTTCGTCGGTCTGCGCGGTGGCGTTCGGCTCGGCGATCACGAGAACGCCGTTGCGGCCGACCTGCTCCAGCGAATTGTACCGGCTTTTGACGACCGGGATGTTCAGACGTTGCAGGACGTCGGCGAAGCCGGCGTGGCCGATCGCCGAGCGGGAAAACGTGCTCGGCCCGACCGGAGCCGGATCGGTCAGTTGCCCGCCGCCCATGAAGTAAAGCGTGAGCGCAAAGACGGCCACGGCGGCGGCAACCCAGCCCGCCAGGATCCGCGGGGAAAAGACCGGTTCGCCGCTCATCGGCGGCCGCCCCGCAGCGCCTGGGCGAGGGCGCTGAAGCTTGCACGGCAAGCCTCGTAGTCGGCGCGCGTGGCCTCCCGCTCGCCGAAATACGTCCACTCCACGCGCGCAACGATGTCGCGCAGCGAAGTCCTGCCCTCCGGCGGCAGCGGCGCACGGGCCAGAATCTCGCGGCTGGTCAAGGAATCGGCGAACTGTTCGTTGAGGCGCTCGCGCATATAGGCGAGGCTCTGGAGCAAAAGCGCGTGCATGGCCTCGACAAATTTCCCGCGCGCGGCGAGCTCGTCGGCGCGGACAAGCGTAACTTCCGGCGCGCGCGAAGCCGCATCGCCGGCGTCGCCCGCATCGCCGCTCCAGGTGGGGCGCCGGCCGAGGCCGAGCATCGGGATCATGTCGCGAAAGGCGTAGAGCAGAACCGCCAGCGCGATGACGATCACCGCCCAAAGCAGCTCCGCAGGCAGCGCGAGACGCAACGAGTCCGGTTCCGCGCCGCGGGGGAGCTCGGTCTGCAGATCGAGACGACGGATCGTGCGCTCGGCGAGCTGCCGGGCGTCCTGCGCGGCAGAGGCGATCCCCGACAGGACCAGCGCCAAAAAGCCGAACAGTGCAGAGATTCCATGCCGCATGCCGCCCCGCCTTGCGCTTGGACAATCATAGCCGCTTCGATCGCCCCTCGCCATTCGAGGCGCCTCAATAACCCGGGCCGCGCGGAGTGATCCCAGCGGCCCAGGAGGGCGGACGACGGCGCGCAGTTCCACGGTCCGACCGGCGATGCCTGCACGTCACGCCGTTGCCCACCCTACAACTGGCCAATCACTCTTCGTCATGCGCATACCGAATTCGAAAACAGTGCGCGCGTCTTGGGTCATAAACCGGCGGGCGTCGCATTGTGCGGGAGAGGCGTTCGGTGGCCGCACCTGGATACGCGAGCGCTGCGGCGCCCGGAGCGGCAGCCGCGGCCTCGGCGAGCCTTGACCGGGCCAAACAGGTGTTTTCATATCGATGATAGACCAACGGTTGCGGAGCAAGGGGGCAGGGGGTCGCTACCGCGTGGATAAGGTCGGGAGGATCAGCCTTGGCGAGCCAATCAGAGGGGCCCGCAGATACGTTTCCCAAACTACTCGTCCGCAACGCGCGGGTGTTCGGCGAGCGTGCGGCGCTTCGCCACAAGGATCTGGGGATCTGGCAAACCTGGACCTGGGCGCAGGTGCTCGACGTCGTGCGGGCCTATGCGGTGGGGCTCAGTCGCTTGGGCGTGAAGCGCGGCGACACCGTTGCCATCGTCGGCGGCAACCGGCCGAAACTCTACTGGTCGGTGATGGCGACGCAGATGCTCGGCGCGGTGCCGGTGCCGGTCTATGCCGACGCGGTGGCCGCCGAGCTTGCCCATGTGCTCGCGCACGCCGAGGTGCGCTTCGCCGCGGTGGAGGACCAGGAGCAGGTCGATAAGGTTTGGTCGGTCGCGGACCGGCTGCCGAAACTGGAGCGCCTGTTCTATGACGAACCGCGCGGCTTGCGCGGCTACGATCACTCGCGGCTGCATCCGATCGACGAGGTGATCGCGACCGGGCGCAAGGCGCTCGAGGATCCCGCCGTCGGCAAGTGGCTCGACCAGGAGATCGCCGCGGGCAAGGGTTCCGACATCTCCATCATCCTCTACACCTCCGGCACCACGGGCGCGTCGAAGGGCGTCGTGCTGCTGGCCGAAAGGTGCATCGCTGCGGCTGCGGACACCGTGGCGTTCGACCGGCTCACGGCCGAGGACGAGGTGCTCGCCTATCTGCCGCTCGCGTGGGTGGGCGACCACTACCTCAACTACGCGCAGGGGCTGGTGGCGGGTTTCTGCATGGCCTGTCCGGAGAGCACCGAGACGGCCATGCAGGATTTGAAGGAAATCGGCCCCACCTTCTATTTCGCGCCGCCGCGCGTGTTCGAGCAGATGCTGACCCGCGTGATGATCCGCATGGACGACGCCGGGTTCATCAAGCGGCATCTGTTCCACTATTTCGTCGGCGTGGCCCGGCGCTACGGCGAATCGATCCTCAACCGGCAGCCGACGCCGTGGCTCGGGCGTCTCATGTATGCGCTCGGCAAGGTGCTGGTGTATGACCCGCTGAAGAACGTGCTCGGGCTGTCGCGGGTGCGGGTGGCCTACACGGCTGGCGAGGCGATCGGACCGGACTTGTTCACCTTCTACCGCTCGCTCGGCCTGAACCTGAAGCAGCTCTACGGGCAGACCGAAGCGTTTCTCTACATCACCGCGCAGCCGGACGGGCAGATTTTTGCCGATACGGTGGGGCCGGCCGTGCCCAACGTGGAGGTGCGGATCGCGGACAACGGCGAAGTCCAGTTCAAATCGCCCGGCATGTTCGCCGGTTATTTCCGCGACGAGGCCAAATCAAAGGAAGTCATGACGGGGGATGGCTATGTGAAGACCGGCGACGCCGGCTTCTTCGACGCCAAGACCGGGCACCTGAAAATCATCGACCGCGCCAAGGACGTGGGCAGGCTCAACGACGGCACCCTGTTCCCGCCCAAGTACATCGAAAACAAGCTCAAATTCTACCCCAACATCCGCGAGGCGGTGGCGTTCGGCGACCGGCGGGATTTCGTTGCGGTGATGGTGAACATCGATCTCACCGCAGTCGGGAGCTGGGCGGAACGCAACAACGTCGTGTACGGCTCCTACCAGGAGCTCGCCGCACATCCCCTGGTCTACGACATGATCGAGCGGCACATCGAGGAGGTGAACCGGTCGCTGGCCGAGGACAAGGTGATGGCCGGCGCGCAGATCCGGCGCTTCCTCATCCTGCACAAGGAGCTCGATGCGGACGATGGGGAGCTCACGCGCACCCAGAAGGTGCGGCGCGGTTTCATCGCGGAGCGTTACGCGCCGCTGATCAAGGCGCTGTACGACGGTTCGCGCGAGGCCGACATCGCGACCGAGGTCACCTTTGAGGACGGCCGCAAGGGCATCATCTCGGCGCGCGTGAAGATCCGCGACGTCAAGACCGCTTCCACCGCTCCGGCGATGGAGAAGGCCGCATGAGAGCGCCGGCAGCAACCACCGTCGTGGGCGGCGAGGTGTTGCTGTCGGTGCAGAACATCTCCCTTGCGTTCGGCGGCGTGAAGGCGCTGCAGGACGTCTCCTTCGACATCCGGAAAGGCGAGGTGCGCGCCATCATCGGGCCGAACGGCGCCGGCAAGACCTCCATGCTCAACGTGATCAACGGCTTTTATCAGCCGCAGGCGGGAAGCATCACGTTCAAGGGCGTCACGCGCAGCCACATGCGCCCCTACGAGGCGGCGCACGGCGGCATTGCGCGGACGTTCCAGAACGTGGCGCTGTTTCGCGGCATGACGGCGCTCGACAACATCATGGCCGGGCGTACGCTGAAGATGCGGCGTGGCTTCTTCTGGCAGGTGCTGCGCCTGGGTCCGGCGCTGCAGGAGGAAATGGAGCACCGGCTGCGCGTCGAGGAGATCATCGACTTCCTGGAAATCCAGGCGATCCGCAAGGTGCCGGTGGGACGGCTGCCCTACGGGCTGCAGAAGCGGGTGGAGCTCGGCCGGGCGCTGGCCATGGAGCCCGACCTGTTGCTGCTCGACGAGCCCATGGCGGGCATGAACCTGGAGGAGAAAGAGGACATGTCGCGCTTCATTCTCGACGTGAACGAGCACTACGGCACCACGATCGCGCTGATCGAGCACGACATGGGCGTGGTGATGGACCTTTCGGATCGCGTGGTGGTGCTGGACCACGGCGCCAAGATTGCGGACGCGACGCCGGACGAGGTCAAGCGCGACCAGAACGTCATCGACGCCTATCTCGGCGTGGCGCATTGAGGGAACATGCTCGGCCAGTTCATCGAAACCTTGATCGGCGGGCTGCTCACCGGCGTGCTCTACGCGCTGGTGGCGCTCGGCTTCGTGCTGATCTTCAAGGCGTCGGGCGTGTTCAATTTCGCGCAGGGCGCCATGGTGTTGTTCGCGGCGCTGGCGGTGGCGCGGCTCGCCGAAATCATGCCGCTGCCGTTCGCCATCGCCATCGCCATCGCGATCATGATCGCGCTCGCCTATGCGATCGAGTTTCTCGTGCTGCGCCGACTGGTGAACCAGGAGGGCATCATCCTGTTCATGGCCACGCTCGGCATCACCTATTTTCTCGAAGGCTTCGGTCAGACCGTGTGGGGCAGCGACATCTACAAGATCAACCTCGGCATTCCGCGCGAGCCGATCTTTCTGTTCCAGGGGGTGTTTCCCGGCGGCATCCTGCTCGATCGCGAGGAACTGTTGGCCGCGCTCGTGTGCGCGCTGCTGGTGGCGGTGCTGGCGGTGTTCTTTCAGGTCACGCGCATCGGCCGCGCGCTGCGCGCGGTGGCGGACGACCACCAGGCGGCGCAGGCGGTCGGTATTCCGCTCAACTACATCTGGCTGATCGTCTGGGGCGTGTCCGGCATCGTCGCCATCGCCGCCGGAATGATCTGGGGCTCCAAGCTCGGCGTGCAGTTCTCGATCTCGCTCGTGGCGCTCAAGGCCCTGCCGGTGTTGATCCTGGGCGGTTTGACCTCGATCCCCGGCGCCATCGTCGGCGGCCTGATCATCGGCGCCGGCGAGAAGCTTGCGGAAGTCATGCTCGGCCCGATCCTGATCCGCTGGTTCGATCTGGCCGGCGGCGGCATCGAGAACTGGTTCGCCTATGTGCTGGCGCTGATCTTCCTGCTGTTCAGGCCGCAGGGCCTGTTCGGCGAACGCATCATCGAGCGAGTGTGAGGACGAAAAAACGTGCTCTACCGCGAAGCCGGCCAGTTCAAGACCAGCTATGCGTCCGATGCGGCGATCTTTCCCATCGCGCAGGACCGCTGGTTCGTCATCGGGCTGTTGCTGTTCGGCTTCTTCATCCTGCCGCTGTTCGCCAACCAATATCTCTACACCGAGGTGCTGATCCCGGTGCTGATTTTGTCGCTGGCGGCGATCGGGCTGAACATCCTGACCGGCTATTGCGGCCAGCTTTCGCTCGGCACCGGCGGCTTCATGGCGGTCGGCGCCTATGCCGCCTACAACCTGATGCTGCGCGTGCCGGAAACCAACCTGATCCTGGTGCTGCTGTTCGGCGGCTTGATGGCGATGCTGGTGGGCGTCCTGTTCGGCATCCCCTCGCTGCGCATCAAGGGCTTCTATCTTGCGGTGGCGACGCTCGCCGCGCAGTTCTTCATCGAATGGGCGTTCGCGCGGGTGAAATGGTTCACCAATTACGCGCCGTCGGGCTCGGTGGCGGTGGGTCAGCTCGAAGTGTTCGGCGTCGCGCTCGATACGCCGATGAAGAAATATCTGTTCGTGCTCGCCATGGTCGCGCTGTTGGCGCTGGCGGCGAAAAATCTGGTGCGCAGCCGCCTGGGACGCATGTGGATGGCCATGCGCGATATGGACATTGCCGCGGAGATCATCGGGATCCGGCCGCTGCACGCCAAGCTGTCGGCCTTCGCGGTGTCGTCCTTCTACATTGGGATCGCTGGCGCGTTGTGGGCGTTTCTGCGGTTGGGCTCCTGGGAGCCGCTCGCGTTCGACATCAACCGCTCGTTCCAGATCCTGTTCATGATCATCATCGGCGGGCTCGGCTCGATCCTCGGCTCGTTCCTCGGCGCCGCCTTCATCGTGCTGGTGCCGATCTTTCTCAACCAGTTTCCGGGCCTGCTCGGGATCTCGATGTCGACCGCCCTGATCTCGCATCTGGAGTTCATGATTTTTGGGGCGATGATCGTGTTTTTCCTGATTGTGGAGCCGCACGGGCTCGCCCGCCTGTGGGCGATCGCCAAGGAGAAGCTCAGGCTGTGGCCGTTCCCGTATTGAGCAAAAGGAGGATTCGGAGCAGAATATTAAAAAGACTGCAAAAGCAGATGGCGGCCGTTCCGGTCGCAATAAAGACGTGCAAGGAAAAATGCGCGCTAACAATGGAGGAAAGCGATGACTAGCAGATATGTCGGGCTCGCGCTTGCGGCGGTGCTTGGCAGTACGGCGATCGCAGTTCCCGCGCTCGCACAGAACGAACAGTTCATTCCCGCACTGGTGTATCGTACGGGCGCCTATGCGCCCAACGGGGTGCCATTCGCCAATGGCATCGCCGACTACTACACGCTGCTCAATGAACGCGACGGCGGCATCAACGGGGTCAGGGTCGTCTGGGAGGAATGCGAATTCGGCTATGCCACCGACCGCGGGGTCGAGTGCTACGAGCGGCTCAAGAAAAAGGGGCCGACCGGCGCCGCTTTCGTCAATCCGTTCTCGACCGGCGTGACGTTTGCGCTCACCGAGAAGGCGCCGGTGGACAAGATCCCGCTCATCTCCATGGGCTACGGCCGCTCGGAGTCGCGCGACGGCACGGTATTCCAGTGGAACTTCCCGCTGCTGGGAACCTACTGGACCGCCGCCGACATCATCCTGCAGCACATCGCCAAAAAGGAGGGCGGTTTCGACAAGATGAAGGGCAAGAAGATCGCCCTCGTCTATCACGACTCGCCTTACGGCAAGGAGCCGATCGCGCTGTTGACGGAACGCGCCAAGCGGCACGGCTTTGAAAACATGTTCCTGCCGGTGACACACCCCGGCGTGGAGCAGAAGGCGACCTGGCTGCAAATCCGCCAGAACCGGCCCGACTACGTGCTGTTGTGGGGCTGGGGCGTGATGAACTCCACCGCGATCAAGGAAGCGGTGGCGGTGGGCTATCCGCGCGACAAGATGTACGGCGTGTGGTGGTCGGGCGCGGAGCAGGACGTGCGGCCCGCGGAAGGCGGTGCGGTCGGTTACAATGCGATCGCGCTGCAGCATACCGCCGGCCACATTCCGCTGCATGCCGACTTAAAGAAGCACGTCTACGACAAGGGCAAGGGGCATGCGAAGTGGGAGGACACCGGCGAAGTCCTCTACGTGCGCGGCATCATCAACGCCATGCTCGGAACCGAGGGCATCCGCACCGCCATGGGCCGGTTCGGCAACAAGCCGATGACCGGCGAGCAGGTGCGCTGGGGCCTGGAGAACCTCAACCTCACCGAGGCGCGGCTGAAGCAGCTCGGATTTGAGGGCGTGCTGGCGCCGATCAAAGTATCGTGCCAGGACCACGAGGGCACGCGCATGGGCCGCATCCAGACCTGGGACGGCAAGAACTGGAAGCTCACCTCGGACTGGTACACTTCCGACGACAAGGTGATTGCGCCGATGGTGAAGGAAGCTGCGGCGCGGTATGCCGCGGAGAAGAAGATCACGCCGGGCTGCCTGAGCAACTGATGTCGGGGCCCGCGCACGGCGATCGCGACCTGAAGGAGGCGGCGGCAACGCCGCCTCCTTCTGGCGTTGCGGCCACGTCCGGACAGAAAGCGGCCGCCGCCGCGGGCGATCTCATTCTCTCGGTGAACAACATCGAGGTGGTCTACAACCACGTCATCCTGGTGCTGAAAGGCGTGTCGCTCGAAGTGCCGCGCGGCAGCATCGTGACCCTGCTCGGCGCCAACGGCGCGGGCAAGACCACCACGCTGAAGGCGATCTCGAACCTGTTGCAGTCGGAACGAGGTGAAGTCACCAAAGGCACGATCGTGTTCGACGGGGCGGAGGTGCATTCGCTCTCGCCCAGCGAACTGGTGCGGCGCGGCTGCATCCAGGTCATGGAGGGGCGGCGCTGCTTCGGCCATCTGACGGTCGAGGAAAACCTGCTCACCGGCGCGTTCACGCGGCGCGACGGATCCGCCGCGATCCGCCGCGACCTCGAGCTGGTCTACAGCTACTTTCCGCGGCTGAAGGAGCGCCGGCACGCGCTCGCCGGCTACACCTCCGGCGGCGAGCAGCAGATGTGCTCGCTCGGCCGCGCACTGATGTCGCGGCCAAAAATGATTCTGCTGGACGAGCCGTCCATGGGGCTTGCGCCGCAGATCGTCGAAGAGATCTTCGAGATCGTGAAAAACCTCAACGAGAAGGAAGGGGTTTCGTTTCTGCTGGCCGAGCAGAACACCAACATGGCGCTCAAATACGCAAGCTACGGCTATATCCTGGAAAACGGCCGCGTGGTGCTCGACGGCAAGGCGGCGGCGCTGAAAGAGAACGAGGACGTGAAGGAATTCTACCTCGGCATTGCCGAGGGCAAACGCAAATCGTTCCGCAACCTGAAATTCTACAAGCGGCGCAAGCGGTGGCTGGCGTGACGATCCGTCGCGAAGCGGGTCCGCGGATGGGAATGATGCCCGATTATTTCGACACGCTGGAGACCCGCGACCCCACTGCACGCGAGCGCGAGCAGTTTGCGCAGCTCGCCGAGACGATCGCCCGCGCCATGCGCGCGCCGGGTTGGGCGCGGCATCTCGCGGGCATCGAGGCCGCCTCGGTCACGAGCCGCGCGGCACTGGCCAAGCTGCCGCTGCTGCGGAAAGCCGAGCTCGCGGCCCTGCAAAAGGCGAACCCGCCGTTCGGCGGCTTCAATGTCACCGCGGCCGGCAGGGTGTGGCGGCTGCTGATGTCGCCGGGGCCGATCTTCGAACCGGAGGGCGCGGGCAGAGACTGGTGGGGCGCGGGGCGGGCGTTGTTTGCTGCGGGTTTTCGGGCCGGCGACGTGGTGCTCAACACCTTCGCCTATCACCTCACCCCGGGCGGTTTCATCATGGAGTCGGGCGCGCATGCGATCGGCTGTGCGGTCATTCCCGCGGGGCCGGGCAATACCGAGCAGCAGCTCGAGGCGATCGCGCAGTTGCGGCCGTCGGGCTATGTCGGCACGCCCGACTTTCTCAAAATCCTGCTGGATGCTGCGGCGAAAGCGGGCAAGGACGTGTCCTCGTTGAAACGGGGGCTGGTTTCCGGCGCGGCGCTGCCTGCGTCCCTGCGCCAGGAGCTGGCGGAGCGCGGCGTGCCGGTCGTGCAGTGCTATGCCACCGCGGACGTTGGGGTGATCGCCTACGAGAGCACGGCCGGCGAGGGCATGATCGTCAACGAGCACTTGATCCTGGAAATCGTCCGGCCGGGAACCGGCGACCCGGTGCCGGACGGCGAGGTCGGAGAGGTCGTGGTCACGTCGTTCAATCCCGACTATCCCATGATCCGGCTCGCCACCGGCGACCTCTCGGCGGTGATGGGAGGCCTCTCCCCCTGCGGCCGCACCAACATGCGGATCAAGGGCTGGATGGGGCGCGCCGATCAGGCCACGAAGGTGAAGGGCCTGTTCGTGCACCCGAGCGCGGTGGCGGAGGTGGCGCGCCGCCATCCGAGCCTCGGCCGGGTGCGGCTCACGGTCACGCGCACGGGCGAGCAGGACGCCATGACCTTGCTTGCGGAATGCGCGCGGCCGGAGCCGGGGCTGGAAGAGGCGGTGGCGGAGACCCTGCACGCCGTCACCAAATTGCGCGGCGCGGTCAGCCTGGTGGCGCCCGGATCGTTGCCGAACGACGGCAAGGTGATCGCCGACGAACGGCCGGTCGGCTGATCGCCGCGATCCATGCGGCCGTCGTTCGGCCTTTCGCCGCCGCGGCGATATTTGGCTTCGGCAACACTTTATTTACGTTGCGTTCACGTTTTGGTGGTCAGGTTTCGCGGGAAGACTGGCCCAGATCGCCTTTGCCGCTAGGTTGGCTGTCATGAATACCGCACGCATCGTCGTTCTGGTGATCGCGCTCGCCGCCGGCGGACTGGCCGCCATGCTGGCGAGCCGTTCCGGCGCGCCGGAGCCGCCGCCCGCCCCGCCGCCGCAGGCGCAGATCGAAACCACCGAGGTCCTGGTCGCGGCCGAAGACATCGGGATCGGCCAGACCATCACGGCGCAGAACGCGGTCTGGCGCACCTGGCCGGCCGCGGGCATCAGCTCACAGTTCATCCAGAAGAAAGACCGCCCCAATGCTGCGGCGGAGCTTTCCGGCTCGATCGTGCGCATCGCTTTTGCCGCGGGCGAGCCGATCCGCGAGGCGAAAATCGTCAAGGCGGGAAGCTCGGGCTATATCGCGGCGATGCTGCCGCAGGGGTTGCGGGCGGTCGCCATGGAGATCTCTCCGGAGGCCGGGGCCGGCGGCTTCATTCTGCCGAACGACCACGTGGACGTGATCCTGACGCGCATCGAAAAAGTCAGCAACGAGGAATTCGTCACCGCGGAGACGATTCTTGCCAACGTGCGCGTGCTGGCGATCGATCAGACGATCGAAGACAAGGGCGGCCAGCGGGTCATCGTCGGAAAGATCGCGACGCTGGCGCTCACCCCTCGGCAGACCGAGACGCTGGCGCTCGCGCGCCGCATGGGAACCTTATCGCTCGCCCTGCGCGGGTTGCGCGACGCGGCTGAGGCGAGCGCGGGCGACGCTTCGGTCGGAAATCGCCAGAGCATCAGCATCGTGCGCTTCGGCCGCGGAACATCCACGCTCAAGTAGGCCGCCCCGCCACAAGAGCTCCGTCACAAGAGAAGCGCCGGCCCGGAATTTTCCGGGCCGTAGCGTTGCAGGCTCAGACGCCGCGCTTCACGACGAGGTGCGCGGCCGAAAGCCCAGCAACAAGACCGCCATCACCGCAACGCCGACCATCATGCCCTTGGAGAAGTCGGGGATGGCGCGGAACTCGGTCGCGACCGTGTGCGAGATCGCCACGAGGTTGGCGACACCGCCCTGCAGATAGAGCAGCACCACGCCGCCGGCCGCCACCGCGAGCGCCACGTTGCGGAACAAGGAAGAACCGAAGAAGGCGCCCAGCAGGATCGCCGCCACCACGGCGCCCACGATGAACTCATGGCTTTGCAGCAGCGCCATGTTGAAGTCCAACACGTCCACCTCCCTTTTTCTTAACCCCGGGATGGCCTCCTCGGCGGAAAGATTGCTACGTCTCGGCGGTCATTGCAACGGGTTGGACTGTGGCAAGCGATTGCCACAATTGCAGAGGTTGGCCGGGAGTTTCTGCAAATTCTGGCGTCTCTCCGCAGAACGCACGCTCAAGCCCCTCTCCGTCGCTTGCGCGAACGCAATGGGTCCGCGCATAAAATATCTTGCCCGCCGTTCGCGCCCGCTCCCTCCCTTCGGGGCTGAAATTTTCCCCTCCCCCCGCGCTTGCGGGGGAGAGGGTGCCGAGCGAACGACGTGAGCGAGGCGGGAGAGGGGGCAAAGGCCAAAGCCAAAGCCAAAGCCAAAGCCAAAGCCAAAGCCCTCTCCCGGCGCGTGCTTCGCTTTCGCTCAGCACGCGCCACCCTCTCCCGCAAGCGGGAGAGGGGAAGTGTCTTTCGTTAGCGGGAGAGGGGAATTTTCTGGAGGCGGGAAAGGGACTCTTCCGTAGGCGGGAGAGGGGAAGTCCGGGCGAGCGCTTGGTGCAACTTTCCTCTTCCCATTCGCGGGTAACACATTTGCGCGCGTAACACATTTGCGGGAAACACATTCGCGCGTAACGCATTCGCGCGTAACGCATGTGATGTGCGTCCGGCCCTTGCCGCGCGAATGGGAGTGGGAAAGGGCGGCTGCGCTGCGGCGGTCGTTGCCTCTTGCGGCCCGTCGTTTTTCGCGGGCATGTATTGGCCCAGGCCGCAAGCGCGCGGGAGCGCGGCCCAGGGAGGATAAAGGCACATGACGGAGACCAAAGTCACCATTCCCTCCGATGGGCTGAAACTTGCCGGGGTCGTGCGCGTGCCGGACGGGTTGGCGGCCGGCGAACGGCGGCCGGCGTTCATCGTCATGCACGGCTTCGGCAGCAACATGAATTCCAACAACGTGCTCGAGCCGTGCGCGATGTTCGAGCGGCTCGGCTATGTGACGCTGCGCTTCGACATGCGCGGATGCGGCGCAAGCGAGGGCGAGCGCGGCCGCATCCTGTGCCTCGATCAGGTCTCCGACACGCGCAATGCGCTGACGTTCCTGGCCCAGCATTCGCAGGTGGATGCGGAGCGCATCGGCCTCATCGGCTCGAGCTTCGGCGCGGCGGTCGCCATCTACACCGGGGGCGTCGATCGCCGCGTGGCGGCGGTGATCTCGTCGGGCGGCTGGGGCGACGGCGAACGCAAGTTCCGCGGCCAGCACCCGACTCCTGAAGCATGGGCCAAATTCACCGCCATGCTTGAAGAGGGCCGGCGCTACCGCGAGCGCACCGGCAAGTCGCTGATGGTGCCGCGCTACGACATCGTGCCGATCCCGCCGCATCTGCGCGGCCATCTCTCGGCCGGCTCGATAGAGATGTTTCCGGCCGAGACCGCGCAGAGCATGTACGACTTCCGCGCCGACGACGTGGTGGGCAATATCGCGCCGCGGCCGCTGTTGCTGCTGCATAGCTCGACCGATTCGGTGACGCCCACCGAGCAGTCGATCGAGCTGTTCAAGCGCGCGGGAAAGCCCACCGATCTGCACCTGTTTGCGGACGTGGATCATTTCATGTTCGCGGAAAGCAACACGCGGGTACGCAGCGTGATCTACGACTGGCTGGACAAATATTTCCCGGTTGCCGCAAGAGCCAAGGCGGCTTAGCGCGCATGTCTGACGTTCGCTTCCCCGCAGAGGTGTTGCTCGCTTTCGCGCGCGAGGCGCTGAGCGCCTGCGGCATGCCCGAGGCCGATGCGGGCACGGTGGCGCAGGCGATGATCGAGGCGGATCTGGTCGGCGCGGATGCGCACGGCATCTTTCGCCTGCCGCAATATACCCGCAACCTACAGTCGGGGCGCATCAATCCGAAAGCCAACATCGCAGTTCTGCGGCGCAGCCCGGCCACGGCGCTGCTGGACGGCGACAACGGCATGGGACATCTGGTGATGACACGCGCTGCCGCGCTTGCGGTGGAGCTTGCGCGCGAGACCGGGGTCGGCTGGGTCGGCGCGCGGCGCTCCAATCACGCGGGCGCCGCCGGCGTCTATGCGGCGATGATGCTCGACCACGGCATGGCCGGCCTCTACGCCGCGGTGTCGAGCGCAAACCACATGGCGCCGTGGGGCG
>DATLYX010000002.1:0-4120 GCA_035574295.1 Xanthobacteraceae bacterium
CGTTTGCCGCCGCCATCGACATCGACCCCGAACACAATCCGATGAACCGCGAGCGCCGCTCGCGCATGCCGCAGGCGGTGATCGACGCTTTCAAGGCCGAGGGCGCGTTTTGGGGCGGCGATTTTCGCACCCGCCAAGACCCGATGCACTTTCAGTTCGCCATCCCTTGAAGCGGCAGCGCGCCCGCGCCGTGCCCGCAGCCCGAACTCAACCGAAGGAGTCCGCCATGCTCAATCTCGACCAAGTTCTTTCCGCCGCGCGCTGGATCGTCACCACCGTCGGCACCTATTACGCCACCAAGGGCGTGATCAGCGAAGATCAAGTGCAGCTCATCGGCGGCGCTGTCGCGGCGCTGATTTCGCTTGCCTGGTCGTTCTATGTGCACGCCTCCGCCGGCGCCGCGCCGGAAGCCGGCGGCTCGGCGAAATGAACTGGCTCGCCGTCGTCGCCGCGGCGCTGGCGCTGTTGCGTTCGTTCGTCGAGTATCTGCGCGACCGGCGCCGCATCGACGCCGCCGTGGCCGAAGCATTGCTCAAATCCCACCGCGAGGCTCTCGATGCCATCGACCGGGCCCGGCGTTCGCGCGCGCATGTGCGCGCTGATCTTGAGCGCGATCCTGCTCGCCTCATGCAGGACGACGGATTCCGCCGCAACGACTGACGCCGTTCGTGCGGCCTGCGCGGCCTTCGCGCCGATCTGGTGGTCGGCACGCGACACGGCAAAGACCGTGGCCCAGGTCAAGGAACATAACGCCGCCTGGCGCGCCTATTGCCGCAACAATTCGCAATGAACGTGCGGGCCCACCCGCAAACCCGCCGTTCTCCACGACCGATGATGTTCCGCCTTCCTCTTTTCTAAATTTCCCGTAAGCTTCATTCATCGAAGGTTCACACCTGCGAGCGTAGGACCATACCCATGATCCGCGCCCTTGCTGCGATCTGCGTCATACTGGGATGGAACATGACGCCGCTTCTGGCAGCGAACGAGGTCGTTTGCCTGTCGCGTGACGAACAGCGCGCTGCGGTCGAACGCGGTCAGGCGGTGCCGCTTGCTGCCGCCATCAGGGCGGTTTCTGGCCAGAATGGGGGCCGCCAAGTGGTGCGCGCCCAGCTCTGCCGGGAAGGAAAGACCCTTGTCTATGTGCTGACAGTGTTGGCGCGGGATGGCAAAGTCACCCACACTCGGGTCAATGCCAAGAACGGAGACCTCATCGAGGGGCTCTAGCGCCGGAGGGGCGAAAATGCGATTGCATGGGCTTGCCTCACATCCGCCCGTTCCTGCGCAAGCGGAAATCCGGGTTGATTTGACGCCGGGTTCCTGCTTTGGCGGGGACGAACGGATTTCCTAGGGAGGATCTGTCTTGCGTCTGCTCGTGGTCGAGGACGATCCGGATCTCAACCGGCAGCTCGCCACCGCGTTGACCGACGCGGGCTACGTGGTGGACCGCGCCTTCGACGGCGAGGAGGGGCATTATCTCGGCGAGACCGAGCCCTACGACGCCGTCATCCTCGACATCGGCCTGCCCAAGATGGACGGCATCTCGGTGCTGGAGGCCTGGCGCCGCGCCGGCCGCTCCATGCCGGTGCTGATTCTCACCGCGCGCGATCGCTGGAGCGACAAGGTGCAGGGGTTCGATGCCGGCGCCGACGACTATGTGCCGAAACCGTTCCATCTTGAGGAGGTGCTGGCGCGCATCCGTGCGCTGTTGCGCCGCTCCGCCGGTCACGCCAAGAGCGAGCTGAACTGCGGGCCGGTGCGGCTCGACACCCGTACCGGCCGTGTCAGTGTCAACGGCAATCCGGTCAAGCTCACCAGCCACGAATACCGCCTGCTCTCCTATCTGATGCACCACGCCGGCCGCGTGGTCTCCCGCACCGAATTGGTGGAGCACCTCTACGACCAGGATTTCGACCGCGACTCCAACACCATCGAGGTGTTCGTCGGCCGCATCCGCAAGAAGCTCGGCGTCGAGGTGATCCAGACCGTGCGCGGTCTCGGCTATCTCTTGACGCCGCCGAGCGCATGAGCGCCCCGCGTTATATGGTTGGATCGCCAATTTCGATCGCCTTTCCCTGTCAGCGGGGAGAGGTCGCCCGCCGCGGCGGCGGGCGCGCCGCCCTCTCGCCGCAGGCAGGGAGCGGCATTCCCGGACAGCCGCCCCGGTGTCATGCGCGCTAATTCGCTTGCGCTCCGTCTGTTTCTCAGCGCGAGCTTCTGGATTGTCGTCATTCTCGTGGTGACCGGGCTGGTATTGTCCTCGCTCTACCGCCAAGCCGTGGAACGCGCGTTCGACCACCGCCTCGACAGTTATTTGCGCACGCTGGTCGCCGACCTCGCCTCGCCCGAGGACAACGACCGCTTTCCGCAGTCGCTCGGCGAGCCGTTGTTCAGCCTGCCCCTCTCCGGCTGGTACTGGCAGGTCACCCGCCTCGACACGCAAAAGCCTGAGGTTCGTTCATCGCGTTCGCTGTGGGACGGCAACTTGCCGCGCATCGATGCGAACGAAGCAACCGTCATGCGCGGCGGCACCCGCGTCGGCTATGTCCAGGGGCCGGAGGACCAGAAACTGCGGCAGATCGAACGCACCATCGATCTCGGCGCCGACGGCCGCTATTTTCTCGCCGTGGCCGGCGACGCCTTCGAGATTGACGACGAGGTGGCCTCCTTCAACACCGCGCTGATAACCACCTTTGCCATTCTCGGCGTGGTGCTTTTGCTCACCACCATGTTCCAGGTGCGTTTCGGCCTTGCGCCGCTCAAGCGCATCTCCGAAAGCCTGGCCGCCATCCGCTCCGGCGCCGCCGAACGCCTCGAAGGCAAGTTCCCGGTCGAGATCGAGCCGCTGGCGCGCGAAACCAACGCGCTGATCGAATCCAACCGCGAGATCGTGGAGCGCGCGCGCACCCATGTCGGCAATCTTGCGCACGCGCTGAAAACGCCCTTGTCGGTGATGCTGAACGAGGCCGGCGCCCGCCCGGACGATCCGCTCGCGACAAAGGTGCGCGAGCAGGTGGACGTGATGCGTGACCAGGTGGCGCGGCACCTTGAGCGCGCGCGCCTTGCCGCGCGCACCGCGGTAATGGGCGCGATCACCGACGTGGTGCCGGTGATCCAGTCGATTGCGCGCACCATGGAAAAGACCTACCACGGCAAGAACCTCGCCATGGCGCTGGAGCTGCCGTCCGCGGCGCGCTTCCGCGGCGAGCGCGCCGACTTGGAGGAGATGGTCGGCAACCTCGTGGACAACGCCTGCAAATGGGCGAGTTCCCGCGTCTCCGTCGAGGTGGAGCTGGAGCGGCCCGCGCCCGACCGCACCGTGTTGCGCATCATCGTGGACGACGACGGCCCCGGGCTGACGCCCGCCGAGCGCGCGCAAGTGGCGCGCCGCGGCAAGCGGCTCGACGAGAGCAAGCCAGGCTCCGGCCTCGGCCTGGCCATCGTGGTGGAGACCGCCTCGCTTTACGGCGGCGCGCTGCACCTGAGCGCCTCGCCGATCGGCGGCCTGCGCGCCGAACTGACGCTGCCGGCGGCGGGGTGAGCTTACGCGGCCAAGGGGTTCATCCACTTGAGCCCCGGAAAGCGGGCGAAGTCGCCGTCGGTTGAGCACAGGATCAGGCCGTGCGCGATCGCCAGCGCCGCAAGGTGCGCATCAGGCACCAGATTGCCATGCACGCCTGGTTGAGCGAGTAACGTCCCGAGCACCTCGGCATGGCGCTCGGTCGGATGCGGCAGTCACACGGTTTCCGATGCAAGCCAGGTTTCTATTTGATTCCGCGCGATTGCAGTCGGCAACGGTCGGGCGAGAATTCTTGGATTGGTCGCAATGCGCAAAAATCCCACCAGAGAGTTCCAGGGGGGTCCGACGAGGGCAGTTCCGCTGATTTGAGTGTCTAAAGCGTGATGAAATGATATTGGCATGTCCCGGATGCGGTGCAGCGTGAGCGCGAAGCGCGAACGGTGCACCGCTGGTCCGGAACCGCCAAGGGCGACGTATGAAAAAACGACGTATGATAGACGACGTATGAAAGGGAACGTCTTGCGGCGTCAGCGATTTTTGTGGGGTTTCAGGGATTGATCCCCTTGGCGGTCCCGGTTCAGCAGCGCACCGCTCCGCTGCGCT
>DATLYX010000003.1:0-17511 GCA_035574295.1 Xanthobacteraceae bacterium
CCGCGCTCAATTCAAAGGCGCCCGCCGAGACGGCCGCCGAATTGCAAGTGGCGGTGGGCCCCTCACGCCAGGCGCGGTCCCTCGCGAACACCCAGGAACTGAGCTGTAAACGCCGCTTGCGGCCAGAGAGAGTCATGCTCATCCGAACCCATTGAGGACCAAAACCATGTCGAACGTCACGCCACTCTCCAGCATCGGCCGGCCGGCAGCAAAGCCGATCGTGATCGCTTTGCACTGCTCCGGCGCAACCGGCGCGCAATGGCGCCAGCTCCAGCTCGAGCTTGGTCCGCGTTTCACGGTGATCGCTCCCGATTTGATCGGCAGCGGCGCCACGCCGCACTGGCACGGCGCCACCGAGGAATTCCGCATGAGCGACGAGGCGGCGCGAATCGTGCGCATGATCGACGGCGCCAAGCGGCCGATACACCTCGTCGGGCATTCCTACGGAGCTTGCGTCGCCTTGCGCGCCGCCATCGAGCGACCGAGCAAGATCGCGAGCATCAGCCTGTACGAACCGGCGGCCTTTCATCTGCTCAAGATGGACGCGCATGACGGAAAGGCCGCGCTCGCGGATATCGCGTCGATCGCAGGCCGGGTGAAACGACTCGTGTCGGACGGCAGACATTACGACGCAGCGATGGCCTTTCTCGAATATTGGAACGGCGCCGGCACCTGGGACGCCATGCGGCCAGATCTCCGCGCTGCATTCGCACGCTATATCCGGAAGGCGCCGCTCGAGTTCCATGCGGCTCTCGGCGAGCGGATTGCGCTCTACGCTTATCGCCGCCTCAATGTCCCCACCCTGCTGCTGCAAGGCGAATTGGCGCCTGAGCCGACGCGGGTGATCGCCCGCACGCTCGCTAAGGCCATGCGCCGGGCATCGCTGCAAACGGTGTACGGCGCAGGCCATATGGGGCCGTTCAGTCATGCCCACGCGGTCAGCGCGATGATGGCGGACTGGATCTTCGGTTACGAGCCCAGCACGGCGGCGGGCGAGCAGCTTGGCCGCGACATGGATCAAGTGGCGTAAGGGTTTGGTCATGGCCGCCTGCTGCGCTCTCGCTCGTCCTCGCAAAGTCGACCCGGCGCCCGAATCGCCTGGTGCCTGCAGCCGGCGCGCCGGGCGCGTTGCACATTGCGAGCAGACAGGCCGAGTCATCCAATTCAACGAGGAGGAGCGCCGGATGGCGGGCTGGATGCGCGCGGCGCAGGCCGGAGATCGACTCGCCTACGATCGCCTGCTCCGTGCGTCGATCCCCCACATCCGAATCGCCGCGCGCCGCAAGAACGTTCCCGAAGATCTGCTCGACGACGTCGTTCAGGAAACGCTGATTGCCGTGCACCTGGCGCAAATGACCTATGATCCCGACCGACCGTTCGCAGCGTGGCTGAGGACGATCGCCCAACGGCGCGCCATCGACCTGATGCGCAACAAGGACCGCAGCGCGCGGAGAGAGGCTTACGAACCGTATGCGTTCGAAAATCATGCCGATCCCTCCGGCAATCCAGAAGACGAGTTGGATCACGCGCAACGCAAGCAGAGGCTCGCAACGCTGGCTGCCTCGCTGCCGGCTCGCCAACGCGAGGCGGTGCAACAGCTCGCGCTGGAAGGAAAATCCCTGCCGGAGGCAGCATCCGCCACCGGGCAGACGCCCGGCGCGCTAGCGGTCAATCTGCATCGTGCGGCGGGCTCTCTGCGCACGCGAATCGCCGCGATGTAATCCAGAGAACAACATCGCAAAGCCCGAATAACGCGGCCCTCGCGTGCGCATTCAGTTCAAATGCCGCACACACATTTGTGAAAGAGGTCCATGTAATCTCCATCAGTGCTGCGACGAAACACTGGGCAAGGTGGGCATTGGGCTCACCGGCAAATGGAGACCCCATCATGTTCACCAAATACGCTGTTACGCTTGCTGCCCTCCTCGTTTTCGGCGGCACTTCGGTCGCGGTGGCGGTCGAGGACCCCGCAAATCGCATTGGCGATCGCTTTCCGTTCCTCGAGAAGATCGACCGCATTGCGGCGAAGCCGGCGGCCATCCAGCGCGGCATCGTGCGCCAGAGCGCCAAGCTCGACCTCTACCGTAACGAAGTGGTGGAAAACAAAATCGCGGATCGCTATCCGCACCTGGAGCAGGCCGCTCCGCCGGCAACCGCGACCCTGCCGCCCGTGACGGTCCGGCGGAACGCGCAGCTCGCCCTCTACACGAACGAGGATGTCGAGAACAAAATCGCCGACCGCTACCCATTCCTGGAGCAGACCACGACCATCGCCAGCGCCGCCACACCGGTACGCGTGATCGCGCGCACCACGTCGGCGCAAAAGATGTCGATGCGTCGGCATGCGCGCTCGGCCAATTAATCCGCATCGCCGACGGATACCCAGGGCAGCCGGAGCGATCCGGCTGCCCTGATTTTGCAGCAAAAAGGGTGGTTAACGTTTCGCCCGCGCGCCGCGGTCATCGGCTTTGACGAGAGCGTCGTCCGTACCTGGAGCGGTCGTCGAGGCGGCAGCCTTTGCGCTGCTGGGCTCCAGACCCGGCTTGCCGATGAGCGACAATGCCTGGCGCAACTGACCGCCGGAGCGGCGGAGTACGTCGATGGCCTCTTCGCGCTTTAAGCCGTGCAGCAGCAACAGCGCGAGCTTGAGATCACCGCCGGCCGTGTTCAGCGCCATGCGCACCGTGTCTCGCCGGCGCCCGGACAGTTGCATAAGGATGTTCTCGCTGCGGCGCGCAAGCTTCTTGTTGGCCCCGCGCATCTCGACCATCAACCCTTCGAAGACGCGACCGAGCAGAATCATCACCAGCGACGACAGCAGGGTCAGCACCACACGCTGCGCAGTGGCCGCCTTCATGCGGGTGGAGCCCGCGATCGGTTCGGCGCCGGTGTCAAGCCAGATCGGATGATCGGCCTCGGTGAGAATCGGTGTGCTCCGATTGTTCGCGATGCCGACGGTAAGCGCGCCGCGCGTCTTGGCCTCGCGCAGACACGACAGCGTGAACGGGGTGCTGTCGCTCGCAGCCACCGCGATCAGCACATCGTCAGCCCCCACGGCGTGCTGCTGCACGAGCGCGCGCGACTGTTCGACCGCATCCTCCGCGCCTTCGATGGACTGCAAAAGGGCGTCGCGGCCGCCGGCCATGAGCAGCAAGAGACGCTCGCGCGGCCAATTGAAAGTCGGCACCAGCTCGGCGCCATCCTGCACCGCGAGCCGTCCGGAAGTGCCGGCTCCCGCATAGATGAGACGGCCCCCCAACTTCAGCCGCGCTGCCATCGCCAGGGCCGCCTGTTCGATCGACGGCCGCGCGGTGCGGACCGCCGCGACCGCCGCGAACTGGCCTTCGATCATGGCATCCAAAATATCGCTTGGATCCCAGGCATCGATCCCGGAGTACCGCGGGCTGGGGCGTTCGGTTTCCATAACTTGCCGCCGCGTTAGGTTAAGTATCAATCGCCATGTAATCTAGGTTTGATCGGCTGCGTTATACACAAGGGGTTTTAGGGAAGGTAGCGCAACGACAGCCCTCTTTGGGATCGACGGCAGCGGTGAAAATAGCCTGAATGAGCTTTCGCCATGCCGGCGGACGGCTCAGCGAGACGGATCAAGTCATGAGCAACCAGCAACCCTACGCGGTGACGGCAAGCCACGTGTTCGACGGAGCCGCCGTGCATCGCGACGCCGCTGTGGTGATTGCCGGCGAGCGCATTGCGGCCCTGGTGCCGCGCGGCGAGCTGCCGCGCGATATGAATGTGGAGTCTTTAGACGGCCTGTGGCTGGCGCCGGGATTTATCGACCTGCAGGTGAACGGCGGCGGCGACGTGCTGTTCAACGAGGTACCGACGCCGGAAGGCATTGCAACAATCGCCGCAGCCCACCGAACATTCGGAACGACTGCGCTGTTGCCAACGTTGATGACCGATACAACGGAAAAAATGCGGGCGGCACTCGAAGCAGTGCGGACGGCACGCGCCTTGCAGCCGAGCGTACTCGGCATTCATCTCGAGGGGCCCTACCTTTCTCCGGAACGGCCGGGCGTTCATGCGGTCGACCGCATTCGCGCGCCGTCGCCGGCGGACATCGACATGATTGCCACCGCCGCGGCTGGTGTCGTACTGATCACTCTGGCGCCGGAACGCATGCCGGAAGGGTTCATCCGCCAGCTTGCGGCAAGGGGAATTCGCGTTTCCCTCGGCCACACAATGGCGACCTACGAGCAGACCCGCGCGGCGATCGCCGAGGGCCTCAGCGGCTTCACGCATCTGTTCAACGCCATGCCGCAGCTTGCCGGCCGGGCGCCGGGGCCGATTGCGGCTGCTCTGGAAACGCCGGACGTCTGGTACTCGCTCATCGTCGACGGCATTCATGTCGCTCCGGCGATGTTGCGGCTGGCATTGCGCGGCGCCGGGCGGCCCCTACTGATCACGGATGCGATGCCGCCGGTCGGCGGCCGGCGACTGACATTCAGGCTCTACGGTCAGGAGATCCGTACCATCGACGGCCGTTGCCTGCGCAAGGACGGCACGCTCGCAGGCGCCGCGCTCGACATGGCGACGGCGGTGCGCAACTGCGTGCGCATGCTGGGCGTGCCTCTCGAACGGGCACTCACCTTTGCCTCGGCTCATCCCGCAGATTTCATCGGGCTCGGCGGCAGTCTCGGCCGAATTGCCGCCGGTTATCGCGCCGACCTCGTGGCTTTCGATCCGGACGACATTCGCGTCGTCCGGACCTGGGTGGCCGGCCGAAGCTGAGCTTGGGTCGCCGTCGCGGCCGCGCCGGGGTTCTCCCTATTTCATCTGGGCGGCAATGCGCTCGATCGCAGGCTTCCACAAGGCCTGCTGATCGTTGATGTATTTGAGAACCTCGGACGGCGTCATGGGCCGCACATAGGCGCCGCGCAAGGCGAGCTTGTCCTTGACGTCGGGCTTGAGCAGCACCGCGCGCAGGTCCGCGCTTGCCTTGTTGATGATCGCCTCGGGCGTGCCTTTGGGCGCCACGACGGCCTGCCAGCCCGAGGCGATGAAGCCGGGGATGGTCTCGCTGACCGTGGGGATGTTTGGGGCGCCGGGCAGCCGTTCCGCGGAGGCAATGGCGAGCGGCTTGAGATGACCGGACTGGAAGGCGCCCGTGAGCCCCGTATAGGCTTCGATCACCATGCCGATGCGGCCGCCGAGCGCGTCGGTCGTCGCCTGGGCAGAGCCGCCTGTGTACGGCACCATTTGCAGCTTGATGTTCGTCTGGATCTGCAACAGCTCGCCCGTGAGATGGGTCAACCGCCCGACGCCGCTCACCGCGTAGGAAATCTCACCGGGCTTCTGCTTGGCTAAAGCGATCAGCTCGGGAAGTGTGTTGACGCCAAGCTTTGGCGAGGCGCCAATCGCCATTGGCTGATCGGCGGTATATCCGACCGGCAGAAAGTCGCGCGGCAGCACCAGCGGCAGATTCGGGGCTTTACCGGGGATCGCCAGAAACACGGAGAGCGCGGGCGCGTAGAGCGTATAGCCGTCGGGCGGAGCCTCAGCCGCCGCCTTGGCCGAGATTGCGCCGCCGGCACCGGGCCGATTTTCGACTACGACTTGCTGATTCCATTGCTGGTTCAGCCCCTCGGCAATGATGCGCAGGGTGATGTCGATCGCGCTGCCGGGCGCAGAATCGGAAATGATGCGAACCGGCTTGGTCGGATAATCCTGGGCACGGGTTGCGCCGGCGAGGAGCGTCAGGCCGAGCACGCATGCCGTGAGCAGGTAACGATGCAGCTTCATATGTTCCCTCTCCCGGTGCTGTTTCTGGGCGTTCAAATTCTATGCTTGCGGCCGCAGCCCTACGTGCTGCGGCGCCGCTCATACCGTAACCCTTGCGGCCGATCGCTTCAATGCGCTCGCCGGCGGCGGCCGCGTGGCCGGCCGTCGCAGGCAAGCGGCCTTGCGACCGTTGACAGACCAGGATTTTAGGTCGCGGAAGGACCACGCAGGAGGGCGGCGCCCGCGGCAACGGCCAGATCCTTGCAAAAGCGGCTTAAAGTGCTCGTCGGGCGCCGCGATCCTATTGCGCGATCCTATTGAATGCGGCGGCCGTGCGGCGGCTGCTCAGATGTGCGCATCAACCACCGCTCGGTGATGTAGACCGCGATGGGCCATGCGCCCCAGATCACGCCGAAGAACATGGCCATGTAGATGATCATGCTCCAGGCGTCCGGAACCATTCTGTCCACGAGGACGCCGAGCCCGAAGGCAATCACTTCGCCGACCGCGACGACCGCCACATAGATTACGATAGCAAGCATTGTGAACTCCCCTTGCGGCCTGCCGTAGAACGGCCCCGGCCGCGCTGAAATCGACTGACGCACGAGGACGCGCGCGGGCGCGCGGGCGCATAGCCCGCCCGCAGAGGCGCGCGAACAGGTCAGACGTGGGGAGGTCCGGTGGGCGGGGCGGCGCAGCAGCGGTACGGACTGAGCGGCGCGCAATAGGAGCTCTTGACGGCAGGCTCGGGCCAACTGATCGGCAAAGCCGCGCGGCAAGCGCGCGGGAAGGCCTTTACATGCCGCTCCGCATCGTCGTCGATGCCGAACTCTTCGAGGGCGCTGAGTTCAGGCGCGGTTGTGCGATGGGTGAGCTTGAGCGGCTGGCCGGAACGCTCGAACGGAACCAGGGAGATATCCTGGACAGGCTGCGCACCCGCTGCTCCCGGCGCGGGCGCAAGCAGCAGCGCCAAGCACGCCGGGATGACAGGCAGAAGAACGCGCAGGAGGTTGCGAAGATCAAACACTTGGATGGCTCGCTTGACGCCGAACGGCAGCCTTTGAACTACTGCCGCCCGGGGTGGTTTGCAAGGGCGTTGCCTTCTCCGCATTGCAGCGCGGATGAGAAATGCGCGATCCAGACCGCCGAAGCGACCGGCGTCGCCTCAGTATCCGCAATTGCTCAAGACAAGAAGCGAGAAAGGATCGATGCCGAATTCCTTTTCCAGGTCGGTTCCGTACATGCGCAGCCAGCGTTCCTGGGCGACGAAGGCAAGCTTTTCGCGCGCCTGCGGACATTCATATTTGAGCCCGCCGACGTTCTGCAGATGGTGGACCATCTCGTGAACCAGAATCGACAGCTCCGCCGGCGTCTTTCCGGTCCATCCCAGCGGGAGATAGATTGTCTTTGACACGCTGCTGTAAACGGCAACCAATTCGGTCGCGCGCGGTGAATCAGGGACTTTGTTGTCCGTGGCGTCGGCGCCTGATCGGTTTCCCAGCAAAAAGTTCTGGTAGTACAGCGTGCGCATGGTGGAGTTCGAGGCAAGCTCAATGCGCGGATATTCATAATTGGCGGGAAGCTCGAAGTTGGCCGATAGCCAGAGGATGATCGCAGTCAGTAAGGTTTCCATGGCTCTGCTCCTTGGGTCGCGTGTTTTCTGGTTGTCGTTTTCGGTGCAGAGCTTGTCGCGGCGCGTGGGCGAAATGAATCAGCAAGACGTCTTGCGACCAAACTCCCGGCGGGCGATGATTGCAGCGAAAAGCACGGGATTTCCGGTATTTTTGCCGGGGCCGGAGGCACGCGCGAACGGTTCTTTGGTCCTGATACTGATGTATGATTGATGCTGCGGCCACAGCAACGAGACTGAAGGCATGAAGATTCTGGTGGTCGACGATCACGTCCTGATTCGCGAGGCGCTGCGCGGCGTCCTGAGGGGGCTCATGGGCGAGGCGGCGGTCTTCCTGGAAGCATCCAATTCCCGGCAGGCCATGCAGCAGATCGAGCAGAACCCGGACCTCGAATTGATCCTGCTCGATCTGAACCTGCCCGACCGCAACGGTTTTGAGGTGCTGGCCGAATTGCGCCAGCGTCATCCGGCGATTTCGGTCGTCGTGCTGTCGGCCAACGAGGATCGCGATAATGTGGCCAAGGCGCTCGATCTCGGGGCGCTTGGGTTCATCCCAAAATCGGCCAAGCGCGAGGTGATGCTCAGCGCATTCAACCTAATCTTCGCCGGCGGCATCTATGTGCCGCCCGAGATTCTCGGCCGGCAGGTGCCGACGCCGGCGCCCTCGATGCGGCCGGAAAAGCTGCCTTCGGCCGCCGACCTCGGGCTCACCGAGCGGCAGTTCGATGTGCTCGTGCTGATGATGCAGGGCAAGAGCAACAAGGCGATCTGCCGCGCGCTCGATCTCGCCGAGCCGACGGTGAAGAATCACGTCACCGCTATTCTGAAGGCGCTGAAAGCAAAGAACCGCACCGAGGCGGTCATTGCGGCGGGGGCGCTTGGCTTCGGCCCGTCGGCGCGGAACCGCCCGTAGCGCGCCTGCCCGCCCTGCCCGTGTTGCCCCGCAGCAACTGCTGGAGCATCGCCCGCAAGCGGATCGGCGGCACCGGCTTGTGCAGGAGCTGAAAGCCGTTCTCGCTGGCATCGCGCAGGCGCTCCGGCGCCGTATCGCCGCTGATCAGGAAGGCCGGAATTTCGGCGCCCAGCGCCTTGCGCAGGTGCGCGGTCGCCTCGATGCCGGTTTTGCCGTTGGACAGCCGATAATCCGAAATAATGAGGTCGGGGGGCCTCTTGTCCTCGCCGATTTTCGCGAGCGCGGCCTCGGGCGTGTCGCCGCTGATCACCCGGCAACCCCAACTGCGCAAGATTCCGCCCATCCCCTCCAGCACCAGCGGGTCGTCGTCGATCACCACGATCAGTTTACCCCGCGCCGGATCAGCCACCGCGGCCGCGATGCCCGGGGCCTCGCCGGCATCGCGCATGGAAGTCAAAGGGACGGTGACGGAAAAGCGGGAACCGTGGCCGGGGCGCGACCGCAGCTCGATGCGGTGGTCCAGGATTTCGCTGAGCCGATCCACAATGGCAAGGCCCAAGCCCAAACCTCGGCTGCTCCGGTGGATCTGCTCCGCCGGTGCAAGCTGGAAGAACTCGCTGAACACGTTCTGTTGCTGATCTTCGGGAATGCCCGGTCCGGTGTCGCATACGTCGATGCGCAGCTCGCTGCCGCGGCGGCGACAGCCGACCACGACGCCGCCGCGATTGGTGTAGCGCACGGCGTTGGACACAAGGTTCAACAGCATGCGCTCGAGCAGGATGAAGTCGCTGCGCACCCAGGCGCGACTCGGAACCACGCTGAGGCGAAGCCCCTTTTCGCGCGCGGCGGCGGCAAATGTGGTTTCGATACGGTTGAACAACCGCGTAATGGAGAATTCGGTGAAATTGGGTTCGATGATGCCGGCATCGAACTTGGTCATGTCGAGCAATGCCTCGAACAGCTCGTTCATCGAGCTCACCGCGGCCTCGATGCGGGCAATCAGGCGCTCGCGCTCTTCAGGATCGGTCTCCGCCTGCAACTGAGCCACGAACAGGTTCAGCGCGTGCAGCGGCTGGCGCAGATCGTGACTCGCGGAGGCGATAAAGTGCGACTTGTACCTGTTGGCATTTTCGAGCTGGCGACTCTTTTCCCGGATTTCGTCGAACAGGCGGGCGTTTTCGATGGCGATCACCGCCTGGTCGGCGAAGGTGGTGACGAGCTCGATCTGCTTGTCGGTGAACGGCGCGACTTCGGTGCGCGCAAGGATGATAACGCCGATCAGCGTCCCTTCCCGCACGAGCGGCACACCCAGCACGGTGCGCTGCTTGCCGACCTGCTGCCATTCGAAACGGTCGAATTCCGGATCGGCCAGCACGTCGGGCACGTGCAGCGTTCTGCGCTCTATCACGACGCGGCCGGTGACCGAGCCACGGTCCACGGCGACGGGATTTCGCGCCAGGTAGGCTATGTGCTCGGCATCGACCCGGTTGGCTGCGGCAAGCCGGCATTTGCCGTCGGCGTAGCGCACGATGAACGAGTATTCGGCGGAACACAGCCGGGCGGCGGTCTGCACAATGGTGTCGAGCACCGGCTGCAGGTTGGCCGGCGAGCGGCTGATGACGTTGAGCACATCGCCGGTTGCGGTTTGATATTCAAGCGATTCGGTCAGTTCGCGCGTGCGGGCCTGCACCTCCTCGAACAGCCGCGTGTTTTCGATGGCGATCACCGCCTGGTCGGCGAAGGTGGTCAGCAGTTCGATCTGCTTGTCGGAGAACGGGTGCACGACCCGACGCCAGAGTACGAACACGCCGATGGGGCTGCCTTCGCGAAGCAACGGCACGCCGAGCAGGGTGCGCATCCCGGTCTTCTTCTGGAAGTCGAGCGCACCATATTCGGGATCTTTCAAAACATCCGGGATTTGCACGCTTGCGCCCTCGAGCAGCACGCGGCCGACAATCGTGCCGCGTCCCGGCTGTAGCGCCCGATCCTTCACGAACTCCTCGTAACCCGGCGGCGTTCCGTAGTGCGCCACTTGATAGTATGCAGCGCCCTTTTGACGGGCGATCGCCGCTGCATCCGCCTCGCACAGTCTCGCCGCCGACTCCGCGAGCGTGTCGAGCACGGTCCGCAGATCGAACACCGAGCGGCTGATGACCTTGAGCACGTCGGCGGTGGCGGTCTGCCGCTGCAGAGACTCGCTCAGTTCGCGGCTGCGCGTCTGCACCTCGTCGAACAGCCGCGCGTTCTCAATGGCGATCACTGCTTGGTCGGCGAAGGTTTTCAGCAGTTCTTCCTGCGCCTTCGGGACCGGCCCCGGCTCGGCCCAGCCGACCACGACCACGCCGATCGGGGCGCCGTTGCGGAGCATCGGCACGCCCAGCATGCGCCGCCAACCGAGCGCGCGGGGAAATCGCTGGTCATAGTCCGGATCGCGGAGGGCGTCTTCCAGGCGGACCACAGAACCGGTGAGCACGACGCGCCCCGATACCTGCGAGGCGTCGGGCCGCATCGGGTATTTGTTCCTGAGCAGCTCCACGTAGTCCGGACCGACGTTGTGGCTGGCGACGAAATGCAGCATTTCGCCGTCGAAGCGGAATACGTTGGCAAACAGACTGCCGCAGAGCACGACCGCATTGTGCACGATGATCTCGAACACGCGCTGCGCGTCTGCCGGCGTGGCGCTGATCGCGCGAAGGATTTCCGCGGTGGCGTTCTGGCGCGCCAGCACGTCCTGCAGTTGGCGCTTGCGCGCGGCAAGCTCGCGCTCCAGATCGGCCGACAACGGCTTTCGCCGGCCGGAAGATTTGCGCCTTGCGCTTTCGGATCCGGTCATCCGTGGCCAAGGATATCACAATTTCCGTCGCCGGAGCAGCCAGGTCCTGTTCCATCTCCGCACAGGCCAGGCCGCAGCCGCCGCCCTGCGGTGGGGTGACTATCTTTTCCGGTACACCAGGAGGGTCTTGAATTCGCCGACGCGCTTGACCGGCGCTTTCTTCTCCCATTTGGCAAGCAGGGGCTTGGTCTTATCCCAGCCCATCGAAAGCGTATAAAAAAGGATGTGGCCGCCCTTGTTGGTCTTGTCGGTGAAGAGATCGAGCAGCTTGGCGTCGGTCAGGCCGCCGTATTCCTTGCTCGCGGTATTGGGAAAGAAGAATTCGCAGATGTGGAACATCGTCACCACATCGAAATTCGGCAACAGCTCCCGCTTGCTCAAATAGATGTCGCCGAAATAGGCAAGATAATAATGGGCAACGGCGGAGTTGTTGGTGACGAGATCGATATAGGATTGATACTCCTCCTTGGAGGCGGTGATGGCGAACACCCGATTCTTGCGCGCGGCCTGTTTGATGCCGACGATGTGGTGGGTGCCGGTGCCGAAGTGATAGATGGTTTTGTTGCGGAGCTTCTCTTGAGCCACCCAGTCGTTGAAATGTACGTCGCAAGGACAGACCTTTTCGTCGAGATCCCATTTGTCCGTCCAGTAGTTCATCTGCAACATTGATCCCTCCCCGATCGAACCGGCGCGTTGGGCGCCGCTGCCAGACCCGCAGGGCCGCCATGCGGCCAAATCCCGGGCGGCGCTTTCGTGTCAATGCTGGCCCCTGCAAACCGTATCGGGGGCCCGAGCCGGGCGACGGCGTCGATGATGGTGCGCGGCGGGCGCGCGATCAAGGTGGATCGGGCGGCCTAGCCATGTCCGAACTCGTGGTAAGCCCTGCCCCGGGCTACGACCGCGCTGCACCGACCCGGGTCCCGGCCGGTCGCAATGGCGCCCCGCGGCGGGCGAGAATTGCGGGATGCGCACCTCTGGTGTAAGCCTCAGGCCGCGAGTCAGGACCGGCAGCGGGCCTGTATGCTCGTCCTGGAGACAGCGGTGCCAGAATCGAAAACGCCCCTGCTCGATCTCATCAAGACACCGGAAGACCTGCGCCGGCTGCAAGTGAGCCAACTCCAGCAGGTCGCCGACGAACTGCGCGCGGAAGTGATTAATGCCGTGGCGGTGACCGGCGGGCATCTCGGGGCGGGTCTCGGCGTGGTCGAGTTGACGGTGGCGCTGCATTACATCTTCGACACGCCGCGTGACCGCCTGGTCTGGGACGTGGGCCACCAGGCCTACCCGCACAAGGTGCTCACCGGCCGGCGCGACCGCATCCGCACCATTCGCCAGGGCGGGGGGCTCTCCGGATTCACCCGGCGGGCGGAAAGCGAATACGACCCGTTCGGCGCCGCCCACTCCTCGACCTCGATTTCCGCCGGGCTCGGGATGGCGGTGGCGCGCGACCTCAAGAACGAGTCGCACCACGTGGTGTGTGTGATCGGCGACGGCGCCATGTCGGCGGGCATGGCCTATGAGGCCATGAACAACGCCGGCGCCCGCGACGAGCGGCTGATCGTGATCCTCAACGACAACGACATGTCGATCGCGCCGCCGGTCGGCGGCATGTCGGCGTATCTGGCGCGGCTCGTATCGGGCAGGACTTATCTGAAGATCCGCGACATCAGCAAGCAGTTGGCGAAACGCCTGCCGAAATTCATCGAATATTCGGCGGAGCGGGCAGAGGAATATACCCGCGGGTTCTGGACCGGCGGCACGCTGTTCGAGGAGCTCGGCTTCTACTATGTGGGACCGATCGACGGGCACAATCTCGATCATCTGTTGCCGGTGCTGCGCAACATCCGGGCGGCGAACGCCGGACCCATCCTGCTGCACGTGGTGACGCAGAAGGGCAAGGGCTATCCGCCGGCGGAGACCTCTGCCGACAAGTTCCACGGCGTGCTGAAGTTCGATGTCGCAACCGGCGCGCAGGCAAAATCCAAGGCGCAGGCGCCGTCCTACACCAAAGTATTCGCCGAGAGCCTGATCAAGGAAGCGCGCAAGGACGACAAGATCGTCGCCATCACGGCGGCGATGCCGTCAGGCACCGGACTCGATCTGTTCGCGAAGGAATTTCCGACGCGGTGCTTCGACGTGGGCATCGCCGAGCAGCACGCGGTGACATTTGCCGCGGGGCTGGCGACCGAGGGTTTCAAGCCGTTCGCGGCGATCTATTCGACCTTCCTGCAGCGGGCCTACGATCAGGTGGTGCACGATGTGGCGATCCAATCGCTACCGGTGCGCTTTGCCATCGACCGCGCGGGCCTCGTGGGCGCCGACGGCCCCACTCACGCAGGCTCCTTCGACATCGCCTTTCTCGGCTGCCTGCCGGGCTTTGTGGTCATGGCTGCAGGCGACGAGGCAGACCTCGTGCGCATGGTGGCCACAGCCGCGGCGATTGACGACCGGCCGTGCGCTTTCCGCTATCCGCGCGGCGAAGGCATCGGCGTGCCGTTGCCGGAGGAAGGCAGGCCGCTGGAGATCGGCAAAGGTCGCATCCTGCGCGAGGGTACCAAGGTCGCGCTGTTCAATTTTGGCGGACGGCTCGCCGAATGCCTGAAGGCGGCGGACGAGCTTGCCGCGCTGGGACTTTCGGCCACCGTCGCCGACGCGCGTTTTGCCAAACCGCTCGACGTCGATCTTCTGCTTCGCCTTGCGCGCGAGCACGAGGTGCTGATCACCATCGAGGAAGGCTCGATCGGCGGCTTCGGCAGCTATGTGCTCAATGCGCTGGCCGAGCACGGCATGCTCGACCGCGGCATGAAGGTCCGTGCCATGGTGCTGCCAGACGTGTTCATCGACCATGACACGCCGGCTGCGATGTATGCGCGTGCGGGCCTCGACGCCAAGGGCATCGTCGCCAAGGTCTTTGAGGCGCTGGGCAAGGATGTGGCGGTGGAGAGCGTGAGGCTCGCGTAACGACCGTCCCGCGCGATTAATCGACGACGGCCGCTCAAGCGCACTCCTCGGGCGTCCCGCCGCACAAACCATCAACCGGCATTCGGCAAACCTGACCCCCCTGTCGCATCCGCTCGGTATTGCATCTATTGTTGTAAGATCGGACTGAGCGGACCAAGCACCAGGCAGGACGTAGCATTGGCAGACATCGCTCCCAACGCCCCCATCATCCGGACGCCGGATCAAAGGCTCCGGGTCTTCATCAGCTCGACCTTGGGCGAGCTCGCTCCGGAGCGGCTGGCGGTGAAGAGCGCGATCGAAAGGCTGCATCTGGCGCCGGTGATGTTCGAGGACGGCGCGCGCCCGCATGCGCCGCGTTCGCTCTACAGGGCATACTTGGCGCAGAGCCACGTGTTTCTTGGAATCTACTGGCAGCGTTACGGCTGGATCGCCGAGGGCGAGGAGATTTCCGGGCTTGAAGACGAGTACCGTCTAGCCGGCCATCGACCGCGGCTCCTCTATATCAAGGATCCGGCGCCCGAGCGCGAAGAGCGGCTCAACCAGTTGATCAAGCGGTTCCAAGCCGACGACCAGGCTTCTTACCGGCGGTTTCGATCCATCGAGGAGCTGGTCGGCCTTGTCGAACGCGACCTTGCGCTCTTGCTCTCGGAACGGTTCGAGGCGAGCGTCGCGCGCGTCGACCTCGCCGAGCCGGCGGCCATCACGCCCATTCCGTTGACCCGGACCCTCGGGCGCAGGCGCGAGATCGCGGCGGTGCAAGAGCTTCTCGACAAGGGCACGCGGCTTTTGACTCTGACCGGGCTCGGCGGCGTCGGCAAAACCCGCCTCGCCCAGACTGCTGCGATCTCGCTCAAGTCCAAATATCCGGACGGCGTGTTCTTCGTACCGCTGGAGACGGTTACGGAGGCGCCCCTGGTCGCGCGGGTCATTGTCGATCGACTGGGGATACGGACGGAAGGCACTTGGTCGCCGGAGGCCGCCCTCGCTTATCATCTCGGCGGCCGCCGGGCGCTGCTCGTGCTCGACAATCTCGAACAGATCGAAGGCATCGCGCAGGCGATCCGGCAGATGCTCGAACGGAGCCCCACCCTGCAGGTGCTCGCCACCAGCCGGCGCGCGCTGCGCGTGAGCGGCGAGCAGGAACTTCCGGTGGCGCCGCTGCCGGTGCCGCAGGAGGGCGAGCAGCGCCTCGACGATCAGCCGGCGATCCAACTGTTCCTGGATCGCGCACGCGCGGTCAATCCCAGGTTCTCGCCCGATCAGGAAAATCTGCGCGCAATCGCCGAGATCTGCCGCCGCGTGGACGGGCTTCCGCTCGCCATCGAGCTCGCCGCCGCGCGCAGCCGCCTGCTGCAGCCGCAGGAGATCCTTGAACGCCTGAGCTCAGGCTTCGAGCTGTTGAGTTCGAAAAGCGCCGACCTGCCCGCCCGGCAGCAGACGCTTCGCGCAACGCTCGACTGGAGTCACGAGCTGCTCTCGCCCGGCGAACGCAGCATGCTGGCGAGGCTCTCGGTATTCGAGGGCAGTTTCTCGCTGGAAGCGGCGACGGCGGTTTGCGGCCACGGATCCGTCAATGTGATGGACGACCTCACCGGCCTGCTCGACAGCAGCCTGATATTGCCGTCCGATGATCCCGAGCGTGTCGAGCCGCGTTTCCGCATGCTGCAAACCGTCCATGACTACGCCGCCGACCGCCTTGTGCGCTCCGGCGAGGCTGAGCTGATCCGCAAGCGATTTGTTGCGTGGTTTCTGCAACTCAGCGATCGCGCGGCGCCGTTCTTGTGCGGGCCGAACCAGCGGAGTTGGGCCGCGCGCTTCGATGCCGAACGCGCGAACCTGCGCGCGGTCATCAAGGCCGCGTTGGCCACCGGCGATTTCACGAGCGCCATCCAATTGATCTGGAATTTGACTGTGTTCTATGAGATCCGCGACGCAAACGCGGAACCGCAGAGCTGGGTCAAGGACATTATCGCCGCCAGACCGGCGCTGGATTCGGTGACCGAGGTCAGGCTTCGTCTGATCGACACGCAGTTTCGCGCCGGGATCGGCAATTATGACGATGCAGACGCAACCTTGGCGGCGGCCTACGAGGTTTTCACGCGGCAGGCTCTCGGCCTGGAAACAGCCGTCACCCTGATGGTCTGGTCCGAGGTTCATCTGCACTTGAGGAAAGATATCGACGCCGCCCGGGCGGCCCTGCAGCAGTCCATGCAAGCGTTCGCCGCCATGAACCACGATTGGGGGGCCGCGCGCACCCTGATCATGATGAGCCTGATTCATTGGATGGGCGGAAATTGCGAAGCGGCGCGAGAGTGTCTCAAGCAATCGCTCGTGCACTCCCGCAAGATCGAGAACGAGCCGCAGATCGCCCGCGCGCTGTCCCTTCTCGCCATGCTCGGGCCACCGGCCGACACCAGCGATCTCGTGTTGTTGCGCGATGCAGCCGAGATCGTGGTTCGCGGGCAGTATCGGACGGAGGCTGCGGTGTGCCTCGAGGCGCTCGCCTTGAGCAAACACCTCGCCGGCCGCAAGGCCGAGGCGTACAAGGCCGTCTCGCTCTCCAGCCGCCTGAGGGATCAGTTGCGGATACCGCGTCCGCCCCCGCTCGCCAACGCCCTGTCGGCCGCCGGTCTTTTGATGCCCCACAGCGACGCCGGCACAGGCCTCCCAACGGACACCACTTTCGCCTTTCTTGCCGAAGCGTTGCTGGCAGTGGGGGCTTCGTGACGCCCGCTCGACATCGCGACGGAATGCAGGGTATGGAGGTCAGCGCCGATCGCGGGCGGGCGTGGGAACCCGCTTGCCTTTGCGGCGGGCCTCGGAGAGGCCGATGGCGATCGCCTGCTTGCGGCTGGTCACCTTCTTGCCACTCTTTCCGCTCTTGAGCGTACCGCGTTTTCGCTTGCGCATCGCCCGCTCCACGTCCTCTGATGCAGCTCTCGAATAGCGTCGTGTCATCTCGACCCCCATTGACGGCTGGATTGGCATTGTCACAGTGGTGTAACGAAACATCAGGCGCCCGGTTCCGGTTTGATCTCGGTCAAATGAGTATTACTGATGGCTTGATCAGAGCCCTTGATGTGTCGGGGCTTCCGCAATTCCTCCACGATCAATAGATAGAGCCTCATCGGCCGCCTCGAGCGGCCGTCATTGCTTTGATACAGTCGCACAATGCCGGGACCCGTGATCGCTGGCGCAACCTTGACGCCGGCAACAGCTTCGATTTGGCGCGGCGAGATGGCCGAGACAATCAGGCTCGCGCTGCCCATGGCGCTCACCCAGCTCGGGCAGGTCGCCATGATGACCACCGATTTGGCGCTGCTCGGCCGCCTGGGCGACCAGGTCGTGGCGGCGGTGGCGCTGGCGCACACGGTGCTGTTCGCCGCCTTCGTCGTCGGCATGGGTGTGGTGTCGGCGGTTGCGCCGCTCGCG
>DATLYX010000004.1:0-31180 GCA_035574295.1 Xanthobacteraceae bacterium
TCCGTCTCGTCGATGCCGGACTCATTGCCGCGGCCGACACCTCCGTCGGAACAGTTCCGCCGTTCGACGCAACGCCTGTGCCCGAACGCAAGATCGACGCCTTCGTCTTACGCGCCGTGCTCGCAGCAATCCGCAAAGGTCTCTCACTCACTGCCCAGTATCAGTCGATGAGTCGGCCGGAGCCGATCGAGCGTGTGATTGAGCCTCATGCGCTGGCCTACGACGGGTTTCGCTGGCATGCGCGAGCCTTTGATCGAGAAACCGAAGAATTTCGCGACTTTGTGCTCGGTCGTCTCGGCCGACCGAAGCTCGACGGCCCCGCCCGATCACAGCCCAGCGATGATTACGACTGGCACAGCTTCATTGATCTGGAAATCGCCCCTCATCCCGGTCTCACGCCAGCACAGGCCAAGGCCATCGCGCTCGACTACGGCATCACAAAGGGGACGGCGAAGGTCCGCGTGCGGCGGGCGATGCTCTTCTATGCGCTGCGCCGCTTGGGCCTCGACCTAAAGCCCGACGCCCGCCCGCCACACGAGCAGCACATCGTCTTGATGAACCGAAATGACATCGAGCAGATGAGCGAGCCCCCACCCTCGATTTGATCCGCTATATGATCGTCATTCCACACCAGAGAGGATTACCGACTTACCAAAATGGAGCAAAAGTTCGAGATCAGGGCGACCACTCCGCCAGTCCGCAGAATTTCACCGTAACTCACTGCTTTTCGCTGCGGTACGCGAACCACATCATATTGCTCCTGGCATGCTTTGGACATCCATTGTTCGAAAGGCCGTAACTTTTAGAGTGTCGACGGCCGTAGGATATTGACCAGGAGCGACTCATCCCGTCAATCGAGCGGCAATCCGCTCGGCAAGCATGATAGTTGCCAGGTTTGTATTGGCCGACGGGATTTCCGGCATGATGGATGCGTCCGCCACGACCAAGCCTTCGGTCCCGTGGACGTGACCGTTGTGATCCACCACCGCCTGCGCTGGGTCCGGCCCCATGGCGCAGGTTCCGGTCGGGTGATGATAGGTTCTGACGTTGGCGTAGATTTCATCCTTCAGTTCGCCGTCACGCAGTCCGTTGCCGCGCCGATGTTGCTGGTCCGCCACGGCGTCGAAGGCCGATGCCGAGACCAGGCGACGGGCCTGACGTAAGCCCTCCATCAATCGCCGCAAGTCGCTGCCGTCGGTCAGCAGTGCGAGATCAATCATTGGAGGCGCGGCGGGATCCAGCGATCGCAGCATCACGCGGCCACGCGAACGCGGCCTCAATAACGCCGCACATAACGAACCCACAGCCGTCCCCTCGTTGATGAAAGGGCCTTGTGCAAAAATCTGCAGGTCGGGCGGATCCGACGCATTCGCCTCCGTGCTGTGCCACGTCAAGACAGTGTGGAAACCCGGTCCGTCCGCTGCGATTGTCACGGGAAGGCGGGTAGGAACCCAGGGATGATCGGCAGATTTCGACCGACGCCGGGAAGATCGACATGGCATTCCACTCCGAAACCAGCGAGGTCGGACGCCGGGCCAATTCCGGATCGCATCAACAGGGCAGGGCTGGCATAAGTTCCGGCTGCGAGGATGACGAGATCGGCGCCAATGATCTCGTCCGATGAGGCAACCTGCACGCCGGTCGCATGCCCCCGCTCCAGCACGACGCGGTCAACCAGCGTATCGGCTCGGATGGTGAGATTCTTCGATCCGCGTAGCGGACCGAGATACGCGTGTGCCGCGCTGATCCGCACGCCATCGACGGCGTTGACCGGCAGCGGCCCCACGCCGATTGATCCTGGCGCATTGTGGTCTTCAACGAACGGGTGGCCGTGCTCGATCGCGGCCAGAATCAATCCTTGCTGGAATCCATTACGCTCGTTCTCTCGATATCGTCGAATCGGCAACGGGCCGGAGGCCCATGCCAAGGCGCGGACCCGAAATCCGCATCCGCCTCCAAAGCTCGAAAGAATGGCAAGCATTCGTCGAACGACCATCCTGCATTTCCGCTCGCCGCCCATGCGTCGTAATCGGCCGGCGATCCGCGCAGCGCAAAACAGGCATTGGTCGCCGAACAGCCGCCGACGAGCCGACCACGCGGAAGCGGCAGTTCGCGCCCAATGGCGCCGGGCGCACTGCTGTAACCCCAGTCGTGGGAGAATGCGGGCATTCGTGCGTCGGCGATGTCGGCGGGCAACGACGATTGGGACGCATAATCCGGGCCTGCCTCGAGCAGCAGCACCGAGGCGCCCCGTTGAGCAAGCCGCGCCGCCAGCACGCATCCTGCCGACCCGGCTCCCACCACGATCGCATCATAGCCTGCCATCGACGCTGCCCCTTTCGTCAAGATTTCTTAAGGCGGCATGGCCATCGAGCCTTTCGCTCAGCGACGGGTTCCGACGGTCAGCAGATATTGACGCGGCATGGCGATTCCCAATGGCGCTGCGAAGCCATCGTGGAACGCCACGAAATCCCGCTTGAGATCGTTGCGACGTTTTTCGTCGAGGCTGGCAGCGAGAGCCTTTGTCGGCCCGTATCCAGAAACGAAGGCGTGCCACGCCGCTTCGCCGCTGCGCTCATAGTAGATCGTCTCACCGTCCTCGAATCCAAGATCGAATTTCGACCCGAACAGTTCCTTGATCCGATCGCGACTTCCCCAGGCGAAGGGCGAAGGTGACGGCGGGGACGGCATGTACTTCTGCATGACCTTGAACATCTCGAAGACATTGCTGTCCGGCCGCCATGTCGTGAGCGCGATGCGTCCGCCCTTGCGACAGACCCGCGCAATTTCCCCCGCCGCCGCCTCGGGATTGGATGCAAACATCACGCCGAAGGTAGAGACAACGGCATCGAAGCTCGCATCGGCAAACCGCAGCCGTTCCGCGTCGCCAATTTCGTAGTCGATCACCAGGCCGCTGGACTGGCCGATTACTTTCGCAGCATCGATCAGGTCGGCAGCGATGTCGACGCCGGTAACCTTGGCGCCGCGAGCGGCGAGCAACCGTGACGTCCATCCGGTGCCGGTTGCAAGATCGAGAATGCGCTCGCCCGGTTTGGGGTCGAGCCGCCGGACGCAATGGTCGAGCGCGCTGGCGATCTGCCGGCTGATCTCGTCATAGGCGAGCCCGCCCGAACTCCAGACGGCTGCAGGTCGCTGGTTATGAGGCTGAATGGACCCGTGCATGAGTACCTCCCTAGCGGTCACCCCCGGCCCCCGGAGCCATGCTATTCTTCAGGATGACGCCGTCTTTCTGACGATAGGCTGACGCTTCGTTCGCGAGGCAGCAATGATCGAGCCGCCGAGTTCTTTTGCCGAAATGCCGGATCGCCGGCTTCCGGCGGCGACCGACCTCTTGTCGGAGATGCTCAAGGCGGTCCGGCTGACAGGGGCGGTGTTCCTAAATGCCTGCTTTACAGCGCCGTTCGGCGTGATCGATCCCAAATCCTACAGCGAACGCACGCCGATGGCGCGTTTGCGGCACATCAGCATTCTGCATCTGATCGTCGTAGGCGAGTGCGAATTCGAGACCGCCGGCGAGTGCCACCGGGTGAGCGCTGGCGATCTGATTTTTCTTCCGCTGCCCGGCCAGTACAAGTTCTGGAGCGGCAAGCCGGACAGGATCGCGCAGGCGAACGAGATAATTCAGCCGGGCCCGATCGAAGGCGTGTGGACGGTCAATTATGGTGGCGGTGGCGAGGAAGTTCGTATGGTGTGTGGCTTCGTTGAATCGTCGGAATTCCTGTTCACGCCGGTGTTCCGAACCCTGCCCACCATGCTGATCGAGCGGACGACGGAGGACAAGGTCGGTGCGTTGATCGCCTCGACCGTCCGCGAGATCGTAAGCCGCGTTGAGGCAGCCACGCCGGGCTCCCAGGCCGTGCTCGGTCGTCTCATGGAGCTGCTCTTTGTCGAACTCCTCAGGCGCCATATCGCGCGGCTTCCGGCCGGTTCGAAAGGGTGGTTCGCGGCACTGAACGATCCGGTTGTCAGTCGCGCCCTGCAACTCCTGCACGCTGAGCCTGGACATCGTTGGACGCTCGACGAGATCGCGAAGCGGATCGGTTCGTCGCGCACCGTTCTCTCCGATCGGTTCAAGGCCTTACTGGGACGTCCGCCGATCGAATACCTCGCGAATTGGAGGATCCAGTTGGCGGCCGAACGTTTGCGTGTCGGGCATGAAAGCATTCCGAGCATCGCCACCAGTATCGGATACAAATCCGAAGCTGCCTTCAACCGAGCCTTCAAGCGCATTACCGGGCAGACGCCCGGGAGCTGGCGCGATGCCACTACGTCGTCCGCGTAGCCGGTCCGAAGCATTCCGCAAAAGAATTGGCGGGACGCTTCCGATGATCGAGTCTCAGTCGCACTCCCCAGTGCTCATCATGGATTGTCCTGGAAGTACGCTTTCGCTTTCAATTGAAAGCCGCTTGATCTCGCCGTTGAGGCGTTCGAGCGAATTGATCGAATGGATTTTCGGCCGGTGGTCCTTAGAGGCTGGCCGAAAAGGGGTGAGTGATTTCATAGAATTTGTTGACTCATTGTTGACTCGCCGCAGGCTCGCAGGCTGCGCGATTCTGTTACCGTTCGATAAGTCTTTGGAATGGTTCAATAATCTGGTGGGCGCACAGGGACTCGAACCCCGGACCCGCTGATTAAGAGTCAGCTGCTCTACCAACTGAGCTATGCGCCCGGGTCGCTTGGTGCGGGAAATCCCGCAAACGCGTCGTTTAGCAAAGGGTTATGAGGCTGTCCAGCAAACCCGCGCCCGCCGCGCGCTGTTGCGGCGTCGAAGTTGCGGGGTTGATATGGGCAATAGATCGTGCCGCCGCCATGCGCCGCCATGGTTGTGCGAGCCGCGCGCTTGGCGCGGCCGCGAAAAAAGCCGCCGGGTTTGCAAAAAACCCGGCGGCTTGAGGCGGCGCGGCGATCGTCAGGGAGGTAAACCCGATCGCCGCGCCGCAGCGTCTCATCGATCAAAGATCGAGGTCGGTGCGGCGTTGCCGGCGGTCAGGTCCCTGACGTCCTGGGCCGCGCTGCGGCGGTCCCATCTCCGGCCCCAACTCGCGGCCGCGGAACCAGAAGTGCCGCCGCTCGCCGCCCATGCGATACAGGAGGGCGAAGCGCTGCTTCTGACTGTCGTCGAGGCTCTTGTACAGCGGGTCGATGGCGTCGGCGAGTTTTTTCATCACCGCCGCCGAGGCGGCCATATCGTCGGCGCGCTGCTTCATGCGCTCGACCACATCGCCGCGCTGCGATGGATCGGCGCGCCGCTGCTCGCGCATCTTCACGAACCGCTCGATGCGTTCCGTGCGCAGCTTTGCGCGCTCGCGCAAGGCGGCTTCGACCGCCGGCCAATGGCGCTCCTGCTCAGGCGTGAGTTTGAGGCCGGCCTTCAGTCCTGCGATGCGCGCGTCGATGAGCGCGGCGCGTTCGTCAGGTGTCAACATCGGCCGGGAGAAACGCGGGCCGCCGTCGCGATCCGGCTGCATCGGCGGTGTCTGCGCGTAAAGCAAAGACGCGCCGGCAAGCGTAAGCGCGGCTGTCCCCGCAAGCATAGCTTTCCACATCTGGTTTGATCTCCAATGGAACGTGGAGTCCCTGACCAAATTCAAAGGGGCCAGGCCGTCTGTGCAAGTTACGATTTTTTCATTTTGCTATGGCGGCGTGCCACACAGATGAAGATTTGTTCAGTCTGTCCCTGGCGTTGACCCGGCAGCACCCGCAAATCAGTCGCAAAGTTAGTCGCGGCAACAAGGTGCCGTCTCGCGGGTCGCAAAAACGCAGCCCAGTTATGCGATGATTGGCTCAGGATTACTGCGAGGCCAGCAAGAGCTGCTCGAGGCGCGCCGAGCGCGCAAGCGTCATCAGCTTCTGCCGCTGGGCCACGTCGAGCGAACGCAGCAGCGGCCGCGCCAGGAGCGCGATCCGCCGCAGGCGGGTGGCAACATCGAGGTTCTCTGCCGTGCGGCTTGCATCCCCCGCTGTGGAAACGAATTGCATCTTGGCGGCCGCCTGCGCCCGCGCCAGATCGCGCAGCGCCGCCTCGACCGGCATCCAGTGCCACTCCTGCTCGGGCCGCAGTTGCAGGACGAATTTGATCAGAAAAATATGCGCTTCGGTAACCACAATATCGGAGGGAACATAAGCCCGGCGCGCCTCGGTCTCAGGCGCTTGTCCGGCGCGCGTCGCCGGCGCCGCCGCGGCAAGCGGCGCGACAAGCAAGGCCGCGCCGAAGCACGCTGCGCCGAAGCCGCCGGCCAATCTCGCCGTCATGACACTGATCCGTTATTGGTCTTGCGCAGCGGTCCAACGCGCAAGGCCCCCGAACGGCTTAATTGGATAGCGAAAAACCGCGCCCCGTCGAAAATAAACGTTCAACGCGGTTACCGGCATTGCGCGGATGCGGTTAACGCAAACGTTAACCGCATCCATGCCGCCGCTTAGCCGGCGTCGGTCGAATGGATGCGGCGGAAGCCGCCCACCTCGACCCGACCGCGCTCGCGTCGGGCGATGAGCTTGTTGAGGGCGGAAAGGTAAGCCTTGGCCGAGGCGACGAGCGTATCCGGGTCGGCGCCGCGTGCGGTCACCGCGCGGCCGGCCTCCGCCAGCCGCACCGACACCTCCGCCTGCGCGTCGGTACCCTCGGTCACCGCATGCACCTGGAACAGCTCGAGCGTCGCCTCGTGCGGCACCAGCGCCTTGATGCAGTTGAAGGTGGCGTCCACCGGCCCGTTGCCGGTCGCCTGCTGGGTGATGTGCCTGCCGTCGATGTCGAGCGTGCAGGTGGCGGTCTGCGGCCCCATGGTGCCGGCGATCACCGTCAGCGAGACGAGCTTGATGCGATCGTGCGCATGCGCGATCTCCTCGTCGACCAGCGCCTCGATGTCCTCGTCGTAGATCTGCTTTTTGCGGTCGGCCAGCGCCTTGAAGCGGACGAACGCGTCTTCCAGTTGATTGCCGGAGAGCTTGTAGCCGAGCTGCTCCAGCTTGTGCATGAAAGCGTGTCGCCCGGAGTGCTTGCCCATCACCAGCGAGGTCTGCTTCACGCCCACGCTCTCCGGCGTCATGATTTCGTAGGTCTGCGTGTGCTTCAGCATCCCGTCCTGGTGGATGCCGCTTTCGTGCGCGAACGCATTCCGCCCGACGATCGCTTTGTTGTACTGCACCGGGAATGAGGTCGCCGCCGACACGAGCTTTGAGGCGCGCGTTAGCATGGTGGAGTTGACGCCGGTCCAGAACGGCAGCACGTCGTTGCGCACTCGCATCGCCATCACCACCTCTTCCAGCGCCGCGTTGCCCGCGCGCTCGCCGATGCCGTTGATGGTGCACTCGATCTGCCGCGCGCCCGCCTTCACCCCGGCGAGCGAATTGGCCACCGCCATGCCGAGATCGTCGTGGCAGTGCACCGAGAACCGCGCCTTGTCCGCGTTCGGCACCCGCTCGCGCACCATCTTGATGAGCGCAAAATATTCCTCCGGCACCGTGTAGCCGACCGTATCAGGGATGTTGATCGTGGTCGCGCCGGCGTTGATCGCTGCCTCCACGCAGCGGCAGAGGAAATCGTGCTCGGTGCGGGTGCCGTCCTCGCACGACCATTCCACGTCATCGGTATAGCGCCGCGCGCGCGTCACCGACGCAATCACCATCTCGTACACCTGCTCCGGCGTCATCTGCAGCTTCCACTTCATGTGCACCGGCGAGGTGGAGATGAAGGTGTGGATGCGGCCGCGTTTGGCCGGCTTGATGGCTTCGCCAGCGCGGTCGATGTCCTTCTGCCCCGCGCGCGCCAAGCCGCAGACCACCGCGTTCTTGGTGCGTTTGGCAATCTCGAACACTGCGGCGAAGTCGCCCTCCGAGGCGATCGGGAATCCGGCCTCGATGATGTCGACGCCCATTTCGTCGAGCAGCTCGGCGACGGCAAGCTTCTCCTCGTGCGTCATGGTCGCGCCGGGGCATTGCTCGCCATCGCGCAAGGTGGTGTCGAAAATGACGACGCGGTCCTTCTCGGACTTGTCCTGCGTGGTCATGGAGATTTTCCTTCTGGCTTTGCGCCTTTTGCGGCGCGCTGGGATCCTGGGTTCGGGTCGTTGCTTCCCTGAGAGCCCAGGCAAAAGCCCAGCCGGCTCTCAGGGGCCGATAAGGAGCAGGAGCCCGCCGAGCATGAGGGCGGCCGCGGAGGTGGCCGTTGCGGCCCCCCGGATCGTCGCACGCTTGTCGTTGCGCGTCGGCATCAAACCCTCGTCAAGACCTGAGCCAGGGTCGCGGATAGGCGTTAATGAAGCGTTAACCCTGGCTCCACCGTATTATTTTTAGCGGAAAACCGCGGCCGTTCGCAAGGCGTTGCGCGACGCCTTTCGCGGCCGCCTGGAAGGGCGGCCGTCTTCCAGACACATACGGCGCGGGCGCGAAGGCTGGAAGCAACGCTCCGCCAGAGTGGAAGGCTATGCCTTCGGCTGATACCGCCCGCCGATCGCCGGCTGGCTCTGGCCGATGCCCGGCAGCTCCCACACCCCGGCGCCGCCCGGGTTCTTGTCCGCCGCGATATTGGCGTCGATCAGATACGGTCGGTTTGCCGCGACTGCCATTTTCACTGCATCATGCAGATCGGCCGGCCGGTCCACCCGCACGCCGTCGATCCCCGCCGCCCGCGCCATGGCCGCGAAATCCGGATTGTATGGCTCGCCGGTGCGCGGATGCCTGAAATCGGTGGCAAGCTCGCGGCCGTCGAGATAGCCGCGCTGCAAGCCGCGGATCGACGCATAGGCGTAATTGTTCCACACCACCCACACCACCGGCAGATCGTACTCCACCGCGGTGCCGAGCACGCTCGCATGCATGAAGAACGCGCCGTCCCCGCACACCGACACGCAGGGCCGGTCGGGTGCGGCGAATTTCGCGCCGAGCACGCCGGCAACCCCGAATCCCATGGGCCCGAAGCCCACGCAGCCGATGAACGAATCCGGCCGCCGCGGCCTGCAGAATTGAAGGAGCCAGTTGTGATGCACGCCGATGTCGCTCACCAGAATTGCGTCCTCCGGCAGCGCGGTGTCGATCTCGTAGGCGGCGCGTTGCGGATTGATCGGCGTGGAGTCGTCTACAAAGCCGGGAGCAACAAATTTTTCCCATTCCTTGCGGTAGCCGTCGATGGCGGCGAGCCATTGCTTGCGTGACGCCTCACCGGGGATTTTTCGCGCCGCCAGCTCCGCCAGCACCTGCCGCAGGAACGTGCGCACGTCCGCCATCAGCCCGAGCGCCACCGGATAGTTGCGCCCGATCTCCTCCGGATCGATGTCCACGTGAATGAGCTTGGTTGGCGGAATGGTGAAGGAATAACCCGGCAGCCACGACGACGAGGTGCGGTCGTCGAACCGCACGCCGAGCGCAAGCAGCACGTCCGCCTGCCGCGCTGCGTGATTGGCCTGATACGCTCCGCCGCGCGAGACGAGCCCGAGCGACAGCGGGTGCCGCGTGTCGAGCGCGCCGATGCCGCTCATGGAATGCGCCACCGGAATTTGCAACCGCTCGGCAAGCTCGCGCAACTCCTCTGCGGCGCCGGCATATTTGACGCCCTGTCCCACCAGGATCACCGGCCGCTCGGCGGCGAGCAGCATGTCGACGGCCTTGCGCACGCCTTCCGGGTCTGCGCCGCAGCGGCACGAGATGTTGGCGTTCCACTCCTCCGGCCGCGGCGTCTCTTCGGCGGCCGCCTCCTTGAACACGTCGAACGGCACGTCGAGCACCACCGGCCCCGGCCGGCCCGTCAGCATCGTCTTCCACGCCTGCCGCACCATCAGCGGCACCTGTTCGCCGCGCGTCGGCTGGAACACTTTTTTGCACATGCTGCGGACGGTGGAAGGAAAGTCCGCCTGGAATTGCCGGTAGAGTTCCTGGAACGCGCCACGGTTGAATTGGCTCGTGGGCACATTGCCGGTCACCGCCAGGAACGGCACCGAGTCGAGATAGGCATTGGCGAGCGCGATCGGCATGTTGGTCGAGCCCGGCCCGCAGGAGGTGAAGGTCGCCACCGGCCGCCCCGACACGCGGTAATAGGCGTCCGCCATGAATCCGGCCACGGTTTCGTGGTGCACCGAGATCGTTTTGATGTCGTCGCGCCGCTCGTACAGCGCATCGATGAACTGGATGTTGCCGTGCCCGCACAGGCCGAACGCGTACGGCACCTTCTCGCGGATGAGATAGTCGACGATCACCTGCCCGCCGTTGAGGATGTTTTTTGGCATCGGAAATTGGCTCGCTGTTCCTGTACCGACCCTATCGCCGCTCTCTCCAATTGTCATTCCGGCGCACCGGCCGAAGCCCGCCGGGCGAAGGCGGGCCGCTTCGCGGCGTCCCGCAATGATGTGTCCGAAAGCCGCGGCCGCTTGGCATCCGCGCCTGCCCATGCGAAACCCTTGGCCCGCGCGCGCCGGCTCGGCTAGCCTAGGCGCGCCGGTACTGGAGATCGAGAATGCGATTGGGCTACTTCACGATGCCGGTGCATCCTATGCACCGCGACTGGGTCGAGACGCTGAGGGAGGACCGGGAAGCCATAATTCTCGCCGACAAGCTCGGCTTCTACGATGCCTTCGTCGGCGAGCACCTGACCGACAAATGCGAGAACATAACCAACAGCATGATGTTCCTCGCCACCCTTATTCACGCCACCAAGTCGATCAAGCTCGCCACCGGCACCACCAACCTCTCGCACATGCACCCGGTATTGATCGCGGTGCAGGCGGCGATGTTCGACCACATGGCCGAGGGTCGTTTCGTGTTCGGGGTGAGCCCCGGCGCCCTCACCTCCGACGCCGAGGCGCTCGGCATCCTCGAGCAAGACCGCAACAGGATGTTCGCCGAGGCGATCGACGTGATTCTGGCCATCTGGGAAGGCGAGCCGCCCTACGATATCGATCTCCCCAACAACCGCTACAAGGTCTCCACCGCCCGCACCTTGGCGCTGCCCATCGGCGTCGGCTACATGGGCAAGCCGTACCAAAAACCGCGGCCGGAAATCGTCGGCACCGTGGTGGCGCCGTTCTCGCCCGGCGTGATCCTGATGGGCAAGCGCGACTTCCACCCGCTTTCGGCAAACTTCTTGCTCTCGAAGCATCTGAAGTCGCACTGGGAGCACTACACCAAGGGCAAGCTCGAAGCCGGCCAGAAGCCGGACGTTGTCGACTGGCGCATCGCGCGCACGGTATTCGTCAACGACGACGACAAGGTCGCCGCGCGCTACGGCCGTACCGACCCCAACAGCCCTTATGCTTTCTACTATCACCAGATGCTGGCGAAGATGAAGCGTGGCAAGCGGCTGTACGTGTTCAAGGAGTATCCGGATCAGCCGGATGACGAGATCACCCACGAGCACGTGATGAACAACTGCGTGATCTACGGCAGCGTCAATAAGGTGGTGGACGCGATTCTCGCGCTGCGCGAGGAAGTCGGCGATTTCGGCGAATTGGTTTACGCCGGCATGGACTGGGTGGACCCTGCGCTGGCGAAACGCTCCATGCAGTTGATGGCCGAACAGGTGATGCCGCGCGTCAACGCCGCCATCGGCAAGCCCGCCGCCGCGGCCGTCGCTGCCGCGCGCTGACCTGATCGAGCAACCATGCGCAGACTCCATCGGCCTCGCGGTGCCGGGCGCCCGAGGGGTTGCAGCTCGCGGGAACTCGCGGGAATGAGAGTGGATGTGGGTCGAGCGTAGCGGAAAATGCGCTAAGGTGCCGCAGACGTAGCTCGGATGCCCCCCCATGTCGCAAGCCAATGCCTTCAAAGCCGCCGCCGCGCTCGCCGCCCGCTTCGGCGAGGACTTCGCCGTTGATGAATCGCTTGCCGGGCTCGATCAGATTGGGCGCATGGCGGGCCGCCGCGTGACGCGGCGCTATCTCGAACGCGAGGTGGATACCCGCCTCCTGCGGCTGTTGTGCGCCTGCGCGCTGTCCGCTCCTACCAAGAGCGATCTGCAGCAAGCCGACATCGCCATTGTCGCCGACCCGCAAAAACGCCGTGTCATCGCTGATCTCATTCCCGACCAGCCGTTCATCCGCAGCGCGCCGGTGTTCCTGGTGTTCCTGGCCAACGGCCGCCGGCTGCCGGCGATTTCGAAGCTGCGCGGCAAGCCGTTCCCCAACGACCACCTCGATCTGTTCTTCAACGCCACCGTGGACGCGGCGATTGCGCTCGCCGCCTTCGTCTATGCGGCGGACGCCGTCGGGCTCGGCACCTGTCCGATCAGCGTGATCCGCGATCATTCTGCGCGCGTCTCCGAGCTTTTGGCGCTGCCCGAGCGCGTCATTCCGGTGGCTGGCCTGTGCGTTGGCTGGCCGGCGGAGCCGGGGCACATCAGCCCGCGGCTGCCGCTCGCCTGCACCGTGCATACCGACCGCTATGACGAAGGCGACCTTGCGGCGCGCATTGACGCCTACGATCGGCGCCGCGCGGCGATCCATCCGCACCGCGAACGCGACCCCGCGCGCTGGGGTGCTGCGGCGTTCTACGGCTGGTCGGAGGACAAGGCGCGGCAGTATGGCGTGCCGCAGCGGGCCGACTTCGGCGCCTTCGTGCGCAGCCGTGGCTTCTGCCTCGACTGAAGCGCGGTCGCCCCGCTTTACGCGGGCGAAATCCTCGACTTCGGTTCAGGCTTTCCGATAGAAGAGTTTTCTGTTCGAGGCTGCATGTCCGACTCCGCCGCCGCACCGTCTCTTTGGGCGCAATCGGCCGCCGCCATGCGGTCGCTCGCACCGGGCATTGCGCTGTCGGGCGCGGTGGCGATCGCCGCGGTGCTTCTGGCGCCGCAGGTGGCGCGCGCATTCCCGATCCCGGCCATGGTGCTCGCGCTGTTCGTCGGCATTGTGCTCAATCCGCTTGCGCGGCGGCCGGCATTCGAGAAAGGCATCGAGTTCTGCGTGAAGACGTTGTTGCGCTGGGCGGTGGCGCTGCTCGGTCTGCGCATTGCGCTCGGCGAGATCGTTGCGCTTGGCCTCACCACGGCGCTCATCGTCGTCCTGGCGATGGCGGTCACGCTCGTTGCAGGAATTATGATCGCCCGGGCGTTCGGGCAGAACGATTTTTACGGCGCACTCGCCGGCGCCGGTACTGCGGTTTGCGGGGCGTCTGCCACGCTCGCCACCGCCAGCGTTCTGCCCGCATATAAGGGAAAGGAGGCGGACATCGCCTTCGTCGTCGTCGCGGTGAACGCATTGTCCACGCTGGCGATGGTCGTCTATCCGCTGATCTGCCTGTGGCTCGGATTCTCCGCCCAGGCGACCGGCGTGATGCTCGGCGGCACGATCCACGACGTGGCGCAGGTGGCGGGCGCGGGCTACGCGGTGTCGGAGCCGGTCGGTAATACCGCGATCATCGTCAAGCTGTTCCGCGTGCTGCTCTTGCTGCCGATCGTGCTCGGCGTCGACTACTGGTTCGCCCGCGCAACCGCGACCGCCGCCCGCGCCAAGGTGCCGGCGCCGGTGTTTGCCTTCGTGTTTCTCGCCCTCTGCATCGTGAACAGCCTTGTCCCGGCCGACGGCGCGCTTGCATCTGTCTATGCGCCGGTGAAGGCGGCGCTGCTGGAGTTCTCCACCTGGGGTCTTTTATTCGCGATCGGCGCGCTCGGTCTCGGCACTTCGGTTGCGGCCATCCGCGCGCTCGGCTGGCGCCACGTGGCCACCGTGAGCGGCACCACGGCGGTGATCCTCGCGCTGGTCACGGCATTGTTGGTGACGCTGGGCTGAGTTCTCTTTCCTCTCCCGCAAGGGGAAACGCGCTTGCGGGGGTCACCGCTCAGCTCGGCGCGATCTCTTTGGCCGGGTTGAGGGCGCGGCCCTTGAGCGGCAGCGGCTGGTCGGCGAGCATGCCTTGGACGACGACGCGGCGCGCGGTCTCGGGATCGAGCTTGTGCTTGGCGATCAGGTCCGCGCAGTCTTTGACGATGGCATCGGCATCCTGCATCACCTTCAGGTGCTTGTAGTGGTCCTCCTGGCGCAGCCCCATGCTCTCGCCAACGATCTCCAGCACATTGATGATCTTGAACGGCCAGTCGCGTTCGTGCGCGCAAAGCTCGCGATGATCGGAGTGATAGACCGCGGCAAGCGCATCGACTCCGGCGTCGCGCGCCGCTTCGAGCTCTTTCAGTTGCAGTTCGCGCTTGTACGCGGGGAGCGTTGCAAGATTGACGCTCTGCAGGCCGACCGCCGGCACATCCAGCTTGACGATCTCGACGCCGGGCACCGCGCGCAAAATATCCTCCGCGGCTTCGGCGACGCCGGCGACGCCCGGATGCCGGTGCAGGGCCACGCGCATCGGCACCGCCTTGCGCAGGTGCGGCCGCAAGTCGTCGAGCCTGCCGCGCAAAAAACGCATGAACGGCGCAAGCTCGAACGGTTTCTCGCCGGTCGCGCGCTCGAACGTCGGAATCATGTTCTCGGAGAACTGCACAAAGCAGCTCGGGCACCAAGCGAGCACCTGGCCGCTCTTCGAGGCGGCGAGCTTGCTCAGGGTGTTGGCGGCAAAACGCGAGGACGTGTCGAGATCGCCGGTGCGGAACTGGATCACGCCGCAGCAGTGGGTGGGCCCGCCCATCACGCGATAGCTCACGCCGATGCGGTCCATGATGTCGAGGCACAACAGTGCAATGTGCGGCGTCTTGAGCACGTTGCAGCCGGTATAGAACACCACTTCGGGCAATTCCTCCGCCGGCGGCTTGCGCGAAGGAATTTGCCCGAGGCGTTCGAGGGCTTCGTCTGAAAGCTGCAGGCGTGAGAGCACGTTCACGTCCTCAGCCAGCTTGCGGAAGCCGTTGACGCCGGCCTTGCGGCGATCCGGTGGCTCGGCGGCACGCCTTGCCATCTGCACCCGCGCCACCGCGAGCAAAAAACGCGGATTCACGCCGTAGTCGCAGGCCTTGATGCACTCGCCGCTGAGCATACAGGCCTTGGCCCATTTCTCTGCCGCATCCGGGCCTTTCCCGGCGCGCACGATGTCGAGCACCCCTGCGGTCACCGCTTTCGGATCGGCCTCGCCGAGCCCCGCGGGCGCGGCGATCGGGCACGCCTCAAAGCACGCGCCGCACTTCGTGCAGGCGTCGAGCATGTCGGCGACGCGGCCGGCGAAGGCTTCCTCGAATCCGGCGTTGTTCATGGGATCATGATAGCGCGGTTCCGCTCCTTGTGCAGCGGTCCAATGCTCATAGCCTGCTTTTGGGGAAAGGATGGGTTGCCGGCGCGGCGCTTGACAGCCCGCCCCGCTGTCGACAGGTTGCCTGCCCGGCGCGTCCAGGACGTTTCATGGCGGCATTGCGGCTGAGTTTTGCCTGCGGTCCCTACGACCGCACCCAGGCCCTGCGCGACGGCTCGATCAGGCCGGACGGCATCGAGCTCAACTACATTACCCTGCAGCCCGCCGAAATCTTCTGGCGCATGCTGCAGTTCAGGGAATTCGACGCCTCCGAGATGTCGCTGTCGAACTACGCGACCCTCGTGAGCGAAGGCAACGCGCCGTTCGTTGCGATTCCGGTTTTTCCTTCGCGCGTGTTTCGCCACGGCTATTTCTTCATCAACACCACCAAAGGAATTTCCAGCGGCGCCGATCTGAAAGGCCGGCGCGGCGGCGTGCCCGAATACAGCATGACCGCCGCGGTCTACATGCGCGGCCTGATGCAGCATGAATTCGGCGTCAAGCCGTCCGACGTGGAATGGGTGCAGGGCCGCGCCGACCGTCTCGGCCGCAAGCTGCCGCCGGACATCCGCATCGTCCAGGCGCCCGCCGGCACCGAGCTCGGCGATCTGCTCGAGCGCGGCGAGATCGACTTTCTCATCACCGCCAACAACCCGCTCTCGTTCCGACGCGGCGCCAAGACCGTGCGGCGCCTGTTCCCGAACTACGCGGAGCTGGAGAAGGAATATTACCGGCGCACGAAAATCTACCCGATCATGCACACGGTCGTGATCCGCCGCGATGTCTACGAACGCAATCCCTGGGTGGCGATGAGTCTTTACAAGGCGCTGTGCGAAGCGAAGGAGCGCTGCTATCGGCTGCTGCTCGAAGCCGGCGCGCCGAAGGCCTCGTTCGCCTGGCTGCAGCCGATGATCGAGGAGGAGCAAGCGATTATCGGCCGCGACTGGTACCCCTACGGCATCGGGCCGAACCGGCCTTCCATCGAGGCGCTGTTGCAGTACGTGCACGAACAGGGCCTCGCCGCACGGCGCTTGGCGGTCGAAGATCTTTTCGCACCGAGCACGCTGCGCGACATCCCGCTCAGCGAAGGCCAGCACGTTTAGATTGAAAACCTAGATTGAAAAACAGCCTGGCGCGCCCACGGTCGCGCCTTGCGCTGCCCGCGGCGTCGGCAGGTTGGCGTCCTTCGCCGGCGTCGTCAGTAGCAGATCCGCTCGCGGCGCCAGCCCCACGGCGTCCAGACCCTGCGCCAGTAGCACACCGGGCCGTAGTAATAGGGGCCGGGGTAAGGATAGTAGGCGTAGGGCGGATAGTAGTACGGCGCCGCCAGTGCGCCGCCGATGATGGCGCCGGCCGCAAGGCCGCCGAGGATGCCCGCGGCGACGCGGCCTCCATGTCGCGCCTCGGCCGCAGTCGGCGTGGCGACGGCCGCCGCAATGGCGCCCGCCGCCAACAGTGCGCTGAGCTTCTTGGAAATGATCCTCGACATGGTTTCCTCCATGGTTTCATCCACGAGAGCTCATGGTCGAGCTTTTGCGCACCAGGGTATTGGACCCCGGTGCGCGACTTCCAGTGAGGTAGGAGCCGTCAGCAGTTCGGCAAGCCGGCCGCCTGCGGCGGACGATCCCGATCCGCACCGGTCGGAACGCCCGGCTTTGCGGCTGGCGCGCCGGAGCCGACCGTCCCGCCCGCAGCGCCCGCGCCCGACGTTGCACCGCCGGGGTTCGCGCCGCCGGGTTTGCTCGCGGCGTCGTCCTTCATGGCCGTCCTCTCTTTGATCTGCTTGCTGACAGGATCCCAGCATTTGCCCTGGTTGGCCGCACCGCCCGGAGACGGGGCCGGCGCTTGCGCCAGTGCGTAACCGATGCCGCCGGCGATCAGAGCTGCCGCCGCCACGAGGCTGAGTTTGTTGAACATGGTACCTCCTGCACCTTGATCGTTGGCGCCATTGCCAACACCGAGCAAATTCGGTTCGGTCAGGAAGGTTCCGCGATGGCGGAGAACGGTCGTTCATGCCGCGCCAAAGGGCAAAATTCCGTCTTTCTGCGGCGCGCAATTGCAAAACAACGTTGCTTACGCGCGATCGTATTTGCATTAAAGTGGCACAGTTCGCAGTCGGGGAAACATTGCGGCCGAATCGGGGACGAAAAACGGCTGCAAGGCACAACGTTCGCCGCTTTTCATGTCCATCGCTCTTATGTGCATCGCTCTCATATCCATCGCGATCGCAAACGCAGGCCGATGACGGATTTGAGCGTCAGTCGCATCAGCCGGCATTTTTATGCGCGCGACGGTCTGCGCCTGCATTTTTTGGAGTATGGCTTGCGCACTGCGCCCGCAACGCCCGTGGTTTGCCTGCCGGGTTTGACCCGCACCGCCGAGGATTTCGATCGCCTCGCGCGGGCGATCGCCGGCGCCGCGAGCGCTCCGCGCCGCCGTGTCGTCGCCGTCGATTACCGCGGCCGCGGCGGCTCCGACTGGGATCCCGACTGGTCGCATTACAATCTTGCAGTGGAGCAAGAGGACATCCTTGCAACTCTTGCCGCCGCTGAAGTGACCGAGGCAATCTTCGTCGGCACCTCGCGCGGCGGCCTGCACATCATGCTGCTTGCCGCCGCCCGGCCTCAGCTCCTGCGCGGTGCCGTCATTAACGACATCGGCCCCCAGATCGAGCCGGCGGGGCTTTTGCGCATCAAATCCTACATCGGCAAGTTGCCCCCGTTGACCTCCTGGAGCGAGGCGATTGATTTTCTCCGTCACAATGCGTGCCTGCATTTTACCAGCGTGCCCGCAGAGGATTGGGACGCCTATGCGCGGCAGACGTTTGCCGAGGAGGGCGGCCGTTTCCGCCTGCGCTACGATCCCGCGCTCGCCCGCACGCTCGACGCCTTCACGCCCGAATCTCCGCCGCCCGAGCCTCTCTGGCCGCAGTTCGAGGCGCTCGCAGGCATCCCCGTCCTCGGCCTTCGCGGCGAACACTCCGACCTTCTGTCCTCCGAAACCTTTGCCGAGATGGGGCGCCGCCATCCCGCGTTCCAGTCTCTCGTGGTCGAGGGCCAGGGGCATCCGCCGCTTCTGCTCGACGCGCCGACCATCTCCGCGATTGCGAATTTCGTCGCCCGCCTTCCCTGACGCGCCGGCATCGCCCGCTGCGAATTCGCAAACGCACCCCGGATCGTGTACAGTTGCCGCCCGGGACGCTGACTTGACCGCAAACCAATCGCGTGAGGGCCGACGCGTCCCGTGCGTGTCGCAAGACGCTGTGCCAGTGTACCGAACGGAAATCCGATGACGCCCACCTCGTCGCAAGCCCAAAAATCGCCCGGCTCCGAGACGACGATCCACCCGACCGCGCAGATCGAGCCCGGCGCGGTGATCGGCGCGGGCGCCTTCATCGGACCCTATTGCGTGATCGGGGCGAACGCGGTGATCGGGGACCGCTGCCGGCTCCTCGCCCATGTCCACGTCGCCGGCCACACCACCATCGGCGCGGAGACCGTGGTCTATCCCTTCGCCTCGCTCGGCACGCCGCCGCAGTCGGTGCATTACCACGGCGGCCCGACGCGGCTCGTGATCGGTGCCAAATGCGACATTCGCGAGAACGTGACCATGAACACCGGCACCGAGGACGGCGGCGGCGTGACCACGGTGGGTGATCGCGGCTTCTTCATGGTCGGCAGCCACATCGGCCACGATTGTCACGTCGGCAGCGACGTCGTGTTCGCCAACGGCGTTCTGCTTGGTGGTCATTGCGTGGTCGGCGATCATGTGGTGATGGGCGGTCTGGCCGCGGTACATCAGTTCGCCCGCATCGGGCCTTATGCCATGGTCGGCGGCGCAAGCGGCATTCGCGGCGACGTGATTCCGTTCGGGCTCGTGCACGGCAATCTGGCTACGCTGCACGGCATCAACACCGTGGGCATGCGCCGCAACAATTTTTCCGCGGACACCATCAGCGCCGTGCGCACCGCTTACCGTGCCATCTTTCTCGGCCCCGGAACTTTTGCCGAGCGCCTCGACGAGGCTGAACGGAAATACGGCGGCAATCCGGAAGTGGCCCGGATCATTGCCTTCATTCGCGATCGCGGCGGCCGTCCGCTCTGCCAGCCGGACAAGCGCGCGGGCGACGCCTGATTGGAGTCAGGCGGCGCGCGCCGTCGTTGCGGCGGCGTTGCGGATCGCCTGCCACACGCGCGCGGGCGTCGCCGGCATTTCCACGTCGGTCACGCCGCAATCCTGCAACGCATCGACGATGGCGTTGATGACCGCTGGCGGCGCGCCGACGGTTCCCGATTCCCCCGCGCCTTTCACGCCGATCGGATTGCTGCGGCAGCGGTCAGGCAGCTCGTGCAGCTCGAAGCTCGGAAAATGTTCCGCCCGCGGCATGCAATAGTCGAGGAACGAGCCCGACAGTGGTTGCCCGCTCTGCGCATCGAATTCGACCTTCTCCAGCAGCGCCTGGCCGATGCCCATGGCGAGCCCGCCGTGGATCTGGCCCTCGAACAGGAGCGGGTTGATGATGACGCCGGAGTCGTCCACCGCCGTATAGCGCGCGATTTCGACCGCGCCGGTTTCGGGATCGACCTCCACCTCGCAGATGTGGCAGCCGTTGGCGAAGTTCGGTCGCTCCGGCGTGAAGGTGCCCACTGCCTCCAGCCCCACGCCGAGCTCCGCCGGCCACCCCACCGGCGCGAACGAGCGTTTCACGAGATCGACCAGCCGGATCGACTTGTCGGTGCCGACCACCGTGAACTTGCCGTCGCCGAAGGTGATGTCGCCGGGCGCGGCTTCGAGCACATGCGCCGCCATTTTCTTGCCCTTCTCGATCACGAGGTCGGCGGCGGCCTTCAGCGCCGAACCGCCGATCGTCATGCTGCGCGAGCCGTAGGTGCCGCGGCCGAACGCCACCTGGTCGGTGTCGCCCTGCACCATGCGGATTTTGTCGAAATCCACGCCGAGCCATTCCGACACCATCTGCGCATAGACGGTTTCGTGTCCCTGGCCGTGGCTGTGGGTGCCGGCGATGATGGATACCGTGGCGTTCTCGTCGAAGCGGATTTCCATGCGGTCGTTGAACGGGCCGCAGATTTCCATGAAATAGGCAAGGCCCAAGCCGCGCAGCTTGCCCTTCCTTTTTGACTCGGCCCGCCGCTTGGCGAAGCCTTTCAGGTCCGCGTGCGCGAGCGCCATGTCGAGCACCGCCTCGTAGTTGGCGCTGTCGTGCAAGAGCATCAACGGCGTCTTGTAGGGCACCTGTTGCGGCTTGATGAAATTGCGCCGCCTGATCTCGGCCGGGTCGAGCTTCAGCTTGCGCGCCGCCAGGTCCACGAGCCGCTCCATCACATAAATCGACTCCGGTTTGCCGGCGCCGCGATAAGGCCCCGTGGGTGTGGTATGGGTATAGACCGCACGTAAGCTCACATGCGCGGCCGGGATGTGATACACGTTGGTGTAAGCCATCGAGCCTAAGCCCGCCGGCACGCCGGCGCTGGCGGAAAGGTAGGCGCCCTGAGCGTAATCGGTGGTCACGCGCAGCCCCAAAAATTTGCCGTCGGCATCGAGCGCCAGCGCGGCTTCGCTCACCGAGTCGCGCCCATGAGTATCGCTCATGATCGCTTCGCCGCGCTCGGCCACCCATTTCACCGGCCGGCCGGTCTTGCGCGCGGCAAACACCACCAGCACGTCCTCGGGGAACACGCCGCCCTTCATGCCGAATCCGCCGCCCACGTCCGGCGCCACCACGCGAAAATTCACCTCCGGCTCGCGGAACACCGCGCCCGCGAGCACCGCGCGTTGTTTGTGCGGCACCTGCGAGGAGCTGTAGAGAGTCGAGCGCCCGCTGACCGGATCGTGCATGCCGAGCGAGTTGCGCGCCTCCATGGAATTGGCACACAGCCGGTTGTTGACGATCTTGAGCGACACCACGTGCGCCGCCTTGGCAAAGGCAGCGTCGGTCGCCGCCTTGTCGCCGCGCTCCATGGCGAACCAGATGTTGTTCGGCGCCTCCCCCCACACCAGCGGCGCGCCCGCTTTGGCCGCCTGATCGGTGGCGATCACCGCCGGCAGCTCCTCGTAATCGACGCGGATCAGCTCGGCGGCATCGCGCGCCTGGTGCAGCGTCTCGGCGACGACGAACGCCACCGGATCGCCCACGTGCCGCACGCGGTCCTGCGCCAGGATCGGGTGCAGCCCCATGAACGCCTTCACCGGCCCGCCGAAGGCGACCGGCGGCGCGCCGCACGGCAGGCTGCCGAGGCCGGCAGCCTTGATGTCGGCGCCGGTCAGCACCAAGAGCACGCCCGGCGCCCGCTTGGCCTTCTCCGTGTCGATCGCCTTGATGCGCGCGTGCGCATGCGGGGATCGCAGCACATGGCCGTAGGCAAGACCTGGCGGGGCGAAATCGTCGGTGTAGCGGCCGCGACCTTTGAGAAAGCGCGGATCTTCGGTCCGCGGTACCGGTTGCCCAATCCCGAATTTCATCCTGCTCTCCCGGTTCCACTTAAGCGAACGCGCATCTGAGAATACTCAAGGGGAATGCGTCAACTGCCGATACGTACTTGATGCCGACACGCCCTTGAGCAGCGTGCCCTGCGCGGCCTATCATGCGCGCCCCGATCGATCAGCTTTTCCGCAAAATCGCGCATATTCGAGGTTGCCATTCGAGGTTGCCATGGGTGAGTTTGCCGTCGGTCAACCGGTCTCTCGCTTTGAGGACCCGCGCCTGCTTAGGGGCGGCGGCCGCTACGTGGACGACATCGTGCTGCCGGGCATGGTGTACGGCCACGTTCTGCGCTCTCCGCACGCGCACGCGCGCATCCGCCGCATCGATACGACGCGCGCCAAGGCCGCACCCGGCGTGCTCGCGGTTCTCACCGGCGACGACTGGATCAAGTCCGGCTGGGACGATCTGCCGGTCCCCGGCGGCATGAAGCGCCGCGACGGTTCGCCCAACTACAAGCCGCGCTATCCCGCGCTGGTGAAGGATCGCGTGCGCTGGGTCGGCGATTATGTCGCCTTCGTCGTGGCCGAGACACGCCATCAGGCGGCCGACGCCGCCGAATTGATCGAGGTGGACTACGAGCCGCTGCCCGCGGTGGTCCGCACCGACGAAGCCGCCAAACCCGGCGCACCGCTGGTCTGGGACGACTGTAAGGACAACATCTGCTTCGTCTACACCTACGGCGACAAGGCCGCGACCGATGCCGCCTTTGCCAAGGCCGCGCACGTGGTCAAGCAGCGCATCGTCATCAACCGCGTCACCACCGCCTCCATGGAGCCGCGCGGCTCGATCGGCGACTACGACGCAGCCGACAACCATTACACCATCTACACCACGCTGCAGCGCGCGCATCCCTATCGCGCCGACCTCGCCAAGGTGCTGCGCGTACCCGAGCACAAGGTGCGCGTGATCGCCGGCGACATCGGCGGCAGCTTCGGTATGAAGTCGGCGATCTACAATGAGGTCGCGCTGGTGTTGCTCGCCTCCAAGATGCTCGGCCGGCCGGTGAAATGGACCAGCACCCGCTCGGAGGCGTTTTTGAGCGACGCCCAGGCGCGCGACAACGTCACCGATGCCGAGCTGGCGCTCGCCGCCGACGGCACGTTTCTCGGCATGCGCGTCTTCTCCACCGTCAATGCCGGCGCCTATCTGCAGACCGGCTTTCAGGCCTATACCGCCAACCTCGGCACGCTCGCCGGCGTCTATCGCACGCCCGCCATGTATGTGGAATCGACCGCGGTCTTCACCCACACCCACCCGTGCCGGCCCTATCGCGGCAACGGCCGGCCCGAGGCGGCTTACGTAATCGAGCGCATGGTGGATCTTGCTGCCGACCATCTCGGCATGGATCCGGCCGAGTTGCGGCGCAAGAATTACATCGCGCCGGAGGCGATGCCGTTCAAGACCGCGCTCACCTTCACCTACGACTGCGGCGAGTTCGAAAAAACCATGGACATGGCGCTCAAGTTCGCCGACGTGACGGGCTTTCCCGCCCGTCGCCGCGAGTCGCGCAAGCGCGGCAAGCTGCGCGGTCTCGGCATCTCCAATACCATCGAACGTGCGGCGGCGGCGGGTTTTGAGGGCGCCGAAATCCGCTTCGACCGCTCCGGCACCGTGCAGATGCTGTCCGGCAGCATCAATCAGGGCCAGGGTCACGAGACCACGTTCAAGCAGATCGTCGCCGACCGGCTCGGCCTGCATCCGGACGACATCGAATATCTGCAAGGCGACACCGACAAGGTGTTCTTCGGCGAAGGTACCGGCGGCTCGCGATCCGCCACCATGGCCGGCACCGCGTTCCATCTGGCCGCAGAAAAAATCCTCGCCAAGGCCAAGGCGATCGCCGCGCATAATCTCAAGGTGGATATATCCGACGTCAATTTCGCCGACGGCGTCTTCTCCAGCGCCAAGACCAACCGGACCATGACCATCAAGGAGGTGGCGCGTGCGGCGATCGATCCTGCAAAAGTACCGAAGAATATGGAACTCGGCTTGAGCGCCAACGCCGTATTCAGCGTTGACGTGGAAAATTTCCCCAACGGCTGCCACATCTGCGAAGTGGAGATCGATGCGGAGACCGGAGAGGTGGAGATCGTACGCTACAGCGTGGTGGACGACGTCGGCACCGTGATCAACCCGCTGCTGCTCAAGGGCCAGATCGCCGGCGGCGTCGCGCAAGGCGCGGGCCAGATGCTGATGGAAGACATCCGCTTCGACGAGAGCGGCCAGCTTGTGACCGGTTCGTTCATGGACTACGCCATGCCGCGCGCCCGCGATCTGTCTCCGATCGAGATCAAGAGCAACCCGGTGCCAACCAAGACCAATCCGCTGGGGGTGAAGGGCGCTGGCGAGGCAGGCTGCGTCGGCGCGCTGCCCGCGGTGGCGAACGCCATCGTCGATGCCCTCTCTGAATTCGGCGTGCGCCACATCGAGATGCCGGCGACGCCCGAGCGCATCTGGCGCGCCATGAAGAACGGCAGGGTCTGAAGCGGCGACGGCGGTTCGCGGCGGTTCGTCGCGGTTGCCGTTCCGGCGCCGCGTCCCTATCTGGTCCGGGCGGGCGCAGGGACGCGACACGCCGCAGCGGAAACCGAACAAAGCGAAGACAGCCGATGCAGGATCTGAAGGTCGATCGCGGCGACTGGATCGTGGTTTGCGACGGCCGCAAGGCCCTGATCCTGGAAAACGCCGGCAGCCGTAAATCGCCGAGCCTGCGCACCGTCGAGCGGCGCGAGCATGCCGATCGTCCGACCCGCGAGCAGGGCAGCGCCGCGCCCGGCCGCGTGCAGCAATCGGTTGGCTCCGCGCGCAGCAGCATGGAGCAGACCGACTGGCAAGACGAGGCCGAGCGCGACTTTCTGCACGCGCTTGCCGCGCGGCTCGACGCCGCCGTGAAGACCGGGGAGACGCGCGCGCTGGTGATTGTGGCCGCGCCGCGCGCGCTCGGCATGCTGCGGCAGGCCTACACGCCGCACATTCGCGCCGTGTTGCGCAAGGAGTTGGACAAGGATTTCGTGCGCGTGCCGGTGTCGGAAATTGAGGCGCGGCTGTTCTCGTGATCGCCGCGCGCACCCCGCACCCGCGCTGGCTCCCCGGGCCGGATTCGAACCAGCGACCAACCGGTTAACAGCCGGTTGCTCTACCGCTGAGCTACCGGGGAACGCAGCCGCGCGACGAGGCGCATATAACAAAGGCTTTAAACTTTGCCTAGCGTGGAATCCAATCAAGCCCGAACATCATGCCGGGTTTGTCCAGGCCATCCCGATTGAGCAGGCACGGCCGTCTCGCCCAAAACGGGATGTCCAAAGCGCGAGCATGACGATCAATCTGAACGAATGGCGCTTAGGGGTGATCGCCGCACTCCCCGCTGCCGTCATCGCCGCTGTCGCAGGAAAACGCGGCGCCGCCGAGCGCGTCGGCGGCGCCGCAGCCCTTTGCCGGGATCGTCAGAGCCGGGATCAGAACCGGAAGTTCAGGCCGGCGCGTACCGTGTGGGCCCGAAAATCCCCCGCCGAGCCGGCGATGCTGTCGCCGCGGCCGAGATCGACATAGAGGTATTCGATCTTGGCCGACCAATTGGCCCACAGACCGGCCTCCAGGCCGCCGCCCACGGTCCAGCCCGCCTTGGTGGCATCCGCCGCGCCGATGCCGGCGATCGTGGTGTCGATGTTGCCGACCGCAAGCCCGCCGGTGAAGTACGGCATGAACCGGTCCACGGCATAGCCGAGCCGGCCGCGGACCGTGCCCAGCCAGTCGTTCTGCGTGGAGCAGGCGAGCCCCGCGCACAGGCTGCTGCCGCGGATCCTGGTCCAATCGATGTCGCCTTCGACACCGAGCACCCACTGCCCGAACTGCCAATTGTAGCCGAGTGTGGCGCCGACCATTCCGCCGTCGATGTCAAAACTGCCGCTCGAGAAAGGCCCGTTGAAATCCGACCGTCCCCAGGCGCCGCCGCCGTTGATGCCGACATAGGCGCCGGTCCAGTTGTAGGCCGGCGGAGCGACGGCACGCGGCTCTCGCGGCGCCGGCCCGCGCCGCGGGATGTCGGCCGCGAAGGCCTCCATCGCGCCGGCCACCATCGCGACCACGCACCCGACAGCGATCACTGACTTCCGCATGACGAATTCTCCATTGCTGAAACCCACGTACCCCAACGCCGTCCTCCCGACAGACGCGCTGCCTGCTGTAGCCAGTATTTTGACGAGATTGCGACGCGATTTTGATTTCACACCCTTTTGCCGCGCTCCCGTCTTGCACGTCGTCGGACATTTACCAATTCATTATCCCGGGGCGCGGTTGCATTGCTGCTGCAACTATTGCGGCGACACCGTGGCGAAACGGCCCTGCCACAATTCCGTGATCCGAAATCACGTTTGTGCAACGGGCACGTGATGGATGTCGCCGGTTTGCATCGCCGATCGCGTCCGTTCTACGTGCAAAATGCGTGCTGCGGTGCTTGTTCCGGCGTCGCCGCGTGATTTCATGCGCTGGCATTATTGCCACGCTGTAATGTATTGCCGCGATGTAACGTAGCTGAACAATCGGAGTCACTTCGCTTCACATCGAATTCATTCGCGCATCCTTAGCCTCGTCGCACAAGTTGCGGGATCACCAGATAAGAAGTCCGGTTTCGGCTCGGACGACGATGGACGGGGACGATGCGGAGCAACTCGCAACCTCATGCACTCGGTCGGCGGCGCCGCCTTTCCGCGGCGCCGTTGCCCGCCCCATCGGCCGCCCGCCATCGATGGAGGCGACAATGACGCACGTGTATTTCCACTGCACGAACGCCGACGAAGTGTATCTGGATCGGCGCGGCATCGAAGTGGAGGACCTGGCCGAGGCGCATCTGCGCGCCACCCAGGTGGTGCGCGAGTTTATCAACAGCCACGGTCCGCACGACTGGCGCGGCTGGGTACTGCACGTGATCGACGAGGAGGGCGATGAGCTCTTCATGATGCCCTTCTCCTACATCCTCGGAAAACCGCATTGAGGAGCGCGACGGGCATGATGTCGTTTGCAACGTTGGCGGAGAGGCTCCGGTCGCAGTGTGCGCGCATGTGGGGCGCCGCGCGCCGACGCCTTCAGCGCCGCCTGGACGGCCTCACGGATCGATACCGGCCGGAATTCCACTACATGCGCGGTCCGGGGCCGAAATGGCGCGCAAAGCACGGAGCCGCGGCAAGCGCCTCGCGTCACGGCTCCGAATGATCAGCCGCGATGCCGCACGCCCAACTTGCGGTGCTCCGGCACGGGCTGGACGACCATCACCGCATCGGAGGCGGGAAAGGTTTCCATCAGCCCTTCGTCGAGGGCGCGGTCGAGCCGGAGATATTCGGCATCATCCCTGCGACCGCGCCCCGTCGACCGGACTTCGCCATGTTCCGCCGGATCAGGCTTGGTCAGCATAGGCTTCCTCTTTCACCCCCTCCCTTGCGCCCCATATCGGATTGCAAGTGAGCCCGCTCTCCGCTGACCCGCGGGCGCCTCCGACGACCCGATCTTCAGCCGAGATGGGGATCGTACCGGCGGTCGGCTAGTCTCGGGCCATATGCCGGCTGCGCCGAAACACCGCATGGATCAGCGGGGCGAGGCGGTCGGAACGAGGCGGGCCCTGCCCCTCGCCTGATTGAATCAGTTGAAAGATCAGTGGCTTGTGTCAGAGATGCCACGAACGCAGGTCGGGTCATTCCTTAGAATTCGAGAATCGACGAGCAGGCCTCTGGTATCGCCCACCCCGAACGGCAGAATACGCCGCCCAGACCCGATCTGACCCCTCGACCGGGCGGGCGAGGCGGGCTTGATCGAACGCAAGTTCGTCGTCGGCCTTTGCTGCAATACAGAACCCGTTTGAACCGCATCCGTTTCGAGGACGACATGGATCCCTATCTCGCCCCGGCCAGATTCATCGACAGCGATAATGAGGCGGTGATCGATTTCGCCCGCCAAGCCGTGACCGGGATCGGCGATCCGCGCGCCCGCGTGATACGGCTCTTTGAAACCGTGCGCGATCAAATCGCCTATGACCCTTACGTCGATATTTTGGACGAGACGAATTTTCGCGCGAGCAGCGTGCTGAAAGCCCGACGCGGCTTTTGTGTCGGCAAAGCCGCATTGTTGGCCGCGTGCGCGCGCGTCATCGGCATTCCGGCGGGTGTGGCCTATGCCGACGTGCGCAACCACATGACCACGCCGCGCCTGTATCAGCTCATGCAGACCGACATCTTCGTCTGGCATTCCTATACCGACATCTGCCTTGACGGCGTCTGGCTCAAGGCAACGCCGACCTTCGACCGCGCCGTGTGCGAACGGCTCGGATTGAAGCCGCTCGAGTTCGACGGCCGCTCCGACTCGCTCCTGCACCCTTACGACCGCGGCGGACGACGCCACATGGAATATCTGCGGTTCCGCGGCACGTTCCCGGATGTTCCGTTCGAGACGATCTCGCGCGCGCTGGTGACGGAATATCCCAATCTTGCCGCCCAGCACGGCATCAAGGGCGACTTCCGGCGCGAAGCCGTCGTGCCGGACGGATAGATCCGCAGATCGTAGGGCGCGCCGTCCCGTCCTCGACATGAATTCTTGAACATGCTCGCTGCTGCCCCCGCAGGCTGCAGCGGCGGCAACCCCGGCGTCCGCTTCGGGTTTGCGCGGCTTTTTGCGTCGCTGGCGTTCGCAATTGATCTGGCTCAAACCGGCGGACCGGTGCGATCGCGTATTTGGAACACAATCCCTCGGACCGGCTAAGGCGCGATGACCACCCGGCGTGAGCTCGTTCATCAACCGCATCTGCTTCGCCGTTTTTGGCGCAGCGCCTCCGGCTTCTGGACCGGCCGGCGCAAGTGGCAGGCGTGGCTCCTCAGCGCTTCACTGTTTGCCATCGTCGGTTTGCAGCTTTTGGCGCAATATTGGTTGAATTTTTGGAACCGCGACTTTTTTGATGCGATCGAGCAGAAGAACGGCGCAGCCCTTACCGCGGCGATCGCCCTGTTTTTTCCGCTTGCCGCCATGACGGTCCTGCTTGCCATTGCTTCCGTGTGGGGACGGATGACGACCCAGCGGCTTTGGCGCAAGCACCTGACCACGCATCTGATCACCGAATGGTTGGCGAACGGTCGCTTTCGCCTGCTCGGACATCTGAACGGCACGGCAAATCCGCAGAACGCGGAATACCGCATCGCAGAGGACTCCAGAGTTGCGACGGACGCGCCGGTCGATCTCGTGCTCGCGCTGTTCTCCTCGGTTTTGACCGCCGTGATTTTTCTCGGCATCCTTGCCGAAGTGGGCGGCTCGCTTACGGTCGAGCTCGCCGGCTGGCGCCTGACGATCCCCGCATACCTTGCTATCGCGGTCATCATCTACTCCGGCATCGTCACCGCCGCGATATTGCTCATCGGCCGAAGCTATACCGACGTCATTCAGGACCAGGTTCAGGCCGAAGCGGCGTTTCGCGCCGCCGCCAACCTCATTCGCGAGCGCGGCGAAGGAATCATTGTCACTGAGGACGAAGCCGGCGAGGTGCGCGACCTGTGGCGCCGGTTTGCCGACGTCATCGAGCAGTGGCGCAGAGTGTGCTGGCAGCACGTGCGAGTCGCGCTGATCGGCAATGCCAACGGTCTGCTCGTGCCCGTTGTCGGGTTGATCCTGTGCGTGCCGAAATATCTGAGCGGCGCCATGTCGCTTGGAGAAGTCACCCAGGCGGCGGCGGCATTCGTGACGGTGCAAGGCGCGTTCAACTGGCTCGTCGACAACTTTCAGCGAATGGCCGACTGGAGAGCGGCGGCGAACCGGATGGCTGTGTTGTTGCTCGCGCTTGACGACCTGAAACGGCAGGAGTCATTCCGCGCCGCGCCGCGTACGCCCGATGGGCTCGCAAAGCCGCGCGTCGTGGGGTCGTAGGCCGGTCGGTTGGTGAGAGAGAAATTGTCTATCCCGGCCACACCGCCTGCAGGCCGTCGATCACATATTGGACGGCAAGCGCAGCAAGGATCAGGCCAAGCACGCGGGAAAGCACCAGATTGGCCGTTGTGCCCATGAAATGCATCAGCCGGCTTGCGTAGACAAAGACGCAGAAGCACGCCGCCGCCACTGCGGCGATCACGCCGAGCAGGATGAGCATATGGCTCAGACGGTATTCGGCGCGGCCGGCGATCAAGAGCGTGGCGGTGATGGCGCCGGGCCCCGCCATCAACGGAATCGCCAGCGGAAAGGCGGCGACGCTACGGATATGTTCCCGCCGCGCGGCGGTCTCGGCTTCCTTGGCCTCGCGCTCGCTGCGCCATCCCAGGACCATGTCGAAGGCGACGACGAACAGCATGAGACCGCCGGCAATGCGGAATGCCGGCAAGGATATGCCGAGCTGACGCAGCAGCGGGTCGCCCACCAGCGCCGCTCCAAAGAGAATCGCCGCGGCCAGCAAAGGGGCGTTGCGCGCAATATGTCGGCGCTCCTCCGCGGACAGACCGCGCGTCAGCGCGACGAAGACCGGCGCCAGGCTGACCGGATCGACGACCACCAGCAACGTCACGAAACTCGAAATGAGAAAGTCGAACAGCTCATCCATGTTGGTCGGTCAGGGATCGCGGTCTCACGACGTTTACTGCCCACACTCCGCGCAGCGGAAATCCGGGCATCTTGCCCGCGGTTTTTGAGATACGTCAAAGCAAGACGCTCGCCTCGCGGCTAGTTTTTGTTGATTTTCATGGTGCGAAGTGACATGACGATCGTTGCAAATTTCGCTGTCTCGTTCACCCGTTTTTTGGAACCCTCCGGCGCGGCGGCCGCCCCGTTGCCGGAATTCGCCCGCGATCCGGCCGCGCTCATCGCTCTCTACCGCGCCATGGTGCTGACGCGCGTCTTCGATGCGAAGGCGATTGCGTTGCAGCGCACCGGGCGACTCGGAACCTACGCCTCCTCCCTGGGTCAGGAGGCGGTTGCCGTCGGGCTTGCCGCGGCCATGCAGCCGGACGACGTTTTGCTGCCGAGTTTTCGCGAGCACGGCGCCCAGTTGTGGCGCGGGGTGACGCTGCAGGAGCTGTTTCTCTACTGGGGCGGTGACGAACGCGGCAACGACTTCTCAGGCCCGCGGGCCGATTTTCCCAACTGCGTGCCTGTCGGTTCGCATGCGCCGCACGCCGTCGGCGTCGGCCTGGCGTTTCGCCTGAGAAAAGAGAACAAGTGCGCGGTTTGCGTGTTCGGCGACGGCGCCACGTCGAAGGGCGATGTCGCCGAAGCCCTCAACATGGCCGGCGTGTGGAAGGTCCCGGTGGTGTTCGTCGTCAACAACAACGGCTGGGCGATCTCCGTTCCGGTGGCCAAGCAGACCGCCGCCGCGACATTGGCGCAAAAGGCTGTTGCCGCCGGGATTCCCGGCGCGCAGGTGGACGGCAACGACGTGATCGCGGTCCGCTTTGCGGTCGAGCGCGCGCTCGCGGCGGCGCGTACGGGCGCCGGTCCCTCGCTGGTGGAGGCGGTGACCTATCGGCTCGCCGACCACACCACGGCCGATGA
>DATLYX010000005.1:0-16199 GCA_035574295.1 Xanthobacteraceae bacterium
CGCGCCTCCAATCGAACGTAAGAGAATAGACCTTCCGATCGATCATCCCGTCCGCGCATGGCAAATCACCCCGTGGTTTCAAATCCACGGAATCACACTCCATCCTCGCCGTCGAGACTTTTTCAGCAGCCTGCTAGAGCGTGATGCGATGAGTTTGGCATGTTCCGGGGTGCAGCACGAAACACGTCAGCGCGGAGTGCTGCACCGCAGGTCCGGGATCGTAAAATGGCCGGAGTGTATAACGGTCCCGGGTCTGCAGCGCACCACTTCGCTGCGCTCCGCTCCGTGCTGCACTGCGCCCGGGACACGATTCAATCAAGTGATTGCGCTCTCAGCGCGCGGGCGCTTATGGCAGACCGTCGGAGATCTTCTGATAGAGCTGGGTCTTCACCCCGGTGCCGAGCGTAAACACCGTGGCGGCAATGGCTGCAGCGATGCCGGCTGCGATCATCGCATATTCGACGGCGGTGGCGGCGCGCTCGTCGGCCAGGAAGGCGAAAATGCGGCGTCTCGTGGCGGAGCAAAACGTCGCCAAAGGGGTCATGTCGGTTCCACCATCACCCATGCAGCGCGCATTCGAACGCTGCGTTTCACAGCAAGGTTGCCAGATGCGCAACCAGCGGTTCGTCGGCCGGCGGCATCTTGTAGTCCTTGAGGCGGTTCGGCCGAACCCATGCCAGCCGTTGCCCTTCTCTCGGCCTCACGACGCCGCTCCATCGCCGGCAGACGTAGAGCGGCATCAGGAGGTGAAAATCCTCATATGCGTGACTTGCGAAGGTGAGCGGGGCAAGGCACGCTTCGTCCACGTCGATGTTGAGCTCCTCCTTGAGCTCGCGGATCAGGGTCTGTTCCGGCCGCTCGCCGGGTTCGACCTTGCCGCCGGGAAATTCCCACAGCCCCGCCATTGCCTTGTTTGCCGGACGCTCGGCGAGAAGCACACGCCCGTCGCTGTCGATAAGGGCGCAGGCGGCCACGAGAACGACGTTGACGCTCACAACCCTTAAGCCTCCGCTTTCTAGGCGATCCCACGTAAACAATCGTTCAACGAACACCCGCAATCGCCGCACAGTGCTGGTTAACAAAGCCTTGTAGCGGACCGTGGGTTTACGAGCGATAGGCGCCGTTGATGGCCACGTACTCCTGGGTGAGATCGCAGGTGAGAATCCGATCGCGGCCGCGGCCGAGCCCGAGATCAACCTTCAGCGTAATCTCTGGGCGGCGCATGACGGCGGAGACGGCGGCCTCGCTGTAGCGCGGATCGCGCGCACCTTTGTGCGCAACCCGGATGCCGCCGAACCAGATCGACAGGCGGTCGCGATCGGCGGGCTCGCCGGCCTTGCCTACCGCCATCACCACGCGGCCCCAATTGGCGTCCTCGCCGGCGACCGCAGTCTTGACCAGAGGGGAGTTGGCGATCGAGCGTGCGATGCGGCGGGCAGAGGCCTTGGACTTTGCGCCTTCCACCACCACCTCCAGCAATTTCCGCGCTCCTTCGCCGTCGCGCGCCACCTGCTCCGCCAGATCGGCGAGAACGGCCTGCAACGCGGCACGAAAGGATCGGAGGCGCGGGTCGGCGGCGCGGGAAATGCGCGGTGCGCCATGCGCCGCCGCAGCTCCGGTGGCAAACAGCATCAGCGTATCGGAGGTGGAGGTGTCGCCGTCGACGGTCACCGCGTTGAAGGTGTCTTCCACGCCCTCCCGCAAGAGCGCCTGCAACGCAGGGGCCGCAATCGGTGCGTCGGTGAAGACAAAGCAGAGCATGGTGGCCATGTCGGGGGCGATCATGCCGGCGCCCTTGGCGATGCCGTTGATGGTGACCTCGGCCTTGCCGATGCGCGCGCTCGCGGTGGCGAGCTTCGGGAACGTGTCGGTGGTCATGATCGCTTTGGCTGCGGCGAGCCAGGCATCGGGCCGCGCCGCGGCGACCATGTTCTCCATCACTCCGTCGAAGACGCTCGCGTCGAGCGGCTCGCCGATCACGCCGGTGGAGGCGAGAAACACGTCCTGGGGCTTGCACCCCACGGCGCGTGCGGCTAGGGCGGCGGTGACACGGCAGGCCGCGCGGCCGCTTCTGCCGGTGAAGGCGTTGGCATTGCCGGAATTGACCACGAGCGCGCGCGGCTTTGCGCCCTGCAAGTGTGCGCGGCACCATTCGACCGGCGCCGACGGACACTTGGAGCGCGTGAATACACCGGCGGCGGCGGCGCCCGGATCGAGGATGGCGAGCAGAACGTCGGTACGATCGCGGTAGCGGATCCCGGCCGCAGCGGTGGCGAGCCGCACGCCGGCAATCGGCGGCAATGCGGGAATTCTTTTCGGGGCGAGGGGGGAGACAGTGCTGCTCATGGAAAACTGGAAAGGGCGCGAGCTCTGCGCGACGTCGCCTGGGCGGCGGCCTGTTGCCACGCCTGCGTTACGACCTGCGCGTGCGCCAAGTCAACATGCCGCCGGGCGGCCTATTTGGATTCGCCGGGCTTGGTCTCGACGGGTCTGTCGGTGCGCTCGATTTTCGCGTCGGCGCGCAATTTGCCGATCAATTCGGCCTGGGCCTTGCGCACCACGATGTTGCGCAACTGGTCCTTCACCTGTTCGTATTGCGGCGGTTGACGGATGCGCTTGTCCTCCACTTTCAACACGTGCCAGCCGAACTGGGTTCTCACCGGCTCGGATATCTGTCCCTTCTCCAGCCGGAATGCAGCGGCAGAGAATTCGGGCACCATCTGATCCTTGGTGAAGTAATCGAGATCGCCGCCGTTCTGCTTGCCGGAAGGATCCTCGGTGAACTCGTTGGCGAGTGCGGCAAAATCCTCGCCCTTCTTGAGCCGCTCGATGAGCGCCTTGATCTTGTTCTCGGCTTCCCGGCTCGCCTTCTCGTCCTTGGGATCGGTCACGCGAATCAGGATGTGCCGCGCGCGCACCTCCTCCTCGTTGGTGTTCATGCCTTTGATGGCTTCGTTGTAGACGCTGCGCATGGCCTCCTCGGTGACCGCGGACTTGATCTCGTCCTGCAGCCTCGCCTCGGCCAGGAGCTTGTGGCGGGTGAAGCGCAGGCGGCGCTGGAAGTCCGCGGTCTCGCCCAGCTTTTTGCTCTCGGCCGCCCTGGCAACCAGGATGATGTCGGAAAGATAGGCGATGAGATATTCGCGCTTGGCGTCCTGCGTGAGCGCAGGCGCATTCTGGCCGAAGTCCTCCTGGGCGATGGCGAGGTCGCTTTCGCGGATCTCGATGCCGTCCACCTTGGCGACGACAGGATCCTGAGGATCGGGCGGCAGATTGGCGACGGAGCCCGATTCTTGCATCTTCGGCTGGGAGCCCTGGCCGCAGGCGACAAGGAGCGGCGCAATCAGGAGGGCCGCGGCGGCCGTCAGGCTCAGCCGGTACAGGTACCGCGCGCGGCGCGGCGGTACGAAACCAGCAGAAATTTGCGTTTTCATGATACCACCTTCGTTGCCTCAAACCGCTGCGGGCGGCGGCTCAACTTGCGGGACTTGTCGCGCAAAAGGTCTTGCTTGGCAATCAAAGAATTAGGCGATTTCTTAGGACATTCCTGACAAACTGCGCTGTAATCGGCGCTGATTGACAAGCTTTCCACCCCCTCCTATCTCTCGAATTGCGGTATCGGCCTGCCTGATGGGATCACGTTGCAGTTCCTCCGGGAGTTTTCCCCTGTCCGCGCGCCGGATCAGACCGGTGCACACGATCCTGACCTGCTCGGAAAGGGTTGATCGATGATCGGCGCCGTCGCTCGCAAATTGTTCGGCACCTCCAATGAACGGAAGATCCGCAGCTATCAGCCGCGGGTCAACGCCATCAATGCGCTGGAGAAGGAGCTGGAGAAGCTCTCCGATGATGCGCTGCGCGCGCGCACCGATGCGTTCAAGAAGGAACTCGCGGAAGGAAAGACTCTCGAAGACATCCTGGTGCCGGCGTTCGCCACCGTGCGGGAGGCCGCCAAGCGCACCCTCGGCCAGCGGCATTTCGACGTGCAGTTGATCGGCGGCATGGTGCTGCACGAGGGCAAGATCGCCGAGATGAAGACCGGCGAAGGCAAGACCCTGGTCGCCACCCTGCCGGTGTATCTCAACGCGCTAGCCGGCCGCGGCGTGCATGTGGTGACGGTCAACGACTATCTCGCCAAGCGCGACGCCGAATGGATGGGCGTCATCTACAAATTCCTCGGGTTGTCGGTGGGCGTGATCGTGCACGGACTCGACGACGAGCAGCGCAAGCAGGCCTACGACTGCGACGTCACCTACGGCACCAACAACGAGCTCGGCTTCGACTATCTGCGCGACAACATGAAGTACCGGCTGGAGGACATGGTCCAGCGCGGGCATGTCTATGCGATCGTGGACGAGGTCGACTCGATCCTGATCGACGAGGCGCGCACCCCGTTGATCATCTCCGGCCCGCTCGACGACCGCTCCGACTTCTACAACACCATCGACGCGTTCATCCTGCAGCTCGACAAGACCGACTACGAGGTGGACGAGAAACAGCGCACCGTGACGCTGACCGAAGCCGGCATGGAGAAAATGGAGCAGCGCATCCGCGCCGCCGGTCTGCTCAAGGGCGAGCACCTGTACGACATCGAAAACGTTTCGACGGTGCACCACATCAACCAGGCGCTGCGCGCGCACAAGCTGTTCCAGCGCGACCGCGACTACATCGTGCGCAACGGCGAGGTGGTGATCATCGACGAATTCACCGGCCGCATGATGCCGGGGCGGCGCTTCTCGGAAGGGCTGCATCAGGCGCTCGAAGCCAAGGAGCACGTGCCGATCCAGCCGGAGAACCAGACGCTCGCTTCGATCACGTTCCAGAACTACTTCCGCATGTACGAAAAGCTGGCCGGCATGACCGGCACAGCGGCCACCGAAGCCGACGAATTCAGCGACATCTACAATCTGGAAGTGGTCGAAGTGCCGACCAATCTGCCGATGATCCGCGAGGATCTCGACGACGAGGTGTATCGCACCGCGGCCGAAAAATACCGCGCAATCCTGGCACTGATCGCGGACTGCAAGGAGCGCGGCCAGCCGGTGCTGGTGGGCACCACCTCGATCGAAAAATCCGAGCTGTTGGCAGAGATGCTGCGCAAGCAGGGCTGGGAGCAGCACGATTTCTCCGATCCCAATGCGTTTGCCGCGCTCTATTCGGGCGACGAGGGCGCTTCGAAGGCCAAGGTGTTCGCCATCCTCAATGCGCGCTACCACGAACAGGAAGCCTACATCGTGGCGCAGGCGGGCGTGCCCGGCGCGGTGACCATCGCCACCAACATGGCCGGCCGCGGCACCGACATCCAACTCGGCGGCAATGCCGACATGCGCATCCGGCAAGAGCTGAAGGACATGCCGGAAGGGCCGCAGCGCGACCAGGCGGCGGCCAACATTCGCGCGCAGGTGGCGCGGCTCAAGGAAAAGGCGCTCAAGGCCGGCGGCCTGTTCGTGCTCGGCACCGAACGCCATGAGAGCCGGCGCATCGACAACCAGCTCCGCGGTCGCTCGGGGCGGCAGGGCGACCCCGGCAAATCGAAATTCTTCCTTTCGCTCGAAGACGACCTGATGCGCATCTTCGGCTCCGACAAGCTCGACGGCATGCTGCAGAAGCTCGGCCTGAAGGAGAACGAAGCGATCGTGCACACCTGGATCAACAAGGCGCTGGAAAAGGCGCAGCAGAAGGTGGAGGCGCGCAACTTCGACATCCGCAAGAACATCCTGAAGTTCGACAACGTGATGAACGATCAGCGCAAGGTGATCTTCGAGCAGCGCGTCGAATGGATGCAGGACGAAGCGGCGGCGGAAGTCGTCACCGACATGCGCCACACCACGATCGAAGATCTCGTGGCAAAGCACGTGCCGGAAGACGCTTATCCGGAGCAGTGGAACACCGCGGCGCTGAAGGAAGACCTCAACCGCGTGCTCGGGCTCGATCTGCCGGTCGATGCGTGGGCGAAAGAGGAAGGGATCGCGGACGAGGAGCTGATCGCGCGCATCGTGCGGCGCGCCGACGAGCACATGGCGGCAAAGGCGGCGCAGTGGGGCCCCGACGTCATGCGCTATGTGGAGAAATCCATTCTCTTGCAGACACTCGATCATCTGTGGCGCGAGCACCTGGTGATGCTCGAACACTTAAGGCAGGTGATCGGGCTGCGCGGCTACGGGCAGCGCGATCCGCTCAACGAATACAAGTCCGAGGCCTTCGCCCTGTTCGAGAGCATGAGCCAGAACCTGCGCGAGGCGGTGACCGCGCAGCTCATGCGGGTGGAGATCGTACAGCAGCAGCCGGAGCCGGCGCCGCTGCCGTTCATGGAAGCGCACAAGATCGATCCTGCGACCGGCGAGGACGAAATGGCGCTCGCCGCCGCCGGCGCGCAGACCTTGGCGCAGCACGGCATCGGGGCGGCGCAGGCGCGGCCGGCGCGCGCGGAGCGGCCGGAGCGCAATCCGACTGACCCCACGAGCTGGGGCAAGGTCGGCCGCAACGAGCCCTGCCCCTGCGGTTCGGGCAAGAAATACAAGCACTGCCACGGGCGCTACGCCTAAAATTGAGCCTTGCGGGCTCGTCGCATGCCGGGCTTGCCGAGCCACGGGGCGCCACGTTGGACGCGCGACCGGGCGTTCCATTCAGCAGGATTCGGCAAATGCGGTTCCGGGCCAGAACCCGAGGGGGGTGATTGCGATCAGAACCGGCTGCGGCTCGTGATGGCGAGCCAACGGCTCTCGAAGCTGCCGGCGGGCGGCATGGCGGACGGACCGCTCGAAGGGACTGAGGCAGAGGCGGCGGCTGCGGCTGCGGTTTGAGGGGTGGTGCTGGTTGGCGGTTCGGCGGCCTTGGCGGGCCGCTCCTTGTTGTCCGTCGCTGCCGGGGCGGTCGCAGTCTGGGTCGGACGCGCAGCGCGTGCGGCTGCGCGCGGGGCCGATGCGCGTGGGATCGCGCCGGTGGCTTCCTTGGCGGCCGTTCTTTCCCCGCTGATTGGGCGTGCATAGAGAGTCGAAAACAATCCGGAATTGCCATTCCGCTGGGCGGTCGGCTGCGAAGGTGCGGCTGTCGCCTGGGCGCGCGGCGGCTCGGCGGGCTGCCTCTCCGCAACTGCGGCGGCTTGCGGGGAGAGCCGTGGCGGCACCACGTGCCGGGGAAGCGTGACAGGGGTGCTCAGCATCGCAGCGGTGCGCAACGGGCTTGAGCCTGCGCTCGGATCCTGGCCGAGCGCGGCCAGGAACACCGGGTGCATGCCGCCGTCGGCGCCGGTGCGAATCGGGGATGCCCTGGTGCCGCGGGCGATCAGCTCGGCGGTCTGGTATTCGTCGTTGCGCTGCTTTTCGTTCACCGCGGCAAGCACATCGGCGGGCACTTCGTAGGCCGGGCATTTGCCGGTGGGATTGAAATTCAACGGGGTCGTGGAGCCGGCCGGCGGATAGGCATCGAAGACGTAGCGCTTCTCGCAGACATCCACCTTGGGCTCAAGCCGCGTGACCTCGAAATGATCGTTGCCGCGCTTGAGCATCTTCCAGAACGCGAGATTGGGATTGTTGCGGTGGCGCGCGAGGTTGGCCGGCGTCATACGGAATGGATAGGCCTGCACCTGGAACGCGCGCTGGCCCCCGAAGAAGGCTTCGCGGCCGAGCGCATAGATCTCGGCGATCTGCTCGTCGGTCATGGCGTAGCAGCCGCGCGAGGAGCAGTCGCCGTGAATCATCAGCTCGGCGCCGGTGCGTCCCCAGGCGCGATCATAGGCGTTGGGGTATCCCATGTTGAACGCAAGGTAGTAGCGCGACCGCGGATTCATCTGCGCCGGCGTGATCGAATAAAAACCTTCCGGCGCCTGGCGGTCACCCTCTCTGAGCTTGGGGCCAAGTTCGCCCGACCAACGGCAAATAGGATAGGTTTTCAGCAGCGCGTAGCGGCCGGTGCGGTCCTGCTTCCAAACTTCGAGCTCGGCTTCTTCCTTGAAAATGCGAACAAGGATCGGGGCGTCCTTGTTCATGTTCTTTTGCTCCATCTCGGCAAGGAGCTTTGGGGGGATCGGCGTGAGCGCGCGCGCGGAAAGATCGGTGCCGTCAGTCTGGCATCCGCCGAGCGCAGCCGCCGCGGCAACGGCCGCACACGCCATCAGCAAGCGAACACGAAGGCGCTTCAAACGCGAGGCTCCCCGACCCGAAATTCCCCAGAAGTTTCCTTAATGAATTGTTAGCCGCTCAGGAGCCTATTCGCAAGGCCCGAGCGGGTTTTCGACTGATTCAACAACCTTATGGTGAAAGAATGGTAAAATTGTAACCAAATCGTATGGGGCATCCATTCGACATTATCTCTGGCCCAAACCAGTCGATCTTCATTCGTTTCTCGCTGTAATACTTTCTAATATTCAGGCTTTGCAAGTCTAGTTGGAAAATCTTCTTCACTATGCTGCGAAGATGTCGACCGCCGTATGCGCGCGGGGCGGCGCTCGCCGCCTGCGCGCGCGGCTAGTCCAGATTGCGGCCGATGGCCAAAAACTTGTCGCGGCGCTGGCGGCGCAGCGTCTCGCGTCCCAAGCCGCGCAGCTCGGCAAATGCGGCGCGAATGGCTTCGCCGGTGGCGGCGATGGCCGCCGCCGGATCGCGGTGCGCACCGCCGACCGGCTCGGGCACGATGCGGTCGATCACGCGGAAGCGTTCAAGATCGTGGGCGGTGATCTTCATGCTGGTGGCGGCTTCCTGGGCCTTGCTCGAATCGTGCCACAGAATGGAAGCGGCACCTTCCGGCGAGATCACGCTGTAGATCGCGTGTTCGAGCATCAGCACGCGGTTGGCGGTGGCAATGGCAATGGCTCCGCCCGAGCCGCCTTCGCCGAGTATCACCGCCACATTGGGCACGCCGAGATTGAGACAGGCTTCGGTCGAGCGCGCGATGGCCTCGGCCTGGCCGCGCTCCTCGGCCCCAATGCCGGGATAGGCGCCCGCGGTGTCGACCAGAGCCAGAACCGGAATGTCGAACCGATCGGCCATTTCCATGAGGCGGACGGCTTTGCGATAGCCTTCCGGCCGCGCCATGCCGAAATTGTGCTTGAGGCGGCTTTCGGTCGTCGATCCTTTTTCGTGGCCGATGACGCAGATGCTCTCGCCGTGAAAGCGGCCGAAGCCGCCGACGATGGCTTCGTCTTCGCCGAACTTGCGGTCGCCGGAAAGCGGAATGAAATCGGTGATGAGGCCGGCAATGTAGTCGAGGCAATGCGGCCGCTGCGGGTGGCGCGCCACTTGCGTCTTCTGCCAGGGCGTCAGGTCAGAGTAAATTTCCTTCAGCGCGGCAAAGGCGCGGGCCTCGAGCCGGCTGATTTCATCAGTCACCGAAACTGCGCCACCGCTCTTCATCAGGGCGCGCAGTTCCTCGATCTTGGCCTCAAGCTCGGCCACCGGCTTTTCGAAATCGAGATAGCTGCGCATGTCAGTGGGCGGTTGGTGCAGCCGGTCGGCCTTAAGGTTGCGGAATCGGGCCTGGAAACTGGCCCCGCACAGGGATTTTAGTCAAGCAAGCTGCAAATCGATGCGGCTTCGTTCATCTTTCAGCCAACGGGTGCAGATCGCGAACCATGCTCTTTAAGCGCTCTGCCAGCACATGGGTGTAAATCTGCGTGGTCGAGATGTCGGCGTGGCCGAGCAGCGACTGGACGATGCGCAAGTCGGCGCCGTTCTGCAGAAGGTGGCTTGCGAACGCGTGGCGCAGCACGTGCGGGCTCACTTTTGACGCCTTGAGCCCGGCGCTGCGCGCCAGCGCCTTCAGTTCCCGGGCAAAATGCTGGCGCGTCAGATGTCCGCTCGCTCCGAAGGACGGAAATAGCCATTTGCTGCGGCCGAGCTTTGCCTGCTCGCGCAGCGCCAAATATTCGGTCATGGCGCGCTTGGCTGTGTCGTTGAGCGGCACGAGCCGCTCGCGTCCGCCCTTGCCACGCACGATCAGCATGCGCCGATCCGGTTGGGCGGCGGACGCGGGAAGCGAGACCAGTTCGGAGACGCGCAGGCCGGTGGCATAGAGGACCTCCAACAGGCAGACGAGCCGCGCGGCGCGCAGGCGCTCGGAGGCGGATTGGCTCCGCAATCCTAAGCGCGCATGGCCGAGAAGGTCGTCGACCTGGGCGATGGTGAGAATCTTGGGCAGGCTGCGGCCGCGCTTCGGACCTTCGATCGCGGCGGCCGGGTCGTCGCTGCGGTAACCTTCGCCATAGAGAAAACGATAGAGCTGGCGGATCGCCGCCAGGCGCCGCGCAATCGAGGCGGCCTTGAATCCGCGCTTGGTGAGCCGCGCGAGATAGCCACGAAGGTCGTCGCCGGACGCTCGGGCAATCGATTTGCCGACAGCGGCCAGCTCGCCCGACAAGTCGGCAAGATCGCGGGCATAGGCGGCGAGCGTATTTTTGCTCGCACCGCGCTCGGCGGCGAGCATGTCGAGCAAAAGCTCGATCAGCGCGCGGTCGGAATAGGCTGCTGCGCGGGCCATCGGCGGCCTCAGCGTGGTTTCAGCAGCACGTCGCGCGGGATGGTAATGGTCATCTCGCGCGGCGTCGGCTCAACCAAGGTGGCCAGCGCATAAATCAGGCCATAGCCAAGGCCGACCAGCACTGCGAGTACGGCCAGGAATCGGAACAGGCTCGGCATCTCTTCTGCTCAAGGTCCGCCGGCCTTGCGACGGATGCCGTGGCGACTACGACCACGTTCCGCCGATGCTGGCAAGGGGCGAGGAATGCCCCGGTTGTTTCAGGCGGCGGATTGTGGAACCGTGGCGCCCATATCGGAATCGGTGTCATGCCGGATGTCGCGGTGCAGAATAGCAGTGCCTGCCTGCCAGAGGCCGCGCTGGCGGAGGCGTTGGGCCGCCGCTCGATCGTGCTCATCGGCATGATGGGGGCCGGCAAGTCCTCGGTCGGCCGGAGGTTGGCGGCGCGGCTCAATCTGCCGTTCGTCGATGCGGACGCCGAAATCGAGAAAGCGGCCAGCATGACGATCCCGGAAATTTTCGCCGCACATGGCGAGCCCTACTTTCGCGCCGGCGAAGCGCGGGTGATCGCCCGCCTGCTGGACAGCGGGCCGCAGGTGCTGGCGACCGGCGGCGGCGCGTTCATGAATCCGGAGACACGCGCCACAATCCGCGCCAAGGGCGTTTCGATCTGGCTCAACGCTCCGTTCGACATTCTGTTTAGGCGAATCAAACGGCGGAGCGACCGGCCGCTGCTGGCCGGCGCGGATGCCGCGGAGACGCTGCGCCGCCTGATGGCGGAGCGTTACCCGGTCTATGCGGAGGCGGACCTCACGGTTGAGTCCCGCGATGTACCGCACGAGACGATCGTGGGGGAGATCGTCGAGCTCTTGTGTCGCAACCCGGCGCTCGTGCGCGGCGAGGGGGCCGAGGAACACAGCCCATGACACAGCCCATGACCAAGCCGTTGCAGCCGGCCGGGCCGGTCATCGTCAACGTCGCGCTCGCCAATCGCGCCTATGACATTGTGATCGGGCGGGGAGTTCTTGCCTCGCTTGGTGCGCGCCTGGCGGCATTGCGTCCGGGAGCGGCGGCACTCATCGTCACCGACGAAAACGTGGCGCGGCATCATCTGGCGGCGGCGCGCGCAAGCCTCGAAGCGGCGAAGGTGCGCGCGCGCGAGGTGGTGATTGCGCCCGGCGAGCAGGCGAAGAGCTGGCGCGGGTTAGAGTCGCTGTGCGAGGAGATTCTGGCGGCGCGGATCGAACGCGACGATCTTGTGGTGGCGCTCGGCGGCGGCGTGATCGGCGATCTGGCCGGTTTTGCCGCGGCGATCGTGCGGCGCGGCCTCGATTACGTGCAGGTGCCCACCACGCTGCTGGCGCAGGTGGATTCGTCGGTCGGCGGGAAGACCGCGATCAACTCGCGTCAGGGCAAGAATCTGATCGGCGCATTCCACCAGCCGATCCTGGTGCTGGCCGACACCGCGGCGCTCGATACGCTGTCGCCGCGCGAGTTCCGCGCCGGCTACGCCGAGGTCGTCAAGTACGGCCTGCTCGGCGATGCCGCGTTCTTCGCCTGGCTTGAGGCCAATTGGTGCGAGGTGTTCGCCGGCGGTGCGGCGCGCGAGCACGCCATCGCGGTCAGTTGCCGCGCCAAGGCGGCGATTGTCGCCCGCGACGAACGCGAGACCGGCGATCGCGCGCTGCTCAACCTCGGGCACACGTTCGGCCATGCATTCGAGGCGGCGTGCGGCTTCTCCGAGCGGCTGCTGCACGGGGAGGCGGTCGCGCTCGGCATGGCGATGGCGTTCGAATTTTCGGCGCATCGCCAATTGCTGCCGAAGGATGAGGCGGAGCGCGTCATTGCGCATCTTGCGGCGGTCGGCCTGCCTACCCATGTCAAGGACATCGCCGGCGGAGTGCCGGACAAAGACCTGCTTATGCAACTCATGGCGCAGGACAAGAAGGTGAGGCGCGGCAAGCTCACCTTCGTTCTGGTGCGCGGGATCGGAGCGGCCTTCGTCGCCCGCGACGTCGATGCATCGGAAATCGAAGCTTTTCTCGCCGAGAAACTTGCACAACGATGATCCTGGAAGACTGGCTGATAATCGCGGCCATTTTCGTCTGCCTGTTGTTGTCCTGCTTTATGTCGGCCAGCGAGACCGCGCTCACCGCATCCTCGCGCGCGGCCATGCTGCGCCTGGAGGAGCAAGGCGAACGCAGAGCCGGCATCGTCAACAAGCTGTTGGCTGCGCCTGAACGGATGCTCGGCGCGCTGTTGATCGGCAACAACGCGGTGAACATCGCGGCGTCGGCCATGGCCACGGGACTGTTCTTTCTCTGGTGGGGGGAGATCGGCGTTTTCTATGCCACCATCGTCATGACGGCGCTGGTGGTGATTTTTGCCGAGGTGCTGCCGAAGACCGCGGCCATCAATGCGCCGGAACGCATCGCGCTTGCGGTCGCACGGCCGATGCGATGGGTCGTATGGCTGTTCGGCCCGCTGATCATGGGCATTGAGGCGTTAGTCCGGCGCATCCTGCGCGTCGTCGGCATCCGCGTCGGAGAAAATCAGCCAATTTTGTCGGCGCACGAAGAAATCCGCGGTACGGTCGATCTGTTGCACCGCGAGGGCGCGGTCGAGAAACATGCGCGCGACATGGTGGGCGGCGTCCTCGACCTGCGCGAGCTTGTGGTCGGCGACGTGATGGTGCACCGGACGGAAATGATGACGCTCAACGCCGACGATCCGCCGGAAGAAATCGTGCGCGCCATGCTGGCTTCGGAATACACGCGAGTGCCGCTGTGGCGCGGAAGCCCGGAGAACATCGTCGGCATCCTGCACGCGAAAGATCTGCTGCGGGCGCTGCGTTCGACCGAGGATGTGAGCAAGATCGACGTCACCGCGATCGCGCTGCCGCCGTGGTTCGTGCCCAACATCCGGCCGCTGTCAGAGCAGCTCAAGGCGTTCCGGCGGCGCAAGACGCACTTTGCACTGGTGGTCGACGAGTACGGCGATCTCATGGGGATGGTGACGCTCGAAGATGTGCTGGAGCAAATCGTCGGTGATATTGCCGACGAGCAGGATATTCCGGTGCCGGGCGTGCGGCCGCAGCCGGATGGCTCGGTGAACGTCGATGGCGCGGTGCCGGTGCGCGACCTCAACCGCGTGATGGACTGGAAATTGCCGGAAGACGCGGCGACGACCATCGCGGGTCTCGTGATTCACGAAGCGCGCTCGATCCCGGACGTCGGCCAGAGCTTCACCTTCCACGGGTTCCGTTTCCGCGTCGAGCGCAAGCATCGCAACCGCATCACCGCGCTGCGGATCACCCCGCTGTCGCGAACGACCGCGATGGCGAAGGCGGGCTGAGAACACGAGCGCCGCTCGATCTGGCGCAGACGAGCCCCGAGGTTCAGCTTACGTGATCAGGCGTGCTCAGGCTTTCGCCCGGGGCGCTTGCGTGGATGGCAAGTGCGTGCACGCCGCCGCCGGCGAGCTCGGCGGCGAGCAGCGCGTTGATCATGCGGTGGCGATCAAGCCGGCTCTTGCCGCGAAACGCTTCGGCGACGATACGGATGCGGAAATGGGTTTCGCCGCCCGGACGGTGGCCGGCATGGCCTGCGTGCTGGGCGGATTCGTCGATCACTTCGAGCCGTTGCGGTGCGAATGCCTTGGCCAGCTTTTCAATGATGAGATCCTTGACCGCCATGCCTGCTCTCATCATGCCTGCTCTCATGTTGTACGGGAGGGAGCCGTTAGGGCTGGTGTGCAATGGGACAAAAATCGCCGCTGTCAAGACTTGCAGGTGCATTGCCAATTTCTCCATAATACTCGGTCATGAATTTTGACTCACCATTGTTCGATCGCATCCGGGTCAAGCCCAACCCGAAACGGCACGCCGGCGAAAGCCACAGGTGCGAGTGGAAAGGGTGCGACCAGAAGGCCACCCATCGCGCGCCCAAGGGGCGGCTCAGGGAGCGCGAATACTGGCGGTTCTGCCTTGAGCACGTGCGCCAATACAATAATTCCTACAACTACTTCGCAGGCATGAGCGACGAGGCGATCACGCGCTATCAAAAAGAGGCGGTGACCGGCCACCGGCCGACCTGGAAGATGGGGGTCGGACGGTTCGGACTTGCCTCGGGACTCTCCGGACATGACGGCGCGCAGGACGTGTTCGGCATCTTCCGCGAGTACGGCACTTGGCGGCCGAAGTTCGAGCGCGCGGAGGCCCCGCGGCGCACCGTGGGCAACGCCGCGCGCAAGGCGCTCAGCGTGCTCGGGCTTGAAGTCAACGTCACTGCCGCCGATATAAAGGCCAGATTCAAGGAGTTGGTGAAGCGCCACCATCCCGACGCCAACGGCGGCGACCGGGCCAGCGAAGAGAAGCTGCGCGAGATCATCCAGGCGTATAACTACTTGAAATCCGTGCAGTTTCGCTGATGCAAGGGTTGGGATTCGCGGGCGGCACCGATTCTGCTAATTTCGCGCCTCCCGGTCCGAAACTCAGCAGACCTTCGAGATTTGCGCTTTAAGGGCCGCGCCCTTTCGGGGCCACGGAGAAGCAATGACGACAGCAACTGAAGAACGCGCCCCACTGCCGGACATGAAAGTGTCAATCCGACAGTTGTTCGGCTTCGACAGCGACATGGAAGTGCCGGCCTATTCAAAGCCCGACGAACATGTGCCGGACATCGACGCGGATTATCGCTTTGACAAGCCGACGACGCTCGCGATCCTGGCCGGGTTTGCGCACAACCGGCGGGTCATGATCACGGGCTACCACGGCACGGGGAAGTCCACCCACGTGGAGCAAGTGGCGGCGCGGCTCAACTGGCCGTGCGTGCGCGTCAATCTCGACAGCCACATCAGCCGCATCGACCTGATCGGCAAGGACGCCATCGTCATCAGAGACGGGCAGCAGGTCACCGAGTTCCGCGACGGCATCCTGCCGTGGGCGCTGAAGAACAACGTGGCGCTGTGCTTCGACGAATACGACGCCGGGCGCCCCGATGTGATGTTCGTGATCCAGCGCGTGCTGGAAGTGTCCGGCAAGCTCACGCTGCTCGACCAGAACAAGGTGATCCGGCCGCATCCGGCGTTCCGGCTGTTTGCCACCGCGAACACCGTGGGCCTGGGCGACACCACCGGACTCTATCACGGCACGCAGCAGATCAATCAAGGCCAGATGGACCGCTGGTCGATCGTGACCACGCTCAATTATCTGCCGCACGACAGCGAAGTGGAGATCGTGCTGGCCAAGGCCAAGCACTATCGCACCGAAGAAGGCCGCGAAATCGTGAGCAAGATGGTGCGGGTGGCAGATCTGACGCGCAATGCGTTCATTAACGGCGATATTTCGACGGTGATGAGCCCGCGCACGGTGATCATCTGGGCCGAGAACGCGGAAATCTTCAAGGACATCGGCTTCGCCTTCCGGCTCACGTTCCTCAACAAGTGCGACGAGCTCGAGCGGCCGATCGTGGCCGAGTTCTATCAGCGCTGCTTCGGCGTTGAGCTGCCGGAGTCCACGGTGAATGTCGCGCTGAGCTGAGCTGTGCCCAAACTGCGGAGCGGGCGGTGAGTTCGAACATCAAGCCGAAAACGCCGCTCAAGGACTCGCCGACCGAGCCCTTCAAGCGCGCGGTGGCGTGCTGCTTGCGCGCCATCGCCAAGAAGTCGGACGTCGAAGTCGGGTTTGCTGCGGAGCGGCCGGGCCTGCAAGGCGCCAAGGTTCGCCTGCC
>DATLYX010000006.1:0-6459 GCA_035574295.1 Xanthobacteraceae bacterium
GGGAGAGGGGCAAATTATAAGAGCAGAATTCCGGCACGTAGAACCAGCACCCTCTCCGGGGTTCTCGCCTCGCTCCGCACAGCATGTTGCGCCCTCTCCCGGCGCGCGCTGCGCTCCCGCTCCGCGCGCGCCACCCTCTCCCGCAAGCGGGAGAGGGGATGATCATTCCGTCAGCTTCACGGATCATTCCGTCAGCTTCGCGGATCATTCCGTCAGCTTCACGAATCATCCCGTCAGCTTCGCGGATCATGCCGTCAGCTTTGCGTGGGCGGCGGGGTTGCCGCCGGTGAGCAGCGGCGAGAGGATGAACACCACCGGCGCCTGGGTGGTGATCGCCTGCTTGATCGAAGAATCGACGATGAAGTGCAGGGTCTTCTCGTCGGTCAGGGTGTGATGCGTGATCCCCAGCGAATCCAAGGTCGGCCGCATGGTGCGCGCCACCAGCGTCTGTCCGATGTTGAATTCGCCCATGGTGCCGCGCTCGGAAACCACGAGGATGGCGGGGATCTGATAGGGCACCACCAGCGAGGCCAGCGCGTTCGCGGTCAAAGCGAAGCCGGAGGTCTGCATCAGCACTGCCCCGCGCAGGCCGCCCATATAGGCGCCGGTGACGATGCCGATCGCCTCGTCCTCCCGCGTCGCGCCCAGTGAGATAAAATAATTGTCCGCCGCCGCACCCGCGATCAGCGGTGTGAGCACGTTGTCCGGCACATAGGAGACGAGCCGGATATCGTTGTCCTTGAGCACCTCCAGAAAAGTGTCCGACCACGCCATACAGCCTCCCGTAGGCTACGGCTTTTGTCTATCATGCCGCCGCGGACAAGGTCACGGGGCCTCCGGCCGCCGGCAACATCCGCTTCGGAAACTGGGAGGTTCAAGATGAAAAAATGGACAGCCCGACTGGTCGCGCTCGTCGCGCTGTGCGTGCCGGCAGCAGCGCAGGACTATCCGACCCGGCCGATCACGCTCGTGGTCCCCTTCCCGCCCGGCGGCAGCACCACCATCGTGGCGCGCGTCATCTCCGACAAGCTCGCCGAGGTCCTCGGCCAGCAGATCGTGGTGGACAACCGCGGCGGCGCCGGCGGCACCATCGGCACGCGCGCGGTCGCCAAGGCGGAGCCGGATGGATACACGATCCTGCTCGGCTATACCGGCACACTCGCCATCGGGCCTTCGCTCTATTCCAACGTGGGCTACGATCCGCGCAAGGATTTCGCCCCCATCGGCCGCATCGGCACTGCGCCCAACACGCTGGTGGTGCATCCCTCGTTTCCCGCCAAATCGGTGGCCGAACTGGTGGCATACGCCAAGGCAAACCCCGGTAAGGTCAATTACGGCTCTGCCGGGGTTGGAACCGTCAGTCATGTGTGCGGCGAATATTTCGCCAACGCGGCCGGTATCAAACTCGTGCATGTGCCCTACAAAGGAACCGGCCCGGCCCTGAGCGACCTGATCGGCGGACATATTCCCATGGCGTTTGCCCCGATTCCCGCAACCCACGCCAACGCGCAGGCCGGCAAGCTGCGCATGCTGGCGGTGACCAGTGCCACGCGCTCGACGCTGGTGCCGGACGTGCCGACCATCGCCGAGCAGGGCCTGCCCGGATTCGAGGCGGTGCTGCGCTATGGCCTGGTGGCGCCCGCCAGCACGCCAAAACCGATCATCGAGAAGCTGCACGCGGCGCTCAACAAGGTGCTGGCCATGGACGAGATCCGCAAGCGGCTCGCGGTGGAGGGCGCCGAGCCGATACCCGGCAGCATCGCCGACTACGCGGCCGACATCGACCGCGAGGAAACGCAATGGGCCAAGGTGGTCAAAGCCTCCGGCGCCAAGGCCAACTAAGATTGGCCGGGAACGAAACGCAGGTTCGGGAGAAGCCATTCATGTATGCCGAAGATGCGGTTTCCATGCACCTACGACAGCCCGCCTCCTCACCCGGTCGGCGTGCGCGATCAAATGCCGAGCATGCCGACCGCCAAGCGCAAGCGCACGCCTCCTGCTCTCTCCCCCTCCCATTCGCGCCCGCGCCAATGGGGAAAGGCACCGGAGTGTGTGGCAGCGCGAATGGGAGGGGGAGAGGGAAAGCGAGCGCGAGCGCCGGGCAAGACTGCAGCAACATGCGCCGGACACGCGCTCGCGCGAGCGAGGGTGAGGGGGTGGGGAGCTCCGCGCCCGCGCGGCGTTCTCCGGGCTCGATTCCGGGTCGCATATTCCATCACGCCCTCAGGCATCTGACCTTTGGCATTTGCTTGCTATGGGCCGCACTGCCGATCGCGAAGGCGCAGGAGTATCCGACGCGGCCGATCACGCTGGTGGTGCCTTACGCCGCGGGCGGCGGCAACGACGCCATGGCGCGGATCGCCGCCGACAAGATGAGCAAGACACTCGGCGTGCAGATCGTGGTGGAGAACCGCGGCGGCGCCGGCGGCACCATCGCCACGCGCCAGGTGGCGAAAGCCGATCCCGACGGCTACACCCTCGGCCTCGGCGGCACCGGCACGCTCGCCATCGGGCCCACGCTCTACGCCAATGTCGGCTACGATCCGCGCAAGGATTTCGCGCCGGTCGGCCTGATCGGAGCGAGCGCGCTCGTGGTGCTGGTGCATCCGTCGGTGCCGGTGCGCAGCATCGGCGAATTGATCGCGCACGGCAAGGCCAGCCCCGGCACGCTCAACTACGCTTCGGCCGGCGCCGGCAGCGGCATCCATCTCGCCACCGAGTATTTCTTGACGCTCGCCGGATTCCGCATGGCGCACATCCCCTACAAGGGCACGGGGCCGGCGCTCAACGATCTCGTCGGCGGCCACGTGAAGGTGTATTTCAGCTCGATGCCGTCCGCCATCGGCCTGATCAAGGCCGGCAAGGTGCGCGCGCTCGCGGTCACGAGCGCCAATCGCTCGACGATCCTGCCGGAGCTGCCGACCGTGGCGGAAGCCGGCCTGCCCGGATACGAGGCGGTGCTGCGCTACGGCATCATCGCCCCGGCCGGAACCCCGCGGTCGATCATCGACAAGCTCAACGCGGCGCTGCGCGCGGCGGTGACGGCGGAGGACGTGCGGGCGAAAATGGCCGCCGACGGCACCGAGCCCCTGCCCTCGACGCCGGAGGAATACGCCGCCGACATCGACCGCGAGGAGAAGAAATGGTCGGCCATCGTGAAGCAATCCGGCGCCAAGGTGGAGTGACGGAATTTGACATGTATGGAGCCAGCGTCTCATCCCTCCCCTTCAGGGGAGGGTGGCGCAAACGGTATGCTGTCGCAGACCGCGGTAATAGCGTCTCATCCCTCCCCTTCAGGGGAGGGTGGCGCCGAAGGCGCCGGGTGGGGTGTCGCCGGGTGGGGTGTCATGGCCAATGAGCGTGCGCGCGCATTACGCAAGTCAATGACACGGCAGGAAATCAAACTGTGGGCGAAACTGCGCGAGCTTCGGTCGCTGGGATATCACTTTCGTCGTCAGTCGCCACTTCTGCGCTACATCGTCGATTTCGAATGCCGCCGCTCACGGCTCATCGTGGAAGTGGACGGTCATCAACATGGATTCGAGACGAACCAGCAGCGTGATGCCGTTCGCGATCGTTTGCTCGAGGGCGCTGGATACAAGGTCATGCGATTCTCGAACGATCAGATCGATCGGGAGATGGAAGGGGTTCTCGAAACGGTGTTGATGGCCTTGAGCGCGCGAAGCAGACCCCACCCGGCCGCTTCGCGGCCACCCTCCCCTAAAGGGGAGGGATAAAGATGAACTTCGACTTCACCGAGGAGCAGAAGCTGTTCGCCGAACAGGTGCGGCGGTTCGCGCTTGCACATCTGGAGAAGGATGCGCTCAAGCGCGCGCACGACCCGCGCTACCCGTTCGACGTGGCGAAGCTGATGAGCCGGCAGGGTCTCATGGGCATCACCATCGCCGAGGCCGACGGCGGCGTGGGCGGCACTTTGATGGATGCGGTGATCGCCATCGAGCAGATCGCGGCCGTGTGCCCGCGCAGCGCCGACGTGGTGCAGTTCGGCAATTTCGGGCCGATCCGCACCTTTGCGGAATACGGCACCCCGCAGCAGAAGAAGAAATGGCTGCCGAAGCTCCTGGCCGGCGACATGGTGATGAGTCTGGGCATGACCGAGCCGGACGCGGGCTCCGCGGTCACCGACCTCAAGACCACCGCCACGCCGGACGGCGCGCACTACGTCATCAACGGCACCAAGGTGTTTTCGACCTTTAGCCCGGATGCCGCGATCTTTCTCATTTACGTGCGGTTCGGGCCGGGCACCTCGGGCATCGGCTCGGTGATCGTGGAGCGCGACACGCCCGGCTTCAAGATCGGCCCGCCGCAGCAGTTCATGAGCGGCGAGGAGTGGTGCGAGCTGCACTTCGACAACTGCCGCATCCCGGCGGAGAACGTGCTGCTCGGGCCGGGCGGGTTCAAGAAGCAGATGTCCGGCTTCAACGTGGAGCGCATCGGCAATGCGGCGCGGTCGCTCGCGTTCGGCCGCTATGCCTTCGCGCGTGCGCGCGAGCATGCGCTGGTGCGCGCGCAGTTCGGCCGGCCCTTGTGCGAGTTCCAGGGCCTGCAATGGAAATTCGCCGACATGGCGGTCAAGCTCGAGGCGGCGCAGCTTTTGCTCTACCGCGCGGCGGCGAACGCCGACCGCGGCCTTCCCTCGGCCTACGAGACGGCGGTGGCCAAGGCGGCGTGCAACCAGACGGGCTTCGAGGTGGCGCACGAGGCGGTGCAGGTCATGGGCGCCACCGGCTATTCGCGCGCTGCGCTGGTGGAATATTGCATGCGGCGCTGCCGCGGCTGGATGATCGCCGGCGGCTCGGTGGAGATTTTGAAGAACCGCATCGCCGAGCACGTCTTCGACCGCCGCTTCGAACAGCGCAAACGCCATGCCGATGCCGCGGAGTAACTTCTTCTTCACCTCCCCCAGGAAGGGGGAGGTCAATTCGCGAAGCGAACCGGGAGGGGGTGAACTTCGATGACGCAATCACCCCACCCCGGCTCGCTTCGCTCGCCGACCCTCCCCTTCCAGGGGAGGGTGAAAGAAGGGTGGAGCGCAAACTCCTCACTCGCCCAATATCTGCTCGCGCCGCGGTCGGTCGCCATCGTCGGGCAGTCGAACGACGCGGGCAAGACCGCGGGGCGGCCGCTGAAATTCCTGCGGCAGGCGGGATACGCGGGCCGCATCTATCCCGTGAACGCCAACCGCGACGAGGTGTTGGGCGAGCGCGCCTGGCGTTCGCTCGCGGCGCTGCCGGAGGTTCCCGAACACGCCTACATCGTGCTGCCGACCGACGCCGCGGTCGACGCGGTGGAGGAATGCGCCCGGCTGGGCGTCAAGGTCGCCACCGTGCTCGCCAACGGCTTCTCCGAAGCGGGCGCCGAGGGCCGCGCGCGCGAAGAGCGCCTGCGCGAGATTTCGGCGCGCAGCGGCCTCCGCATCGTCGGGCCGTCGAGCCTCGGCGTGGTGGATCTGCGGCGCCGGCTGTTTCTGACCGCCAATGCCGCGTTCGCCGAAACCGACCTGCCGGTGGGGCGCATCTTCGTGGGCTCGCATTCGGGCAGCATGATCGGCGCCATCGCCTCGCGCGGGGCCGCGCGCGGGGTGCATTTCGCCGCGTTCGTGTCGGTCGGCAACGAGGCGGACGTTTCGGTCGGCGACGCCTGCGCCGCCGCGCTCGATGACCCGGACATCGACGGCTTTGTCCTGTTCCTCGAACATCTGCGGCACGCCGAACGGCTGCGCGCGTTTGCGCTTGAAGCGGCGGCGCGCGCAAAACCGGTGATCGCCTACAAGCTCGGGCGGTCGGAAGCGGTGCGCACGCTGGCGCAATCCCACACCGGCGCGCTGGTGGGGGCGGACGACGTGGCGGAGGCGTTCCTGTCCGACTGCGGCATCGCGCGGGTCGATACCTTCGACGGCCTGATCGAGGGTTTGGCGCTGCTCAAGCGCACACCGCCGCGGCCGCATCCGACCGCGCCGCGGCGCGTGGCCGCGGTCACCACCACCGCCGGCGGCGCCGCCATGGTGATCGACCAGCTCGGCCTGCGCGGGATCGAAACGCAACCGCCCAGCCGCGAGACCGCGGACCGGCTCGCCGCCAGGGGCCTGGAGATGACGCACGGCAATCTGCTCGATCTCACGGTGGCCGGCACGCGCTACGAGGTGATGAAGGGCGCGCTCGACATTCTGCTGGCCGCGCCGGAGTACGATCTCGTGGTCGCGGTGGTGGGGTCGTCGGCACGGTTTCATCCCGAGCTGGCGGTGAAACCCATCATCGACAGCGCCGGCGCGGCAAAGCCGCTCGCGGCCTTTCTGGTGCCCGATGCGCCGCAGGCGCTGGCGCAACTGGCCGCAGCCGGCGTGCCGGCGTTCCGCACACCGGAGGCCTGCGCCGACGCCGTGGCGGCGGCGCTGAAGCGGCGGGCGCCGCGCCAATTGCCCATGCGGGCGCGGCCGCC
>DATLYX010000007.1:0-7987 GCA_035574295.1 Xanthobacteraceae bacterium
CGGCCGGCCGAAGGTATCGTTCCGCCCGTCGGAGGTGGCCACAAGGAAGATCACCGCCGCCACCGACAGCGCCAGCATGCACAGCCCCCACCGCCGGATGCGCGTCGGCGAGAGCCACTCTCCGGACCGGATGACCTCGATCAGTTTCATCGCGACTCCCGCTTCGATCGGCCGTCGATCACGCTGCAAGTGTCGCTGCAAGTCGTGCCGCAAGTCTCAAGTCTAACGTGTTGCGCTTAACAGAAGGTGCCGGCAGTCCACGGCCGGGCTTAACAGGTCGGACAGACGAATGGCTTCCGCTCGATCCCCGGCGGAGGTCGCCGGCTGGTGCATCCGACCGTGGGGCAATTGGAGGCGAATCCGCGCTTGTCCCAGAAGCAGGGCACAAACGACACGCCGCGATAGGGCATGCCGTAGCACTTGGGGTCGGCCCTGCACTGAGCCGCAGTCTTGTGCCGGTTGCAAGGATCGCCGCGGTACGAGGGGCACCAGTCCTCGATCGAGGTCCCGCAAACCCGGCCGGGTGGCGCGGCGCCCCGTCCGTTTGCCTGCGCGGCGGTCGACAGCGCCGCGGCGAGCGCCGCGCCCATCGCCAAGCTCAATCGAATTGTCATCGTTTGCATCTTGCCGTCGGCCGTCCATGCCATTAGGACACTTGATGCGCGTTGCGGGCAAGTGGAGATTTCGGATGGCCTTCCTCGCCGACCGTCTCAGTCGCATCAAACCCTCGGCCACCATTGCGGTGACCGACCGCGCGCGCGCGCTGAAATTGGCCGGTCGCGATGTCATCGGCCTTGGCGCCGGCGAGCCCGACATGGACACGCCGGACAACATCAAACGCGCCGCGATCAAGGCCATCGAGAGCGGCAAGGCGTCGAAATACACCAACGTTGACGGCATCATCGAGCTGAAAGAGGCGGTGGTGCGCAAGTTCAAGCGCGAGAACGGCCTTGAATACAAGACCAGCCAGATCACCGTCGGCACCGGCGGCAAGCAGGTGCTGTACAATGCGCTGGTGGCGACTCTGAACCCCGGCGACGAGGTGATCATTCCCGCGCCCTATTGGGTGAGCTATCCGGAGATGGTGCTGCTCGCGGGCGGCGAGCCGGTTGCCGTGCCGACGAGTTTCGAATCCGGATTCAAGATGAAACCGGAGCAGCTCGAGCGCGCCATCACGCCGAAGACCAAGTGGCTGATCTTCAACTCGCCGTCGAACCCGACCGGAGCCGCCTACACGCGCGACGAGCTGAAGGCGCTCACCGACGTGCTGGTGAGATATCCGCACGTGCATGTGCTCACCGACGACATGTACGAGCACCTGGTCTATGACGATTTCAAATTCTTCACGCCGGCGCAGGTGGAGCCGCGCCTTTACGAGCGCACGCTCACCCTCAACGGCGTGTCCAAGGCTTATTGCATGACCGGCTGGCGCATCGGCTTTGCCGGCGGGCCCGAGCCGCTGATCAAGGCCATGGCCGTGGTGCAATCGCAATCGACCTCGAATCCGGCTGCGGTGTCGCAGTGGGCATCGGTCGAGGCGCTCGACGGGCCGAAGGACTTCATCCCCAAGCACAACAAGATCTTCAAGGAGCGCCGCGACCTCTGCGTTGCCATGCTCAACCAGGCCAAGGGCTTAAGCTGCCCGAAGCCGGAAGGCGCGTTCTACGTCTATCCGTCCTGCGCCGGCACGATCGGCAAGATCGCGCCGTCGGGCAAGAAGATCGAGAGCGATCTCGATTTTGTGGCCGAGCTGTTGGAGAGCGAGGGCGTAGCCGTGGTGCAGGGCACCCCGTTCGGCCTTGGTCCTGCGTTCCGGATTTCCTATGCGACCAAGACCGAGGACCTTGAAGAGGCCTGCCGCCGCATCCAGCGCTTCTGCGCCAATTTGAAATAACGACCTTAGCCTCCCCCTTTCGGGGGAAGCTGAAAGTGCTGTAATGCGCGCCATGAACAAGGTCGAAGGCGGCATACCACTGGCGCGCACGGCGGATGCAACAGCCCGCGAAAGCGAACCCGCCGGCCGCATCGGGATCCTCTTGGTCAATCTCGGCACGCCGGACGCGCCGGACGTTGCCTCGGTGCGCCGCTATCTGCGCGAATTTTTGAGCGATCCGCGCGTGATCGAAGACCAGGGCCTGGTCTGGAAGGTCGTGCTCAACTGCATCATCCTGCCCCGCCGCCCGCTCGTGAAGGCGCGCGACTACCAGAAAATCTGGAACCGCGAGCAGAACGAATCCCCGCTCAAGACCATCACCCGCTCGCAGGCGCAGAAGCTGCGCGCTGTCGTCGATGCAATTGCGCCTGGCGCGGTGGTGGATTGGGCCATGCGCTACGGCAATCCTTCGCTCGATTCGCGCATCGAGGCGCTGGTGAAACTCGGCTGCGACCGCATCCTCTTGTTCCCGCTCTATCCGCAATACGCCGCCGCCACCACCGCCACCGTGTGCGACAAGGCGTTCGCGACGCTGTTGAAGCTGCGCGACCAGCCGAGCTTGCGCGTGGTGCCGCCCTATTACGCCGACCACGTTTACATTGAAGCGGTTGCGGCGTCGGTCGAATCCGAGCTGAAAAAACTCCCCTTCGTGCCGGAAAAAATCATCGCGTCGTTCCACGGCATCCCGAAATCCTACGCCGACGAAGGCGACCCCTATCCGCAGCAGTGCGAGGCGACCGCGCGGCTGTTGCGCGCGCGCCTCAAGCTCGACGCAAGCCGGCTCTTGCTCACCTACCAGTCGCGCTTCGGCCGCGCTGAATGGCTGAAACCCTACACCGACGAGACCGTGCAGGCGCTCGCGCAAGGCGGGGTGAAGAACCTCGCGGTTGTGACGCCCGGTTTTGCTGCCGACTGCCTCGAAACGTTGGAGGAAATCGCGGTCGAGAACGCGCACATTTTCACGAGCAACGGCGGCGCGAACTTCGCCGCCATCCCCTGCCTCAACGACAGCGACTTGGGCATGCGCGTGATCGCACACCTCGTGCAGCGCGAATTGCAAGGGTGGATTTAATTGCGCCTTGCGCACAGCAAGTAGCCGGATGGAGCGCAGCGCAATCCGGGGCTGACTGACCGCGTGCGGCCCGCATTCCGCTCCGCTCCATGCGGGCTGCAGCTGCTACCCCTCGCCCAAGAGCTGCTTGATCTCCTTGCGGAACGCCGGCGCGATGTCGTCGCGCGCCAGCGCATAGGCGACATTGGCGGCCAGAAATCCGATCTTGGAGCCGCAGTCGAAACTGCGGCCCTCGAATTTCAGGCCGTAGAACGGCTGCGATTTCGCCAGTTCGATCATGGCGTCGGTGATCTGGATTTCGCCGCCCGCCCCGGTGTCCTGGTTGGTCAGAATGTCGAGAATCTCCGGCTGCAGGATATAGCGCCCGGTGATGATCAGGTTCGACGGCGCCTCCGCGCGGTTCGGCTTTTCCACCATCTCGGTGATGGCGAACGCCTTGCCGTGCCGCTTGCCCACCCCCACCACGCCGTACATGTGCACGCGCTCGCGCGGCACTTCCTCCACCGCAATGATATTGGCGCGCTCGTTCAGCGTCGCATAGACGTCCATCATCTGCGCCAGACACCCGCGCGGGTTCTGCACCAGCACGTCGGGCAACAGCAGCGCAAACGGCTCGTTGCCGATCAGCTCGCGCGCGCACCACACCGCATGACCCAAGCCCAGCGGCGATTGCTGACGGGTGAAGCTCGTCTGCCCCGCCTCCGGGAGGTCGCGGGACAACAGCTCGAGCTCGGCGCGCTTGCCGCGTTCCCGCAGCGTCAGTTCCAGCTCGAACTGCCGGTCAAAGTGATCCTCGATCACGCTCTTGTTGCGGCCGGTGACGAAGATGAAATGCTCGATGCCGGCCTCGCGCGCCTCGTCCACCACGTGCTGGATCAGCGGCCGGTCGACCACCGGCAGCATCTCCTTCGGCATGGCTTTGGTGGCCGGCAGGAAACGGGTGCCGAGGCCGGCGACCGGAAAGACGGCTTTGCGGATCCGCTTCATCTGCCGTCCAAGTACGGAAAATTCCGATGAGTTTCAATAGCCGGCGCGGCGCGCGGCTGTTTTGACGTTGTGTCGCGGCTGTGCTCAAAGCGTCCGCCTGCTAGAATCGGACCGAACGGGAGATCACATCGGATGGCGTGGATGCGTGGTATTGGGGCCTTCATTGCGGCGCTCACGATCCTTGGCATGGCGGGGGCGGCCGCGGCGGCGCCGGCCTGTCGGAAGCAGGGGACCTTCGAGCGTTGGCTTGAGGAGTTCAAGCAGGAAGCGGTGGCCAAGGGCATCCCGCGCAACGCCGTGGCGCGGGCGCTCGACAACGTCACCTACGATCCGAACGTGGTGCGGCGCGACCGGGCGCAGGGCGTATTCCAGCAAAGCTTTTTGCAGTTTTCCGACCGCATGACGGCCCAGTATCGCTATCTGAACGGGCTGAAACAGATGAAGACGCATGCCGCCCTGCTCGCGCGCATTGAGCAGCGTTTCGGAGTGCAGGTGCCGGTCGTGGTGGCGCTGTGGGGCCTGGAGAGCGATTACGGCGCCTACAAGGGCGGCACCTTCAACATCATCCGCTCGGTGGCGACGCTCGCCTATGATTGCCGGCGTTCCGCCTTCTTCCGCGAGCAGTTGATGGACGCCGTGCGGCTCGTGGCGCGCGGCGACCTGCGGCCGGAGGAGATGATCGGCAATTGGGCGGGCGAGCTCGGTCCCACGCAGTTTACGCCGTCCGACTACTATAAGCACGGCGTCGATTTCGACGGCGACGGCCGCGTCAACATGATTCGCAGCCTGCCCGACGCGCTCGCTTCCGCCGCCAATCTGATGCTCGATTTTGGCTGGCAGCGCGGCCAGCCGTGGCTGCAGGAGGTGCGTGTGCCGCACGAGATGCCGTGGGAGCAGGCCGATCTCGCGATCCAGCATCCGCGCGCGCAATGGGTGAAGTGGGGCGTGCGCAGCGCGCATGGCCCGCCGTTACCGGCCGATGATTTTCCGGCCTCGCTGATCCTGCCCATGGGGCGGCTCGGGCCCGCCTTCCTCGCCTATCCGAATTTCCAAGCCTACATCAAATGGAACGCCGCGATCGTCTATGCGACGACGGCGGCTTATTTCGGCACGCGGCTGGCCGGCGCACCGCCGGTCGGCCGCGGCAACGGCACCGTGGAGGTGCTCAACACCGCGCAAGTGCGCGAGCTGCAGCAATTGATGGCTCGCCACCGCTTCTATAACGGCGAGGTGGACGGCCGCATGGGTTCGGCCACCCGCGCCGCCGTGCGGCAGGCCCAACTGAAGCTCCGCCTGCCGGCCGACGCCTACCCGACCCCCGAACTGCTTGAGCGCCTGCGCGCGAGCAATTGATGCGCGTTTTTTGAGCGCCCGATCGCCGCCGCCTGCGTGCGCGGATGCTGGAGCACGTCATTAACATCCGGTAAATTATTTTCCGGCTCAAGTTCGGGGATGTCTGGCGCTGAGGACGGAAGCAAGTCGGGGCGATCGATTCCATCATGTACGCAATGAGCCGGATTCGTCGCGCTGTTGTCGGTGCTGTTGTCGGTATTGCCGCGGCGATAGGGACCCTGGGAGGGGCCGTCGCTCAGCCTGCCGGAACGTCGAACCCGCCCGAATGGAGCGGGCAGTCCGGCGCCTCCGGCCATCCGCTCATGACCGCCGAGGCCATTCGCGCCGCCGCTGCCGATTTCCGCAATTGTCTTGATCGGCTGTGGCCGGAGGCCGCGCGCCGCGGCGTCTCGCGCGAGAGCTTTCTCAATCACACCGCTTGGCTCACGCCCGATCTCAGGATCATGGATCTGCTCGACGCGCAGCCGGAGTTCGTGCGCCCGATCTGGGATTATCTCGACGGGCTCACCGCTGAGGAGCGCGTGCGAATGGGGCAGGAGCTGCTCGCGAAACATCGCGCGGTCTTCGATCAGGTCGAGCTGGCCTACGGCGTCGACCGCCATATTCTGGCGGCGATCTGGGGCGTGGAGTCGCGCTACGGCACGATGATCGGCGATCGGCATGTGCTGCGCTCGACCGCGACGCTCGCCTGCATCGGCCGCCGCCAGCCGTTCTTCCGCGAGGAATTTTTGGCCGCGCTGGAAATCCTCCACCGCGGCGATGTGCGGCCGGATCATCTGATGGGGTCGTGGGCCGGCGCCTTCGGGCCGACCCAGTTCATGCCCACCTCCTTCAAACGCTACGCCGTGGATTTCGACGGCGACGGCCGCCGCGACGTGGTGGATTCGATGCCGGATGTTTTTGCCTCCACCGCCAACAACCTGAAAAAGGACGGTTGGATCACCGGCCAGCCCTGGGGCTACGAGGTGGTTCTGCCCGCGGGCTTCAATTACCTGCTCGCCGATCGCGCCCGCCAGTTCACCGTTCGCGAATGGGAACAGTTGGGGGTGCGGCGGGCCGACGGCCGGCCGTTCGCGCGTCCCGACGACCGCGCATTTGTCCTGCTTCCGGCCGGCGCACAGGGGCCAGCGTTCCTGATGCTTCCGAATTTCCTGGTGATCATGAAATACAATCCGGCCGAAGCCTATGCGCTCGCCATCGGCCATCTGGCCGATCGGCTGCGCGGCGAGGGTCCGATCGTGCAACCCTGGCCGCGCCACGAGCCGGCGTTGACGCGCGAGGAGCGGCGCGAGTTGCAAGAGCGCCTGCTGCGCCGCGGCTTCGATCTCGGCGAGGCGGACGGGCGCATTGGCCCGCGTTCGCGCGCAGCCATCCGCGAATTCCAGGCTTCGCTCGGGCTGACCCCCGACGGCTTTGCCTCGGTTTCCCTCCTGCAACGGTTGCGCAATGATTAAATGATTAAGGGTGCGGGCCGCACGCCAATCCGCGCCTTCAAGTTGACACGGTCGAGATGCTAATCTTGGCCGATGATGGCACCGGCGATGGCATTGAAACCGGCGCTCAGAGGCAAGACGCGATGGCGCGCCTGCGCGCTGCTGATCGCGGTCGCCGCCTTTGCGCTTTGGATGGCGGTTCCTGTTCGGGCTCAAACCGAAATCGACGCGGCTGCCGGCCGGGTGCGCGTTGCGCAGAGCTTTTTCGACCGGCTGTTCAGCCCGTTCCCGCGTGACGGGTTATTCCCCGCACCGCGGCCCGAACCGCAGCGACCCGCGGATTATTCCCGCGCCCCGCCGCCGCGCAAGCCGGACACGCCGCCCACCGCCACGATCATGGTGCTCGGCGATTCGCTTGCCGACTGGCTCGCCTATGGGCTCGAAGAGGCGCTGGTCGACACGCCGGAGATCGGCGTGGTGCGCAAGGCGCGCGCCGGCTCCGGTCTGATCCGTTACGACCTGCGCAACGAATCCCAGGACTGGCCGCAGGCCATTCGCGAAATTCTCGCGACCGAGAAGCCCAACTATTTGGTGATGATGATTGGGCTGAACGACCGACAGGCGATCCGCGTGCGTCAAGGTCAGGCACGCCCGCCAACATCGTCCGAGAAGCCTCAGGACCAGGAGCAGGATCCCGAGGACGCGGAACGCCGAGCCGAGATGCAACGTCAGCGCGCCCCCGGCCTTTATGAATTCCAGAGCGAGCGGTGGGAGGAACTCTATATCCAGAGCATCGACGAAGTCATTGCGGTGCTCAAGAGCCGCGGCGTCCCGGTGTTCTGGGTCGGGCTGCCGCCGTTGCGCGGGCAGAAGGCGACGAATGACGCCTCCTATCTGAACGATTTGTTCCGCGCCCAGGCAGAAAAGGCCGGCATCGTCTATGTGGACGTATGGGACGGGTTCGTTGACGAGCAGGGCCGGTTCACGCTGCAGGGGCCCGACTTCGAGGGACAGAACCGCCGCCTGCGCACCGGCGACGGCATTCACTTCACCAAGGCCGGGGCGCGGAAACTGGCGCATTATCTTGAGCGCGAGATCAATCGTGTGGCGCCGCTGCAGGCCGTGGCGGTGGCCCCTCCCGAGCCGCAGCCGCAGACGCCGAGCCCGCGGCCGGGGGGTCCGACCGCGCGTCCGCTCAACGGACCTGCC
>DATLYX010000008.1:0-5205 GCA_035574295.1 Xanthobacteraceae bacterium
AGCGGTTGACCAGCCGGATCTCGCGCGCGCCCTCTTGTGCCAACCCGTAGCACACCGCGCGCGAGCCGCCGCCCGCGCCGACCACCACGATCGGTCCCGCGTCCGGCCGCCAGCCCGGCTGCTCGCTGCGCAGGCTGTTGATGAAGCCGTAGCAATCGTTGTTGGTGCCGGCAAGCGATCCGTCCGCGCGGACGACCACGCAGCTGATCGCGCCGATGTTGCGCGCGAGCATATCGACCTCATCGACGATGGCGAGCGCCTGCTGCTTGTGCGGGATAGTCAGGTTGCACCCGGCGAAGCCGAGGGGATGCAGGGCACGCAGCGCCGCGCGCAGACCTTCGGGTTTTATCGCGAGCGGCACGTAGGCGCCGGCCAGGTTGTAGTGCTTGAACCAGTAATTGTGTATCAGCGGCGAGCGCGAATGCATCACCGGCCAGCCCATGACGCCGGCCAGAAGGAAACGATCGGATTGGGTCACGAAGTTATCCTCGGCAAACGTGCCGCACTATAAACAACTTTTCTTCCGCGTATAAGGTGAGCTGCCCGGCCCTGGATCCTCGTACGTGGTGTTCGCATCGCCGATCCCGTGCTTCGTGCCGCTCTCACGCCATAGCGCGGGTGTGGCGTCCTGGCGATAATGCCGCCGAGCATCTTGCGCGGGGAGGAACTGCAATGTCCGTGTTTCAAGATTTGGTCATCGCCTATCGCGTGCTCGCCCAGCACGGCGTCATCGACGCGTACGGCCACGTCAGCGTGCGCTGTCCGAACAATCGCGAGCGCTTTTGGATGGCGCGCGCGCTGGCGCCGGAGCTCGTGACCGAAGCGGACCTCATGGAGTTCGACCTGGACAGTGCGCCGATCGATCCGCGCGGCCGCAGCCCGGTCATCGAGCGGTTCATCCACGGCCAGATCTACCGCGCCCGGCCCGAGGTCAACGCGGTGGTGCACAACCACTCGCCGGCCGTCATTCCGTTCAGTTGCACCAACACCCCGTTGCAGCCGATCTTTCATATGGCGGCCTTCATCGGCCTCGGCGTGCCGAACTGGGAGATTCGCGACGCGCAGAAGGGCACCGACATGCTGGTGCGCGACAACGCGCTCGGCGCCTCCTTGGCGCGCACGCTCGGGCCGCACCCGGCGGCGCTCATGCGCGGCCACGGCGCGGTGGTGGTCGGCGAGAACTTGCCGCGCGCGGTGGGCCGCAGCGTTTATCTCGAGCTGAACGCGCGCCTGCAGTTCCAGGCGCACGTACTGGCGGGCGGCAGCGGCGGCGTCGTCTTCATGGACGGCGCCGAGGTGGCGGCGAACGTTTCCTGGCAAGCGTACGAGCGCTTCTGGACGCTCTGCCGCATGAAGGTGATCAAAGAGCTCGAGGCAGAAGCCGCCGGCCGGGCAGCGGGCGCCGCGGCGCGCTAGCTCAGCTATTCTCCGCCAGCGGATCGCGCCGCGCCATCAGCGCGTCTTTCGCCCCGGCCTGAAACCGGAACATCGCTCGGCAACACCAATGAAGTCGAACGCACGCGGTGGGTCGTCGGCAAGAATTTTCAGGCGGGGCGTTGGCAGACGTGCCGCACCCTCGCGCTGCCCGGCGCGCGACAGGCACTACGTCGAAACTCCCCAGCGGCGCTCAGACGTTGTCGGGCACGACGTCGGGCCGCGCGATGAGCGCCTCTTTGGCGCCTATCTGAAAGGGAACGTCACACGGCAGGACCAGGGAGGCGGAACGCACTTGATGGGTAGCGGGGTCGAGCCCCGGAGGGGTGACGCCTTTTTCCAAATCGCGTGCCGCTTTCATCAGGCGGTGGCGCGCCATGATGATGGCGTTGTCGGTCGAGACCAGGTTTTCCTTGGTGCGGTCCTGGAGGGGCCCCATGCTTTCTTGTAGCGAGGCGTCCTGCATGGCGATGCCCTTGACGCCGCTATACGTCTTTCCGGCCTTCTGCGCGGCCCGATCTATCAGATAATCGTTCTCTTTGTTCGCGACCGGCCGATAGGTGCCGGGAATCAACGCCGCGTACATGCCTTGTCCGGAGCGCATGGCGCCAAGCTCGAGCTCGGTCAACGGACGCGCCGGGTGGTGGGTCATGTTCCACACCCAACAATTCTCGTCGTCGATCGGCACCCACGCATGCCCGTTGAGCGCGTTGGCGCCGTACGGCGGGATCATGGTATACCACGGCATGATCCACTGGGTGATGCGCCAGTAATAAGTCCCGGGATCGGCGTTGCGGCGGGCGCCGATCAAGAGGCCGCCGCGGGACTCGATGACTTCGAACTTCGGTGCGGTGTCGGCCTGATAGCGCGCGCCCTGGGTACCGCGATGCAGCGGATCGCTGTGCAGTTCGCCGCGATGCAAGAACGACACGTGACTCGAATCGATACCGCCTTCCATCGCTTGCAGATAGTTGCTTTCTTGCAAGCGTTTGGAGACGAAGCGGTGCGCGGCGGGAACGGTGGCCCATTCAAACGCCGGCAACGGCGGTTGCGCCTCCGGCGGACCCATGTACGTCCAGACCACGCCGCCCAGCTCGACGCCGGGGTAGGATTTGAGCTTGATTCTCTTACAGAACCCGCTTTCCTCCGGCTCCGAGGGTACTTCCACGCATTGACCGGTGACGTCGTATTTCCAGCCGTGATAGGGACAGCGCAAGCCGTTTTCTTCGTTGCGTCCGAACCAGAGCGACACGCCGCGGTGCGCGCAGAATTCGTCGACGAGCCCGATGCGTCCCTGCGTATCTTTGAAAGCGATCAACCGTTCGCTCAACAGCTTCACGCGCACCGGCGGACAGTCGGGCTCGGGCAGCTCTTCGGCGAGCAGCGCCGGGATCCAGTAGCGGCGAAATAGCTCGCCCATCGGCGTACCGGGACCGGTGCGGATAAGCAGCTCTTGTTGCGCAGCGCTTAACATGGCGTGCTCTCCTGTACCTCACTAGGCTCAAACCCGCTCAAAACGCGGAGAACCAAAAAACTAGCAGAACGAGAAATAACTATAAATGTTTTTGCTTCGGTCTTTAAGACTTCGCGGGCGCTCGATAATTCGTGTTCGTATGGCGACTGTTCGCATTGCGATCAAAGTGCGGAGCGGTGCACTTGTTATGGTAGCCTAGTCGCGTGGCGCGATAATTAATTACTGCTTCCACAGTCGCGCGCTTCACGCGCGAACGCAGCGAAACACCACAGGAGAAAACCCATGAAGAGATTCCAGCAACGGATACCGGCCCTCACTATCGGCCTCGCACTGGCGTTGTCTATTGGAATCTTCGGCCGCGACTCCGTATTCGCTCAAGACAGCATCCGCTTCGGTACCTCGAGCGTCGGCAGCACCTTCTACGTGCTCGCGGTCGGCATGGCGGAGCTGGCGCGCAAGCACGCCGGCCTCAATGCCACGGTCGAGCCGCTCGGCGGGTCGACCGCGACTGTCAACGGGCTCGGCGCCGGCAAGCTCGACGTCGCCATGACCAACGCCGGTTCGGCCTGGACCGCCTATCAGGGAAAGGCGCCGTTCAAGAAGCCGATCGCGGTCGCGCTGATCGCCCAGGGACAGCCGAGCCTGCGCTACCTGGTCGTGCGCCGCGACGCCGGCATCAAATCGCCGGCGGACTTGGCGGGCAAGACGTTCATCGCCAAGCGGCGCGCGCTGCCCGAGATGGACCTGATCGCCAACGCGCTGCTCGCGGCCTACGGCGTGCCGAAAAACAAGGTCAACGTCGTCGAAACCGTGGAGACGAACCAGACGACCACCGCGCTGCGTGCCGGCACCGCGCAGGCGGCGATCATCCCCGGCGGGATGCGGCTCGCGCCGCTCGAAGAATTGATCCGCGACGAGATCGTCGACCTCCTGCCCCTGTCCGGCGCCAAGGTCGATGTCTTGATGCGAAAGCTTCCCGATTATTTGTCGAAAACGAATATACCGGCCGGGCACTTCGAGAAGCAGAGCACGGCGAGCGTCGCGCCGACCCTCAACACCTATCTGATCGCGCGCGGCGATCTTTCGGAAGAAACGGTTTATAAGCTCACGAAGGCGGTGATGGGAAATCTCAAGGAGTTCGCGGCGTACCACGCGGAAGCCAAGCACTGGACGGTCGAGCACACGCTGGCCGAGCCGAAAGTGCCGTTCCACCCGGGCGCCATCCGCTACTACAAGGAAATCGGAGCGTGGAATCCGAAGCTCGACGCGATCCAGGCATCGCTGACGCGCAAACCGTGACCACCGTACTGGCCGGACACATGGTCGCGGCGCCGAACGGCGACATTCCCTGAACCGCAAGCGCGAGACGCCGTGCAACGCTTTCCCGTCATCACCGCCATCGCTGCCGGGTTCGCCCTCTACGCCCTGGCGCTCGTCGGCCAGCTACCCGGCTGGTTCGGCGTCTTCGTGCCCGGGCAGATCCACGGCGCCATCAGCTTGTGCGTGGCCGTGACCCTCGTGTTCCTGCTGCACGGGCCTAGAACCGAGCACGGGAAGAAACGCGACACCGACGACCCCGGCCGGCTCCGGCGCCTGCGCTGGTACGATTATCTGCTCGTAGCGTCCGCCGCCGTCGGCGCCGGCTACGTGGTGCTGTTCTACGACGACGTGCTCGATTACGGCATGCTCGGCTTTCTGGACACCAAGGGCATGGTGCTCGCGCTGCTGCTGGTCGTGCCACTGCTTGAAGCGGTGCGGCGCACGACCGGCGTCGTGCTCCCGCTCATCATTCTCTTCTTCGTCGGCGTCACGCTGTTCCAACCGTACATGCCGGGCGTGCTGTACGGCCAGGGCTACGCGCTCGATCGGCTGCTCTACAGCGCCTACGTCGGCGAAAGCGGGATTTTCGGGCTGCCGCTCAAGGTGGCGGTCAACATCGTCATCGTGTTCACCATCTTCGGCGCGCTGCTGCAGCGTTCGGGCGCAGGACGCTGGTTCATCGATCTGTCGCTCGCCCTCGCCGGCTGGAGCCGCGGCGGCCCGGCCAAGGTGGCGGTGCTGTCGAGCGCCATGTTCGGCTCGATCTCGGGGTCGCCCTCGAGCAACGCCGCCTCGACCGGCGTTTTCACCATCCCAATGATGAAGAGCATCGGCTATACGCCGGCGTTCGCGGCGGCGGTCGAAGCCGTGGCCTCGACCGGTGGCATGATCCTGCCGCCAGTGATGGGCGCGATCGCCTTCGTCATGGCGGAATGGGTCGGCGTCGGCTATGCCGAGGTCGTCGTCGCTGCCACCGT
>DATLYX010000009.1:0-97538 GCA_035574295.1 Xanthobacteraceae bacterium
GACCCGGGACCGTTACGGACTCCGAGCCTGCTACGGTCCCGGATCAGCGGTGCACCGTTCGCGCTTTGCGCTCACGCTGCACCGCATCCGGGACGCACCGAGCTGCGATGCATCGCTCCGCGCTTCGCCCCATGCGGGACCTGACGTCGGAGCCGAGCATGGCCCCGGCTGTCGCTGCGTTCCAGCCAGCTACGCTTGCTACGCTTGCTCCACCGAGCGCCCGATCCATTTTGGTGCCGGTCGCTTCGTTCATGCCGCCGCCCGTTCCAGCGCGCGCTCAACGACCGTCTTCACCAGCGCGCGCCGGTACTCCGCGCTGACGTTTTCGTCGTCGAGCGGCTCCACCGCTTCGGCCGCGGCCTCCGCCGCCGCGGCAAAGGCCGCGGCATTCGGTGCGCGTCCGGCGAGCGCGGCCTCGGCCTCCGCGATGCGCCGCGGAAAAGCTTCCACCCCGCCCACCGCAACGCCGGGCTCGCTGATCTTGGCTCCATTCAAGCGGTAAGTGGCCAACGCCATGGCGACGGCGAAATCGCCGGCACGGCGGGAAAATTCGCAGAAGCCGAACCGCAGGTCCGGCGCCGGCAGCGGCAGCCGCACTTCGGCGAGCAGCTCGTATTCGTGCAGCATCGTGGTCATGATCGAATCGAAAAAATCCTTGGCCGGGATCACCCGTTCCCCGCGCGTGCTCAGCGCCACCATCTCGGCGCCGAGCGCCGCCGCCACCAGGCACCATTCGGACGCCGGGTCCGCATGCGCGATCGAGCCGCAGAAGGTGCCGCGCGCGCGGATCGGCTTGTGGGCGATGTGCCGCACCACTTCGGCGAGCAGCCGCCCGAGCGGGCCCTCGACCACCGGCCGCTCGAACGCCGCGTGCCGCACGCAGGCGCCGATGCACAGCTTGCCGTCGCGCACTTCGAGCCGCGCCAATTCCGCGATGCCGTTGATGTCCACCAGATGCTTCGGCCTTGCCAGGCGGAACGCCATGGTGGGCACGAGACTCTGCCCGCCGGCGAGCACGCAGCCGTCGTCGCGCGCCACCTCGGCGAGCGCGGCGAGCGCCTCCTCGACCGTCTTCGGCGCGTGATAGTGGAATGGCGCGGGCTTCATCGTCCGGCCGGAGCATAGGGAGTTTGCATGCGCCTGTCAGCGTATTGATCTTGCCGCCCGCGCAAAGCTAAATGCCCCGCCCGCCCGGCAGCAAAGGAAAAGGTTTCCCCCATGTCCGATTTTCTGGTCAAGCAGGACGGCCCGGTCCTGACAAGAATGAAGGACCGCGCATGAAAGTCTTCATTTTCGACCTTTTGGCCTACGGCAAGCATTTTGAGGACTACAAGCAGGCCAAATTCATTCCTTACCCGCTGACCGGCGATCATTTCGACGCCGAGATCGCCGCCCGCACCTACGAGGAGCATTTTGAGGCGTGGGAAGAGATGGAGCGTTTCGGCTTCGACGGCGTGGCGCTGACCGAACATCACACCACGCCGCACGGGCTGATGAATTCGCCCAACATGATGGCGGCCGCGGCGGCGCAGCGTACCACCAAGCTCAAGTTCCTGATCCTCGGCAATCTGTTGCCGATCCACAATCCGCTGCGCATTGCCGAGGAAGTGGCGATGGCCGACTGCCTCTCGCGCGGCCGCATCATCTCCGGCTTCGCCCGCGGCGTGCCGCGCGAGTACAACGTCTACAACGTGCCGATGGCCGAATCGCGCGCCCGGTTCGAGGAGGCGGTCGAAATCATCCTCAAGGCGTGGAAGGAACCGGTGTTCGCGCACGAAGGAAAATTCTGGCAGTTCCGCGACATCGCCATCTGGCCGCGGCCCTATCAGCAGCCGCATCCGCCGGTCTGGATTCCCTTCACCGGCTCGAAGGAAACCATCGAATGGGCCGGACGGCACAATTTTTCCGCCGTGCTGCCCGACTTCAAGCGCGGCCTCACCGAGGACATCATCGCCTATTACGCGAAGAATCTTGCGCAGAACGGGCACGCGATCACGCCCGAGCATTTGTGCTTCTTCACCGACGCCTGGGTGGCGGAGAGCAAAACCGCCGCGCTTGAGGAATACGCGCCGTATTTCCTCTATTTCGTGCACACGCTCTGGCACCACGGCTCCAGCAAGGAGAAGGAAGCCGCGGTGCGCACGTCCGGCTATTTCAGCCAGTCGTCGTTCGATTACGTGCGGCCGGAGAACCGCGCCGATGCCGGTCTCGACCGCGAGAAGATGAAACGGATGACGCTGGCCGACATCGAGCGCCGCATCGACGCCAATGAGCTGGCCTGGGGCAACGCCAAACACGTGGCCGAGCGGCTGATCGAGGCGGCCGAGCACTACGGCGCCAATTCGCTGTTGCTGAACATGAATCTCGGCGCGCTGCCGCACGAATTGTTCATCGAGCAGATCCGCCGCTTCGGCCGCGACGTGCTGCCCAGATTGCACGCGCACGAGGTCAAGCAGGTGCGCCTGCACGGAGGCTGATGCACGTTTGGCATCCGGAGACGCTGAACCGGACGTGCTGAACTGATCCGCTTGCATCCTAAGGCGCGATGAATTGAAATTGCCGCGCGCCCCTGGCGCAGCGCATCGACTGGCGTATCCCGGGCGCAGCGCAGCGCGGAGCGAAAGCGGAGCGATGCGCTGCAGACCCGGGACCGTACGAGGGGATTGCCGCTGAAAATCGTCTCCGGTACGCGCCGCAGCGAGGCAGCGTCCTTGGCGGTCCCGGATCAGCGGTGCACCGTTCGCGCTAACGCGCTCACGCTGCACCGCATCCGGGACGTGCCAAACTCATCACGCTTTCATCGCGCTTTCATCGCGCTTTAACCGAAGAGCGCACGTTCATCGTCAGGCCACCACGCGCAGATTGGCGGCGGCCGGCCGGCGGCCCACGACTTCGGCGTAGTCGGCGATCGGCCGCGGCCGGCCGATCAAGTACCCCTGCACGAGGTCGCAGCAGGCGTTGGCGAGAAACTCGATCTGCTCCCTGCTCTCGACTCCTTCCGCCACCACCGGCATGCCGAGACCGCGCGCCAGCCCGATCACCGCGCGCACGATGGTCGCCGATTGCGGGCTGCTTTCCAGATTGGCGATGAAGGACCTGTCGATCTTGATCTTGTCGAACGGGAACGACTGCAGATACGACAGCGACGAATAGCCGGAACCGAAGTCGTCCATGGTGATCTGCACGCCGAGCGCCTTGAGCCGCCGCAGGATCGACACCGCACGCGAAAAATCGTCGACCAGCACGCCTTCGGTGACCTCCAGCTCGAGCCGGCTCGGCGGCAGGCCGGTCTCGAGCAGCACGGTATGCACCAGGCCGGGCAGATCGCCCTGTTTGAACTGCGCCGGCGAGAGATTGATCGCCACCTGCAGCGGCCGCGGCCAGGAGGCCGCCTCCCGGCAGGTCTCGCGCAACACCCAGGCGCCGATTTCACTGATCAGACCGCTTTCCTCCGCCACGGGGATGAAAGTGCCGGGCGGGATCGCCCCGCGCGTCGCATGGTACCACCGTATCAGTGCCTCGAAAGCGACCACCTCGCCGCTGATCCTGGCCTGCGGCTGGTAGTCGACGAAGAACTCCCCCTTGTCGAGGGCGGCGCGCAATTCGTGTTGCAGCGCGCGTTTGTCGCGGAGACGTTTGTCCATGGCAGCCTCGAAGAAACGAACCGTGCCGCGGCCCTCTTTCTTGGCGCGATAAAGCGCGGCTTCGGCGTTGCTCATCAGCGTTGCGGTATCGGTACCGTCGGTGGGAAACACCGCGACACCGATGCTCAGCCCCATGCGATGCCGCTGCCCGTCGATCGCAAAATCCTCGCCGAACGCCGCGAGCAGCCGGTCGGCCAATTCCGCGGCCTTGGCCGGCTGCGGTCCTTCGGTCGAGAGGAAGCAGAACTCGTCGCCGCCGTAACGCGCCACGAAGGCGCCCTCCGTCACCCTGGACAATCGCCGCGCGATTTCGCGCACCAATTTGTCTCCGGTCGGATGGCCGAACACGTCGTTGACGACCTTGAAGCGGTCGAGGTCGGCGCACAGCAGCGCGAACTTCTCCTTCGTCGCGGCGGCGCGTTGCATCGCTGCCGCCAGCCGTTCGTTGAAGGCAGCGCGATTGGGCAGATCGGTCAGCGCGTCGTGCCGCGCCAGATGCTCGACGCGCCGCTCCGCCTGGCGGCGCGCGGTGATGTCCTCGTGGGTCCCGATCCAGAAACCGTTGGCGATCGGCTTGTTGGTGATCGCAATCACGCGTCCATCGGATCCTTCCGAGACCCAACTGTGGGTCTCCCCTCTGCGGACCGTGGCGAGCAATGTCGCCCGGTACTCCTCGGGATCGCGCGTCAGCGAGCCGCTGGCCTTACGGCTGCGCACGACCTCGGCGAGTGTCGTGCCCGGTTTCACGATCTCGGGCGAAAGGCCGTACATTTCCAGGTAGCGGTCGTTACACACCACCAGGCGCTCGTCGGCGTCGAACATGACGAGGCCCTGCGACATGTTGTTGACCGCGATGAGCAGTTGGGAATCGCGTTCGCTCATGCGCTGGTCGGCAAGGCAGCCGGCAAAGCACATTCCCATGATGGCGAAGGCCGCGCTCGCCACCGCAACCGCAAGCGCGGTCGGCGAGAAGGAGAATGCGGCGATGGTGCGGCTCGGATCGGGCACGATCTCTACCGCGCCCATGGCGGTGAAATGATGAAAGAGAATCGCCAGCGTCAGCAGCACAGCGGCGCCGAACGCGGCGCGCTTGCTTTCGCTGCGCGCGGCAACCGCCATCGCGGCGGCGCCGAAGATTGTGCCGAGCGCGATCGAGGCGATGACGAGATCCGGCGCCCAGCTCACACGGCCCGGCAGCTCCAGCGCCGCCATGCCCGTATAGTGCATGGCGGCGATGCCGCCGCCGACGACTGCGCCGCCGCCGACCGCGTGCCAAACCTGCCGTCCGTCAACGGCGAGCGCCAGGCCGGCCCAGGTGACGACCGCCGCCAGCACCAGCGACAACGCCGTCAGGCCGATGTCGTAGGCAACCGGCAGGCCCGGCGCATACGCCAGCATGGCGATGAAATGCGTGGCCCAGATGCCGCAACCGGTGGCAACGCCGGCAAGGGCGAGCCAGGCTGCGCGCTCGCGCCCCAGCTTGGCCTGCGCCCGATGGAACAGGCTGACCGCCACCAGGGCGGCCCACAGGCACACGACCACGGCCAGAGCGACCAGCCGCCAATCATGCGCATCAGCAAGACACGACAGAACTCGAAACACGGCGCAACCGGAGCAACATCATTGACGCCAATGCAACCACGGCTGCGGTGACGGCGGGTTAAAGGATTCAACGCCGCTGCGGTGTTGTTTAAGATTGCGCTGACGCGGCCGCGAAAATTTTCGTCATCTGACGCGCAAGCGGTTGAAATGCCGCGGCTACTGCCATTGGCGCGAGAAATCGTCATGGCTGCAATGCGCGCTCGGCACCCGCTTGCGGACCTGTGCCGGCGGCTCAACCGGCTTGAATCGCCTTGCCCTCCCGGCGCAGATTACCCCCGCCAACTGCCCAGGAACCTCCAATCCCATGCAAGAACCCGCCCGGCGCCCCAGCAACGCCCCCGAATTCTCCACCGCCTATTTCTTTCTCGAAGGGCTCAACGAAATCGGCATCGAATATCTGTTCTGCAATTTCGGCACCGACCATGCCCCGATCATCGAGGAGATGGCGCACCGCCAGAAGCTCGGGGAAAAATTTCCCACCGTCATCCGCTGCCCGCACGAGAACACCGCCGCCCACATGGCGGGCGGCTACGCGCTCGTGACCGGCCGCGGGCAGGGCGTGCTCGTGCACGTGGACGTCGGCACCGCCAATTCGGCGAACGCCATGCACAATCTGTTCCGCAGCCGGCTGCCGGTGCTGCTGATGGCCGGCAAGGCGCCCTACACCACCGGCAACGAGCTGATCGGCTCGCGCGACACTTATGTGCATTTCGTGCAGGAGCCGTTCGACCAGGCGAGCCTCGTGCGCCCCTATCTGAAGTGGGAATGGACGCTGCCCTCCGGCGTGGTGGTGAAGGAAGCGTTGCGTCGCGCCCATTCCATCATGCAGAGCGAGCCGTGCGGGCCGGTGTATCTCATGATGCAGCGCGAGACGCTGACCCAGGCCTGGAGCGTCGACGAAGTCCGCCGCTACGCCGCCGAGCAATTCGGCAGCACCGCCGGTGGCCAGGCCGACCCGCAACTCGTCCGTGCGCTCGCCGATCGGCTGATCGAGGCCGAGTACCCGATCCTGATCACCGCCTATGCCGGCCGCAATCCGCGCGCGGTTGCGGCGATCGCGGAACTCTCCGAGCTCGCCGGCATTGCGGTGATCGAATCCAACATGACCAACAACATCCCCAACACGCTGCCCTGCTTCGTCGGCTATTCGCCCAACGCGCACCTGCCCAAGGCCGACGTCGGCGTTCTGGTGGACATCGATGTGCCGTGGTTCCCGGCCGACGTGCGGCCGCGCGAGGACGCCTTCTGGGCGCATATCGACATCGACATTCTCAAGCCCGCCTCGCCCATGTGGACCTTCCCGGGCAATCTGCGCCTGCAAGGCGACAGCGGCCACATCCTTGCGCAACTGCTCGAAGAGCTGAAACGACGCGCCACGCCCCGCTTCCGCCAGAAGGCCGCCGCCCGCACGGAGCAGTGGAAGAAGGACCACGCCGCCTTTGCCGAGCGCGCGCAAAAACTCGCCGCCGACAAAGGCAAGCCGGGCGAGATCAACCCCCACTATCTGTTTGCCGAGCTCAACAAGCTGCTCGAACCGAAGGACGTGGTGTTCAACGAGGCGATTCGCAACGCCGCCGCGGCGCTGATGCAGATCGTGCGCCCCGAACCCAACACCATGATCCGCTCGGCCGGCGGCGGGCTCGGCTGGTCCGGCGGCTTTGCGCTCGGCGCCAAGCTTGCCGCGCCCGATCGCATGGTGGTGCAGGTCGTGGGCGACGGCAGTTTCTATTTCGGCAACCCGAGCTCGGTGTTCTCCGCCTCCCAGCAGTACAAACTGCCCATCCTGGTTGTCGTCACCGACAACACCGGCTGGTCGGCGGTGAAGGAATCCACGCTGCGGGTGTTCCCCAAAGGCGAGGCGAAGGCTGCCGACGAATTCCAGGCCACGCTGCTGTCCGACGTGGATTTCACAAAAATCGCGGAAGCGTTCGGCGCCTACGGCGAGAAGGTCTCGGATCCCGCGGATGTTCCCGGTGCGCTCGCGCGCTGCGTGAAGCAGGTGCGCGGCGGCCGCACCGCCATCCTGCACGCCCGGGTGACGCGGCTGTAATTCATTCGCCGCTCCCCGCTTGCGCAGCGGGGCGCGCAGCAACTGTGGCTTTTGCGGTATGCTTCGACCGAGGTCACAATGCGCAGGTACTTGCTCGTCACTGTTCTTGGCGCTGCCGTCGCCGCTGCGGTCGTCTGGTCGGCTCAGGCCCAACTGCGCGGGCATGGCGGGCCGGTGCGCGCGATTGCGATTTCGCCCGACGGCAAACATGCCGTCTCCGGCAGCTTCGATTCGTCGGCGATCTATTGGTCGCTCGCCCGCGACATTGCCGAACAGGTGCTGCGCTTCCACGACAGCGCGGTGAATGCGGTCGCCATCGCCCGCGACGGCCGCATCGTCACCGGCGGCGAGGACGCCCGCATCGCCGTCTGGCAGCCGGGCGCGCAGAGCCCGGCGAACATCCTGCAGGGCCACACCGCGCCGATCGTGTCCTTGAGCATCTCTCCGGACGGCCGGACGCTGGCCTCCGCCTCATGGGATCGCACCGCGCGGCTCTGGCCGCTGCCGGCCGCCGGATTCTGGGGCAGCCTGTTCGGCTCCGGGGGAACGGCGCGCGTGCTCGAAGGCCATCAGCAGAATGTCAACGGCGTGGCGTTCACCCCGGACGGCAAGGCGGTGGTGACCGCAGGCTACGATCTCACCGTGCGCATCTGGCCGCTGTCGGGCGGTGCGCCGGCCATCGTCACCCTGCCGACGCCGCTCAATGCCGTCGCGGTGGCATCTGACGGCGAGATCGTCGCCGGCGCAGCCGACGGCCGCGTGTTCTTCCTTTCGCCTCAAGGCGAGTTGCTGGCCGAGGTTTCGGCGAGCGAGGCGCCCATCATCGCCATTGCGACCTCGCCCGACGGGGCGCTCGTGGCCGCCGCGGGCATCCGCGGTTCGGTCGCGGTCATCGAGCGCCGCGCGCGCAAGCTCGCCCGCACCCTGGTCGGCCCAGGCCTGCCCGTATGGTCCGCGGCCTTCCTGCCCGACAGCCGCACGCTCGTCACCGGCGGCACCGACCGCCTCGTGCGCCGCTGGAATGCCGCCACCGGCGAGCACATCGGTTCGGTGGCCACCGCCGAGATCGATGATCCGCTTGCCGCCTACAAAGGCGACCGCGGCGCCGAGGTATTTCGGGCCTGCATCGCCTGCCACACGCTCAGGCCCGACCAGGGTCAGCGTGCCGGCCCCACGCTGCATAACATTTTCGGCCGCCGCATCGCCTCGCTGCCGGGCTACGACTTTTCTCCCGCGCTGAGAAAGATGAGCATCATCTGGACGCCGGAGACCGTGGCAAAACTGTTCGAGATCGGCCCTATGGCCTACACCCCCGGCACCAAGATGCCGGAGCAGAAGATCGGCTCCGCCGAGGACCGCGCGGCGCTGGTCAAGTTTCTGGAGCGGGCGACCAAATGATTACCTACGTCCCGGATGCGGTGCAGCGCGCAGCGCCGAGTGATGCATCGCAGCCCGGTGTGTCCCGGATGCGGTGCAGCGCGCAGCGCGAGGCGCGGAGCGGTGCACCGCTGATCCGGGACCGTTGCAGGCTCGGAGTGTGGAGCAGTGTGGCTCGGAGTCCGTAACGGTCCCGGGTCTGCAGCGCATCGCTCCGCTTTCGCTCCGCGCTGCGCTGCGCCCGGGACACGAAGATGATGCACAGCGCTGCATTCAACTGCACGTCCCGGATGCGGTGCAGCGCGCAGCGCCGTCAGGCGCGGAGCGGTGCACCGCTGATCCGGGACCGCCAAGGACGCTGCCTCGCTGTGGCGCGTACCGGAGACGATTTTCAGCGGCAATCCCCTCGTACGGTCCCGGGTCTGCAGCGCACCGCTCCGCTTTCGCTCCGCGCTGCGCTGCGCCCGGGACGCAAAGGAGGTCGCTATCGCTGCGCACTGCGCCCGGGACGTTGAAGTCTCGGCCTACGTTTCGCCTTTCGGGCCGCGCTTGCTTGCTTCGTATTCGGCCTTCAGCCGCTCGCGTTCGCGCAAATAGTCTTCGCTCGTGCGCGGGGCGCGCGGTGCTGCGTAGGGATCGAACTCCTCTTCGGTCACCGCCGCGATACGGCAGTTATCGCACATCTTGATGACTTCGAGCCGCTTGGCCGAGCCGGCGTACATCCAGTGCTTGCCTTCGAGCTTTGCAGTGACCCGTTCGATGGTGCTCTTGACGCCGAACGGCTTGCCGCAGCGCACGCACAAAAACGGCTCCTCCTCCTTCAGCACGCGCGCGGCCGCGGTGGCGGCGCGGAAGTCGAGCTGCGGCACGAGGCTGATCACCTTCTCCGGACAGGTCGCCTTGCACAGGCCGCATTGCACGCAGGCATCCTCGGCAAACCGCAGCATCGGACGGTCGGGATCGCCGGAGAGCGCGCCCGTCGGGCAGGCGGACACGCAGGCCAGACACAGCGTGCAGCCCTCCACGTTCACCACCACCTTGCCGAACGGCGCGCCGTCCGGCAGCGCCACCACATCGACCGGCTGCGGCGCTGCGCGGTGCAGTTCGCGCAGCGCAAGCCGCAAAACATCGCGCTTGGCGCCGAGCGGGGTGAAGCTCGCCGGATTCGGCGCTGGCGCCGCGGCCGCAAAAGCGCGCAACGCCTCGCCGAGCGCATCGGGATCGTCGGTCTCGATGGTCGCCACCCGCCCGCTGCCGAACCCGAGCCCGGCCAGAATCGGCTCCGCAAGCGCGATCGTCTTGTGCAGGCCGGTCACGTCGTGGCGCGGCCGCGCCCGCAGCAGAAACCGCACCGCGCTCGCCCCGTAGGCGAAGGCCGCGGCGATCGTCTCCAGCCCCACCTGCGTCACCTCGTTCACCGGCACCGGCAACACATGCGCCGGCAGTCCGTCGCCGTGCCGCGCCAGCGCATCGATCAACGGCGCGCCGTGCGCCTCGTCGTGCACGAGCAGCACCGGCGTTGCGCCGCCCGCCTCGCGATAGGCGGCAAGCATGACGCGCAAGCGGCGCATCAGCGCGTCCGCGGGCGGCAGGGCATAGGAGGCCGCGCCGGTCGGACAGGCGGCCGCGCATTGCCCGCAGCCGGCGCACACCTTGGCGTCGATCGCCACATGGTCGCCCGCGGGCGTAATGGCGCCGGTCGGACAGAGATCGAGGCAGCGCCGGCAGCCCACGATGCGCGAGCGCGCATGCGCGCACAAATCCTCGGCGAAGGTGACGTAGCGCGGCTTGTCGAAAGTGCCGACGAGATCGCGCGCCTTGAGCACCGCGCGCAGCACGGCCTGCGCATCGTTGGGATCGGCCTTCAAGTAGCCGTCGCGCAGGTCCGCGGCCGGGAACAGCGGCGCGCCGCCGGACAGATCGAGCACGATGTCGCAGCGCGAGACGGCGCCGTCGCGCGGCGTCCCGAACACCAGCGCCCCGCGCGAGGACGGCGCCGGCGCGGCATAGTCGTCGACCACGAGCTCGAAGGCGCCGAGATGTCCCTTCGCTGTGCGGATGGTTCCCTGCACGATGGGAAACGTAGTGATGCGCGGCGGCACGAGTTCCTTCGGCCGCGTGATCAGCACCGTGACATCGAGATGATCCTGCAAGAGCTCCGCGGCCGCGACGGCGCGCTCGTCCGCGCCGTAGATCAGGGCCACGCCTTCGCTGTCCAGGCTCACATAGGGCGCTTCGGGCATCGGCTCCGCGGCGGCGGCCAGCAACGCCGCCATTTTCGGCCCCGCCTTGGCGGCATCGGAGGACCAGCCCGCGGTCTCCCGGATATTCGCGAACGCAACCGCGCGCTCGCCCGCGACTTCCGCGAACAGCGGCGCCTCTTGCGTACAGGCGACCGTCAGCGGTGCGTTGCCGGCCGCTGCGGCGCGGAAGCGCTCGAGCTCGGCCCGGCAGAGCTGGTGCGCCTGTTTGATGTCCGCGCCGCGACAGCCCCGCTGCAGCGCATTCGCGTCGAGCGGCATGGTGTCTTCGCATGAACACACCAGAATGGTGCGCTTTTCCGCCATGGATGTCTCCGGCACGGGCCCGGCATCTGTTGGCCGCCGGTTTCGCGGGCTCGCCGTGTCGCAGATTGAGTTATAATTAGTCGCAACAAAAAGTACGAGTCCGGAGGCGATGCCGGCGGAAACCCGCGTTGACGCATTCTTGAAGCCCGACCTCGATTTGCCGCCCGGCTATCGCCTGGTGACCTTGCGCGAGGTGGGCGATGCCTTTGCCCATGCCAAGGCGCACGCCGCCGCGCTCGGCGCCGGCACGTTGATCTACGTCGGCCGCTTCGATCTCGCCGAATTCGCGGTGGTGCTGGAACCCGAGGAGCCGCTGCGCAGCGCGCGGCGCGCCTTCTACGCCGGCATGGCGGCGCTCGGCGATGCGCTCTTGGCGCTGGCGCCGCCGGAAAAGCAGATCCGTTTCGAATGGCCGGACGCGATCACGGTCGATTTCGGGCTCGTAGGCGGCGGCCGGTTCGCGTGGCCGCCGGGCGACGAGAACGAGCCGCCCGCCTGGCTCGTGTTCGCCGGCATGATCCGCACCGTCTCGCTGGCCGAAGGCGAGCCGGGGTTGCGACCGCTGTCCGCCGCGCTCGAAGAGGAGGGGTTTGAGGGTGGTTCCGGGCGCCTGGTGGAGAGCTTTGCGCGGCATTTGATGCTGCAGATCGACGCCTGGCAGGCGCACGGCTTTGCCGAAGTGGCGCGGCGCTATGTGTCGCGCCTCGCGCCGGAGAAGGGCGTGCGGCGCGATATCGATGCAAACGGCGATTTATTGGTGCGCCGCATGGGCAAGACCGGGGTGGAACGCCGCGCGCTCGTGCCGGCGCTCGCCGTACCCTCCTGGCTCGATCCGCAAACCGGAGGGCCGCGATGAAACTGTTGCGCACCATAAGGCTCGATCCCTCCGACACGTTCATCTTCGAGCGCGCGGCGGAGCCCGGCGAATGGGCGGTGTCCGGCGCCTTCGTCTTCGCCGACGCCGATCCCGTTGCGCTTCAAGGCAAGGCGCGCGCCGCGTTTCGCAGCGGGTTTCTCGGGGTCGATACGCTCGGCTGGTCCACGCTGGTGCAGGTGGTCGAAGCCGGCGCCGAGGAGCGCGCCGCCGTGATCGAGACGCTGGCGCAGCGGCTGTTGCAAAAATTCGGCGCGCCGGATGCAGCCGCCGCGCGCGCCGCGGCGGAAGACGAAGTCGCCTTTGCCGCCTCGCTTTGCGAGCATCCGCGCGACACATTGATCGCCGTGCACCGCACCTTTGACGGCCGCGAGATCCGCGAAACCTTCCGCACCCTGCGGCCCAAGGACGGCCCGAAACCGCTGCGCGCCTTCGCCTTCCTCGAGGTGGAGGGCGAGGAGGAGCCGGCCGAAAACGTCAGTCTCGCCGCGCTGGCCAAACGTGACAGCGGAGGCGAAAATTGATTCGCTCCAGGCAAAGGTTCCGACCGGCGTCACGCCACCGTTATGCCTTCGCCATCACGGCCTTTCTCAGCGACCGCGGCAATGCGATCGCGCGGAAATGAGTCTTGGGATGGAGAAAATCCTCGCCCGATTCATCGATGACCCGCATCAGCCCCCGCTTCTCCGCCGCAGCATCGCGGAGCGAGACATAAATCTTCCGCGCCTCAAGCGAGGCACGATAGCCTCGATTATCGAGGCACGCGACAAGCTGTTTTGCGATCGCCTTGGGCATCGTCAGAATTCATAGCGTGTCAACGCGGCGCGAGATCGTCAACGGCGACACTTCGAAGTCGCGTTCGCCTTGCCGCCTTGCCTGCCTGTTCGTGCTATATTTGGCTGCAAGTTATGAACACCGTTATGAGCAAAGATTTCTGGCTCTCCTGCGGCCATCATCTGCTCGACCGCGATGCGGGCGGCGGCCTCGTCGTGACCGACGAGTTTCTCAAAGCCTATCTCGCGCGGCCCGAACTCGTGCCGCCGCAGGATGCCTGCGCCGCCGAGCGCGCGCTGCACCACAAACTGCTCGCCGATCCGCGCGCGCCGGTGGCCGACAGCGCCGTCGCCGCCATCGCCGACGCCGACGCGCGCGAGAATTTGCAATTCATGCTCGCCTTCCGCGACCATCTGTTGCGCCATCGCACGCTGGAGGCCGCCTATCTCGATCTCGTGCGGCACGCCAAAAAATTTCCGCCGCTGTTCTTGAGTCAGCTCGTGCACGTGATCCTGCGCAACGCGCTCGACAACTGCGGCGACGCCTTCGTGCTGCGCGCGGCGGAGTTGTTTTTCCGGCCGCAGCGCCTGGCGCTGCACGAAGGCTCGCTGATCGCCGCCGACGAGGAGACTATTTCCGGCACCACCGGCGCGCCGGTTTCCCCGCTCGTCTCCATGCTCGGCCTGCCGCCGGAGGCGGCCATCGACGTGTTGAACGAAAGCAACGCCGACGCCTACTGGGAGCGCAGCGACCGTTTCGATTTCGCCCTCGACCTCACCGCCGGCCGCCGCGGGCTCGCCGCGCTGGGCGAGGTGATCGTGCGCTGGATCCGCCACCTGCTGGCGGTGGACACCGCGATCGAGCCGCTCACCGCGGTGCGCGAGGTCAATTTGACCTGGTACGTGGGCCTCGACGCCGACGCAACCCGCATCGGGGATGCGCTCTGGCGCGGGGAGACGCTCGACGATTTGCGCCAGGGGAGCATCGTCGGCCTCTACCGTCTCACCTGCCGTGATCCCCATATCATGCTCGACGGCTTGAAGGGTGAGCCGGTGTATCTGATTTTGGCCATGAACGCGGACAAAATTCTGCGGCTGAAGCCGCAGAATCTCCTCACCGGCCTGCCGCTGAAGACGCTTGAGGCCGCGTCATGAGCGCAAACGAAATTCGCGTCGGCGTGGTGGTGGAGCGCCGCAAGGCGCAAAGCCCCTGGATCGATTACACGTGGCGCTCGATCGCCGCCCTGCCGGGCGAGCCGGCCGCCGCGCCGTGGACGGTGATGCGCAACGAGGGCGACGTGACCACCTTTTATGCCGGCTCGGCGCCGGTCGAATTGCATCCGTCCGCGACCGCCAACTATCGCGACAATCTCAGCTCGGCTTCGCCCGGCCTGTGGGTCGTGCTGCGGCCGCACGACGGCGACCCGCCGTATCGGTTGTTCAAGGTCACTGCGGATCCGGCTGAAGGCGAAGCCTACACGGAAGCGGGCACCGATCTCGTCGACCAGGTCGCCATGCCGCCTTCGATCCACGCCATCGTCGAGGCGTTCGTGGCCGAGCATCATGTGGAGCGGCCGTTTTTCAAACGCGAGCGGCAACCGGCCGACCCGGAGTCGCATGTGCGGCGCCCGATCAAACGCGAGGGCGACAAATGAGCGACGAGAATTTTCTCGCCCGTTGGTCGCGCCGCAAGGCAGAGGCTGCCAAGGCAGGTGCGGAAAAACGCGATGCGGAAAGCGCAACCCCGCAGGAGCCGACCGACGCTGTCGCGGCGGCCTCACCCGAGGCGAGCTCCCTCGCACAGGCGCCTGACTCGACGCCCACGGCGGCCGACGCCGCCCCCGATGCCGTCCCCGAAGTGGCCCCCTTCGACCCGAAGGATTTGCCGCCAATTGATTCGATCGGCCCCGACACCGACGTGAGCGTGTTCCTGCGTCCCGGCGTGCCGGCGGAATTGGCACGTGCGGCGCTACGCCGCGCTTGGGCCGCCGATCCCGCCATCCGCGATTACATCGGACTTTCGGAAAATTCCTGGGATTTTACTGCACCGCAAGGTGTCCCTGGTTTCGGACCTTTGTCGCCGGAGGATGTGCAGCGCCTGTTCGCCGCGTTGACCGGCCAAACGCAAGCGACAACCGCGGATGAGCGAGCCGCCGAATTGCCGAGCCTCGCATCGAGTGACGCCGTGCAGACCGAACAGCCAGCGTGCGAATCGCCAGTTGGTCCCAATCGCAACCAATTGCTGTCCGCACAATCAGAAGACGCTCGCGGCGAATCCCAGCTTCGTCTTGTGCAGCCACCGCTTGAGCCATCCTCAATGCAGCGGGACGAAGGCGGTGCTCCCGCAGTGCAACATATCCACTCCGGTCCCACCCGTAGCCGACGGGGCGGCGGAGCGCTGCCGAAATGAGAAACAGCGTGTTGATCTTTCCCCAATAGCTGGAAGCTATTGACCCTCAGGGAACATCAGCGGTAGCCTACCTATAAATATTCTAAATCCCGCAGCTGCTTGCATTTTTTTGCAGCGTGCGAGGAGCGATATGCGCGATCAGGGACTGCAAGAAGCGATTCGCGCTGTCGGTGGAGTAAGCGAGCTGGCGCGCCGAATCGGAATCTCTCAGCCCTCGGTTTCCAACTGGGACCGGGTGCCGGCTGAGCGCGTGCTGTCGGTGGAAGCGGCCACCGGCGTGAGCCGTGCGATCCTAAGACCCGATCTGTTCGCGGCATCCGCAAGCGGCGACCTCGATGAGGTCGATGCCGCCCGCGCGCAGGAATATGCGCTGCTTGCCGCGCTGCTCGCGCGCGCTCCCGATGCCGGCCTGCTCAAGCGGCTCTCGGAGCTGCGCGGCGACGCCACTCCGCTCGGCATCGCCCATGCCGCGCTCGGGCAAGCGGCGGCGGCGGCAACGGTGGAACGGGTTGAGCGCGAGTTCTTCGATCTGTTCATCGGGCTCGGCCGCGGCGAGCTGATGCCCTATGGCTCGTATTACCTGACCGGCTTTCTCTACGAACGGCCGCTGGCGCGATTGCGCGGCGATCTTATCGCGCTCGGCATCGAGCGCGCCGAAGGGGAGTGCGAGCCGGAAGATCATGCCGCGATACTGTGCGAGATCATGTCCGGGCTGGCATCCGGCCGGTTCGGATCGAAGCCGGGAGCCGATCGCGAACTGTTTGAGAAGCACCTTGCCCCTTGGCTCGGCCGCTTCTTCACCGACCTTGAGCGCGCCAAGACCGCCGATTTCTATCGGCGGGTCGGCACGCTCGGGCGCGTTTTCATGGAAATCGAAACCGAGGCCTTTGCACTGCCGTCGTAACGGCGGCGCAGCGGCGCTCAGAAAGCAGTAAGAGGAGGGAACGGCGATGCAAAATTCGGACAAGCCGGCGGTCGGCCGCCGAGAGTTCCTTCGTGTGTTGGGCGCCGGTGCCGGCGCGGCTGCGGCCGCGCCGCTCGCGACCGCCGCCAAGGCCGACAGCGAAAGCAACGATGAAAAGCGCAAAGCCCGCTACAAGGAAACCGATCACGTGAAAACCTTTTATCGCGTGAACCGGTATCCCGCGAAGTAAGGAGGCGCCCGTGCTGATCAAACGAACCGAACGCCAGGCCCGCCGCGGCACGCTTGCCGGCGCGCTGGCATCGCAATCCGAACATCTCGACCGCCGCGCCTTCCTGCGCCGTTCCGGCCTTGCCGTCGGCGCACTGGCCGCGGTCGGCACGCTCCCGTTGACGAGCGTGCGCAAGGCGGAGGCCGCAACCACGGCCGGTCCCTCCGGCACCATCCGCAAGAACATCTGCACCCATTGCTCGGTCGGCTGCACGGTGCTGGCAGAGGTGCAGAACGGCGTCTGGGTCGGCCAGGAGCCGGGCTGGGATTCTCCCATCAACCGCGGCTCGCACTGCGTCAAAGGCGCGGCGACCCGGGAGATCGTGCAGACCGACGGTCGCCGGCTGCGCTATCCGATGAAACTTGTGAACGGGCAGTGGACCAGGATTTCTTGGGACCAGGCCATCAACGAGATCGGCGACAAGCTCATCGCCATCCGCACCCAGTCTGGGCCGGACTCGGTCTATTGGCTCGGCTCGGCGAAATTCACCAACGAGAGCGCCTATCTCTATCGCAAGCTTGCCGCGTTCTGGGGCACCAACAACATCGACCACCAGGCGCGCATCTGCCACTCCACCACGGTCACCGGTGTCGCCAATACCTGGGGCTACGGCGCCCAGACCAACAGCTACAACGACATCCGCAACTCCAAGACGCTTCTGTTCCTGGGCGGCAACCCCGCCGAGGCGCACCCGGTTGCGCTGCAGCACATTCTGGAGGGCAAGGAGCTCAACCGCGCCAACGTGATCGTCGCCGACCCGCGGCTCACCCGCACGGCGGCACATGCCACCGAATATGTCCGCATCCGTCCCGGCACCGACATCCCGGTGCTGTACGGCATCCTGTGGCACATTTTCGAGAACGGCTGGGAGGACAAGGAATTCATCCGCCAGCGCGTTTACGGCATGGACGACGTCCGCAAGGAGGTCGCCAAATACACGCCGCAGGAAGTGGAGCGCATATCCGGCGTGCCCGGCGCGCAGCTCAAGCGCGTCGCCGAGATGTTCGCCAAGGACCGGCCTTCGACCCTGATTTGGGCCATGGGCCAGACCCAACACACCATGGGCACCGCCAACGTGCGGGCGAGCTGCATCTTGCTGCTCGCCACCGGCAACGTCGGCGGCTTCGGCATGGGCGCCAACATCTTCCGCGGCCATACCAACGTGCAGGGGGCGACCGATCTCGGCGTCGATATCGTCACCCTGCCGCTGTACTACGGTCTGGTCGAGGGCGCCTGGCGGCACTGGGGCCGGGTCTGGGATGTCGAATACGAATGGCTGCTGTCGCGGTTCGACTCCAAACAGATCATGGAGACGCCCGGCATTCCTTCGACCCGCTGGTTCGACGCCACACTGCTGCCGAAGAACGACGTCGGCCAGAAAGACAACATCAAGGCGATGATGGTGTTCGGCCACGGCGGCAACACCGTCACGCGCATCCCGGAGGCGGCCAAGGGCATCGAGAAGCTCGAGCTTCTGGTGGTGGCCGATCCGGTTCCCACCACCTGGGCCGTGGTCTCGCAGCGCAAGGACAACACCTACCTGTTGCCGATTGCCACCAGCTACGAGATGGACGGCTCGCGCACCGCCTCCAACCGCTCGCTCCAATGGGGCGAGCAGATCGTCAAGCCGATCTTCGAATGCAAGAACGATCTTGAGGTGATGTACCGGCTGGCGACCAAGCTCGGCTTCGCCGACCGCATGTTCAAGCACATCAAGGTCGAGAACAACGTGCCCGAGCCGGAGTCGATCCTGCGCGAGATCAACCGCGGAGGCTTCTCCACCGGCTATTCCGGCCAGTCGCCGGAGCGCCTCAAGCTGCACATGGCGAACCAGAAGGACTTCGATGTGGTCACCCTGCGCGCCACCGACGGGCCGTGCAAGGGCGAGTACTACGGCTTGCCGTGGCCGTGCTGGGGCACGCCCGAACTGAAGCACCCGGGCACCCACACGCTCTACAACACCAACCTCCACGTCAAGGACGGCGGCGGCACGTTCCGCGCGCGGTTCGGCGTGGAGCGGATCATCGAGTCGAAGGTGATCGAGAACGGCCAGGAGGTGGTGAAGCGCATTCCGGTCAACCTCTTGGCCGAGGGGTCCTACTCCAAGGATTCCGAGCTCAAGGACGGCTATCCGGAGTTCACGCTGGCGGTGCTGAAGAAGCTCGGCTGGGACAAGGAACTCACCCCGCAGGAGCTGGCCACCATCCAGCGCATCAATCCGGCGAACCCGGATTCGGTGGGCTGGGCAATCGACCTGTCGGGGGGCATCATCCGGGTCGCCATCGCGCACGGCTGCGTGCCTTACGGCAACGCCAAGGCGCGCGCCAACGCCTTCGGTCTGCCCGACCCGATCCCGGTGCACCGCGAGCCGATCTACTCGCCGCGGCCCGACCTGGTTGCCCAATACCCGACCTACCCGGTGGCGCAGCGGCAGTTCCGCGTGCCCAACATCGGGTTCAACGTGCAGAAGGCCGCGGTGGACGCCGGCCTTGCCAAGGAGTTCCCGCTGATCCTCTCCTCCGGCCGCCTGGTCGAGTACGAGGGCGGCGGCGAGGAGACCCGCTCCAACAAGTGGCTCGCCGAGCTGCAACAGGAGGCGTTCATCGAGATCAATCCGGCGGATGCCGCCGAGCGCGGCATCAAGGACGGCGCATGGGTCTGGGTGCTCGGCGCCGCCGACACCAGGCCGCGGATCAAGGTGAAGGCGCTGGTCACCGAGCGGGTCGGCAAGGGCGTGACCTGGATGCCCTTCCACTTCGGCGGCTGGTTCCAGGGCGTCGATCAGCGGTCCAAGTACCCGAAGGGCTCGGACCCCGTGGTGCTGGGCGAGAGCGTCAACACCATCACCACCTACGGGTTCGATCCTGCGACCGGCATGCAGGAGCCCAAAGCCACGCTCTGCCAGGTGCGAGCGGCATAAGGAGCAACGACCATGGCACGGATGAAATTTCTTTGCGACGCCGATCGTTGCATCGAATGCAACGCCTGCGTCACCGCCTGCAAGAACGAGCACGATGTGCCGTGGGGCATCAACCGGCGGCGCGTCGTCACCATCAACGACGGCAAGCCGGGCGAGCGTTCGGTCTCCATGGCCTGCATGCACTGCACGGATGCGCCCTGCGCCGCGGTGTGCCCGGTGAACTGCTTCTACACCACCGCCGACGCGGTGGTGCTGCACTCGAAGGATCTCTGCATCGGCTGCGGCTATTGCTTCTACGCCTGTCCGTTCGGCGCGCCGCAATATCCGCGGGTCGGCAACTTCGGTTCGCGCGGCAAGATGGACAAATGCACCTACTGCGCCGGCGGCCCGGAGGCCGACAACAGTCCGGCCGAGTATGCCAAGTACGGCTCGAACCGCCTGGCCGAAGGCAAGCTGCCGCTCTGTGCGGAGATGTGCGCGACCAAGTCGCTGCTCGCCGGTGACGGCGAGATTATCGCGCAGATCTACAAGGAGCGCGTGGTCAAGCGCGGTTACGGCTCGGGAGCCTGGGGCTGGAAGACGGCCTACAAGGAAACCATCGCCTCCTGAGCGACGAAGTGACGGCGCCGGCGGTTCGAACCACCGCCGGCGCCGAACTTTCCGGCCGCCGGCGCGGCAGCGGGTGAAAAATGCGGAGAATTGACATGAGGAGCTTTTGGGGTCGGGCAAATCGAATCATCGGGGCGTTCTTGCTGCTGTTCGCGGTCGCGGTGACGGCGCCGGCATCCGCTCAGCAGCCGACGTCGGTGAACCCCACCGCAAGCTCGGTGAAGGAGGACCAGCTGCTGCGCGAGCTCAACCGGATCAGCGGCCGCTGCACCTTGCCCGACCAGAAGGCCTGCACCATCGAGCAGCCGGCCGGCCGCGACTGGCGCCAGTTCCATCAGGAGACGCTGCCCTTGATCGGCGGCATCGCCATCATCGGCATGCTGATCGTTCTCGTCGTCTTCTATCTGTGGCGCGGCATGGTGAAGATTTCCGCCGGCCGGTCCGGCCGCACCATCGTGCGCTTCAACGAATTCGAGCGCATCGTGCATTGGACCACGGCGAGCTGTTTCGTCATTCTCGCCCTGTCCGGGCTCAACATCACCTTCGGCAAGCAGCTCTTGCTGCCGCTGCTCGGGCCCGAGGCGTTCACCGCCTTCTCGCAGTGGGCGAAATACGCGCACAATTACTTGAGCTTCCCGTTCACCATCGGCGTGGTGCTGATTTTCCTGATGTGGGTGGGCGGCAACATTCCCAACAAGGTCGACGTCGAGTGGATCAAGCGCGGCGGCGGGCTGATCGGCGACGATCATCCGCCGGCCGAACGCTTCAACGCCGGCCAGAAGCTGATTTACTGGATCGTCGTGATCGGCGGTACGGCCTCGGCGATCACCGGCTACATCCTGATGTTCCCGTTCTACTTTACCGACATGGCCGGGATGCAGACCGCGCAGATGGTGCACGGCATCGTCGCAGTGTTGTACGTCGCCGCCATGCTGGCGCATATCTACATCGGCACCATCGGCATGGAAGGAGCGTTCGAAGCCATGGGCACGGGCACCGTCGACGTCAACTGGGCCAAAGAGCACCACTCGCTCTGGTACGAGGAGCAACAGCGGCAGCAGGCAAGCCCCGGCATGTCGCGTTCCGCCGCCGCAACTCCGGCCGAGTGAACCACGACGGCCGCCGGTTTCCTTGCAGCGCGCCCCTAGCGGGCGCGCTGTCGTTTTTCACTTTCCCGATTTAATGGCGTTGGAGGAGCTTTCCGGCGTTGCCGGAAAGAATCTGCTCGCCCGCCGCCCCGAGCGCGCGCAAATCGCGCACGAAATCCGCAACCGCGGCGCGGGTGCGCACCTCCTGCGGATAGTCGGTGGCAAACACGATGCGCGCGGCGGGAATTTCCGCCAGCGCCGCCTTCACCGCTCCGATGGCGCAACAGAAACCGGCGCTGTCGAACAGAATGTTGTTGGCGATGTAGTCATCAAAATCCTTCTCCGCCTTGCGCCCGTGCCGCGGGTGGCCCTCGACGCCCCAGAATTTTTTGTCCTGATAGCCGCGCACCCGCGCCAGCACCCCCGCGATCCCGCCGCCGAGGTGCGACATGTGCACGGTGAGCTTCGGATGGCGGTCGAACACGCCGGAGTTGATCAGCCGGATGGTGGCCATCACCAGCGAGAATTCGCGCCCGACCGAGCGCGCCATGTCGTAGCCGTCGAACTGCTGCGAATAGTTGAGCTTGAGCGCCGGGTGCACGAACACGAACAGACCGAGCCGTTCGGCCTCGGTCCAGAACGGCTCGAACTCCGGCGCATCGAGGAACAGGCCGTCGGTTTCCGAGGTGATGACCACGCCGGGGCAGCCGAGCTCGTGCGCGCAACGATTAAGCTCGCGCATGGCCTCCGGTCCGCCCAAGGGATGCACGTGCGCCGCCGCGATGAAGCGGCCGGGATAGTCGCGCTCCGCCTGCTTCGCCTTGTCGTTGCACAGCCGCGAGACTTCGAGGCTTGCGCACATGCCGGCGGCGCTGGTGAGAAACGCCGCGTCGATCCCGGCCTCGTCCATCATGCGCACGTGCTCGTCGAGATCGTAGAGCAGCGAATGCACCGTATAGCTCGGCGCCCCGTGCGCGTCGAAGTGCACGATCAACCGATCGCCCGGGTCTTCCTTGATCAATTCGCGCGGCGTGAAATGGTGCTGGAAATCGACGATCATGCTGCGCCCCCTTCTGCGGCCCAAGAGCCGCTTGATAGATGAAGTGCCGGCCGGCATGCAATCTGTGGATACGCCGTCGAACGGCGGTCATGCCGCCGCCGTTTGCACGGACAGCCGGTTGAGTCGCTCCGCCGCGCGATCTATGGTCGCCGCGAGTCGATCCACCCAGGCACGCGAGGCACCGATGCTCGGCTGGTTCCAGGCATTGATGCCGAAGGAAGAACGCTTCTTCGATCTGTTCACGCGCCACGCGCAGCTCGTGGTCGCCGGCGCCGAAGAACTGCACCGGCTGCTGTACGACGGCGACCGCGTCGAGCATTATTGCCGGCAGATCTCCGAGCGCGAAACCGAAGCCGACGAAATCACGCGCCAAGTCCTCACCGCGGTGCGCCGCACCTTCATCACGCCGTTCGACCGCAGCGACATCCAGGATCTCATCACCTCGATGGACGACGCCATCGATCAGATGAACAAGACCGCCAAAAGCATCACCCTGTTCGAGGTGCGCAGCTTCGAGCCGCAGATGCAACAGATGGGCGACGTGATTCTGGAAGCGGCCAAGCTGGCGCTTGAGGCGGTGCCGCTGTTGAGCAACATCGGCAAAAACGCCGGCCAGCTCAATCAGCTCACCGAAAAGATCATCCGCATCGAGGAGCACGCCGACCATCTGCATGACCAGGGCCGCAAGGCGCTGTTCGTGGCCAGCCGCCGGAGCGCCGACGGAAACGCCATGCGATACATCATCGGCAACGATATTTACGATCACCTCGAACGCGTGGTGGATCGCTTCGAAGACGTCGCCAACGAGATCAGCGCGCTCGTCGTCGACCACTTGTGACCGGCGCGCAGCGGTATGGATCCCACCTTAAGTTTCTCCCTCCTGGTCGGCCTGATCGCTGTCGCGCTCGCCTTCGACTTCCTCAACGGTCTGCACGACGCCGCCAATTCGATCGCAACCATAGTATCGACGCGCGTCCTGCGTCCGCGCTATGCCGTGCTGTGGGCGGCGTTCTTCAATTTCATTGCGTTTCTCGTGTTCGGCCTGCACGTGGCGCAGACCGTCGGTACCGGCATTGTCGCCGCCGACGTGGTCGACGCCAGGGTGATCTTCGGCGCCCTGATGGGCGCCATTTCCTGGAACCTGATCACCTGGTGGGCGGGAATTCCCTCCTCGAGCTCGCACGCGCTAATCGGCGGGCTGCTCGGCGCCGGCGTCACCAAGGCCGGCGGCGTTGCCATCGTGTGGAAGGGCGTGATCAAGACCGGCGCCGCCGTGGTGTTGTCGCCGATGACCGGGTTCTTCCTGGCCTTGATCCTCATCCTGTTTGCTTCGTGGCTGTTCGTGCGTGCCAACCCGCGCAGCGTGGACGGCATTTTCCGTTCGCTGCAGTTCGTATCCGCCTCGCTCTACTCGATCGGCCACGGCGGTAACGACGCCCAGAAGACCATGGGCATCATTGCCGTGCTACTGTTCTCGCAGGGCTACCTCGGGAGCGAATTCTATGTGCCGTTCTGGGTGGTCATTACCTGTCAGGCCTTCATGGGACTGGGCACGCTGATGGGCGGCTGGCGCATCGTGCACACCATGGGCTCCAAGATCACGCGCCTGACCCCGATGCAGGGCTGTTGCGCGGAGACCGGCGGCGCGATCACCCTGTTTGCCGCCACCGGCTTCGGCATCCCGGTCTCCACCACCCACACCATCACCGGCTGCATCGTGGGCGTGGGCGCGGCGCGCAAGGTGTCGGCGGTGCGCTGGAACGTCGCCAGCAACATCGTGGTGGCCTGGATCATCACCGTGCCCGCCTCGGGCGCGCTGGCCGCCGTGTTCTACGCGCTGTGCGGACTTTTCGCATGAACAGAAAGATCGCTGGCAACCTGCAATATGCCGCGCTGCCCTATCGCCGCACGGCCGACGGCGGCATCGAGATCCTATTGATAACCTCGCTGCGTTCGCGTCGCTGGATCATTCCCAAGGGCTGGCCGGCGGCAGGGCTGACCCCCGCCGAATCGGCGGCGCGCGAGGCCATGGAAGAAGGCGGCATCATGGGCCGCATCAGCCGGCGCCCCATCGGGGTCTATTCTTACGAGAAGCGGACCAGCCGCGGCGCCGCGCTCCGCTGCACCGTGCAGACCTTCGCCCTCGAAGTCGAAACCCAATTGCCCGAGTGGCCGGAACAGGATCGCCGCAGCACCCGCTGGTTCGCCTTGCAGGAGGCAGCCAAGGCGGTGCAGGAGCCGGAGTTGCAGGCGCTGATCGCGAACCTGCCGACGCTTCTCAAGCGCTGAGCCATTGCCGCCGCCGGCGCCTTCCAACGGCGGGCAGACGCGCACCATCTTTCGGCGCGCTCACGCCCCTTCCGTCACCGGCAGGGTCAGCGCCGACGGATGTTCCGCCGAATGATGGATCGTGTCGGTGCCGATCTTGCTCGGCAGGTAGTAATGCGTCCACAGCAAATCCGTAACCACGGAATCGCCGTTGACGATTTCGAGCCGCACCCGGTTGCCCTTCTTGAACCGGTGCGCCATCGGCTCGATGCTGATGTCGAAGCGATACACCTTGCCCGGCTCGATCGGCTCCGCCTTGGTGTGGGTGTGATACGGCTCCATCTCGGTGCTCTTGGCCGGGTCGAGCGCGCGGTGGGAGGCGCGCAGCCAGCCCTTGGTGATCCAGTAGTACGCCGGATTGAGCCCCTTGGCCCGATCCTCCGGCGACTGCGGCATCTGTTCGGAGAGCTTGACGAAAAAATCCATGTCGTTGCGCGTCGAGGAGCCGTAGAGGGTGAGCTTGATCGGCCCGGCGATCTCCAGATCCTCGGCCAGCGGCGCGGTGGTGAAGGTGAGCACCCGCCGCGCCGGATCGGGCTGATTGTTGGGCCCAAACCCGACCACGCCCATCACCCATTCCGGATGCGGATAGCTGTAGGAGACTTTTGCCTCCCCTTGCGGCCGCTCGCGCGTGAGCGAGCCGTCGTTGAGCGAGGTCACGCTGCCCGATTTCTGCCCGCTCAGGTACCAGGTCACATAGCGCACGCCCGGCGGCGGCCAGCTTTCGGCGCTGCGCACCGCATCCGCGCCGCGCACGAAATACTCCACCGGCGGTCGCTTGAGGTAGTCGGTCTGCTTGCCCTTCAGATAGTGATCGTAGAACGGCAACAGCAACTTCTCGTGCATTTCCGGGCTGTTGAATTCGCGGTTGGCGGCAAAGGCATTGACCGGCCCGATCATCTTCAACTTCTTCGGTCCCTTCGCGCGGCGGAACCCTTCGATGTTGCCGCGCGTGTGCAGATCGACCTTGCCCCACACGCCGATCGAATACAGCGGCACCTCGATCTCGTGCAGCCGCTCCGCGGCGCAGCGCTCGCGCCAGAAATCGTCGTACAGCGGATGCTCCTGCAACAGCAGGTTCAGATCGCAGCTCTGCACGCACGGGTGCTCGCCGTTGGCCGGATGGCGGTTGATGATGCGGTTCTGGTTCCACCAGTAGCTGCCGAAGAAATCGCCCCAGATGCCGCCCTGGTACACCGAGGCGCGATACGGATCGTTGAGCCCGTCGAACGCCGCGATGCAGGCGAGGGAGGGCGGCTTCTGGATCGCCATCCACCATTGCAGCATGCAGAAATACGACTGGCCGATGCCGCCGACCTTGCCGTTCGACCACGGCTGGTGCCCGAGCCATTCGATGACGTCGTAGAGGTCGCGTTGCTCGTTTCTGTCGAGCAGCCGGAATTCGCCGCCGGACTTGCCGCAGCCGCGCACGTCCATCTGCGCATAGACGTAGCCGTGCTTGAGGTAGAAATCGATCGGCCCGGTCTCGCGCCAGAGGAACTGCGGGCCGGCCGGCAGTTCGTTGTTGTCATAGCGATAGGGCGAGGCGGCGAGCAATGCCGGGAACGGGCCGCCGCCCTCCGGCATATAAAGTGCAACCGCAATCTCGATACCGTCGTGCACGCGGATTTTCACCTCGCGCGGCCTGGGAAGTTTCGCTCTGTCCGCCATGAGTTCCTCGCTTGGTCACCGGTTGAGGGGAATAGGCTAAAACATCATCGGTTGAGATCGAAACGTATTCTTCGCGCGGCGCGAACCCAAAATCCGCATCCCGCAGAACCTGCGCCCCGGAGGCGATGCAACGTGACGGCAACGGTGCGAACGATGCGATGTCGTGCGCTGCCGCTGCGAGCCGGCTTGCGGGCGAGCAGCCGCCAAGGCTAAGGTCTGGCGCGGAGCCGCTGCCATGGCAAGACCGAAAGGCGAATTGAAACTCGGAGCCTTCTTCAACCCGACCGGCCATCATGTCGCTTCCTGGCGGCACCCGCGCGCGCAGGCCGACGCCGGCATCAACTTCGCCCATTATGTGGAGATCACCCGCACCGCCGAGCGCGGCAAGTTCGACATGGTGTTTCTGGCCGACAACGTCGGCGTGCGCGAGGCGCACATGGATGCGCTCTGCCGCTCCGCGCAATACATCGCCAATTTCGAGCCGATTACGCTGATCGCGGCGCTTGCCGCCGTCACCGAGCGCATCGGCCTCGTCTGCACCGCCACCACGAGCTACAACGAGCCGTTTCACATCGCGCGCAAATTCGCCTCGCTCGATCATATCAGCGGCGGCCGCGTCGGCTGGAACCTGGTCACCTCGGGCATGGCCATGGAGGCCTACAATTTCGGCCGCGACGCGCATTACGGCCACGCCGAACGCTATGACCGCGCCCGCGAGTTCGCGGAAGTGGTGGTGGCGCTGTGGGATTCCTGGGACGACGACGCGTTTGTGCGCGACAAGGCGTCGGGGCTGTTCTTCGATCCCGCAAAGCTGCACCGGCTCAACCACGTGGGGAAGCATTTCAAGGTGCGCGGCCCGCTGAACATTCCGCGCCCGCCGCAGGGGCATCCGGTGATCGTGCAGGCCGGCACTTCCGAGGACGGGATGGATGTGGCCGCGCGCTTCGCCGAAGTCATTTTCAGCGCCAATCTCACCATCGAATCCTGCCAGGAGTATTTCCGCGAGATCAAACGCCGGGCGGCGCAGAAATTCGGCCGCAACCCGGATCATCTGAAGGTGATGCCGGGCTTAAGCTGCTACGTCGGCCGCACGCCGGCGGAAGCCGAGGAAAAATACCAGTACCAGAATTCGCTGATGCACCCGATCGTGGCGCGCGAAATCCTGTCCACCGTGCTCGGGGGCATCGACTTATCGCCCTACGACTTCGACGGACCGCTGCCGGAGAACCTGCCCATGACGCAGGGCAGCCAGAGCCACTTCAAATATGTCACCGAGCTCGCGCGCACGAAAAACCTCAGCATGCGCCAGATCGCCGAAGTGGTGGCGGGCGCGCGCGGCAAGCTCGTGATCAAGGGCACGCCGCAAGAGATCGCCGACTTCATGGAGCACTGGTACTGCGCGGAGGCCGCCGACGGCTTCAACATCATGCCGCCGACGCTGCCCGGCGGGCTCGACGATTTCGTCGCAATGGTGATCCCCGAATTGCAGCGCCGCGGCCTGTTCCGCACCGAATACACCGGCCGCACCCTGCGCGAGCACCTCGGCCTGCCGCGGCCGCCGAGCCGCTACGCCCGCGCCACCGAGGCGGCGGAATGACCATCTTTCCGCCCCGCCGAAACGACGACCAACACAGACGCCGCCATTGATTTCACCCTCTCCCACTCGGGCCTTCGGCCCTCGTTTCCCTCTCTTCCTCCCGCTTGCAGGAGGGAGTGAGAAGAATGCCGAGCGTGAGCGAGGCATTCCGTGGGTGAGGGGGAGGACAGTCGAATCGGGAGCAGAATGTCGTTGGGCGACACCCCGCTGATCTGGCCCGCACTGGGCACGCTCTACGCCGCGCTGGCGCCGTGGGTGGAGGCCCTGCTTCGCTTCATCGTCGGCATGGCGCTCGTGCCGCACGGGCTGCGCATGTGCCTCGGCTATTTCAAAGGCACCGGCATTCCCATTTCCAGCGTGCAGGGCGTAGCCGAACTTTTCGAGCGCCGCGGCTACCGCCCGGCCTGGTTCTGGGCCTACGGCGTGGTGTTCACCCAATTCGTCGCCGGCCCCTGCCTGGCGCTGGGGCTGTTCACGCGGCCCATGGCGCTCCCCGTTTTCGCACTGCTGGTGCTGTCCGCCTACGACCACGCCAAGTACGACGGCTATTTCTGGAACAAGTCCGGCGTCGAATATCCCGCCATGTGGGCCGCCGGTGCGCTCTACTTTCTCATCAACGGCGGCGGCGAAATATCGCTCGACCGGCTCGTGCTTGGATGGGAATTTTGATGCGGAGCGCGTCCCGGGCGCAGCGCAGCGCGGAGCGACAGCGATCTCCTTGCGTCCCGGGCGCAGCGCAGCGCGCAGCGAAGCGGAGCGGTGCGCTGCAGACCCGGGACCGTTACGGTTTGTTGCGGTCGCTTTCTCGCATCACGCTTCAGTGGAGGAACCATGCCCGACGCCATCGCCCAAGCCCGCCACGATCTCGCCGTCGCCAACCGCATCTGCGCGCACGAAGGCATCATCGACGCCTTCGGCCACATCAGCCTTCGCCATCCGAAGCGGCCGGATCGCTATCTGATTTCGCGCTCGCGTTCGCCCGAGCTGGTCGAGCCCGCCGACATCTACGAATTCACCCTCGATTCCGAGCCGGTGAAATCGCTCGGCAAGCATCAGCCTTACGGCGAGCTCGTGATCCACGGCGAGATTTACAAGGCGCGGCCCGACGTGAACGCGATCGCCCACCATCACGGCATGGCGTTTCTGCCGTTCTGCAACACCGGAACCGAGCTAAAAGCCCTGTACCACATGGGCGCGCAAATCGGCGAAAAGGTGCCGTTCTGGGACAGCCGCGACGATTTCGGCGACACGTCGCTGCTGGTGGTGAAGCCGGAAGAAGGTCGCTCGCTGGCGAAGGCGCTCGGGCCGCATTGGCTCGTGCTCATGCGCCGCCACGGCGTCACCGTTGCCGCAAAGAATCTCCAGGAACTCGTGTTCCGCACCATCTACAGCTACCGCAATGCCGAACTGCAACTGCTGACGCAGGCCCAGGGGCTGCCTCTCAGTCCGCTCACCGCGGGCGAAGCCAGGCTTGCCTGGGAGCGCAACCTGCAGCCACGGCCGCAGGCGCGGGCCTGGGAATATTGGTCCACGCGCCTGAAAAAAGCGGGCGAATACCCGGCCTCGCCACGTCGCAGCGGCCGTCGTTCCGGTCGGAAGTAATTGATTGCTTGGGAAGATTTTTGCGGCGGCGGGTATCCATGAGAAGCGTGTCAAAACCGGTTGAGAGGTCCACCGCCTTCTTGTTGCAGCGCGCCTTGAGTCATAAATTATTTGCAACCGGAAATCGTGCAGCATGATGCACGCTCCGGCACGCAACAGGGAGAACTCAAATGATTGGGCGATTGACGGGCGTGGGGCTGCTGGCGCTGGCCATGGCCATGCCGGCGCAGGAATCCTACGCGCAGGCCGACATTCTCGGCGGCGCGATCATCGGCGGCGCGGCCGGCGGCTTGATCGGCGGCGCGGTCGGCGGTCGGCGCGGCGTGCTGCCTGGCGTTGCGATCGGTGCGGCCACCGGCGCCATCATCGCGTCCGAAGGTCAGCGTCGGCGCGGCAGCTATTACTACTGGCGTGACGGCTGCTATCTGCAACGGGCGGATGGAAGCTGGGTCGCGGTGTCGTATCGCTATTGCGATGTGCGGGCGGAAGGCGCCTACGGCCCGCCGGCGGGTCCCGCGTCCGCCGAGGCGATCGCCTACTGCCAGCGCCGCTTCCGGTCCTACGACCCGGTGAGCCAGACCTATCTCGGCTTCGACGGTCTGCGCCACCCCTGCCCATAATCGGGGCGCAGCGGTTATCACAGCAGCGATCCGGTCGAACGGCCTCATGCTGGAACGCGCGAAAGGCGCGGGCTGAAGCATGAGGCTACTTTTTTCTGCACGAACCCCGCTGGAGGGGGAGGACGAAATGTTCATCCCTTCTTCACGGCGAGATTGATGTGAATGTTCTTCTCCTGCGTGAAGGCGATCAGTTCCTCGAAACATTCCTCGCGCCCGATGCCGGACTGCTTGTAGCCGCCGAACGGCGCGCCCAAAAAATGCTTGCTCACCTCGTTGATCCAGACAAAGCCGGCCTCCACCGCCGCCGCGGTGCGGTGCGCGGTGGCAAGATCGTTGGTCCAGATCGAGGCGGTGAGCCCGTATTCCACTGCGTTGACCTGGGCCAGCATGGTCGCTTCGTCGCTCCACTTGAACACGCCGACCACGGGCCCGAAAATCTCCTCGCGCGCGATTTTCATCGCGGGGGTGACGTCGGCGAATACCGTGGGCTCGATATAAAAACCCTTGGCCAGCGCGGGGTCTGAGGGCCGCCCGCCGCCGGTCACAAGCCGCGCCCCTTCCGCCTTCGCCGACTCGATGTAGGCCATGATCCGGTCGTACTGAGTCTTGTTAATGATCGCGCCCATGGTGGTTGACGGATCGGTGGGAATGCCCGGCTTGTAGTACTTGATCTTCGCCTTCACCCGCTCGATCACCGCGTCGTGAATTTTCTCGTGCAGGAAGGCACGGCTGGTCGAGCCGCAGGATTGGCCGCACCAGGTAAAATTCATCCCCCCTATCACGCCAGCCGCGACCGCGTCGGGATCGGCGTCGGGATAGGCGATCAGCGCGTTCTTGCCGCCGAGCTCGAGCAGCACGCCCTTGAGCGTGTCGGCCGCCGCCCGCATCACCGCCTTGCCGGTGGGCACGCTGCCGATCAGCGCGATCTTCGCCACATCGCGATGGCTCGCGAGTGCGGCGCCCACTTCCTTGCCGCCGCACACCACGTTGAACACGCCCGGCGGCAGAATGCCGTGCACCAGCTCCGCGAGCCGCAGCGAGGAGAGCGGCGCCTGCTCCGGCGGCTTGATCACGATGGTGTTGCCGGCCGCAAGCGGCGCCGCCGCCTTGCCGGCGCAGAACATGAAGGGATGATTGAACGGGAAGATGCGGCCCACCACGCCGAGCGGCTCGCGCACGGTCATGTTGAGCGCGTCCGGCCCCATCGGGATCGTATCGCCCTTCATCTCGGTGACGAGGCCGGCGAAGAACTCGATCTGCGCCGCGGCAACAGCAGCGTCGCGGATCATTTCCGCCACCGGATTGCCGCAGTCGGCGGCGTCGATCATGGCGAGCTCACCGGCATTCGCCCGCAGCACTTCGGCGATTTTTTTCAAAAGCCGCGCGCGTTCGAGCGGCGGCACGCGGCGCCAGTCCTTGAACGCGCGCTTGGCCGCCGCCACCGCCGCATCCACGTCCTCGGCGGTGGAGTCGGCGAATTTGCCGAGCGGGTCGCCGGTGCCGGGGTTGATCGTCTCCACATAGCGGCCGGACTTCGGCTCATGCCACTTGCCGTCATAGTAATTGCCGCGATGGGTCGGCAGATTGAGCTTGATCGAGGAAAGTTTATCGGAGGCAGCCGCTGTGGACATGGTGCATCACTCCCTGCAGAACAGAGAACGGAGGACAGACGATGGAGGGCAGGCTATCCGTCGTCATCATCTGTCCTCGGTCGTCCGATCCTAGCGCCGGCTCGCCCGCGCGACCAGAGCGTTGGCGCCGATCGCCACCACGAACAGCACGATCAACACCGCGTACATGCTCGGCATGTCGAAAGTGTTGTAGGCGTCCATGATCATGAAACCGATGCCGCGGTTGGACAGCTTTGTCTCCGCCAAGAGCGTGCCGATCACCGCCACGCCGAGCCCGAGCCGCACGCCGTTGACGATCGGCTCGCGCATGGCCGGCAGATAGATCTTGGTCACCATCTGCCAGGTGTTGGCGCGGAAGCTGCGGCCGACCCGAATCAGCACCGGCTCGACCTGCCGCATGCCGGCCGCGGTGCTGAGCACGATGGGAAAGAAGCAGGAGATGGTGCCCATCGCCACCTTCGAGCCCGGCCCCACCCCGAACCACATGATCATGATCGGGAAGAAGATGATTTTGGGCGTCGGGCCGAGATAATAAAGAAAGCGCTCGAAAGCCTGGCTCAGGAAAGGGTTGGCGCCGAGCACAAGCCCGATCAGCAGTCCGGCGCTGCCTCCGATCACGAGCGCCGTCGCTATCTCCCAGACGGTGATCCAAAGGTGACGGTAGAACTCCGGGATGGGCACGTCGAACGAGAGCCCGAACATAAGCTCGACCTTGAGCAGATAGTTTGGGTGCAACAGGAGCTCGATCAGTTGCCGACCGATCTTCGCCAGCGAAGGCACCACGTCGCGGAACAGCAGGCCCGACGCCGCCACCGCCTCCCAGATGACCACGATCGCCGCGATCAACGCCACGCGCAGCAGCGTGACCTGGCCCGGCGCAAAGCGCGGCGCGGTGCGGCGTGCGGTCAACTCCCCGGTCGCAGCCATTTTTCGATCCGTTCGGTGGCGATGAAGAACATGACGCTGACCAGAATGACGAAACAGATGGCGGCATAGGTGCCCGGCGTGTCGTACCGCTCGGCCAGCTCGTTGACGAGCTGGCCGAGGCCGCCGAGGTTGATCAAAAATTCCACACCGACGATGTTGATGAGGGCGAAAATCATTCCCAGCCGCACGCCCACAAAAATGCTCGGCAGCGCCGCCGGGAAGAGGATTTTCCAATAGAGCTGCGATGGCGTCAGCTTGAAACTGCGGCCGACGTTGATCAGCACCGGCCGCGTGCTGGAAAGCCCTTCGAGGGTTTTCAGGATCACCGGCGGCAGCGCGGCGATGAAGGCGATCATGATGATGGTCCAGGCGCTGCGGCCGAAGATCACGAGAAACAGGGGATACATCAGCACGAGCGGTGCCGAGGCCATGGCTGCGATCCAGGTTTCGGTGGCCAGCCGCAGCAATTTGAGCCGGTGCAGCAGCACGCCGAGCGAAATGCCGACCACCGTCAACAAGAGGCTCGCCATCAGCGCCTCGCCGCAGGTGACCAGAAGACGCATCAACACGTTTTCCTCGAAGATGATGCGTTCGAAGCTGCGGCCGACTTCGGAGGGCAGCGGCACGATGAAGCGGTTGATCAATCCGGCGCGGATCAGCCCCTCGATCAGCGCCACGGCCGCCGCGAGACAGGCGAGCCCGAACAGCACCGGCACGACTTTGCCGCTGGCCGCAACGCTCCTCATATGCGCCGGCTCCCGCCGCGCCGCGATTCGTCGTCCTTCAGCCCCTTGCTCGCTTCCTCGCGCAGATCGTGCCAGATCTGCGCGACGTAATGGCCGAAGTCGTCGCTGCCCACGATCTCGGAGGTGCGCGGCCGCGGCAGATTTATATCGACGATGCGCTTCACTTTGCCCGGCCGGTACGTCATCACGAGAATGCGGTCGGAGAGCTGCACCGCTTCGGTCAGATTGTGCGTGATAAGCAACGTGGTCTGCTTCAGCTCCTGCTGGATCTGCAACACCTTGTCGCCGAGCAAGAGCCGCGTCTGCTCGTCGAGCGCCGCGAACGGCTCGTCCATCAGCAAAATCTTCGGCTCCGACGCCAGCGTCCGCGCCATGGACACGCGCTGGCGCATGCCGCCGGACAATTCGGCCGGATAGCGCCGCTCAAACCCGTCGAGTCCGACCAGATTCACGAAATGCTGTGCCTTCTCCAGCCGCTCCTGCTTCGCCATGCCGGCAATCTCCAGCGGAAACGCCACATTGTCGATCACCGTGCGCCAGGGAAACGTCGACTCCTCCTGAAAAATCATGCCGATCGAAGGATGCGGACCGCGCACCGTGTCGCCGGCAACCGTCACGCGGCCCTCGTATTCGTCGATGAGGCCGCCGACCACGTTGAACAGCGTGGTCTTGCCGCAGCCGGAAGGCCCGATCACGGTGAGGAACTCGCCCGCTCTCACCGTGAACGACACATGGTCAACCGCCGTGATGACGCCGTCAGGGGTCTCGAATCGCTTGACGACGTTGTCCGCCACCAGGATCGCCTCGGTCGAATCCCGCGCCGAAGCAGTCGCAGGACGTATGGCGGACACCGAAGCCATGCCTGTTCTCGGTTTCCTCAACTCCCGCGATCGGCTTTGCCGCGCGCCATCTGCGCTGCGGTGGCCGGGCTGTAGGTCGGCAGGATGCGCGCGTCCACCACCGCAACCCCGCCGGCATCGACCACCGCGATGGCCTCGCGCAGCGCCTTCTCCAGCTCGCGCGCGTTGTTGGCCGGGCCGAATCCGTGCGCGCCCTGCGCGCGGGCCACCATCGCCATGTCGATGTCCGGATCGCTGATGCGCTGGCCGATCCACTTGTTCTCCACCGGGCGGTTGCGCGCGATCGCCACGCGCTCCTGGTGCACCTCGTCGTTATAGAAGGAGCGGTTGTTCGCCACCACGACCAGGAGCGGAATGCGGTAGTGCACCGCGGTCCAGATCGCGGTGCATCCCATCATGAAGTCGCCGTCCCCGCACACGGCGATCGGCATGCGGCCGGAGCCCTTGAGCGCCAGCGCCGCGCCGACCGAAATGCCCGGGCCCCCGCCGACGCCGCCACCGCCGTCGGAGCCGATGTAGTCGAGCGGATGGCGGAATTCCCAAAAATCGCCGTGCCAGGAGAGCGACACGTGCGTGAGGCACACCTCGCGGTCGCCGACCACGCTGCGCAGCACGGCCGCCATGTCGGCCGCCGCCATGGGGCCGTCGGGCGCGGGCATCGCCGGCGCGGATTTTGCGCGGACCAATGCCGGCCGGCTCGGCTTTGCGGTCTCGCCGATGGCGCCGAGCAGCGCCGCAACCGTGGCGTCCGGATCGGCGGCGATGAACAGATCCACCGCCGGCAGGCCCTGATAGTCCATGCTCCAGCCGTTGTGCAGGTTCTGGTCGAGCGACACCTGGATCACTTTCGCCGCCGGCGCTGCGCCGAGCGATTTGAACGTGCCGGCGAGATCCACCCAATCGAGGCTCATGATGACGTCGGCCTCGCGCATGGCCGCGATCAGCTCGTCGGTGGCGAATGTGGCGGGCGCGCCCACATGCAGCGCATGGTCGGTGGGAAACGCAGCCCCAACCTTCAGGTTGGTTGCAACGCGTGCGCCGAGCGCTTCGGCGAGTTGCACCCGGCGCTTCCAGTCGTCGAGATCGCGCGACACGCGCCCGGCCAGAATGAGCGGCTGCTTGGCGGCGGTGAGCAATTCGGCGGCCTTGCGCACGACCTCCGGCGACGGCGCGATGTCCACTGGCGGCAGATAGCGATGCACGTCGATCGGCGGCAGCGGCTGCGCGAGCTTGCTCTCCTGCATTTCCGCGTCGAGATTCACGTACACCGGCGCCTGCGGTTTCGTGTTGGCGAGCCAGTACGCCCGCAGCACGGCCTCGCGCGCGGCGCCCGGCGAAGCCGGCTGGTCGTCCCACTTGGTGAAGTTGCGAATGATCGCCCCTTGATCCGCTGCGGTGTGGATCCAGTCGATCCACGGCCGGCGTTTCATGGCGTCGACCGGACCCGTGGCGCCGAGGATCAGGATCGGCATGCGGTCGCACCAGGCGTTGAAGATCGCCATGGTGGCGTGAAACAGCCCGACATTCGAGTGCACTGCGGCCGCCATGGCGCGACCGGTGACCTTGGCGTAGCCTTGCGCGATCGCCACCGCGCTCTCCTCGTGCAGGCACAACAGCATCTGCGGCTGCTCGTTGCCGAGGAAATTGACGATCGAATCGTGCAGCCCGCGGTAGCTCGCCCCCGGATTGAGCGCGATATAGGGAATCTCCAGCGCGCGCAGCGTCTCCGCCACCACGTCGCTGCCGTAGCCGGGCGCATTGGCTCCCGATGGCGTGGGGCGTTCGATGGGGGCAGCCGCCCTGGCTGCCGTGACCGCGGCGCGCGCCGGGCCGGATGTGGATATTGCCATGTTTGGATTCCGCGGTTCTGACCTGCCAAAAACTGCGCCAACCACCATGATCGGCGCCCCTTGGGGCGCGGCAAGTAGGTGAAAAAGCAATCACATGGCGTCAGCGCTGTCAAAATCATTTTGTGCGAAATAGCGCCTCACGAGGCCGCCGCGCGGCGTCGTTGCGTTCGCGCAGGACGCCCCTGCACAAAGTTGCGGAAGATCCAAGAGCGCCGCCGTGGGCGGGCGGATCAGGCCGAGCGTACCCGGGTGAAGAAGGTCGCGACCTTGGTTTCCAGATCCTGCGCGCGCGCGGAGAGGCGCTCGGTCCATCCGGTGATGTCGCCCACCGCCGCCACCCCTCGCTTGGCTGCTTCCTCCACCGACCGGATTTCCGCCGAAGCGTGCGCGGTGTTGCCCGCGGCGGTCTGCACGCGCGCCGCGATCTCGCGCGTGGTGGCATTCTGCTCCGTGATCGCGCTGGCGATGGCGGTTGCAACCTCGGTGAGCTTGTTGATGCTGTTGGCGATCGAGGCGATGTCGCTCACCGCACCCTTGGTCGCGTCCTGGATCGCGGCCACCTGGTGGGCGATTTCCTCGGTCGCGCGCGAAGTCTGATTGGCCAGCGCCTTCACTTCCGAGGCGACCACGGCAAAGCCCTTGCCCGCTTCGCCCGCGCGCGCCGCTTCGATGGTGGCGTTGAGCGCCAACAGATTGGTCTGCGAGGCGATCTTGGAAATCAGGCCGACCACCGAGCTGATGCGCTCGGCCGCCTCCTCCAGCGAATGAATCGAGCGGCTGGTGCGCTCGGCGTCGGCCACCGCCGAGCGTGCCATCTCCAGCCCCTGCGCCGTCTGCTGTCCGATCTCTGCGATCGAATTGGTCAATTCCTCGGTGGCCGCCACCGTTGCATCGACGCTGGTAGTGGTCTCGATCGAGGCCGAAGAGGCGGACGCCATGCGCCGCAGCGTGTCTTCCGTCACCTGCTGCATGGTGGAGGAGGTTGCGGTGAGCGAGCTCGACGCTTCCTTGATCGCGCTGATGACTTCGGTGATGGCGTGGTCGAAGTCGCCGATCGCGTCGTCGATCGCCTTGCGGCGCGCGGCGAGGTTTTCCTTGGCGCGTTGCAGGAAATAGGTCTGGGTGGTGGCGATGTCGAAGAAGATCGCCTGCGACAGAACTCTGATGCGCCTGGCCGCGGCGCTGGTGTGGAAGCGGTACTTGCGCTCGAACACATCGATGGCGCGCCGCAGCACCGCGGCCCCGCAATTGAGCCGGGCGCGCCCCTCGAAGCCAAGCGCCGTTTCATGCTCGATGGTATTGCGGCATATTTCGAGATAGCGGGCGTCGAATTCCGCGCTGAGCAGCGCACGGAATTGGGCAATCTCGATCTCGCGTATTTTGTGTCCGTGTTGCCGGTATATCTCCGCCACCTGCACCAGCCGCGCCGCGCCGGCGATGACTTCGTTCAGCGCCGGTTCGAGCTCCGGCTCGACCAGCGGGCGCATCTCCTGCAGCAGAAGCCGGGCCTTGTCGTCGAGCTCGTAATTGGCGAGCCGAGCGGCGATTTCGGGCGCGACAGGTGGCAGCGACATCGGGGGCTCGGTTGTGGAAGTCGATAAGTTTTAAGCAAAAATAGTTTTCCGAGCCTTAACGAACGGTTTTGGCCGCAGCGCGGACCGGGAGTGTCCCCGTCCTGGGCTGCCCTGCGCGGCCGGCGACCGTGCCGGGGGATATGCCGGCAAATCACGGCGTCAGCCTGTGTATTGACCGCGGCTTAGTATTGCCCTCTCGGCTCGAGGCCGAGCAGGTGTTGGCCGTACATCGTACCCGTGGAATCCCAGTTGAGGCTGATGTGCGAGGCCGCCGCATGGGCATCGCGCCAGATGCGTTGCAGCGGGGAATCGAGAAACAGGCCCTGCCCGCCGGTCGCAAGGAAAAGCGCATCGATCGCCTGGATCAGGAGCCGGACGCAGAACGCCTGGTCGCGCCGGTTGCGCAGCCGCAAGTCCACGCCGAGCGGCTCGCCGCGCGCCGCCGTCGCCCGCGCCTCCGCGAGATCGCGAAACATCAGGAGCCGCGCCGCATCGATGCACGCCGACGCCTCCGCGGCCCGGGCCTGCACATTGGCAAGCTCCGCCATGGCGCGGTTGCCGCCCGCAACGGCGCCGCGGGTGATGCGCCCCTTGGCCATCGTCAGAAAGAATTCCAGCGCGGCCTCGGCCATACCCAGGACCGGGGCCACGATGGTGACCGGCAGCACCGCCAGAAACGATTGCCGGTAGAGCGTATTGGCGTGCACCCGTGTGCCCGGACCCGCACCCGCGGCCAGCTCGGCGAAACTGACGGTGCGATAGGCGGGAACGAACACCTGGTCGGCGACGATGTTCTTGCTGCCGGTGCCCGACAGCCCCATCGTGTGCCAGTTGTCCTCGATGATGCATTCGGTCGTGCGAACCAGAAAGAATCCCGGCCTTGCGCCTTGCGGATCCTCGATCATGCCGCCGAGATAGAGCCAGTCGGCATTGTCGCAGCCGCTGCAAAATCCCCATTTGCCCGAGAGGCGATAGCCGCCGTCCGCAGCGACGCCGCGGCCCGTGGGCGCGTAGGTTCCCGCCGCGAGCGCGCTGCGGTCGCGCCAGAATTCGTCCTGTGCCGCCGCCGGAAAGCAGGCGGTGAGCCATTGATGCGAAGCCAAGAGACCGTACACCCAGCCCGAGGAGCCGCAGCCGCCGGCGATCACCGCCACGACCTGTGCGAACACTTCGAAATCGTACTCGAAGCCGCCGTAGGCCTGCGGTTGCAGGAGACGGAACAGCTCCGCCTTGCGCATCTGCTCGATCACCTCGTCGGAAATGCGCCGGTCGGCTTCGGTCTCTTGCGCGCGCTGGCGTACGACCGCCGCGACCTTCCGCGCGCGCGACAACAGCTCTGCGATGTCCGGTCTTGCCGGCCGGCGGGCGGTGGCGATGGCCATCGTCATCCTCAGCTTGAGTTGGGCGATGCAAAGACTAGCACTGCCGGCGCGTTGTTGCCCACCGCCGCCTTCCCGCATAAGCTTCGGCTCCGACACGCCTTCTTGGTTCGGCAGCGGAGCACGCCATGGCCTCGTCCGCGGAAGAACGCATCCGGCAGCTCACCAGCGGCATGCTGCGCAAGAAGCTCTACGTCATTCTGTCCAAGGGCGCCGCCACGCCCGAACAGATCGGCGCGCTGCTGCCGGAGCACCTGGAATACATGATCGGGCTGGAAAAGACCGGCGTCCTGTTTGCCTCCGGGCCGCTCGCCGACGGCGAGGGCAGAACCAAAGGCGACGGGCTCACCATCGTGCGCGCTGCAAGCGCCGCCGACGCCCGCAAAATCGCCGAGCGTGATCCTTTCGTGGTCAACGGCCTGCGCAGCTTCGAATTGCGCGAATGGACCGTGATGGAGGGATCGCTGGCGATCAAGGTGAATCTGTCCGACCAATCGCTGGAACTGACGTGAAAGATCTGCGCTGAAACGATCGCACGAGGAGCAATGCAGACCATCGGCTTCGTGGGAGTTGGCAAGATCGGGTTGCCGATCTGCCAGAACCTGATCCAGAGCGGCTATCGCGTGCTCGGCTACCGCCGCAGCTCGCTCGCCGAATTCGAAAAGGCCGGCGGCGTGCCGGCGAAATCGCCCGCCGACATCGGCGCGCAATGCGACATCGTGTTCTGCTGTTTGCCGAGCGTCCAGGCCATGGACGATGTGATCAATGGACCGAAAGGTTTGATCCATTCGGCACGTCCCGGTCAGCTCATTGCCGAGCTCGGCTCGCATCCGGTCCCCGAAAAGGAGAAGCACGTGGCTCCACTCGCCGCCAAAGGTGCAGTCTTCATCGACGGCGAAGTGAGCGGCACCCCGGGCATGGTGAGCGCGCGCAAGGCCGTCATTTATCTCGGCGGCGACGCCGAAGCCTGCAGGAAGCTCGAATCGGCGGTGAAGGGCTTTGCCGACCTGTGTCTTTATTTCGGGCCGTTCGGCGCCGCGAGCAAAGTCAAGCTCGTCAACAATCTCCTGGTTGCGATCCACATCGCCGCCGCCGCCGAGGCCATGGCGCTCGGGCTCAAGGCCGGCGTCGACGTCGATTTGATGATCAAGGCGATCGCGAGCGGCAGCGGCGGCTCGACCCAGTTCGGCATCCGCGCGCCGTGGATGGCGCAGCGCAAGTTCAGCCCGGTGCAGGGCAGCGCCTCGACCCTGGCGCAGTATTTCGATCTGATCGGCGACTGGGCCGACCGCACCGGCACGGCCACGCCGCTGCTCGACCGCGCGGTCGAGCTGTACCGGCGCTGCCTCGACATGGGGCTTGGCGAAAATCACGACATCGCCGTCATGGTGGACGTGATCAATTCGCTGCCGCGCCGGAGGACCTAACCACCACGCATCCCGGGCGCAGTACATCACCAAGACAAGCGCCGCCCGGATCAAGCAAGCAAACGGGCACGCGTTGACAGCTCAACAAATTATCCTAACATTCATTGCATGAGCTCAAAGGTCAAAGAAATCCTGGAGCAGGTGGCCTCCTGGCCCGCGGAGGACCAAGAGGAGCTTGCCGAATACGTACGAGAAATTGAGGCCCGCCGCACTGGCGTTTATCACGCGACGGCGGAGGAGCTGCGGGCGATTGACGAGGCGCTCGGGCAAGTCGCGCGCGGGGAAGTGGCGAGCAAACAAGAGATCGAAGCCGCTTTTGCAAAGTTCCGCGGCGCATGAGGATTGCATACGCGTCGCGGGCGCAAGCCGATCTCGTATATATTGGCGAGCACAGCCGGCGTGCCTTCGGCCCGGCCGTTGCCGCCGCGCTTGAGACCACCATCCGCGCCACAGTCGCGCGGATAGCCGCAATTCCTGAGATCGGACAGCAGGTGTCAGAACGTCCGGCGGTACGGATCCTTCCTTTGGTGCGCTATTCATTCAAAATTTTCTATACCGTTGCCGGCGATACCGTCACAATTTTGCATATTCGGCACGCGGCGCGCCGTCCGTGGAGCGGAGAGTAGTCGAAAGTCATTTTGAGTTGCGACACGAGTTACGACGATAGTAAGCGCAGCAAGCAAGTACCAGGTAGCCCGGATGGAGCAAAGCGCAATCCGGGGCTCGCAGACCCGGGACCGTTCCAAGGAATGAGGTTGTGAAGGTTCCAGATCTGCGCTGCATCGCTTCGCGCCTGCGGCGCTCCGCGCTGCACCGCGGCCGGGACACGTTTCAATTGGGCAAGTAGCCTTGCTGCGCCTGTGCTACTTCGCCATCTGCGGCGCGCGGCGCGGCGCCAGATATTGCGGCCGCATCTCGGCGGATTTCGCCTTGTCGTGGATCGGCGCGCGCGGCAACCGCGCCTCGCCCGGCTCGATGGTGAACGTGTAGTCGAGCGTGTACCACGGCGGCTTCACGTCCGGCGCCGGCGTCGTGCCGCTGTCGTGGCGGATGAAATTGCCGAGCAGCGCCTTGGTCACGCCGAACTGCACGTCGGTGTCGATATGCGGGTCGTCCGGCACGTACACCTGCGAGATGTGCGTCTTGTAGCCCTCCTTGAAAATCAGGAAGTGCAGGTGCGCCGGCCGCATGTTGTGCCGGCCCTGCGCGCGCAACAGATCGCCCACCGGCCCGTCGATCGGAATCGGATAGCCGGCCGGCAGGATGCTGCGGAACGAGAACTCGCCCTTCGCGTCGGTGGTGAACTTGCCGCGCAGGTTCATGTCGGCCTGCGCCGGGTCCTGGTTTTCGTACAGCCCTTCGGTCGAGGAGTGCCACACGTCCACCTCCGCGCCTGCGACCGGATTGCCGCGGACATCCTTGACGCGGGCGGTCACGAACAGCGCCGGGCCCGGCGTGGGCGAGCGCACGATCGAGCCGCCGTTCTCCGTGCGCGGCGAGTCGAGCCGCCAGAACGGCCCCAGCAGGTTCGCCGTGGTCTCGGTCTGCCCGTTGTTGCCGTTGTTGAGCAGGCACACCAGCGTGGAGACGCCGAGCGAGCCGGACATCAGCACCGCCTCGTTGTGGTAGGCATTCGTGTGCTGTCCGATCGCATTGACATATTCGCACGCCAGCCGGAACTCGTCTTCGGTCAGCCGCACCTCGCGGACGAACGCGTGCAGATGCCGCACCAGCGCGGAGAGAATTTCGCGCACGCGCGGATCGGGCGTGTGCTCGATCTCGCTGAGCACCGCCTTGGTGACCGAGTCGGCTCCGTCGATGATCATGGTCGTGTCCGGTCGCAACCGGCTCCCTTCGCGCAACAAGACTGTACGGCATTGATAGGCGTGCGGCGCCAATTTCTCAATCCCCGCCCGCCGCAGCGCGCCCGCGCGCCCCGGGATGACCTAAGCGGGCGTTCCGGCGCGCCAATGAAAAGAGGCCGCCCGCATGCTGCGACACGGCCGCGTTCCGCGGCCTCCACAGCAAGAGGGCGGATCGGTGCAAAAGCGTGACGGCTTTACTTGTCGATCGCGTTGATCAACCGCTCCAACAGGGCAGGATCAATGTTGGCGTCGACCCGCAACTTGCGGCCGTTGAGCAGTTCGATCTCGATCATGATCCTTTCGGCGGACTTATCCGTCGGCGACCTTTCGCCGGGCGTATTTTCCTCGGCCGCCTTCTCCGTGGCGGGCCGCTGGCCGGAGTTGCGCTGCGCCGTCCTGCTCGGCGGCGCGACGCTCGCGGTGTTTGCCGTCCGGCTTTCGGCTTTCGCCTTCTCGCTGCCAGCCGTCGGCGCCGCAGCGCCCTGATTGGGACCGGCAGCCTCTTTCACAGGCTCTTTCACAGGGCTTAAGTTGACCGCCGCCACTTGCGGCGCAGGCGGCGCCTTCTGCTCACCCGCCGTCCCCTTCGACGCCTCCGGCGCCGCATTGACGCGCTCGGACGCATTGGCGGCTGTCTGCCCCTGATTTGCGGACGTTTGCGGCGCGGTGTTGGCGGTGGCCGGTTGCTCGCTTGCAACCGCGCCGCTCGGCTGCGGCGCCTGTGCGACGACAGCCGTGGCCGGAGCCTGTGTCGCCGGAGCCGCGGTCTGCGAGGACTTGCTGGAGTCCGGCGCCTCCTTGCCGGGCGAGCCCGTGTTCGGCGGCGCGGACACACGCGCTTGCGGCGGGGCCCCTTCGGATTGCTGCGGCGCTTGCGGCTGGGGAGTCTGCCGGACCTGCTGCGGCGGACTGGCGACTGCGGGCGGCGCCGGATTGGCAACGACGGCGACTTGGCTCGATGCCGTGTTCGTCGCCTGCAGGGGTGCTTGCGTTGCCTGGTCCGGCTTTTGCGGCGCTGCGGCCGCCTGACTCGCGTTCGCTGCGGCCGTCGGTGGCGTTGCGGCCGATGAGGTTGCGCTTGTCGCCGGCGCAGCCGCGTTCGCGCCAGAGGCGTCGCTCACCTGCTGCGGGTTGACCGCTGCCACTTGCTGTCCGCCGCGTGCGGTCTTCTTGTCCTCGGTGCGCGCAACCTCCGCTTCGACCGCGGACACTTTCATCGCCTGCCGAAAGCGCGCCAGCGTTCCCCGAAACACGCTCACCTCCATGTTTCCGGGAACGATGCCGGTGTCCTCCATCCTGCCGTTCTCGGTGAACTGCCAGATCGTCCAGGCCTGGTTGTTCGGCACCTTGGGCGAATCGTGCGCGTGCCGCCCCGTCTCCGGATAATCGGCGATCCACAGCGGATAGCGTCGCAGCAGCGCAAATTTCTTCTCGTCTTTGATGCGCTCCATCCACCAGCTTCGGCTCGTGTAGATGATCGGAACGCGCCCGGTCTTCTGCTCGACGCGGTTGAGCCATTTCAGGATCTTGCCTGCGATCTCGTCGGGATCCTGACCCTGCCAAAAGTCGAGCCGCTGTCCGGTCTCGGCGACCACGATCCATTTTTTGGCGGCGTCCCTTCGCAGATCGCGTTCGAGCTCGAGCACGGGCGGCAGGTCCCACGCCGTCAACTTGCCGGCCGCTTCGAGCCGCTCGACAAAATGATCGGCCTGCTCGACCGGGTCTTCGTCGGCCGACATGAAGTGACGGGCGCCGCGGTGCATCTTGTGCTGCGCCAATGCCCGCCAGTGATATTCGAACGCGGGATCTTTGTATCGCGCGCCGTGCGTCGCCTTCAGGAAGACGAATGCGATCTTGCTGTCGGCGACCTTGGCCCAATCGATCCTGCACCGGCTGCAGTGTTCGCCGGCCTTGCAGGCGCAACCTTCGTCATTGTGATACGAGAGCGCGATGCCGTAGACCCTATCGCCCAAAATGTGCTTCGGGATGAAGAACGGCTGCGTCAGCTTGGGAGCCAACGCCGCAGCGTTCGGGCCCAAATCCGACTTCCAGCGCAGCTCGAACAACTCCGCGCGCGACGGACCATCCATGTTCGCGTCGGCGTCCCGGGCGCGCGCCGTGCCCACAACGGCGAGCCAGCAGGCAACGGCGATCAGCCCGCACCGGATCGCGTATGTCATCGCACACTCCAACGCACGCACAGACTCCAACGCACGCTCCAACGCACAGAGTTGCCTTGCCGCCTCCTGCTGGTTGGCGTTCGGACTCGGAAGGTCCCCTCTTCGTCCGCCGATAAGACAATAACAATATCAAACCGGTAACGGCCGATCCACTGCTTCCCGGTCAGTTCCGGCAAGCGCGTGCCGCGTCTTGGGCGCCGTTAACGATATTCCCGCAAATCAGGGAGTCTTGATGGCGGGGGAGGGCGTATGACGCAAATCCGCGACCATTTGGCGGCCCCTGCGCTCCCTTTCCACGCAAAGTCTTCGCGCGACGTTACTCGCCTGCGCTGCACCGCAGTCCGTCGGCGCCCTCGGGCGGTCGATTTTACGCAGGCACGCCCGGTTGTATCGGCATGGGCAGGGGCGGGTTAAAATCCGCTCCTGATTCGACACCATGAATTCGACGCCATCAATTCGACGCCATGACTGGAGCGCGCCATGAGACTTCAGGACAAGGTGGCGATCGTGACCGGCGCCGCCCGCGGCATCGGCTTTGCCATCGCGAAGCGCTATCTCGCCGAAGGCGCCAAAGTCGTCATCGCGGACGTTAACGTGACGGCGGGCGAAGCCGCCGCCGGCGCGCTCGACCGGGACAAATGCCGCTTCGTGGCGACCGATGTGGGCGACGGGCGCAGCGTCGAGCGCCTGATTTCCGAAACCTGCAACGCCTTCGGCGGCATCGACATTCTCGTCAACAACGCCGGCATCGTGCACGGGGCGGATTTTCTCGACATCTCCGAGGCGGATTTCGATCGCGTGCTGCGCGTCAATCTCAAAGGCGCATTCTTGGCGGGCCAAGCCGCGGCAAAACGAATGGTCGCGCAGGTCAAGGCGGGCCGGCCGCCGGGCGCCATCATCAACATGAGCTCCATCAATGCCGTGGTGGCGATCCCCAATCAGGTGCCCTACTGCGTGGCCAAGGGCGGCCTCAATCAGCTCACCCGGGTCATGGCCCTGTCGCTTGCCCCCTATGGGATCCGGGTCAATGCCATCGGCCCCGGCTCGATCATGACCGACATTCTGAAGGCGGTTGCGACCGATCGCGAGGCCAAGCGGAAACTGCTGTCGCGTACTCCGATCGGCCGCATCGGCGAGCCCGAGGAGATCGCTTCCGTGGCCGTGTTTCTGGCGTCCGCCGAAGCGAGCTATCTGACGGGTGAGATCGTCTATGCCGACGGTGGGCGGCTGGCGCTCAACTACCTCGTCCCGGTCAAGGAAGAGGCGCTCGGCTAGCCTGAGAGTGCGCCCCCGCGGAGGCCGCAAGATGAACGCCAAGCGCCCGCCGGCTCTCGATCAGATCGACGTCAAGCTGTTGGCGGCGCTGCAACGGGACGGCCGCTCCACCATCGAGAAGCTGGCGCGGCGCGTCAATCTCTCCGCGCGCGCCTGCCTCGATCGCGTGCGCCGGCTCGAGGCTGCCGGCATCATCTCCGGCTATCAGGCCATGGTGGAGCTCGACGCGCTGTCGCGACCGATCACGGTTTTCGCCGAGATCGTGTTGGAGAAGCAGGCGCAGCAGGGCGAGTTCGAGCGCCGGATTGCCGCCATCGAGGAAATCGTGGAGTGCTGGGAGGTGAGCGGCACCGTGGACTATATCGCACGCTTCGTCTGCGTCGATTTGCCTGCTTACCAGGCGCTCACCACGCGCCTGATCGACGACCGGAGCCTCGGCATCGCGCGCATCGTCAGCCATGTGGTGCTGCGCATGGTGCGCCGCTTTGGCGGTTACCCCGAGTCTCTCCTCTCGCGCAAAGCCGTCTGAACGCGGCGCGCGGTATCGCCTGTGAAAAACCGCCTGCGTAAAAATGACTCATGCCTAACGGCACTGCGGTCGCCGCTGCAGATCGCCCTTTGCACTTCCAAAATGGAAGTCAAAACCGGCGTGCTCAGCGAAAGTCGCGATCGCGCTCCTCCCTCATTTAACGAATGGAAATCAGCTCCATATACAATGTGCACAAACGATTGCGCCCGCACCGGAGGGCAAAGCCATGGACGCCATGGAGCTGGAGAGGAAGTTCAGCGCGCACAACTACGCGCCGCTGCCCGTCGTTCTGGCGCGCGGCCAAGGCGCGTATCTGTGGGATGTCGAGGGTCGAAAGTACATCGACATGATGAGCGCCTATTCGGCGGCGAGCCACGGCCATGCCCATCCGCGCATTCTTGCGGCGTTGAACCGGCAGGCCGCGCGCCTCGCGGTGCCTTCGCGCGCCTATTACAACGACCGTCTTGGCCCGTTCCTCGCCGAACTGTGCCGCGTGACCGGCCTCGACGCCGCCCTGCCCATGAACACCGGCGCCGAAGCGATCGAGACCGCGATCAAGGCCGCGCGCCGCTGGGGCTACCGCGTCAAGAGCATCCCCAAGGACCGCGCCGAGATCATCGTGGCCGACGGCAATTTTCATGGCCGCACCACGACCATCATCGGCTTCTCCTCGGAGCCGGATTATCGCGACGGTTTTGGGCCGTTCGCGCCCGGTTTCGTCTCCGTGCCCTACGGCGATCTCGACGCCGTTGCGCGCGCCGTCACGCCGAACACCGCGGCGGTGCTGATCGAGCCGATCCAGGGCGAAGCCGGCATCATCGTGCCGCCGCCGGGCTATCTCGCCGGGCTGCGGCGCCTCTGCGACGCGCACCGTATTCTCTTGATCCTCGACGAGGTGCAGTCCGGCCTCGGCCGCACCGGCGCGTGGTTCGCATACAACCACGAGCGCATCGCGCCGGACGGCGTGACGCTGGGCAAGGCGCTCGGCGGCGGTGTGCTGCCGGTCTCCGCCTTTGTTGCGCGCCGCGAGGTGATGGATGTGTTCACGCCCGGCTCGCACGGCTCGACCTTCGGCGGCAATGCGCTCGCCGCCGCCGTGGGCCTTGAGGCCTTGCACGTCATTCGCGACGAAAATCTCGTCGAACGCAGCCGCGAGCTCGGTGCGCACATGCTCAAACGCCTGCGCGCGATCCGCAATCCGGCACTGAAGGAGGTGCGCGGCCGCGGTCTGTGGGCCGGCGCCGAGATCGACCCGAAAATCGCAAGCGCGCGCGCCGTCTGCGAGCGCCTGCTCGCCGCGGGCGTGCTGTCGAAGGAAACGCATCGCACCGTGGTGCGTCTGGCCCCGCCTTTGGTCATCGCGCGGCAGGATTTGGATACCGCCCTCGACCGCTTCGAGGAGGTGCTGGCCTCTCTCGTCAGAGAGCCGCGCGCCGCAGTTGTCGCCGCCTGAGGGAAGCCATGGACAAGAAGCAGCCAACGGCGCGTTTCCTGATGTGCCGGCCCGACCACTTCGCGGTCGCCTATACCATCAATCCCTGGATGGACCCGGAGAGCTGGGCGCGGCGCAATGCGACACTGGCCGCCGCCGCGCGCAGGCAGTGGGACGGCCTCTATCGCGCCATGCGGAATGAAGGCGCCGAGATCGAGCTCGTGCCTCCGAAGCCGAATCTGCCCGACCTCGTATTCACCGCCAACTCCGCCGTGGTGCTCGACGGCAAGGCGCTGCTCGCCCGCTTCCGCCATCCCGAGCGCCGGGCCGAGGAGCCGCAATTCGAGGCGGCGTTCCGCCGGTTCCAGGAACGCGGATTGATCCGCTCCCTGCACAAGCTTCCGGAGCACCTCGTGCTCGAAGGCGCGGGCGACTGCGTCTGGGATCCGACGCGCAATATTTTTTGGATGGGCAGCGGCCAGCGGTCCGACGCCGCCGCACGCGAGGCGGTGGAGCGCGAGTTCGGCGTCGAGGCGGTGGTGCTGGAGCTCGTCGATCCGCGCTTCTACCACATGGACACTGCGTTTCGTCCGTTGCCCGGCGGCGAAGTGATCTATTATCCCAACGCATTCACCGCCGCGGGCCGCGCCGAGATTGCCCGCCGCGTGGATGCGGACAGGCGCATCCCCCTCAAGTTCGACGACGCCCGCCGCCTCGCGGCCAATGCGGTCTCGATCGGCCGCACGCTGATTCTCTCAGGCTGCAGCAATCGTCTGCGCGCCACGCTGGAACAGCGCGGCTATCGCGTTGTCGCCACGCCGCTCGACGCATTCCTGCGCAGCGGAGGCAGCGCCTTCTGCCTGACACTGCGCCTCGACCAGCGCTCGGCCCGCACGGCCGGCACCCTCGTTCACGTCGCCGCCTGAGCGGCTCGGCGTTGCCTGGCCCAGGCTCCAATCCTTGAAACACGCCCCGCCGCCCACAGGGATGCACCCCCGGTGGGAGCCGGATTTGCGATCCGCTATACTTGCGGTGCGGAATGGGTTTCGGCCCGACCGTTCGGCGAGCCGGCCGGGCGGTGCGGCAATTGCGGCTCTCGGGAGATAACAACCATGCGTCTCAAACTGATGCTGATGACACTGATGGCCACTGGCTGCCTTGCCGGTCCGGCGCCTGCGCAGGAGCTCACCGGCACGCTGAAGAAGATCAAGGACACCGGCACCATCACCCTCGGTCATCGCGAGTCGTCGATTCCGTTCTCCTATTTCGACGACCAGCAGAAGGTGGTCGGCTATGCCATGGATCTTTGCTATCGCATCGTCGAGGCCGTGAAGCGGGAGTTGAAGCTGCCCAAGCTCGACGTCAAGCTCAATCCGGTCACCTCCGCCACGCGCATCCCGCTGATGGCCAACGGCACCATCGACCTCGAATGCGGCTCGACCACCAACAATCTCGAACGGCAGAAGCAGGTGGCCTTTACCATCACCCACTTCGTCACCGCCAACCGCTTCGTTTCCAAGCGCAAGGCAAACCTGAAGACGGTGGATGATTTGAAGGGCAAGACCGTGGTGTCCACCTCCGGCACCACCAACATCAAGCAGATCACCGAGATCAACGCCCAGAAGAAGCTCGGCATGAACATCCTCGCCGCCAAGGACCATGCCGAAGCTTTCCTGATGGTGGAGACCGACCGCGCGGCGGCCTTCGTGATGGACGACATCTTGCTGTACAGCCTCGTCGCCACTTCGAAGTCACCGAAGGATTATGTGATTTCCGCGCAGGCGCTTTCGGTCGAACCCTACGGCATCATGCTGCGCCGCGACGATCCGGCGTTCAAGAAGGTGGTCGATGCGGCGATGATCCAGACCTACAGGAGCGGCGCCATCAATGCGATCTACGAGAAGTGGTTCCTCAAGCCGATCCCGCCGAAGGGAGTCAATCTCAACGTGCCGATGAGCGCCGCCTTCAAGAAGGTGGTGGCCAAGCCCACCGACAGCGGCGATCCCGCGGCGTATTGACACGCGGCCGGGTTCGATAGCGCGCCCCGCCTCGAGCGGGGCGCGCAGCGCGCGCGGCGTGGCCGGCGGATCGCGCTCCGTTGCGGCATTGGCCCTGCCATCCTAGGCGCGGCTTTGAGAGGGGCGGGCCGGCATGAGCTACAATTGGAACTGGGGAATTTTCTGGCAAATCTCCCCGGACGCCTCCCACACCTATTTTGAGACGCTTCTGATCGGCACCGGGTGGACGCTCGCCACCGCGCTCGCCGCCTGGTGCCTGGCGCTCGTGTTCGGCTCGATTGTCGGCGTCATCCGCACCACGCCGTATGTCTGGCTGGTGCGGCTCGGCGACGCCTACGTCGAGTTTTTCCGCAACATTCCGCTCCTGGTGCAGATGTTTCTCTGGTATTTCGTCCTGCCGGAGCTCGTGCCGGAGACGATCGGCACCTGGCTCAAGCAGTTGCACCACGCATCGTTCTATACCGCCGTGGTCGCGCTCGGCTTCTACACCTCCGCCCGCGTGGCTGAGCAGGTGCGCGCCGGCATCATGAGCCTCGCGCAAGGGCAGCGTCTTGCGGCGCTGGCGCTCGGCTTCACGCTGCCGCAGACTTACGGCTTTGTGCTGCTGCCGATGGCCTATCGCATCATTCTGCCGCCGCTCACCTCCGAATTTCTCAACGTCATCAAGAACAGCGCCGTGGCGTTGACCATCGGGCTGATGGAGCTTACCGCACGCGCGCGCGCCATGCAGGAGTTCTCCTTCCAGGTGTTCGAGGCGTTCACCGCCGCCACCATCATCTATATCGCCATCAATATCGTGGTGACCTTCGGCATGCGCGCGCTGGAGAAGCGCGTCGCGGTTCCCGGCTTCATCGGCGCTGCGCCGCGCGCCGCACAGTGAGGATCGAAATGTTCTCCAATTTCGACTTCGATGTGATTGTTCGCTCGCTGCCCTACCTGTTCCTCGACGGCATGACGTTCACGCTGACCCTGACCGCGCTCGCAACCTTGGGCGGTATCGTGTTCGGCACGCTGCTCGCCATGATGCGGCTGTCCGGCATTGCGCTGCTCTCGCTGCCCGCCGCCGGCTATGTTAACCTGATGCGCTCGGTGCCGCTGGTGCTGATGATTTTCTGGTTCTATTTCCTCGTACCTTACATCGGCCAATGGCTGACCGGGGCCGAGCGGCCGATCCAGGTCGGTTATTTCGTGTCCTCGCTGATTACCTTCACGCTGTTCGAGGCGGCCTATTTCTGCGAGATCATGCGCGCCGGCATCCAGTCGATCCCGCGCGGCCAGATCGCCGCTGCCCAGGCGCTCGGCATGTCCTACCCGCTCACCATGGCCTACATTGTTCTGCCGCAGGCGTTCCGCAACATGCTGCCGGTGCTGCTCACCCAGACCATCATCCTGTTCCAGGACACCTCGCTGGTGTATGTGCTGTCGATCACCGACTTCCTCGGCGCCGCCTCAAAAATCGCGCAGCGCGACGGCCGCCTGGTGGAGATGTATCTGTTTGCGGCGCTCGTCTATTTCGTGATTTCGCTGGCCGCCTCCCATGGCGTGCGCGTGCTGCAGCGCCGTCTGGCCATCGTCCGCTGAGCGGGGCACCGTCGTGATCAGCATCCGCGAGGTGAGCAAATGGTACGGGCCGGTCCAGGTGCTCAATCGCTGCTCGGCGGAAGTCGCCAGAGGCGAGGTGGTCGTGGTCTGCGGCCCTTCCGGTTCCGGCAAATCCACGCTGATCAAGTGCGTCAATGGCCTTGAGCCGTTTCAAGAGGGCACGATCGTCGTCGACGGCGTCTCGGTCGGCGATCGCAAAACCAACCTGTCCAAGCTGCGCGCCCGCATCGGCATGGTGTTCCAGCATTTCGAGCTGTTTCCCCACTTTACCGTGATGCGCAATCTCACGCTGGCACAGGTCAAGGTGCTCAATCGCAGCGCGGAGGAAGCCTACGCCAAGGGCATGCAGCTCTTGGAGCGCGTGGGCTTGCGCGAGTTTGCCGAAAAATATCCCGGTGAATTGTCCGGCGGGCAACAGCAGCGGGTCGCCATTGCCCGCGCGCTCGCCATGGATCCGATCGCCATGCTGTTCGACGAGCCGACCTCGGCGCTCGACCCCGAGATGATCAAGGAGGTGCTCGACGTGATGGTGGCGCTGGCCAAGGAGGGCATGACCATGATCGTGGTGACGCACGAGATGGGTTTCGCCCGCCAGGTGGCGCATCGCGTGGTGTTCATGGACAGGGGAGAGATCGTCGAGGACGCCGTCACCGCCGAATTCTTCACCCGCCCGCGCAGCGAGCGCGCGCAGGCGTTCCTGTCGAAGATTCTCCAGCACTGAAGCGGGGACACGCTGCGCGGGCGCGGTATGTTGCGCGGTTCAATAGCGGTAGTGGTCCGGCTTGTAGGGTCCGTCGCGCGGCACGCCGATATAGGCCGCCTGCTTGTCGTTGAGCGTGGTGAGCCTGGCGCCGATCTTGGCAAGATGCAGCCGCGCCACCTTCTCGTCGAGATGCTTGGGCAGCGTGTAAACCTTCTTCTCGTATTTGCCGGGATTGGTGAACAATTCGATCTGCGCCAGGGTCTGGTTGGTGAACGACGACGACATCACGAAGCTCGGGTGGCCCATCGCATTGCCGAGATTCACCAGCCTTCCTTCCGACAACAGAATGATGCGCTTGCCGTCGGGAAATTCGATCTCGTCCACCTGCGGCTTGACGTTGTACCATTTGAAATTGCGCAGCGCCGCCACCTGGATCTCGCTGTCGAAGTGGCCGATGTTGCAGACGATGGCGCGGTCTTTCATCCTGCGCATGTGCTCCACGGTAATGACGTCGATGTTGCCGGTGGCGGTGACGAAGATGTCGGCGCGCGGCGCGGCGTCCTCCATGGTGGTCACCTCGTAGCCCTCCATCGCCGCCTGCAGGGCGCAAATCGGATCGATTTCCGACACCATCACCCGGCAGCCGGCGTTGCGCAGCGAGGCAGCGGAGCCCTTGCCCACGTCGCCGAAGCCGCACACCATGGCAAGCTTGCCGGCCATCATCACGTCGGTGCCGCGGCGGATGCCGTCGACGAGACTCTCGCGGCAGCCGTAGAGATTGTCGAATTTCGACTTGGTGACACTGTCGTTGACGTTGATCGCCGGCCACAACAGCGTGCCTTTCTTCTGCATTTCGTAGAGCCGGTGCACGCCGGTCGTGGTCTCCTCGGTGACCCCGCGGATGCTCGCGGCGTTCTTGTGGTACCAATCGGGCTGTTCCTTCAGCCGCTTCTTGATCGCGGCGAAGAGGATTTCCTCCTCCTCATTGTTCGGATGATTGAGCACAGAAGGATTCTTGCCCGCCTCGACGCCGAGGTGGATCAGCAAAGTCGCATCGCCGCCGTCGTCGAGGATCATGTTGGGCGATCCGCCGTCCGCCCATTCGAAGATGCGATGGGTATAGTCCCAGTAATCCTGCAACGACTCGCCTTTCACCGCGAACACCGGCGTGCCGCCTGCGGCGATCGCCGCTGCGGCGTGGTCCTGGGTCGAATAGATGTTGCAGGAGGCCCACCGCACCTCGGCACCGAGCGCCTTCAGCGTTTCGATCAGCACCGCGGTCTGGATGGTCATGTGCAGGGAGCCGGCGATGCGCGCCCCGCGCAGCGGCTGCCGCGGGCCGTATTCCTCACGGATCGCCATCAACCCCGGCATCTCGGTCTCGGCGATGGCAATCTCCTTGCGGCCCCAGGCGGCGAGCGAAATGTCCTTGACCACGTAGTCGGTTGACGCAGGCTTGCCTTTCGCAGCGGCGGTCATGGCTGTCCTTGTCCGTTGAAACGAATGCCGCCGGCTCATCCGGCGTCTCCCGGATGGCCTATAGCAGGGGCCGGGCAGCGGCGCAACGAGGATATAAAGAATTCTTTATGTCATTTCCAGAGGCATGGGACCGAAATCGGGCGCGAACTCTGGCACGGAAATCGGCTCGGAACCGGCTGCGTTTGCGGCGGCGCCGGTTCAGTCCTGTTCGTTGAAGCCGCTTGCGATCAACGCGGCCAGCGCCTCGATCACCGCCTCCGCGTCTTTTCCGGTCGCCTCGAGCGTGAGCACGGTGCCCGGGCCGGCGGCGAGCATCATCAGGCCCATGATCGAAGTGCCGCCCACGGTTTCGTTGCCGCGCCTGACCACCACGCTGGCGTCGAAACGTTCCACTGTCTGCACGAACCGCGCCGAGGCGCGGGCGTGCAATCCCTTCTTGTTGACGATCTCAACCTCGCGGCTGACGACCCCCTTGGCCGGCGGCAAATTCATCGCAAACCCCGAAGCGGATGAATCGGAGCCGTTCATTTGCCGGCCAGAATTCGGCTGGCAATGGTGACGTATTTGCGACCGGCAATTTGCGCGGCGGCCACCGCCTCGGCCAGAGGACATTCGCCGCGCACCTTGGCGAACTTGATCAGCATCGGCATGTTGATGCCGGCGAGCACCTCCACGTTCGGACGATTCATCACCGAGATTGCCAGGTTCGACGGCGTGCCGCCGAACATGTCGGTGAGAATCGCGACCCCCTCTCCGGTGTCCACGCGCTCCACGGCTTCAATGATTTCCCTGCGCCGCTGCTCGACGTCGTCGTCGGGACCGATGGTCACCACTTCGATCTGCTGCTGCGGGCCGACGACGTGTTCGAGTGCGGCGCGGAACTCGACGGCAAGCCGCCCGTGAGTGACGAGTACGAGTCCGATCATCCGGGACTCCTCGCGGGCGCTGGAACGCCGCACGGAAGGCCGCCCATGATCATCATCCGAAGCCTGACTTCAAGGGGCTTGGGCGCTGATTTCCGGGCCATGTTGCATTGCCACAAGTGGCGGCTGAGATTGGCCAAAAAATTCAATAACAGCAATAGCCTGTGTGCCCCTCGCATGTGCATAAGACCGCACCGCGACAACCCCATGGACCCTACAACCATAGGCGGATCAGGCGATTGCATTTGCAGTTCGCTGCCAGGCCAATACCAGCGGCAGCGGATTCACGCCGACTGCGACCGCAAGTCGCGGCAAATGGATGCCGGCAATCACGGCCTCCGTGCTTTCCGGCCCAAGCAAGCGGCTGGCATCGCCTGCCGCGAGCTCCACCACCCCCCCGACCAGCGCCACCGGTTCGTAAGGCAACCGCCGAATACCCAGGCCGCGCACCTCGATCAGCCCCGCCAGCACCGCTGCTGGCCGGACCAAGAGCCGTCCGTGCACCGCCTCGACGTGCACGCGGTCGTCGCCGACCAAGCGGGCGAAGTCGAGGTGGCCCGCGTGCGCGGCCTCTATCAGCGCAAATGCCAATCGCGATTTGCCGCTCGCCGGAGGCCCGATGATCAGCAACGCATGTGCTCCAATCAGCACGGCGGAGGCGTGAATGGTGGAGAGCTCGGCAGCCATTGGCGCAGCGCCGCAATCTGTGACCCCCGCAACGACCCATGTCTGCTCGCTCCGCGTGAGCGGGTTCTCGGGGCGGCCGTGGGGGTTCAATCTAGCGCATTGCGATCCCGTGTGCGCGGCGATTCTCCGGAAGCGGTCTCTAGTCCACCGCAAGGACGTCGCGACGATGGGGGGAGGCGCAAAAGGAGAGGTCTGCCCACGGCTTAAGGACTCCAAATTTCGCCTCGACCATGGCAAAATAAGTTATGAATCGCAGGATCGGTCTGGTCCGGGAGCGTAGGGGCGTCTCTGCGCGTTCTTAACGAGAGACGGGATTCAATCAAATGACGGCCGGCGCCACGTCTGCTTCGAGCCAAGCCATGGACAGCGTCACCAGCGACGTCCTGGCGCTCATTCAGAAGAAACTTCCGCCCGAGAAGTCGGCGCTGACCATGACCGACCGCCTCAAGGATTTGGGCATCGATTCGCTGAGCGTGGTGGAGCTGATTTTCGAGCTCGAGGAGAAGTTCAACATTCAGATCCCCTACAATGCCAACGACACCGAGCCGGAATTCGAAACGGTCGGTGAAGTGGTCGAGGCGATCAAGAAGGTCATTGCCGAGAAAAAGTGATCGCCCGTTGGCGCGCGCCCCGCGCCCCTCATGAAATCGACCCGCCCGGCTCTCAACGCAGAGGGTTGTGCTCGGACAAGCGAGCGTCGTTGACCGCATCGTCACGCTTCAGGCGCTGCGCAATGAGATAGCCGATCCCGAGCACGACGGCGCCGAGCAGGATGTTGGGGATCATCCATTCCCGCGGAAACGGATCGAGCACGTCCAACAGGTAGATCATATACATGCAATAGACGAGGAAGCTCGCCTCCAGCAGAAGACCGAACAGCACGGAGATTTTCATGGCGCCTCCTCTTTGTCGTCTCGCTTAATGCCGCGAATGCGAGGTGAGAGAGATGGAGATGAAGCTGGGGCCCGGATCGTTAATAATTCGTTTACGGCTTCATAAAACGCCAAAGAGGCGTGCGTGGTTCCATGGCGGGCAACCGCCGCCGCGGCAACGCACATGCGGCGGGGGCCCCGCGACAATGTGGAGCGAGCCCTCTGAAAGGCGTGGGGGGGGGGATTTTTCTGCATTCTGGGCAATTCTGGCCTTGCCCGCGCTTGTCGCAGAGATCCACGTCTCAAAAAATCTCAGAAGGATCAAAGTCTTGGAGCCGGGATGAGCTCCGGCAACGGCTCTCTCAGCGAGCCGGTTTGGCGTTGCGACCGTCTGCCCATGCACTCTTTGCGTCCGCGGCCTTTGCGTCCGCGGCCGGTCTTTTGGCGATCTGCGTCGCTTCCTCGTCGACAAAGGAGGGACGGGGCCGCGGCAGCGGCGTGTTGCGGCCGGCGATCACCGGATCGATTTCGCGCGGGATCAGAATCGTGAACCGGCCGGGATGCCGGATGCGGCCGGCCACGTGGGCGGCGCCGTCGCCCGCGCCGAAATAGAGGTCGGCGCGCGCCGGGCCGATGATGGCGCCGCCGGTGTCCTGCGCCACCCACAACCGCTGCAAGCTGATTTCCGTGCGCTCGCCGTCAAGCGGCAACTCCGCCTCAATGAAAAACGGCGTGCCATAAATGTGGATGGATTTATCGACCGCGATCGAGCGGCCGGGCGTGAGCGAGACGCCCTGCGCGCCGATCGGCTCCTCGTGCTCGGCGAGCCCGGTTTCGCGAAAGAACACGAAGGAGCGGTTGCGCAGACGCAATTCCCTGCCTTCCTTCGGGTTGGCCTCGATCCATTCGCGGATGCGCTGCATGGACATTTCTTCGCGCGGGACGATCTCGCGGTCGATGAGAATGCGGCCGATGGGCGTATAGGGCCAACCGTTGTGGTTGCTGTAGTTGAGGCGCAGAATTTTTCCGTCCTCGAGCCGCACGCGCGCGGAGCCCTGGATCGGGGCAAAGAACAGATCGGTCGGATCCTTGAGCCAGCAGATTTCGAGTTTTCGGCCGGCGAGCGCGCCGTTCTCGATCGCCGCGCGGTCGTAATAGGGCTTTCTCAGATCGGGCGGCGTGCGATAGAGCGGAACGTTGAACTCCTCCGTTCGCATGCGCGAGCCTTCGATGATCGGTTCGTAGTAGCCGGTGAGAAATCCGTTGTCCTCGCCGAGTCGCGCGATGCGCATCGGCCTGAAATTCCGCTCAAAGAAAATACGCGCCGCCTTCCCGTCGCGCGGCGGCTCTCGCACGGCGCGGCGGCAGACCGACTGCAGGGCGGCATAGAACGGCTGCCCGGCGTGGCGGGGCGGCGTGCCGCGCTGAATCGCCTTGCAACTTTTTAGGAAGACGGCAAAGGCGGCGGCATGGTCGTCCGTGATCCAGCCATCGAGCTCCGTCCAGCTCACGGTCTCAAGCTGCACGTTGGGAATGCGGAACGGCTCGGGCAAAAGTTGCCTGCCGAACTCAAGCTCGTCGCGGTCGGGCGCCGTCGGGGCGGTCTGGATGAGCTTCGGCAGCAAGGCGGGAGAGAACGCAGACGCGGTGGTCACCCGATCGACGGTCTTGACCTTCGGCTTTGTCCCGGCATCCGGCGCGAAAGGCTCTGAGTGGCCCGGCCTTGCCTCGAACAGGGCGCCCGCGACCAACAGAGCAATGAGCATTAGATGCCGCATGATGCCTTTCCCGAGCGACATGCGTTGATCGTTCCGCGGTGATGCTGCCGTCCCGCTATCAAAATCTCAGGCCGCCGCCATGACAACGGCAAAGAGCGGGGGCCGGGCGAAAATGTCGCGCTGTGCCGGCTGTTTTTTCAGCGGTGTAGTGGATTTGCCACAATCAGGCGCAACAAGTCGGGCGCAATCAGTGGTGACCGGTCCTGCGCGACCTCATGCGTCGCCGAGGTCCTGCATCTTGCGGCCGGCGCGCTCGCACCAGTTCTCCCAGGCGCGATTGATGCTGTAGGGCCCGGTGCGGGCGATGATCTTGTCCACCTCGCCGGGATAGAGAAATTTGATCCTGCCCATCTGCGCGGCCTGCATTTGCAGCTTGGCGTTCAGCTCCAGATAGACCGAGATGAACACGGCGTGACGGATGCTGGTGCCGACGACGACCGCGCCGTGGCCGCGCATCAGCGCGGTGCGGCCCTTGCCGAGGCGTTTGGCGAGGTCGCGACCCATGGCCATGTTCTCGACCAGGAGCGTGGTGTCGCCGAATTTTTCGTGGGAATCCCACAGCGGCACCTTGTGGCCGATCGAGGCGCAGAGGTGCATCACGGGCCGCAGCTCCTTGCGCGTGACGCCAAACGGGATCGTGCTCGGGCTGTGATTGTGCACCACCGACGTCACGTCGGGCCGCGCCTCGTAAAGCGCGCCGTGAATGAAGCGTTCCAGATACGGCTTGCGGCCGCGCGCATCGACCGGATCGCCTTCGAGGGTGAATTCCATGATGTCGTCGGCTTCGATGCGTTCAGGCGCGCGCGCCCGCGACAACAGGTAACGATCGGGGCGCTGCGGGTGCCGCACGCTGATGTGACCGAAGGAATCGACGATACCCTCGCGGGCGAGGATGCGGTTGGCGGTGACGAGTTCTTCGATCAACACATCGAGCTTTGGCATGGAGATCGTTCCTTCGGTTTTCGGAGCCAGCAAGATCAGTGGCCGGTGGCGATGGCGGCGAGCTTTTCGGGCTCGGCGGGCGGAGCATTGCCGCGCCAGACCACGTGCAAATCGGGGCGCACGAGGATGAAATCGCGCCCGTATACGTCCCGCGCGTTCTCGTCGGGTACGTCGAGCACCGCGAACGGGGCGCCGAATTTCTGGAACGCGCGCGCAAGCGGTGTCGCATCGGCCTGCGCGCCGCCGAGGCGGATGAGCGTGTAACCTCGGCCGATGCGATCCTGCATTGCGGTGCCGTCGGCAAGCCACACGTGCGGCAGCCGCGCGCCGGGCCAGGTGGTCGGCACGTATTTGATGAAATCGTGCGGCGGGCCCTCGCCCGGTTCCGGCCAGATGATCGGCGAGCCGACATAGCGATAGCCGAGCTCGGCGCCGATCATCTCGTTGCTCTTGCGCTGCTCGATGTCAGCGACGCGGGCGAGATTGGCGCGCGTGGCCGCGCCCTCCGGCGTGTTGTCGCGGATGTTGGGTCGCCATTCCGCGCGCCACTTGCGGCGGCCCTGCGAGGCAAAGCGCGAGGCGGCGACGTTGCGCTCGCCCACCTGCCGCCGCTCGATCTCGTAGGATTTGAGCAGGTTCGGTCCGCCCCAACCGGCAAGCGTGGCGGCCAGTTTCCAGCCGAGGTCGATGGCGTCGCCGGCGCCGGAGTTCATGCCAAGCCCGCCGGTGGGGATGACGAGATGAACCGCATCGCCGGCGAGGAACACGCGCTCCTCGCCGTAGCGGTCGGCCAGCAGCAGATTCTGCTTCCATTCGCCGACGTAGAGCATTTCGTATTTGACCGGCATGGCCACGGTCTTCTCGAACTGCGGCGCCATGTCGGAATCGTTTTCCACCACCGCATGCAGCGTAAAATGCCTGGTCGAATCCTGCACGATCAGGAACGTGTGCTGATTGTCGGCGACGTGATAATGGCGGCCCTTGCCGATCGGGATGCGCTCGTAGAGGTCCTCGCAATGGTAGAGCGCCTGGCGCAGCCGCAGGATGTCGGCGTCGCCGGCGAGCTTGATGCCGAGCGTCTTGCGCACGAGGCTTGAGCCGCCGTCGCAGCCGACGAGGTATTTGGCACGGATGGTCACGGTCTTGCCGTCGTGCCGGACCTGGGCGGTGACCGATTCGGCGTCCTGGACGAAAGCTAGCAATTCGTGGCCGTAGCGGACGCTGACGCTCGACAGTTCCTCGGCCACCGATTTGAGCAGCGGTTCCAGCGTGTATTGCGAAATGAGCTGGTAGGGCTCGAGCGGCAGCGAGCCGTCGGTGCAGGCGGCGATCTCTTTGCGCGCCTCGGCGACGGAGGGATAGGGCAGCCGCAGCAGCGGCGGCTCGATGAGCGAGGTGACGATGAACACGTCCATGGGGCAGTGGGCCGGGAGCCCGGCCGCGCGCACGCGCTCGGCGATCCCCATGCGGCGGAACATCTCCATGGTGCGGGCGTTGCAGCGCTCCATCTTCGGCAGCCGCTGCGGCGCCTCCTTCTGTTCGATCAGGATGGTGCGCACGCCGCGCTGGCCGAGATCGACGGCCAGCGTCAGGCCCACCGGCCCTGCGCCGACCACCAGGACGTCCGTTTCCATCTGCAAAGCCACGGCAGCTTGATAGCCGCTCAAGTCGCGTCTTGCCAGCGGTCCGTTGACCGCCCGCCTCCGGTGATATGTGATGGCTGCATTGCAAGGGAGAATGCCATGCCGAAGCTCGCCTGGGATCACGTGCATCTGCGCAGCCCCGATCCGGAAGCGACCGCGCAGTGGTTCGAACGGATGCTGGGCGGCGAGGTGATCCGGTCCATGCAGCAGGGGCAGCCGCGGGTGGACGTCAGACTCGGCGGCGCCAACATCTTCATCGCGCCGGTGAAACCCGGGGAGGGCGTCAACCCGCCGCCGGTCACGCCGTATCAGGGGCTCGATCACTTCGGACTCACCTGCACCGGCATCGATGCGATCGCCGCCGAGCTGAAGGCCAAGGGCGTGGAGTTCACGCGCGAGCCGACCACGGTGCGGCCGGGGGTGCGGGTGTGCTTCATCCGCGGCCCGCAGGGCATTTCCATCGAGCTTCTGGAGCGGGACCCGAAATACGCGATGTAAGGGCCGCCGCCGGCTAGCGGGCTTGCGCCGCGGCCGACGCCTGCATCCGCGCCCGCAGCGGCGGCATGACTTCGGCGGCAAAGAGAGTCACCGAGCGCAGCATCTCGGCGAGCGTGAGATCGCCGAACGCGAACTGGCCGACGATGTAGTTCGTGCCGCAATCCTGAAGTTGGTCGCCGAGAAATTTCAGCACTTTGCCCGGCGCGCCGGCAATGCCGAGCCCCTTTTGCATCAGCAGGTCGAAATTCTCCGGCCTGGCGCCGAGCAGCGGCTGCGTGCCGTGCATGACGTGCAGATAGTTGAAGCTTGTCAGCCAGCGCGCGTAGGCCCGGCGGGCTGCGGCGAGCGCGGCGGCATCGTCGTCGGAGACCACGATGAAGCGGACCATGCCCATCTTCGGCAGCGGCACGGCCGATCCATGCAGTTCGCGCCAGACCTCGCGAAAACGAGCGACCGTGGCGCGGGTGGTGGCGGGGATGTCATTGTTGACCATGTGCATGCCGCGGCGCGCGGCGCGCGCGGCGCTGTCGGGAGAGTGCGCGCCGTACCACAAGGGCGGGTGCGGTTTCTGCAGCGGCTCCATCTGCAGCGGCACGTTGTCGAATTGGTCGTACTTGCCGTGAAACGAAAATCGCTTCGACCCGAAGGCCTGCAGGATCAGGTCGAGCCGTTCTTCATAAATCTGCTGCCGTTCCGCGGCGTTCTGTCCGTAATACGAAATCTCGTACGGCACCGAGCCGCGGCCGAAGCCGATCTCCACGCGCCCGCCGCTCAAATGGTCGAGCATGCAGATCTCCTCCATCACGCGCAGCGGATGATGGAGCGGCAAGGCATAGACGAAGGTGCCGAGGCGCAGGCGTCGGGTGCGCTGGGCCGCAGCGGCGAGAAACACGCTCGGCGAAGGCGCCATGCCGAGCGGAGTGAAATGATGCTCGGCCACGTGGTAGCCGTAGAAGCCCGTGCGGTCGAAGGCTTCGATAACCTGCAGCCGCTGTTCGTAGTATTCGGCCAGCGATAGGTCGTTGCGATCGAGATGATCGAAGACGCCGAATTCCAGACCGGGTGCCGTCATACATTCACCGGAGCGAGCGGCGCTCGGCCGCGGATCAGGTCGGCGGCCTTCTCGGCGATCATCATCACCGGCGCATTGATGTTGCCGCTGATCAGGTCGGGCATCACGGAGGCGTCCACCACGCGCAGCCGCTCGACGCCGCGCACGCGCAGCTCCGGATCGACCACGGCGGCTTCGTCCGATGTCGGCCCCATCTTGCAGGTGCCGAGCGGGTGGTGAAGCGTGATCGCCGTATGGCGGATATGCGCGTCGAGATCGGCGTCGGATCTGGCGTCGGGACCGGGTGCGGTTTCGGCCGCGACGTAAGGCGTCATGCCGGGCTTGCCCATGATGTCGCGGAACAAACGCAGGCCGGCGCGCAGCGTTTTCCACTCGCGTTCGGTGGACATGAAATTCTGGTGGATGCGGATGGGCGCCGTCGGATCGCTCGACGCAAGGCGCAGGCAGCCGCGGCTTTCCGGGTGCAGCATGATGATGCGGCTGAGAAAGCCATCGACGTAGGGCCTGCGAAACGGGGCAAGATAGGGCGCGGCCGAAAGCGGCGCTGCGGTCAGGATGAGCTGGATGTCGGGAACGTCGGAGTCCGGCATCAGGCGCGAGAACGAAACCGCGCCCCCGGGGAGGTCGGTGGCGATGCCGGTGCCGAAAAAATAGGCCTTGGCCAGTTCGATTCCGATGCGATCGAACCGCATGGCGCGGTGCACGGGACCGGGCTCCTTGCGCCGGTAGGTCGTGCCGGTCACCACATGGTCCTGCAGATTCTTGCCGACGCCCGGGAGCGGCACGTGAACCTTTATGCCGTGCGGCTTCAGCTCCGCGGGGTCGCCGATGCCGGAGAGCATCAACAGATGCGGGGAGTTGATGACGCCGCCGGCGAGAATCACCTCGCGGGCGGCGTGCGCCGTCCGCAACTCGCCGTTCTGCCGGTATTCGACGCCGTTCGCGCGCTCGCGGTCGAGCAGCACGCGGGTGGCGAGCGCACCCGTCTCCACCTTCAGATTGGGGCGCGCGAGCGCCGGGTGCAGATAGGCGACCGCGGCGCTGCAACGGCGGCCGTTGCGGATGGTGTTCTGGTTGCGGCCGATGCCCTCGTTGTCGGGGCCGTTGATGTCGTCCTTCCAGGCAAGCCCGGTGGCTTGCGCCGCCTCGATGTAGGCGTCGACCAGAGAATCCCTGAACGTCGCGTAGCAGGTGGTGAGCGGACCGTCGCCGCCGCGGTAGGTGCTCGCCCCGCGCTCCCAGGTTTCCTGCTTGCGGAAATAGGGTAGCGCGTGGGCGTAGGACCATGTGGGTAGGCCGCTTGCGGCCCAGCGGTCGTAGTCGCGGCGGTGGCCGCGCGAATAGGTCATGGCGTTGATGGAGGAGGAGCCGCCGACGATTTTTCCACGCGCGCATTCGATGCGGCGGTTCGCCATGTTCGGCTCGGGTTCGGTGAAATACATCCAGTCGTGCTTGCGGTTGAGCAGAATCCGGCCCCAGCCGAGCGGGATGTGGATCCACGGATCCCGATCCCAGCCGCCGGCCTCGAGCACGAGCACGCGGACATCGGTGTCCTCGGTCAGGCGGCTGGCGAGCACGCAGCCGGCGGAACCGGCCCCGACGATCACATAGTCGTATTCCTGAACGGCCATGCGGAAAAGTTGCGCGAGAACAATGGCGCAGGCTAACTGTTGACCGCGCTCCGGCGCAAGGCGAGCATGCAGCGAAAATGACGGGAGGATTGAATTGGGCAAACGCCGGCGCGCAGCGCCTCAAGCCAAGCCGAAATCGACCCGGGGACGAACGGGAACCGTGTCCCTCGCCGTGCTCGAAGATCTGGCGGCGGCGAGCCGGATTCTGGTGGACCAGGGCGTGTTCGACGCGGCCGGGCACGTGTCGCTGCGGCATCCGGGGAACCCGCAGCGGTTTCTGATGTCGCGGTCGCTGGCGCCCGAGCTGGTCACCGCCGACGACATCATGGAATTCGATCTCGACTGCAACGCCATCGATGCGCGCGGTCGCAACGGCTTCATCGAGCGTTATCTGCACGGCGAAATCTACAAGACGCGGCCGGACGTGATGGCGATCGCGCACAGCCATTCGGCCTCGGTGATTCCGTTCAGCCTGACGCGCGCGCCGCTGCGCGCCATGTATCACAACGCCGCCTTCATTGCGGCGGGCGTGCCGGTGTTCGACATCCGGGAAAAATTCGGGCCGACCGACATCGTCATCAGCACCGCCGAGAAGGGCGCCGCGCTTGCCGAGGCGCTCGGCGACAAGGCGGTGGCGCTGTTGCGGGCGCACGGCATGGTGGTGGTCGGGCCGAGCCTTCCGGTGGCGGTGTTCCGGGCGATCTTCACCGAGGTCAATGCGCGCGTGCAGTTGCAGGCGCAGGCGCTCGGCGGGCCGATCGCGGCGCTCGATGCCGAGGAGGGGCGGCTTGCGGACGTGGTGAACGTGAACACCGTCGAACGATCATGGGATTTGTGGAAGCGCAGGGTGACGAAGTAAGAATTCCGCCGTCGGCGAAAGTGGATCCGGCTTGCGCGAAGCATGACGCCAGAGGGGAAAATGCAATGACACAGGTATCGCATGCGGCGTTGAAGCAGGAACTGGTCGATGCCATCCGCATGCTGGAGCGGGCGGAATACATCGACCACAACGGCCATTGCAGCGCGCGGCGCGACGCCAATTCGTTCTACATCAACTCGGGCGCGTCGGTGCGCAGCGCGCTCACGGTGGAGGACATCGTGGCGGTGGATTTCGAGGGGCGGCCGGTGGACGGCTCCAACGTCAGACCGCCGCTGGAATTCCCGATCCATGCGGAAATCTATCGTGCGCGGCCGAACGTGAACGCCGTGTTCCACACCCATCCGCAGTGGTCCACCTATCTCAGCATGGTCGGGGTGCCGCAGAAGGTGGTGTATGCGCAGGCCTCATTGCTCGGCGAGATGCCGGTGATGGATTCGCCGATGTCCATCAACAGCCGCGAGATGGGCGAGAAGATGGTGGCGATCATGGGCGAGAACCCGGTGGTGCTCTTGAAAGCGCACGGGGTGGTGGCGGCGGCGGAAAGCATTTTGGAGTGCTTCGCCTACGCGGCCTATGTGGAGGAGAACGCACGGCGTCAATACATGGCGATGCAGATCGGCGAGCCGTATGTGTTCAGCGCAGAAGAGCAGGCGGCCTGCCGGCAGAAGTTGCGCTCGCCGAGTCTGTTCAAAAAAACCTGGGATCATTACCACGCGAAGCTGAAATAAGGCGTCGCGGGAAGCCGGCCGCACTCAAGGTATCGTCGCTTCGATCAGCGCCCGCAATTCGGGCGTCACCTCCGGCTCGAGGCCGAACCAGGCCTTCCAGGCCGGCCGCGCCTGATGCAACAGCATGCCGAGGCCGTTCATGGTGCGGTTGCCGCGCACACGGGCGGCGGCGAGCAGCGGCGTCTCGCGCGGGATATAAATGATGTCGGCCACCAGCGCGCTGCGCGGCAGTTTTGCGAGGTCAAGATCGAGCGGCGGGTTGCCCTGCATGCCCTGGCTCGTGGCGTTGACCAGCGTTGCCGCGCCTTCCAGCGCGGCGTGGCGCTCGCTCCACGGCAGCACCTTGATCGGGCCGCCGAGATCGGCGGCGAGTTTTTGGGCGCGGGCGAGCGTGCGGTTGACCAGGCGGATTTCCCGCGCGCCGCATTCGAGCAGGCCATAGACCACGGCGCGGGCGCCGCCGCCGGCGCCGATCACCACCGCCGGGCCGGCATCGGCGCGCCATGCGGGTTGCTCCTGGCGCAGGCTCTCGACAAAGCCGAAGCGGTCGTTGTTGGTGCCGAACAAGGAGCCGTCGGGCCGCACCACGACGCAGGAGATGGCGCCGATTTTTTGCGCGACCTCGTCCACCTCGTCGACGATCGCCATGGCCGCCTGCTTGTGCGGAATGGTGAGATTGCAGCCGGCAAAGCACAGCGCGGGCAGCGCGCGCAGCGCATCGCGCAAGCCCTCGGGCCTGACCGCGAGCGGCACGTAAACCCCGGCAAGTCTATATTTCTCGAACCAGTAGTTGTGCAGCTTCGGCGAGCGCGAATGCATCACCGGCCAGCCCATGACGCCGGCGAGCAGAAAGCGGTCGGGATTGGCCATCGTGTCGAGAGCCTACGGTCTGATATTTTGAAATCGAATCGTGTCCCGGGCGCGGCGCAGCACGCAGTGGTGCGCCGCAGACCCGGGACCGTTTGGACAACAGAACTCGGAACGGTCCCGGATCAGCGGTGCACCGCTCCGGTTCGCTCCGCGTTGCACTGCATCCGGGACGCACCAACCTAATCGCATCGCGCTTCAGGCGGCGTCGCGGGCGTGGGATTTCGACAGCAGGCCGGCTTCGGCGAGCGCCGCGCGGATGCCTTCGATTTCGACGGGATCGAGCTTGACCAGCGGCGGCCGCACCACCGCGCGCGGCAGGCGGCCGAGCAGCAGGAGCGCCTCCTTCATGCGGTTGTGCATGTCGGCCCAGGGCTGCGCGTAAAACACCCGCGCCAACGGGCTAATGCGGTCCCAGGTGCTGCGCGCTTGGGCGAGGTCATTGCTCTGAACCGCGCGGAACAGGGCGGCCTGCAGATCGGGAATCACGCTGCCGCTGCCGGACAAGAGACCACGGCAGCCGAGCACCAGCGAGGAAAACAGCCACGAGCTCTGCGTCGAGAGCACGTTCACCGGCCGCGGCAGCGCCTGCAGGGTGCGTACGTGCCATTCGTGCTGCTGCACGGTGGAGGCCCAGTCCTTGATGGCGCGGATCGAGGGCACGTCTTCGACCATGCGCAAAAGCGTCTCGTTCGGATAACCCTGGCCGGTCGCGAGCGGGTACTGGAACGCGATCAACGGCAGGTCGGTGGCCTCGGCGATGCGGGAAAAATGCGCGAGCGCCATGGCCGGCGACTGGCCGAGGGTGAAGGGGGCGGGTGGAAACACCAGCAGCGCCGAGGCGCCGCCTTGCGTCGCCATCTTGGCGAGGCGCGCGGCCTCAAGGCTGCCGTCGGCCCAGATGCCGTTGACGATGGGCAGGCGGTCGCCGATTTCGTCCTGCGCGATCTCCAGCACGCGGAGCTGCTCTTCGACGGTGCAGGACGACACTTCGGTCGAATGAGCATTAACGGTGACGGCGGAGATCCCCTCGGTTGCCGCCACGTCGCGCAGATGCTTGCGGAAGCTTTTTTCGTCGATCGAGAAGTCGTCGTTGAATGGCAGGATCACCGCGGGGATGACGCCGTGGGGCACGAAATTCTTGTGACGGGGCATGCCGGGCTCCCAGATTTCGCCGCGTCTGGAACGTGGTCCGGTTATATGCGGACCGCAGTCATAATGCCAGGCGGGAAAATCTCCTCCGGCCTGACGTGGCGCTGCGCGATGCCCTGCTCGTGGGTGTAGCGGAGGAATTGTTCGAGCGTCGGACGATTCTCCTCGATGCCGTAGGGGAACGGGTCGGGTCCGAAAATGTCCTGCATCTTGCGGGCGTAGGTCGGCAGCCAGGCGAGCGGATAGCGCGAGACGGCGGGGTCGAGCAGGCGCTCGAGGCTGCGGCGCTTCGATTCAAGGAACGCATTGTAGAGATTGCGCGCGACCCATGGATGCGCGTCGATGACGCGCCGCTGCAGCGCGATGATGTGCATGATCGGCCATACCCTGGTGCGCCGATAATACTTCTCCTCCATGTCCCAGAAATCGGGGAACAGGCGGACTACGTCGGGATGGCCGGCGCGAAAACAGTCGGGCGGCCGCGCGATCAGTGCGCAATCGATCTCGCCCACAGCGAGCATGTCGCTCAGCGATTTGTCGGCAACCCGCGTCAGCTTCACGTCGGGCGGCAGGTTCAACTCCACCTTCTCGATGCGGCCCGCCTCGTTGGCGCCGGCTTGAATCCAGTGCACGTCCTGCAAGGCGACGCCCTGCTCGTCGCCGAGCCAGCCGCGCATGTAGACCGCCGCGGTATGCGCCCATTCCGGCGAGCCGATGGTCTTGCCCTTGAGGTCCTTGGGCGTGCGGATGCCGCTCCGCTTGTTGATGTAGAACGACGAGAAGCGGAACAGCCGCGAGCAGACGACCGGCAGCGCCACGATGTCGGCGTCGTCGCGCGTGACTTGCGCCATGAATTTCGCAAACGACAGTTCCGCCACGTCCCATTCGCGATTGAGGGTGAAGCGGGCAAAAATCTCGTGATGACCGAGCAGCGACCAAACCGGCTCGATGCCTTCAGCCTTGACGGTGCCGAGACGAAAATCGCGGAAATGGTCGTAGTCGGTGGTGGCGATGGACAGCCGGACCATGAACTCCCCGACGGTGAACGCAACAGGGAGCCGACCATAGCCGAGGACGGCCGCCAATTCATCAAGAGATCATGCCGGAGGGGTTTTCAGCGAAACAGTCGGTCGAGACGGTCGAACAGATCGAAGCGCGGGCGCGGATAGGGGGAGCCCTCGGGAACTGCGCCGGGCGGCCGCATGCCATCGCGCGGGCCGCCGTAGTAGCCGGACGGCGGCCTGCGATCGAAGCCGCGGTCGAAGAAATTGAACAGCGCGGAGAACGGATTGTCGGAATAGCCGTAGCCGTCGTAACGCGAGGTGAGCCGGCGCGGGGCCTCGGCGATCTGGCCGTTGCCGTCGGTCCGATAATATTCGACGAAGGCCCGCGGATTGCGGCCGTCGAGCCGTTCGCCGCTGTGCGGATCGGTCGCGCGCGCGACCAGGAATTTGGCGGCTTCCGGCGAAGGACCGCGCAGCGGTTCCTGCTTGGCGTAATTGGTCCAGACCGCGTTCATGATCGAAGTCCAGATCGGCAACGCGACATTGGCGCCGGTGCGGCCGCCGCCAAGGGTGCGGCGCTGGCGCAGGTCGGAGTTGTCGTAGCCGACCCACACGGCGATGGTCACGTGGTTGCTGAAGCCGATGAACCATGCATCGTTCTCGTCCTGGCTGGTCCCGGTCTTTCCCGCGACGAAGGGCGACAGCTTGCTGATCGAGGCGGCGGTACCGCGCGCCACCACGCCTTGCAGGATGGTGCGGAGCTGGAACAACGCCGGGCGATCCGCGAGCGTCAACTGCACGAGCGGCTGGGCCGCGCGGCGATAGACCTCCTGGCCGTCCTTCTCGATGGATTCGATCAGATAGGGCGTGGGTCGGCCGCCTTCGTTGGCGACGGTGGCGAAGAACACCGCTAGATCGAGGGGACGTACCGGCTGCGAGCCGAGCACGGTCGGATAGTAGCGTTCGCATTCGGCATAGATCTTCGCTTCAACCGCAAGCGCGCAGATCTTGTCGAGGCTTTCCTCCGGCGTGTCGGCAATGCCGCCGTCCAGCAGGCGCGCGGTCACCAGGTTCCTCGACTGTTCGAGGCCGGCGCGCAGCGTCATCAGGCCGGCGGTGGTGCCGTCGTAATTCTTCGGCGACCAAAAATCCTTCTCCTGCGTGTACTGGTTGGCACCGCCGGGCGGCGGAAAGGTGATCGGCTCGTCCTCGATCAGGGTGTCGGGCTGCAGGCCGGCGGTGAGCGCGGCAAGGTAGCTGAGCGGCTTCAACGCCGAGCCGGGCTGCCGACGCGATTGGCTCACGCGGTTGAGCTGGCTCAGCGGATAGGAGAAGCCGCCGGCCATGGCGAGGATGCGGCCGGTGGCGTTCTCGATGATCACCGCGGCGCCCTGCACCTGCGGCCGCGCGCGCAGTTCGGCGCGGGCCGGCTCTTTGCCCTTGGCCTCCACGACGTTCACGTAAACCACGTCGTGCAGCTTGAGCTCGCGCCGCATGGCGACGCGATTGGTGCTGAGCGGAAGGATGGTTCCGTTGCGCAGGCCGACGCGCAGCGGACCGGTTCTCGCGTTCGTCGCCTGCGGCTGGGCGCGGCCCTTCTTGGTGGTCTTGCCCTTCGCCTGCTGCGCCGGCGCAGGCGTAGCTGCCCTGCCTTCGATCACGATCGCGGGCTCCCAATGCACGTCGTAAAGCGGCAGGCGGGCAAGCTCGAGCGCGCGCTGCCAAGCGGGCTTTGACGGGCCGGGAATGGGACGCGCCTCGAGGCGCTTGACCGCAGCGGCGAGATTGACCTCCGCGCCGTAGAAGACGGCGCGGCCGGCTGTCATCTCATAGCGGGCAAGGCCGTCCTGCAGCGCGGTTTCGGCGGCGAGCTGGAGATCGGGGCGGATGGTGGAGCGCACCGTGTAGGTCGCGGCGGTCAGATTGTCGATGCCGGCGAGCGTCTTGGCTTCGCGCGCCACCGCATCGACGTAATGATAGCCGGTGTCGCGGCGCAACAAATGCGCCGGCGTCACGGCAGGCAGCCGGCTCAAGGCCTGACGCGCCTTGGCGGCGTCGAGGGCGCCGTCTTCCTGCATGCGGCTGATGACGTAGGCGATGCGCTCGCGCGCGCGCTCCGGATTCTTATCCGGGCTGTAGGCGTTCGGCCCCTTGGTGAGGGCGGCGAGCAGCGCGGCCTCGGCGATGGTGACGTCTTTGACCGGCTTGCCGAAGTAGCTGCGGGCCGCCATCTCGACGCCCCAGGAATTGCGGCCGAGGAAAATGGTGTTGAGATAAAGCTCCAGAATTTCCTGTTTGGTCAGCGTCGCCTCAACGCGCGAGGCCACGATCATCTCGCGGATCTTGCGCTCGAAGGACACGGTGTCGCCGACCAGCAGGTTCTTGGTCAGTTGCTGCGTGATGGTGGAGGCGCCTTGCGGACGGCCGGACTGGCCGAAGGCGCCGATGAAGGCGCGGATCACGCCGCGCTCGTCGATGCCTTTGTGCTGATAGAAGCGTTTGTCCTCGGCGGCGATGAAAGCGGTCTGCACATGCGTGGGTATCTCGCTCAAGGGGACCCAGACGCGGCGGCTGTCGGGCTCGTACAGCTCGGCGTAGTTCCTGCCCTTGCCGTCGACGATGAAGGTCGTCGCCGGCAGCCGCAGACCTTTCAGCTTGGTGTGGTCGGGCAGGTCGGCGGTGGTCTGGTTGTAGAACAGGATCACCTCGCGCGCGTCGAACGGCGAATTCGCCACCTGCTCGCGTTTGCAGAACTGCCGATAGGCCGTGTACAGGTCGTCGAACTTGATGCCGCGGAACACGCGAATCTCGCCCGCCGCGGCGCGCTTGTCGCTCATCGCGGTCTGGATCAAGTCGTCGATATCGATGTTCTCGATGTCGAATGCGCGCAGCATGTGACGGCAGCCGTCGCGCAGGAGCTGCACAACTTCGGCCTGATCCCGCTCGGGATCAAACTGCACCTTCACCGCATCGGGCCGGGTGGCGACCTGGCTCAAGGCGAGGGCGGTGGCGAAGACCTTGATGAGGATTGCGTCCATTGCTCGGAGCTATTCTACACGAACCCGTCTACAGAAACCGCCCGGCAGCACAGCGCGACAAAACGGCATTTTGACGGAGTTTGCCGCAAACCCATTGCCAGACTATACAGGCCCGGCGACGCACGGGAATATATGGTTACTCAAATTGTGGCGGCATCGGCGCGCCGAGCGGCATCAGCGTCGGCGTGCCGCGGACATGCGGCGGTGCGGTGCCGGCGCGTCAGTCGAACGGGTGCATATTCAATGGGTTATTTGCTCGCCGGGCGCCGCGGCAACGCCGACGCGCAAACGCGCAGGCTCACGACAGATTGAAGCGTAAGCGGCTAAACAATCCGTAATGAAGCGCCGCATGAAGAGCCGCGCGCGCCGAATCGGCGTCAATCGACGCTGCCGACCGTCTCCCGGTACAGCCAGTCGACCACCTCGCGCAGCGCCGCGTGGCGGCTGCGGCCGTCGAGCCGCGCGCGATGATAGATGCGAAGCTGCTCGTCGGCGCTCGACCCGCGCCGCAAAATGTCACGCGCCGCCATCACCTCCGCCACGCAGCCGAGCGCCTCGGCATCGTCGGTGATGCGGCCGAGCAGCTCCTCGAGGGCTGTAACGATCGGCTTGGCCTGCATCGATTGGTGATCGATGAAGCTGACGGCGGTGCCGTAGCGTTGCGCGCGCCACTTGTTCTCGACCGCAACGGCGCGGCCGATGGCGCTGAGGTCGGCGTTGATGTCGGTCTGCTCGACCAGATGCCGCACGAGACAGCGAAAGATGGCGGCGATGCAGATCGCGTCGTCGACGCGCGTGCAGGCGTCGGCGATGCGCAACTCAAGGGTCGGATGCTGATACGACGGCCGGATCAGCCACCAGATGTAGCTGGCGTCCTTGATGACGTTGGCGCAAACCAGCGTGTCGACGTAGTGCTGGTATTCCTCCAGCGTCTTGAGCAAGGGAGGGAAGCCGGTGCGCGGCAACTCGTCGTAGGCGGCGAGACGATAGCCGTGCAGTCCGGTGCGATGGCCCTGCCAGAACGGCGAGGACGTGCTCAGCGCGAGCAACAGCGGCAGGAACGGAAAGGTGCGGTACATGATCTCGACGCGCCGCGCCGGGTCGGGGACCTCGACATGAACGTGCATGCCGCACAGCATGTCGCGGAAGCCGACCATCTGCAGATCGTGCATCACTTCGTCGTAGCGCGCCTTCGGAGTCTGCTTCTGCTCGTGCCAGAGCGCGAGCGGATGCGTGCCGGAGGCGACGATGCCGAGGCTGTGTACGGCGGCGTGCTTGGCGAGCACGCGGCGGAACCGCAGGAGCTGCTCGCGCGCCTCCGCCATGGTCTCGCACGGCGAGGTGGCGACCTCGATCTGCGATTGCAGCATCTCGTTGGTGACCGAGGCGCCGAGCTCCTTCTTGCAGGCACGGAAGAAGCGCTGCGACATCACGTGCCGCACGTTGCGCGAGCGCAAGTCGGTGACGAAATACTCTTCCTCGATGCCGAAACGATAGGATGCCATGCGCTCCCCTGCCCGGACCGGGAAAGCCGGTGCCTTGGTCAAGCTATCCATGATCCCCTCGCCTGCGCAACTTGGCGCCGGGCCGACGCCGGCCCTCACCGGGCACAAACCCATTGCAATAATGCCGCACCATTCCCTAAGGTTCCGGCGGAAGCGGAGGAACGCATATGAGCGCCGGCAACGGACTGAGCGAACGTCTGCAGACGCCGATCTCGACCGCAGAACTGGAGCGACGCTGGAAGGCGGTGCGCGCCGCCATGGAGCGCGAAAAGATCGACGTGCTGCTGATGCAGAACAACAACGACTACATGGGCGGGTACGTCAAATATTTCACCGACATGCCGGCGACCAACGGCTATCCGAACACGGTGATCTTTCCGCGCGACGACGAGATGACCGTGGTGGCGCAGGGGCCGTTCGGCGGCAACGAAATCACCGCGCACGGCAACGGCACCTGGCGCGGGGTCAAGCGCATCATGACGACGCCGAGCTACGCCTCGGCGCACTACACCAAGGACTACGACCCGGAACTCGCCTGCAAGGCGCTCGAACCCTATGCGAAGGGGACGATCGGGCTGGTCGGCACCTACCAGATGTCGTTTGCCATGGTGGACCACGTCAAGCGCCGGTTTCCCGGCGCGCGCTATGTCGATGCCAGCGAGCTCGTGGACCGCATCAAGGTGATCAAGAGTCCGGAGGAAATGGAGCTGGTGCGGCGGGCGGCGTTGATGCAGGACGGCGCCATGCAGGCGGCGTTCTCGGCGCTCAAGCCGGGCATGCGCGACACCGAAGTCGCCGCCATCGCGCAGCACTACAGCCAGAGCCACGGCAGCGAAAACGGGATCTATCTCTGCGCCTCGATGCCGGCGGACGCCTCCGCGCCGATCGGCCTCAAGCCTGCGAAATTCGGCCAGCGTCACATGCAGAACCGCGTGATTCAGAAAGGGGACGCGGTGGCGCTCCTGGTCGAGGACTCCGGTCCGGGCGGCATGTACACCGAGCTCGGCCGCACCTGCGTGGTGGGCATGAAGGTGCCGCAGGCGATGCGGGAGGAGCTCGAATTCGTGAAAGAAGCGCGCAAGGTCACGCTCGACATGCTCAAGCCGGGCACGCCCTGCAAGGAGGTGTGGGAGACGTTCAACGCCTTCATGCGCAAGCACGGCCGGCCGGAGGAGAAGCGCCTCTATTGCCACGGGCAGGGCTACGATCTCGTCGAGCGGCCGCTGGTGCGGCACGACGAGCCGTGGAGCATCGAAAAAGACATGAACATCGTCGTGCATCCGACCTACGTGCACGGCGGCTATCTCAACTGGCTGTGCGACAACTATCTGATCGGCGGCAACGGCCCGGGGCCGCGGCTGCATCAGTTCCCGGAGATCATCGTCGAAGTGGATTAGGACTCGCTCAGAAGCGGGCCTCGATGCGCTTCTGAAATTCGTCGACGACGGTCGGCTCCAGCATCGAGCGATACTCGGCGAGCATGGAGAGCGCGCGCTTGAAGAGCTGTTCGGCCTCCGGCGCCTTCTGCGCCTTGGCATAGGCGATGCCGGCCCATTCGAGATATTCGATATTCTCGCGCAGCAGGTCCGGCCAGGGCATGTTGCGCGCGTCGGGGAGATAGGTCTTGGCGATCGCCTCGGCGGCCTCGCTGTAGCCGGCCGCGGCGCCCTCGAAATTGCCGTTCAATTGCCGCAGCGTCGCATCGATGGCGGACAACAGCGCGGTCTCGCGCGCGGCGTTGTGCAAGGCGCGCCGGCCCGGCGCGCCGAGCGCGACGATCCGGCCATTGAACTCGATGATCGATTTGATCTGATTGCGCACGGCGACGAGCCGGATGCGGTCGTTTGCGGCGAGCGCCCAGCGGAACAGATTTTCGGCACGGAGATAGCGTGTCCAGTTCAGGGTGAGGGCGCGGTTGAGATGCTTCGGATCGCGGTTGTGGACCGTGGTGAGAAGCTGCTCGGCCCGCGCGAAGATGGTTTCCGCCTCGGAGAAGCGCTTTTGCCGGCGCTTGATCATGGCAATGTTGGTGTCGATGACGCCGAGATCGACCACCCATTTGAGGTCCTCCCAGATGCCTTCCTTCAGCCCTTCGAGCCGGTCGCGCGCCTCAACATAAAGACCCGCCGCTGTCTCGTCGTGGCCGAGCCGATATTCGACATCGCCGCGGCGGCTCGTGATCCATGCCAGATCGCGCTGGAACGAAGGGCCGGAATATCCGAGTTGCAGCAGGAGAAGCCGCAGCTCGCGCGCCTTGTCGAAGGATTCAAGCGCCTGGTGCGGTTTGTCGAAGCGGAACAGCAGCACCTCGCCCATGGATTGATGCAGCTCGGCGAGCGAACGCATCCAGCGCCAGGAAATTTTCGGATCGACGCCGCGCTGGAGGAGGTCGGTGAGCTCGGCAATGCCGCGGTCGAAGCGTTGATGCGCCCCGGCGTTGCCGGTGAGCTCGCAGTCGATGGCGCCGAGCACGCGCTCGGCGCGGGCGCGCAGGTGCCGCGCTTCGAGATTGCCGGCCTCAGCCAGCGGCTGCACGCTCTCGGACGCGGCCTTGGCGTGGGCGAGCGCCTCTTCGATGCGTCCACGGTCGAGGTCGATCTCGGCGAGCAAAAGATGTGCCCCGGCGCGTCGCTGCACGATCTCCGCATCGTCCGAGCGGGCGGCCGGCTTGCGCAGCGCGTCGCGCACGCGCCCCAGCAGCGCGTCAACGGAGTCGAGTTGGGCGTGCGGCTGGACGGTCTCGGCGGTTATCGCCACGAGCTCGGCAACGGCGGCTTCGGCGTCGCCGAGGGCCTGCTGCGCTTCGCGCCAGCGATAGGCTGCGACCGCGGCGGCCGCAGCGAAGGCCAAAGCGGCGACCGCGGCAAGGGCGGCGACGCGGCGGCGCGGCCTTGCGGGCACGGCGGCGGGGGCGGTGTCGAAATGGGTCGCCACCCAGCCGCGCAGCAGTTTTTCGATCTGCGCTTGCAGCTCCTCGGCGGTCGCAAAATCAAGGACCGTGGCGCGGAATTGGCCTGTGTCCGCGCCTACGCCCTGCGCGATGAGGCGTTGCAACAGCTCGGATCGCAGATTGGGCGGCGGCGGATCGTCTGCCTTGCCCGCAGCAGCGCGTTTTCTGAAGAGCGCCACTTCGGCGGCGCGCGGCAGGGCCGGCAGTTCGCGGTCCGGCTGCGTTCCCAAAATTCCGATGGCGATGTCGTAGGCGGAAGGCGCGACGGGGGCCGGCGGTTGCACAGATTCGCCGCTCTCCACCTCGAACCGAACCGATCCGGCGCACGCGCGGTCAAACCGCTCGACAACGGCAATCGCCCCCCGGCGTTCGACTTCCAACGCGCCAAGCGACGACACAAACACTCGTACTCTACGCACGCCTGCCATGCAGGTCCCGTCCGCCTGAACTTTCGTACTTTACACCAGAATGAACTCGATGAGGTGATTTTTACCCGGGTTAATCCGGGCTTGCAGGACAGGTTGCTCCGGTAACGAAATTTATTTTTGCAGGTGTCGCGCCGACAACAGGCACAGGGCGCCAAGCGCGGCTGCGCCCGCCATCGCCGCGTAGGCCTTGTCACCCCATGCGGCATACAAAAGACCCGCCAGCACGGTGGCGACGGCCGAGCCGACGGCAAGGATCGTGGCGAAATCGCCTTGCGCGGCCGCCGAACGTCGTTCGCCGGCGGAGCCGGCCACAAACTGCACCGAACCAAGGTGCGTGGCGCCGAACGACAGCGCGTGCAGGCCTTGCAGGAGCGGAAGCAGCGCCGCCGGCGGATCGAAGGCCATGGCGGTCCAGCGGATGGCGGCGCCCGCGGCGCCCAGCGCGAGCCAGGCGAGAGGCGAAAACGGCAGGCGGCCGGAGACGGCGAACAACACGATCTCCGCAGCGACACCGAGGCCCCAGAGCATGCCGACGGTCGTGGTGGCGATGCCCTTGCCGGTCCAATCCACGGCGGAGAAGCCGTAGTAGAGCGCATGGCTGGCCTGGATCAGGCCCGCGGCCACTGCGATGCGAAAAAATCCGGGCGAGCCCCAATGGTGCGTGTCAGCGCGGGAGGCTGCTTGGCCGGCCGTGGGAGCAAGCGGCCGGAGCAGAAGCGAAGCCAAGCCGAGCAGCGCGAAGGCGGCCACAATCAGCCAGATCAACTCGTTGGCCGCCACCACAGCGAGCAGGAGCCCGGAGCCGATGTTTGCGGCAATGAAAGCCGCCGAACCCCAGAGCCGAACAGGTCCATAGGCTTGCCGACGGGCGGCCAGGCCGCGCAGCGCATAGGCGTCGGCGAGCGAAGTGAGAGGGGACGACACAAACGACGCCAAGGCCACGGCGAGCAGGATCGGGACGAAGCCGTCGGCAAATCCGACCGTCGCGAACCCGGCCACGCCCGCGAACCCGGCTGCAATCAGGCCGGGGCGCAAATCGCCGAGACGATCGACCGCGCGGCTCAGCAACGGCACCGCAACGATGCGCATCGCAATGGGCACCGCCAGAACGATGCCGATCGCCTGGGCATCGAGACCGCGCGCTTCGAGCCAGAGCGGAAAGAAAGGCAACTGGACGCCAAGAATGGCGAACAGGCAGGCATAAAAAATTCCAAGGCGCAAACCGAAATCGTCGGCGGTTCGGCCCGGCCTCATCGGCGCACAAAATCCTAAATCTTCGACAGGTCGTGGGTCGAACGCGCGAACATCTCTTCCGGCGCCACCTTGCGCGCCGACAAGCCCTGGTCGAACGAATAGCCGGCGAGCGTCTCGAGCACGTGGCGGTTGGGCTCGAGACCGTAGCTCCAATAATCCTCGCCGAGCACGCGCTTGAGGCGCGCGTATTCGTGCACGCTCCAGGGCAGCGAGCAGGCGAGATGGCCGATCTGATCGAATTCCTTCATGCAGATCTCTTTCGCCTTGGTGAAGGCCTTGAACACGCTCACCGGCAGCCACGGGTGTTGCTCCGCCAGCGTGCGGCGGATGCCGATCAGATGCATGATCGGAAAAATCTTGGTCTTGCGATAATAGGCCTCCTCCGCCGCCGGATAATCGGGGAACAGCCGGTCCACGTTGGGCGCGCCGCGCAGAAAACAGGACGGCGCCCGCGCGCCCATGATGGCGTCGAGCTCGCCCGCCTCCAGCATCTGCGACAGGGTGCGGTCGCGCGGGATGTCGGCGATGTCGATGTCGGGCGGCAGCTCGATCCTGGTGCGCTCCTCGCGGCCGGGCTGCTCCAGGCCGCCGCGGCGCCATTTGATGTCGCGCGGCGCAACCCCGTACTCGTCCTGCAGCATGCCGCGGATCCACACGTTCGCCGTCATCTGATATTCGGGCACGCCCACGGTCTTGCCGCGCAAATCTTCAGGGCGCCGGATGCCGCGATCGGTGCGGATATAAATCCCGCTGTGGCGGAACAGCCGCGAAACGAAGGCCGGAACTCCGACATAGTCCGCTTGGCCGCGCGAGGTGCGGACCAGGTGGCTCGACAGCGACATTTCGGTCACGTCGAATTCCTGGAACTTGAAGGCGCGGTGGAACGCCTCCTCCGGCTCCAGCATCACCGCGGTGACCTCGCAGCCCTCGATTTTGGCGCGGCCGTCGAAGATCGCGCGGGTACGGTCGTAGTCGCCGACGGCGAGGCTGATGTGCACGGCCATCGTTATTCCTCCTGCTCGAATGCGGGGGGACCGTAACACAATATGCGGGCCGAGATTGACGGCGCTCCCGCGGATGGGGATAGTAATGTCCGCCCGCGGAGCGCCGACGCCGTTCAATGAAACTGCCGCAGTTCGAATATGCGTGTCCGACGTCGCTTGCCGACGCGGTCGCGCTGCTCGCCGCGCGAGCCGGCGAGGCAAAACCGCTCGCCGGCGGGCAGAGTCTCGTGCCGATGCTGGCGTTCCGCATCGCGCAGCCGGCGCTCTTGGTCGACCTGCGCAAGGTGCCCGGCCTGCGCGAGATCAAGATCGGGGACGACGGCGTGCGGCTCGGCGCCATGGTGCGCTGGTGCGATATTGAGGCGGACGCGCGGCTTGGCATTGCGCATCCGCTGCTCAAAGCAGCGGTGGCGCATGTGGCGCACTATCAGATCCGCAACCGCGGCACGGTGGGCGGGAGCCTTGCGCATGCGGATCCTGCGGCGGAGATGCCGGGCGTGGCGGTGACCTGCGAGGCCGAGATCGCGGTGGTGGGCGCCGCGGGTGCGCGCACCATCAAGGCGTCAGAATTTTTTCTCGGGGCGCTGACCACGGCGCTTGAGCCCGACGAAGTGATCACCGAAGTGCGGCTGCCGCCGTGGCGGCGCGAACGGCGTTGGGGGTTCGAGGAATTCGCCCGCCGGCGCGGCGATTTCGCCCTGGCGGGCATCGCCCTGTTCTACGACTTGAGCCGGGACGGCCGGGCGAGCAACGCGCATATCGGTGCGATCGGGATCGGCGACCGGCCGCAGCGGCTGCGCGCTGCCGAGGCCGCGCTCAACGGCCGCATCGTCGATGCCATGACCGTCGAACAGGCGGCAGCCGCCGCCGCGGCCGAGGTCGAGCCGCAGGACGATGTCCACGCGAGCGCCGCCTATCGCCGCGCGTTGGTCGGCACGCTGGTGGAGCGCGCGCTTCAACAGGCGGCGGAGTGAGGCCATGCCGGTGCGTTTCAAGGTCAACGGCAAGGAAGCGGCGGTCGAAATCGAGCCGCGCATGACGCTCGCCGATTGCCTGCGGCAGCGATTGCGGCTCACCGGCACGCATGTGGGCTGCGAACACGGCGTGTGCGGCGCCTGCACGGTGCTGGTGGACGGCGAGGCGGTGCGTGCGTGTCTGATGCTCGCGGTGCAGGCGGAGGGCAGCGAAGTGGTGACGATCGAAGGATTGTCGGACGGCGAGAGGCTGACGCCGCTGCAAGAATCCTTCCGCAGGCATCATGCCTTGCAGTGCGGCTTCTGCACGCCGGGATTCATCACCACGGCGCATGCGCTGCTCACGCGGGAGCCGGATTGCGACGCCGCGCGGGTGCGCGAGGTGCTCTCCGGCAACATCTGCCGCTGCACCGGCTACGTTCCCATCGTCGATGCGGTGCTCGATGCGCGCGCCGCGTACAAGGGCGGGACCAAGTCATGAAAAACACCTTCATCGGAACGCCGCTGCAACGGCGCGAGGATCTGCGCCTGTTGCGGGGGCGCGGCGAATATGTGGACGACCTTGCGCCGCAGGGCCTCTTGCATGCGGTGATCCTGCGCTCCTCGGTGGCGCACGGGCGCCTGCGCGCGATCGACGCCTCGGCGGCGCTGAAAATGAACGGCGTGCACGCGGTCATCACCGCCAAGGACATGCCGGGCGGGCCGCCGATCATTCCGATGCGGTTGCAGCCGCTGCCGGAGTTCAAGCCCTACGAGCAGCCGGTGCTGGCGCACGACAAGGTGCGCTACGTCGGCGAGCCGCTGGCGGTGGTGGTGGCGGACAGCGCCGCCGTCGGGGAGGATGCGCTGGAAGCGATCGCGGTGGAGATCGAGCCGCTGCTGGCGGTTGCTGACTGGCACGTCGCGGCGAGAAACAAGAGCCTGCTTTTCGAGGCGACCGGCACGAACCGCGCGCTCGTGTTCGAAGCGCGCAAGGGCGACGCGGACGCGGCCTTTGCGTCGGCGCCCTATACCCGGCGCGAGCGCATGCGTACCGGCCGGCACTACGGGCTCACGCTCGAGCCGCGCGGGGTGATGGCGGAATGGGATGCGGCAAAGGGGCGGCTGAAGGTCTCGGGCGCGGCGAAAGTGCCGTTCTTCAACCGGCGCATTCTCGCGAAACTGATCGGGCTGCCGGAAGACGCCATCGAGATGGTGGAGAACGACGTGGGCGGCGGCTACGGCGCCCGCGGCGAATTCTACCCCGAGGATTTCCTTATTCCGTTCGCGGCGCGACATCTCAACCGCCCGGTGAAGTGGATCGAGGATCGGCGCGAGAATCTCATGGCGATGAATCATGCGCGCGAGACCGAGGCCGATCTGGAAATCGCCTGCGCGCGCGACGGCACCATTCTCGCCATTCGCGGCAGCATCAGCACCGACATGGGCGCCTACATGCGCACCAACGGCGCGGTCGGCGCGCGCAACGTGGCGCAGTTCTTGGCCGGGCCGTACCGGGTGCCGCACGTCAAGATCGACTCGGCGCTGTGGATGACCAACAAGACGCCGGTCGGCACCTATCGCGGGCCGGGCCGGTTCGAGGGCAATTTTTACGTGGAGCGGTTGCTCGACATGGTGGCTGAGGATCTTGGCCTCGATCGGGTCGAGCTGCGTCGGCGCAACCTGATCCGGGCCGACGAGCAGCCGTATCCGATCGCGACCGTGCAACCGACCAATGCCAAGGACCAATACGACTCCGGCGACTACCGCACCACGCTCGAACGCGCGTTGCAGGAGATCAACTGGCCGGAAGTCTCGAAACTGCAGGGCAAGCTGATCGACGGCCGGTATCACGGCCTCGGTGTTGCCTGCTACGTCGAAGGCGGCGGCGCCGGGCCGAAGGAGCGGGCGCGGCTGGAGATCAACGCCGACGGCACCTTCTCGGTTTTCATGGGTTCCTCCTCCGTCGGCCAGGGCGTGGAGACGGTGTTCGCGCAGATCGCCGCGGATGCGCTGGAGGTGCCGATCGACCGCATCCGCCATGTGTACCATGGCTCGACCGGCTATCTGAGCGAAGGGTTCGGCGCCTACCACTCGCGCTCGACCGTGATGGGCGGATCGGCGGTGCTGGAGGCGACCAAGAACCTGATGAGCCTGCTGCGCGAGGCTGCCGCCAAGCGGCTCGGCTGCGCGACGGCGGCGATCAGGATCGAGGCGGAGACGATCAGCGGCCCGGACGGACGATCGGTTCCGTTGCGGGAATTTGCCGGGCTGACCGCCGAAGGGGAGTTCGTCTCCCATCAGCACACCTACAGCTTCGGCGCCCATGCGGTGCATCTGGCGGTCGATCCGAAGCTCGGCCGCATCGACATCCTCGATTACGTCGTGGTGCAGGACGTGGGCCGGGCGGTCAATCCGCTCACGGTGCGCGGGCAGATGATCGGCTCGCTGGTGCAGGGGCTCGGCGGCGCGGTGCTCGAACAGCTCCAGTATGACGCGGACGGGCAACTGTTGACCGGCACGCTCGCCGACTATCTGTTGCCGACCGCGAGCGATTTTCCCAATTTGCGGGCGGTGGTGCTGGAGAACTATCCCTCGCCGATCAATCCGCTCGGGGTCAAGGGCGCGGGCGAAGGCGGCATCATCTCGGCCGGCGGGGCGGTGGCAAACGCGGTGGCCAATGCGCTGCAGTCGTTCGGCGTGCAACCGCGGCAGTTGCCGCTCACACCGGCCTATGTCTGGGAATTGGTGCAGAGCGCACAGCAGAAGGCCGCCGAATAGAATCGATTACAGCTTGCGTGTGCTGGATGACGGCACCGAGATGCTGCGATAGATTTGCGATGTTTAGGAACGAACAGGAGTGAGCCATGAGCGTTGCACGGCACCCGCGGCCGCCGGAACTGGTCGGCGTGCCGCTCGAAGAGATCATGCAGCGATACGTCGGCCGGTTTCGCGACAAGAAGCCGGACTGGGCGGCGTTCGAGGACGCCAAGATCGAAGGTTTCAAGCGCGCGCAGCACCGCTTCATCGGCGCCGGCGGTTCGGGCAAGCACGGCGATCCTACGGTGATCCCGGCCGGCAATTTCACGCTGTCGATCATGTACGTGGAGCCGGGGCAGGGCAACGCCGCGCACACGCATGAAGTCGAGGAGTGTTTTTTCGTGCTGAAAGGGTTCCTGGACGTATTCGTCGAGGACGAAAGCGGCAGGCGGCTGACCACCCGGCTGGGGCCGTGGGAATGCATCTCATGCCCGGCGGGTGTGATCCACGGCTATGAGAACAACAGCCTCGAACCGGTCTACTTCCAGGTCATGCTGGGCCGCGGCCGGCCGGAAACCATGGGTTACGCCGACGAGGAGCTTTACAAGCGGCGCGACGCGCATCTGAAAGCGGTGTGAGCGAACAGCCGCAGTGTCGGCCATGAGCCGACCATGTGCCGACCATGCGCCGGTGCGGCGGCTTGCGCCTATCTGGGCGTGCAGCGTGCGGTAATAAAACTCTCGTTCATCTGCCGCACGGCGGCGATCTCCTCCGGCTTGACGTCGCCGCGCTCGCAGAAGGTGCTCGGCTTCTTCTTGTCGTAGGCGCTGTTGGTGCTGCACAGCTCGTCCTTGCCGGTCACGTCATAGGGACACGGGCAGGGGCGCTTGCGCTTGTAGATCTCGCGACAGGTCTTGATGATGTAGTCGGCCGTGCGCTTGTCGGCGGCCGACATCTCGGCCACGGCATCGGCGGGAAATACGAACAGCAACAACAAAAACAACGCACGCAACATGTCCACCCTCACCCGTACACGGTGCATCACGCGGGGCAAAATATCATCCGACTCCGGCGCGCTGCGCAAGCCGCCGGGTCCGCCGCGGTTCGCCGCCGTTCATCATGATTAACGCCTCCCGGCAGGCAATCCCGCTTCGATCGCGGCGCAAAAAGCAAAGCCGCGGCTATCGCCGGGGCGCCGCGGCAAGGGCGCCGGCGACCGCATACTGGATTTCGCCGAGGGTGAACGGCTTGGCGATCACGTCGTGGATCAGCGCATCGAGGCCGTGGGCGCGCTCGCGCTGGTCGGCGTAACCGGTCATCAGCAGGATCGGCAGCTCCGGCTCGTCGCGGGCCACGGCCAGCGCCAGCGCGATGCCGTCCATCACCGGCATCTTGATGTCGGTCAGCAGCAGGTGGAACGTCCCCTTGCCGCGATTGAACGCTTCGAGCGCCTCGCCGCCGTCGGCGGTGGCGACGACTTCGTGGCCGTCCTGGGTGAGGGCACGGACCACGAGCGCACGTACCGCGAGCTCGTCTTCGGCCAATAGAATCTTCGTGGGCATGGCGGTTCAGCGCCCTCCTTCGGTTGCGTCGCGTTGATTGAGAAACCGCACCACGACGTCGTGCCCGTGTTCCGGGGGCGTAGCGAGGCGGGAGCGGAACGAGAGCGTTTCGCCCGGCGCCAGCTTCGATTGCTCCGGTGCGGCGGTCCAGGTGACAATTTCCTGCCGGGTTGCATCGCGCAGGGCGAGACGCAGCCGCGGCACTTCGACCGGCGTGCGCCCGGTGCTGGCAATCACTCCTTCGATCACGAGTGTCGAGACGCCGTCGCGGGTTTCGTTGAACGTCCTGATGTCGCGGAACACCAGGTCGCGCAGGTTCACCGGCAATCCGATGGCGGCGTAGAACGAGGCCATCTGCGGCGCGATCTGCACGATGGGTGTGCGCCAGGCGAACAGGAAAGCGACGATGAGGGATAACACAGCGATGATGGTCGGCGAACCGAGTTGCTCGCGCAGTCTGCGGATGCGGGCGACCGCTTCCAGCTCGCGGCGCCGGGCGGCGCTCTCGATGTCTTCGACGTGGGCGGCAGGTGAGACAGTGCCGGCCGATGCCGTCAGAGACGACGTGGAGACGGCCGCCGTTGCACCGTCCGCGCCTTCGGTCGTCGGAGCGGCGCCGGGCAGCGCGTCAGCGTTGTCTTGTGCGCGCGGGGTTGCTGCCTCGGCCGCCGATGCATCGAGCGCCGGCTGCGGGCCAAGCAGCAACTCCTGCGACTGTGTGGCGAACCAGACGGTTTCGCAGCGCGCACAGCGCAGAGATCGTCCGTTCGCGCCGATCACGCTGCGACTGACGTCATAAATGGTTGCGCAATGGGGGCAGGCCAGCAACATGCGGTGGGGCGGCAGATGGTTCTTCGCCCCAACCATAGGGGCGGACCGTTAACGGACCGGAAACCATGCCGCGAGCGAGTGCGCCTCGCGGTCGCGGGGTTGCCGGATTAAGAAAGGGTTAAGGGGCGGCGGGCGAGCCGCGCCTTCCGCTATTCTCGGCGGTGCGAATCGTTGTCGGGGACGCGGGGGTGAGCGCCCGCGGCAGCTCAGAGCAAGGAATTTCGGACGTGGTGCGATTCGAAAACGTCGGATTGCGGTACGGGCTCGGCCCGGAGGTGCTGCGTGACCTCACGTTCCGGATCGAGCCGCATTCATTCCAGTTTCTCACCGGGCCGTCGGGTGCGGGGAAGACCTCGCTGTTGCGGCTGATGTTCATGTCGCTCAAGCCGACGCGCGGGCTGATCTCGATGTTCGACCGGGAGGTCGGGACGCTGGACAAGAACGCGCTGGCCATGCTGCGGCGGCGCATCGGCATCGTGTTTCAGGATTTCCGGTTGCTCGATCATCTGACGACATACGAAAACGTCGCACTGCCGCTGCGGGTGATGGGCATGGACGAAGCGAGCTATCGGGGCGAGGTGATGGAGCTGCTCGAATGGGTCGGCCTCGGCGACCGCATCGACGCGCTGCCGCCGGTGCTGTCGGGCGGCGAGAAACAACGCGCCGCGATCGCGCGCGCGGTGATCGGCCGGCCGCAACTGCTGTTGGCCGACGAGCCGACCGGCAATGTCGATCCCATGCTGGCGGAACGGCTGTTGCGGCTGTTCGTCGAACTGTACAAGTCCGGCACCTCGGTGGTCATCGCCACCCACGACATCGCGCTGATGAACCAATACAACGCCCGCCGCCTCGTGCTGCATGAGGGCCGGCTGCACAATTACGAATGACGGTCCAGATGGCGGAATCGGGCGAGCAACGGGTCACGCGGATGCAGCGGTTTGCCTCGCGGGGCGATGCGCCGATCCTGCCGAAGAGCTCGATTGCCGGCCGGGCGCTGGTCGCGGTGGTCGCGATCATGACGTTCCTTGCCGCGCTGACCACCGGAGCCGTGATGCTGGTGCGCGCGGCGGCAAGCGAGTGGCAGGCGGACGTCACGCGCGAGGTCACGATCCAGGTGCGTCCGGTGGACGGCCGCGACATCGAAGACGAGGTGAAGCGGGCGGTGGCGCTGGCACGGGTGTTCCCGGGCGTCGCGGAAGTGCGGCCGTATTCGAAAGAGGAGTCCGCGCGGCTGCTCGAGCCGTGGCTCGGCGCGGGTGCGCGGCTCGACGAGCTGCCGGTGCCGCGCTTGATCGTGGTCAGGGTCGCGCCGGGCGCGGCGCCCGACTTCGCGCAACTGAGAAAATCGCTGAGCGAGCAGGTGGCGGGCGCAAGCCTCGACGACCATCGCGCCTGGGTGGATCGAATCGCCGCCATGGCCGGGGTCGCCGTGCTTGGCGGAGGCCTGGTTCTCGCGCTCATGCTCGCCGCCACCGTGCTGTCCGTGATGTTTGCCACGCGCGGGGCGATGGCCATCAATCGGCCGATCGTGGAAGTGCTGCATTTCACCGGCGCCACCGACGGTTTTATCGCCAACGAATTCCAGCGACACTTTCTGGCGCTGGGCCTTAAGGGCGGCGTCATCGGCGGCGTTGCGGCGATGGCGCTGTTTGCGCTCGTGGGATTGGCGCTGGAGGGGCTGTTCGGCGGTGCGGCCAGGGATCAATTCGGCCTGCTGTTCGGACGCCATTCGATCGGATTCCTCGGATATGCGGCCGTCGTGGCGGAGATCGCGCTCATTGCGCTCGTGACCGCGGCGACCTCGCGCTACACGGTGAACCGCACCCTGCAGACCATCGAATAGCCAAATGCGCGGGCCATCATGCGTTATGCTAGGCGCAAGCTCGAATCATGCGAAGCGACGGACCGGCACAAGCGCATGAAGGGGACGACGCGCAAACGGCGCGCTCTCCGCCCCGTCGGCGACGTGTGTTCGCGGCGCTGGCGTGGCTTGCGTTGGCGGCCGTGCTTGCCGTGGCGGCCGGCTTCGTTTGGTTTGTCGAGCACCTGCCGCGGGAGGAACCGGCGGCGGTGCGCAACGCCGACGGCATCGTGGTGCTGACCGGACGCGCGGCGCGGATCGGCGACGCCATCGAGCTGTTGGCGGCCAAGCGCGGCCAGCGGCTCCTGATCAGCGGGGTCTATCCGCGCACCACGGCAGCGGCGATCGCGCGGCTGAAACCGGAGCATCGATACTGGGTCGATTGTTGCGTCGATCTCGATCATTCGGCGGTCAACACCGTCAGCAACGCGGTGCAGACCCGCAAATGGGCCAGGCAACATGGGTTCAAATCGCTGATTGTCGTCACTTCCAACTATCACATGCCGCGCGCGCTCACCGAAATCGCGCATCAACTGCCGGACGTGGAGTTGATCGCATTTCCGATTACGCCAGAGCGGGTGCGCACCGAATCATGGGGAGACAGATTCGTTGCCGCCAGACTGTTGTTCATCGAGTATCTCAAATATCTCCGGACCATGATACGAACCCGGACATCGCAGCTGCTGTCTGCAATGAGCGCCTGAACATCCGACCACGCTTTCCGGGAAAACCGACGTGCTTGTCATCCGGTCGATCGCCTTCAATGTCCTGTTCTATCTGAACCTCGGCGTGCTGATGGTGGCGGCCATCCCGACGTTCGTGATGCCGCGCCGGGCGATCCTGGACATGGCGAAATTGTGGGCGCGCAGCAGCCTGTGGCTGCTGCGGGTCGTCTGCAAGCTGAGATACGAAATCCGCGGTCTGGAAAAAATCCCGCCCGGACCGCTGATCGTGGCCGCGAAACATCAGTCGGCATGGGAGACGTTCGCGCTGCTCACGCTGTTCGACGACCCGACCTTCATCATCAAGCGCGAGCTGATGTGGATCCCGTTGTTCGGCTGGTTCACGGTGAAGGGGCGCATGGTGCCGGTGCGCCGCGGCGCGCGCGCGCAAGCGTTGGCGGAAATGGCGGCACGGGCGAAAATCGAGCTCGACCGCGGACGGCAGCTCATCATCTTCCCGGAAGGAACGCGCAGGCCACCGGGCGCCGAGCCGCGCTACAAGTACGGCGTCGCACACCTGTACGGCGAAACCGGCGCGCCGTGCCTCCCCGTGGCGCTCAATTCCGGCCTGTTCTGGGCGCGGCGCTCGCTCATACGCCGGCCCGGCACAGTGCTGGTGGAAATCCTCGATCCGATCCCACCGGGGCTCGAGCCGCAGGCGTTTTTCGAGCGGCTGCAGAGCGCGATCGAAGCGGCGACAGCGCGCCTGATTGCCGAAGGCGAGCGCGACAGCGGCCGCCGCCTACCGCGCGCCGCCTCAGAGCGCGCGGTCTGAGGGCGCGGACGTCGCAACGGGGTGAGCCTCGTGCACCCCTTTGAGCCGCTCGGCCAACAGATGCAGCTCGCGGTCGCGCACGCCGAGCGCCTCGAGTGCCGCCACCGCCTCCAGCACGTAATCGCGATTGGCGCCCGATCGTCCGTGGCCCTGGCGGACGTAATGCAGTTGCTGCTGGAGCGTCAGTCGCCCGGCATATTGCGGATGGCTGCGATCGACCACGTAGCAGACGGCCGACACGGACCGCTCCGGCTTGCCGGCGAGCCACACCGTGCGCACGGCTTCCAAATACACCGAGGTCACCTGTTCGCGGGCGCGCAGATAGGTGAGGGTGGCGGCGCGGTTCCTGGCGGCCACGCGGAAGGCGACGCCGCGGCAGGCGCCGCCGCGATCGAGCCCCAAAACGAGTCCGGGCCGCTCGGGCGTGCCGCGGTGAACGAAAGAATAGACGCAGAGGCAACGGTGCAAACCGATCACGCGCGCCGGAACGCGCTCCACGAAAGCAAAGCCGGGGCGCCATATCAGCGAGCCGTAGCCGAACACCCAGAGGTCCTCGGCGGCGTGGTCGAATTGCGGATCCATGGAAAGGCGCAGACGGGCTTGAAGCGGCTCGCCGTAGCAGGGCCGCTGCGCGGAGGCAACCCACTGGACAAGAGTTAATTTCGTCTCAACACTTGCCACCTTCGAAACGCCGCATTCACAGGGTTCTTGGGGGGCCTCTCGGCGGCAGGACTTCAATGGCGACTGATCTCAAGGCCACCGCACCGCGCCGGCGATGGCCATGGTTCGTGGCGGGGCTGATCTTCGTTGCGGGGCTGTGGACCGCCGCGTGGCACTATGCCGCCGACAAAGCGGAAACGACCATCGCCGGCTGGCGCGCGCGCGAGGCGAAGGTCGGACGCATCTACGCCTGCGCCGCGCAGACGATCGGCGGCTTCCCGTTCCGCATCGACATCCATTGCAGCGGTCCGAGCGCCGAGTTCCGCAGCGCACAGCTGCCGGCAACCGTGAAGTGGAAGGATTTGCATATCGTCGCGAGCGTGTTCTCGCCGACGCGGCTGGTTGCTGAGTTTACAGGTCCGATGACGGTGGCCCAGCCCGGCCAGTTGCCGATGATCGCGGGCGATTGGAAACGCGCCAGCGTCACCATGGAGGGCCTGCCGACGGCGCCGGAGCGGATTACGCTGGCAGTCGGCGAGCTGCGGTTCGAACGCCTCGCCGGCGGCGGCAACGAACGGTTGTTCAGCGTGAAAAACGGCGAACTGGTCGGCCGGCTGGTCGAGGGCACGGTGACGCGAAATCCGGTGATCGAGCTGCATTTGAAGCTCAACGGCGCCGTTCTGCCCAAGCAAAGTGTGCTCACGGCAGCAAACACTGATGTCGCCGGCGAAGTGCTCGATCGGCTGGCGGAGGCGCCGGTCGATGCGGACATCACCGCGCTCCTGCGCGGGTTGCGGAATTTTGCGCCGAAGAGCTGGGCGCAGCGTTTCCGCGAAATTGAGGCGGCGGGCGGACGGCTGGAGGTGACGAAGGCGCGCGTGCAGCGCGGCGACGTCGTTTCGCTCACCAGCGGCCAGCTCGGGCTCAGTCCGCGCGGGCGGCTGCACGGCGAGCTGCGGATGACGATCGTGCAGATCGAGAAACTGTTTGCGGACCTGGGGCTCGATCGCATGATGGAGCGGGCGACCGCGCCAGGCACCCAGTTGGGCGCGATGATCGACCGGCTGCCGCCGCAGCTCGGCAACATCGTGCGCCAGCGCGCAGCGCCGGCCGTCATCGCGGGTGTCAACGCTATTGGCGAGCCGGCGGAACTCGAGGGCAAGAAGGCGCGCACCGTGCCGCTCAGATTTTCGGACGGGCTGGCCTCGATCGGGCCGATCCCGCTCGGCCGCACGCCGCCGCTGTTCTGACCGCGGGGCCGTTAGCCTCGGTTGCACGGTTCGCCGAGGATCGCATGCATGTCTTGCCGCTCGTGGGCCTGCTGCTGCTGATCGGAGTCGCATTTTGCTGGCGCCTCTGGTGGCAGCGTCGCCGCTACGGCACCTGGGGATTGGCGGTGTTTCGATCCGCCGATGTCGGGCAGACGGGGCGGGCGGCACTGGCGGCGTTGCTGTTCGTGGTGTTGCTCGGCCAAGCGATCATGGCGGCGACCTCGCCGGAATGGCTTGCCGCCCGCCGCGTCGACGGCGAGGCGATGCCGCAGGCGATCCCGCTGCTCGGGGCAACGCTGATGTTCGGCGGTGTGCTGCTGGTGATTGCGGCGCAGCTCCATCTCGGCCGCGCGTGGCGCATCGGCATCGACCATGACGCAAGACCCGGCCTCGTCACCAACGGGCTGTACCGGTTTTGCCGCAATCCGATCTATCTCGGTTTGCTGATCGCGGTTGTCGGCTACACTGTCCTTGTGCCGACGCCGTTGTCGATTGCGCTCATGGTCGGCGCCTACATCGGCGTGCGGCTGCAGATTGCGGCGGAGGAGAGATACCTCGCGCGCGCCTATGGGGCGGAGTATCTGGGCTATGCCCGGCGCGTCGGCCGGTTGCTGCCCGGCATCGGCAAATTTCGCTGATTATCATCGCGACTTGCGGCAGGCCGTCTAGGCGGCAGGGCGTCTAGGCGGCAGGCCGTCTAATCGTCGTTGCTGGCGTAGGGCCGGGGCAACGGCGCCAGCGGCAGGCTCGGGTGCGGGCGGCCGAAATCGGGCGCCGCCGAATCCTGGCCGATCTGCACAATGCCGCGGCGAATCTCGCGGGTGCGGGTGAAGTGGTCGAACAGCGTCTTGCCGTCGCCGCTGCGGATCGCGCGGGTGAGCGAGGCGATGTCCTCGTTGAAGCGGCCGAGCATTTCCAGCACGGCGTCCTTGTTGTGCAGAAACACGTCGCGCCACATGGTCGGGTCGGAGGCGGCAATGCGGGTGAAGTCGCGGAAGCCGCCGGCGGAGAATTTGAGCACCTCGGAACGAGTCACGTTGGCGAGATCGTCGGCGGTGCCGACAATGGTGTAGGCGATCAGATGCGGCAGGTGGCTGGTGATCGCCAGCACGAGATCGTGGTGCTCGGCCGACATGCGCTCGACGTTGGCGCCGAGCGCGCGCCAGAACGCGGCGAGCCGCTCGACCTGCACCTCGTCGGCATTGGCCGGCGGGGTGAGGATGCACCAGCGGTTCACGAACAGCTCGGCGAAGCCGGCGTCGGGACCGGAGTGCTCGGTGCCGGCGACCGGATGCGCGGGGATGAAGTGCACGTGCGGCGGCAGGTGCGGGGCCATATCGCGCAGCACCGAAGCCTTCACCGAGCCGACGTCGGACACGATCGCGCCCTTGGCAAGGTGCGGACCGATCTCCTGCGCGACGGCGCCGCAAGCGCCGACCGGAATGCAGACGATCACGAGATCAGCGCCGGCAACCGCAGCAGCGTTGCTGTCCACCACCAGATCGGCGAGTTTGAGCTCGGCGACGCGCCGGCGCGTGGCCTCGCTGCGCGCGGTGGCGACGATCTCGGGCACCAGGCGCAGCGCCCGCACGGCGCGGGCGATCGACGAACCGATCAGGCCCGCGCCGATCAGGGCCAAACGGTTGAACAGCGGCTTCGTGTTCACCTGCGCGCTCCGCGTGCTCGGATGGCTGCCGCCATCGCTTGCGGGCAGGCCGATCGCATTTGAACCAAACCTCCCCCTGAAAGGGGGAGGTCGACGCGCGAAGCGCGTCGGGTGGGGGTCAGTTTGTGCCGCGCGTGATCCCCACCCGGCCTCGCTCCGCTCGGCCACCCTTCCCCTTTCAGGGGGAGGAAAATGCAAATGCGATCGCCCCGCTCAGGCGGGGGAGGCGAACCATATGGCCGAGGCGGCGCAAGCGCGATCACGGCTTCCCCATGAATTCGGCGAGCGCCTGCACCACAAGACGGTTGGCCTCCTCGGTGCCGACGGTGAGGCGTAGCGCGTTGGGCAGCTTGTAGGCGGCCACATAGCGCAGGATAAGCCCGCGCTGGGTGAGGAAGGCGTCGGCGTCCCTGGCGGTGCGGCCCTTGGTGTCCGGGAAATGAATCAGCACAAAATTGGCGACGCTCGGGGTCACCTGCAGGCCGAGCTTCGGGATCTCCTGCAACAGCCAGGCGAGCCAGCGCGCATTGTGCGCGCGGGCGCGCTCCTGGTGCGCGGTGTCCTCGATGGCGGCAATGCCGGCGGCCATGGCCGGGCTGTTGACGTTGAACGGGCCGCGGATGCGGTTCACCGCATCCACCACGTGGGCGGGGCCGTACATCCAGCCGAGCCGCAGCGCGGCAAGGCCGTGAATCTTCGAGAATGTGCGGGTCATCACCACGTTGTCGCTGGTGGCGACGAGCTCGATACCGGCCTCGTAGTCATTGCGCTGGACGTATTCGGCATAGGCGGCGTCGAGCACCAGCAGCACATGGCCGGGCAGGCCCCGGTGCAGGCGCTTGACTTCGTCGAACGGCAAATAGGTTCCCGTCGGGTTGTTCGGGTTGGCCAAGAACACCACCTTGGTGCGCGGCGTGACCGCTTGGAGGATGGCGTCCACGTCGGCGCTATAGTTCCTCTCCGGCACCGCAACGGGCTTTGCGCCGGCGCCCAAGGTCGCGATGGGATAGACCAAAAAGCCGTGGACGGTGTGGACCGCCTCGTCGCCGTCGGCGAGATAGGCGCGCGCGAGCAGGTTGAGCAGGTCGTCGGAGCCGGCGCCGCAAACGATGCGCTCGGGGTCGAGCCCGAAGGCGCGGCCGATGGCCTCGCGCAGCGCGGCGGACGAGCCTTCAGGGTAGTCCTGCAGATGATCGGCAACCGCATGATAGGCCGCGATCGCCTTCGGACTGGGGCCGAGCGGCGTCTCGTTGGAGGAGAGCTTATAGACCTTCGCCGCGCCGGGCGCTTCGCTCTTGCCGGGCACGTAGGGGTCGATGGCCAGCACGCCAGGCCGCGGTTGTGGGCGCGTCGCAGTCATTATTCTCACTCAGGGCCGGTCTTACGCCTTGTCGGCGGGAACCGTATAGCGGGTCGCGTGGCTTCCGACGAGGGCGGTGGAACGCACCGAGGCTCCGGCCCGGATCAGCGCCTCCTTGACTTCGGCGAGCTTGCGGCCGGGCGGCAGCGAAAGCAGCAACGCGGCGCCGTCGAAGGCGCTGTCGGGCACAGCAATCGACTCGGCCAGCGTGGCGATGGCGCGGGCGGCCGCCACGCTCCATCCCGATACGCGCACGCTCCAGACCTCCACTTCCGTCACCATGGCCTCGGGGGCCGCGCGCGAGATGACGAACACCGGCAAGGCGGCGGGATGATTGGGCCGGTCGATGAAGGGCAAGCGGGCAATGATCTTGGGTGCGCTCTCGAACTCGAGCGCCGTCCACCAGTCGCCGGCGCTCGCGGCGGCGAACGCCGGCACGAGGCCGAGATCGCCCTTGGAGGCGGAGACCGCGGCCACGACGCTCGCCGAACCCATGTGCGGCACGAACGGCACGGTAAAGCCGAAATGGAACCGGGCGGAATCGCGCATCAGCGCGTCGCCGACCGAAAGATCGGCATGTACGGAAAACGGCGCCTGCACGTGGGTGAAGGTGGCAATGATGACCCGCCAGATGCTCTCGGCGGTGTCCAGGGGCAGGATCCCGTGATGGCGCTGCACCAGGCGGCGCATCATCTCGGCCTCGCGCGCCGGGCGGAAGGCCGAGCCGCTCTCCTGCGTCTGCTTCACCGCGATCAGCCGGTCGATGATCTCGCCCCGCTGCATGAGCAGGCGGTGCATCGATTCATCGATGCGGTCGATCTCGGCGCGCAGCTCGGCGAGTGATGGGATGGTCGGCGCTTTTCCCATGGCTGGCATTGATAGGTGGGACGGCGGTCGAAAGCAAAGAAAACATTGACAGCAACCGGTGCCAACCCTACCTAGCCAAGCCAAATGCCGGGTGGTCGATTGGCCGAGAAAGCAATGGTCGAAATCAGCACCACGCGCGGAGTGCCGCCACGTGAGGCGGACGAGCCGCGCGACTCCCTGGTCGTGCGGTTCGGCCCAGAAAAGCCGCTCAAGCTCGACGCCGGCGTCGAGCTGTCGCCGTTCCAGGTGGCCTACAAGACCTACGGGACGCTGAACGCGGAGCGGACGAACGCGATCCTGATCTGCCATGCGCTCACCGGCGATCAGCACGTGGCGAGCGAGCACCCGGTCACCAAGAAACCCGGGTGGTGGGTCACCATGGTCGGCCCGGGCAAGCCGATCGACACCGAGCGCTATTTCGTCATCTGCCCGAACGTGCTCGGCGCCTGCATGGGCACCACCGGCCCCTCCTCAACCAACCCGAAAACCGGCAAGCCGTGGGGCCTGGATTTCCCGGTCATCACCATTCGCGACATGGTGCGGGCACAGGCGATGCTGCTCGACCACCTGGGCATCGAGTCGGTATTCGCGGTGGCCGGCGGATCCATGGGCGGCATGCAGGTGTTGCAGTGGGCGGCAAGTTATCCGCACCGCGTGTTCGCGGCCTTGCCGATCGCGTGCGCCACGCGTCATTCGGCGCAGAACATCGCCTTCCACGAGGTCGGCCGGCAGGCGGTGATGGCCGATCCGGATTGGCGCGGAGGGCGCTACCTCCTGGAAGGCACCAATCCGCGGCGCGGCCTTGCGGTGGCGCGCATGGGCGCGCACATCACCTATCTCTCGGACGCGGCGCTGCACCGGAAGTTCGGACGCAAGCTGCAGGATCGTTCCAATCCCACGTTCTCGTTCGACGCCGACTTCGAGGTGGAGTCCTACCTGCGCCACCAAGGCATCTCGTTCGTGGAGCGGTTCGATGCCAATTCGTACCTTTATCTGACCCGCGCCATGGACTACTTCGACCTTGCCGCCGACTATGGCGGGGTGGTCGCCAATGCGTTCCGCGGAACGCCGACGCGCTTCTGCGTCATCTCCTTCACTTCGGACTGGTTGTTTCCCACCTCCGAGTCGCGCGCTATCGTGCATGCGCTGAACGCCGCGGGCGCACGAGTCTCGTTCGCGGAGATCGTCACCGACAAGGGTCACGACGCCTTCCTGCTCGATGAGCCGGAACTGTTCGCCATCGTGCGCGGCTTCCTCGACGGTGCCGCGCGCGCACGCGGACTGATTTCGGGAAAGCCGTAATGCTGTCGCTGCTCAAGCCGGACCTGACCATGGCGGAGGCGGCGCGCAGCCCGGGCGGGGCGCGCGTCGACCTCCTGGTGGTCGCCGAAATGGTAGCCCCGGGCGCGAGAGTGCTCGACGTCGGCTGCGGGGACGGCGAGCTGCTGCGGCTTCTGGCGGAGACGCGGGGAGTGGACGGGCGCGGCATCGAGCTGTCCCGCGAAGGCGTGAATGAGTGCGTTGCCAAAGGCTTAGCGGTGGTCCAGGGGGACGCCGACACCGATCTCGCCGACTACCCGAACGATGCCTTCGACTATGTCATCCTGTCCCAGACCCTGCAGGCCACCCACCGGCCGCGCGTGGTGCTCGAGCACATGCTGCGCATCGGGCGACATGCCATCGTATCGTTCCCCAATTTCGGGCATTGGCGCATCCGCCTGCAAGTCGCACTCGGCGGCCACATGCCCACCACCGACAATCTGCCTTACGCGTGGTGGGAGACGCCCAACATTCATTTTTGCACGATCAAGGATTTCCGCGACCTCTGCGAGGTCATCGGCGCCAAAATCGAACGCGCGGTGGCGCTGAACGCCTGGGGCTCGCCGTTGCGGCTGCATGCGCCGTGGTGGTTCTGGAACCTGTTCGGGGAGCAGGCGGTGTTCCTGCTCAGCCGCAACGGCTGAGGATGCAAGACGCCATCTGGGGTCTTGCGTATTCGCAAAGTGGTCGATGCGCGATTACTTGGGCGGCTGCGAGACGAAAAAGTATTTTAAGTTTTGCAAAACCATTCACGGGTTCTCCACACGAATAGTGGCTGCTCCGGCAACTTTAGGTGGCGAAAGGGGAAGCTCCGAGAGCCGCGACTGCTTGCAAAAACTCTCGTTTTTTCAAGCAAGTCGCCAGACGGAAACCACTTCCGTTAACGGATACTGAATTTTTCGCTTCGGCTTTCGCACAAAATATGGTTAAAAATATCCACAGGAACGCGGACCCCTCGGTCCGCGTTTGGCTGCTGGTCACAGCAGTCGGGGGGTCATCAAAAACAGTAAGGGTGGAGTGGAGTGATGCGTCTTGTAGCGTTGAGCACAGCGTTGGCGTTGTCGTTTGCCTTGTCGTCAGGTCCTCCTGCCGCCGCGGCTCCGGCAAAGAAGCCGGCGGCGGCCAAAACCCAGGCCGCGGCGTCGGCCGGTCCGACCAAACAGGCCGCTGCCACGAAAAGCCAGGTCCGCAAAAAGATGCGGGTCGCCACCGCAGCACCCGCGGCACAAGAGGTCGTCAATCTGAATCCGGAGTCCCCGGAAATTCGCGTGGCGGCGCAAACGGTCCGTGCGGAGACCACAGGCAGCGCGCGGCCCCAGCCGCCCCGCATGCCTCGGCTGTTTGCCTCCTCCGATCCAGTCGAGGAAGCGCGGCGGTGGATCGGCACCAACCCCACCGATATGAGCCGCCGGTGGTGCGCCCGTTTCATGAACTTTGTGCTGGAGCGCAGCGGCTATAGCGGGACCGGTTCGGACGCCGCCAAGTCGTTCGCAAGCTACGGCCGGCGCGTCCCCGGCCCGCGGATCGGCGCCATCGCCGTGATGCACCGCAAAAACGGCGGCCATGTCGGCATTGTCAGCGGCTTCGACGAAAAGGGAAATCCGATCATCATTTCCGGCAACAGCGTGGGACGAAAGGTCGCCGAAATCCCCTATCCACGCAGCCGTATCTACGCCTATGTGATGCCGGAGTAACTCACAACACGTTCCGGCTTCGTTTCACAATCGGCGGCGGGCGATCCGCCGCCAATTGCTTTTTGTCGGACAACGATGCGCCATGGCAACGATGCGCCATGGCAATGCGCCATGGGGGCGTGCGCTGTTGCGGCGAACCCGGAACCGCGACGTCGATCCCGCGTTGGGTGGATCATGAATCGTGGACCTCCTGCGCTATCTTCGCAATCCGACGACGGCATCGCCGAAACCGATATCCCCGCGCGGCTCGACCGATTGCCGTGGCGAGGCTTTCACACGCGCGTCGTCGTCGCGCTCGGCATCACGTGGATTCTCGACGGACTGGAGGTGACGCTTGCCGGCACCATGGCCGGCGCGCTGCGCGAGAGTCCGCGCCTGCAGTTGAGCAGCGCCGAGGTGGGCTTTGCGGGGAGCGCCTATCTCACCGGTGCAGTGCTCGGCGCGGTCTTCTTCGGCTGGCTTACCGACCGACTCGGACGCAAGAAGCTCTTCTTCATCACGCTTGCGGTTTATACGATCGCGACTGCCGCGACGGCGCTGTCGTGGGATTTGTGGAGTTTTGTGCTGTTCCGCTTCCTCACCGGCGCCGGCATCGGCGGCGAATATGCCGCCATCAACTCTACCATCCAGGAACTGATCCCGGCGCGGGTGCGCGGCTGGACCGACCTCGTCATCAACGGCAGCTTCTGGATCGGCGCGGCGCTCGGCGCCGCCGGCGCGATCGTGTTGCTCGATCCGGCGGTGCTTGATCCGGAGCTCGGCTGGCGGCTGGCGTTCCTGATCGGTGGGCTGCTCGGCATCTGCATCTTCTTCCTGCGGATGTGGCTGCCGGAAAGTCCGCGCTGGCTGGCGACGCACGGCCGCGCCACAGAGGCGGAGCGGGTGGTGGCGGATATCGAGCGGCGGGTGTTCGGCCCA
>DATLYX010000010.1:0-89146 GCA_035574295.1 Xanthobacteraceae bacterium
CGAAAGGCGCAAGGGCGCGGGCGAGGCGCCCGGGGCAGGTCTTGCGAGGACCCGCCGCAACGCCGGCGCAGCGTTGCGCGCATCTTGCGATCGACGCGCTCGCCTTCCGGCGCTCCACCGCGGCGATTTTGCACCCAAGGACCGCACTTCCTGCACACGGGCGGACCGCGCTTGGCGGTCCTGATCCGGCGGCGTTTCGCCGCCTTCGCCCTGCCCAGTCCAGCTCCTCGCAGGGAGCGGCCGGCCGTATTGCCGGCGGGCGGTGGCCCTGAGCGTCCCGGGATCATGCGTGCGAGGCACGTGTACGGCAATGCGGGCAATCATCGTCGCACATGTACGACTATTCGTCGATCCACGGGCGATGACAGCGAGTGCATGTGTAGTGGTTTCGGAAACCAAGCCATGGAACAAGCCTGTCGCTTCTATGGGCTGATGTTGCCGTAAATACTCGCCCAATGTGCCGATTCCATGCTGACTGAACATAGGTTAGTGTCCGCTCAGGATCGCGGGTATTCCGGAATGATGTCCGTTGCCGAAGCCGCCGCAAGCTTGCGCGAGGTCGCCGAGCACTCGAACGCCTGGCCGTTCGAGGAGGCGCGCAAAATCGTCGCGCGCCTGAAGAAATATCCGAAGGACGAGGTGATCTTCGAGACCGGCTACGGCCCGTCCGGGCTGCCGCACATCGGCACCTTCGGCGAGGTCGCACGGACCTCGATGGTGCGCCACGCCTTCCGCGTGCTCACCGACGACAAGATCAAGACCCGGCTGATCGCCTTCTCCGACGACATGGACGGCCTGCGCAAGGTGCCGGACAACGTGCCGAACAAGGACATGCTGGCGCAGCACCTCGGCAAGCCGCTCACCCGCGTGCCCGACCCGTTCGGCACCCATCCCTCGTTCGGCGAGCACAACAATGCGCGGCTGCGCGCCTTCCTCGACCAGTTCGGTTTCGAGTACGAATTCCTCTCCTCAACTGCGTGCTACACATCCGGCCGGTTTGATGCCGCGCTCCTGCGCGTGCTGGAACGGTTCGATCAGGTGATGGCGATCATGCTGCCGAGCCTGCGCGAGGAGCGCGCGGCGACCTATTCGCCGTTCCTGCCGATCGATCCGAAGAGCGGGGTGGTGCTGCAGGTGCCGGTCATCGCGCACGATGCGGGCGCCGGCACCATCACCTACGAAGACCCGGAGACCGGGCAGCCGGTCACCGTGCCGGTGACCGGCGGGCGCTGCAAGCTGCAATGGAAACCGGACTGGGCCATGCGCTGGGTGGCGCTCGGCGTCGACTACGAAATGGCGGGCAAGGATTTGATCGACTCGGTGCGGCTCTCCGGCGAAATCTGCCGCGCGCTCGGCGGCACGCCGCCGGAAGGTTTCAATTACGAATTGTTTCTGGATGAGAAGGGCCAAAAAATCTCCAAATCCAAGGGCAACGGCATCACCATCGAGGAATGGCTGCGCTATGCGAGCCCGGAGAGCTTGTCCTTGTTCATGTACCGCGAGCCGAAGGCGGCCAAACGCCTCTACTTCGACGTGATCCCGCGCCACGTGGACGAATATCACCAGTACCTCGAAGCCTATGAGCGGCAGGATTTGCGGCAGCGGCTGGCCAATCCGGTGTGGCACATCCATGCCGGCTCCCCGCCCAAGGCCGAGGTGCCGATCTCGTTCTCCATGCTGCTGACCCTGGTGTCGTCCTCCAACGCGGAGAATGCCGAGACGTTGTGGGGATTCATCGGCCGCTACCGACCGGGGGTGACCCCCAAGACGCACCCAAAACTCAACCAGCTTGTGGAGTACGCGCTGCACTACTACCGCGACTTCGTGCTGCCGGCGAAAAAATATCGCGCGCCCACGGAGGCCGAGCGCGCGGCGCTCACCGATTTGCGCGATGCGCTGTCGCAACTGCCGCCGGACGCGAGCGCGGAAAAGATTCAGGAAGTGGTGTACGAAGTCGGGCGGCGCGAGCCGTTTCTCGACAAGACCGGCAAGGTGAAAACCAAGGACGGCAAGCCGGGCGTATCGCTCGAATGGTTCAACATGCTTTACCAGGTGCTGCTCGGCCAGGAGAAGGGGCCGCGCTTCGGCTCGTTCGTGGCGCTGTACGGCCTGCAGAACACCATCGCCATGATCGACGGGGCGCTCGCGCGCAGCGCGTAGCGGCGTGGCTATGAACGATGACGTGACGGGGCTGCGGAGGCGAGACGCCAAGAGAAAAAAGACACCGGTAATTCAAGAGGATAAACTACCCATGGTTGCTTATTTAGCAAACTGAAACCGAGAGATGCTATGGGTCGCCGATCGTGGATCAGGGGGATCTTCGATGGACCGGCTCAACGTCATGGTCGTCGATGATTCTTCGCTGGTGGCGAAGATCGTCGTCGGCAGTCTCGTGCAGTTGAAGCACAGGGTGGTTGCGGTGGCGCCGACCGGCGCTGCGGCTATTGCGGCTTATCCCACCTGCATGCCGGATGTGGTGTTGATGGACATCACCATGCCGGACATGGACGGCATCGCCGCGACGGAAGCGATCGTGAAATCCTATCCGGACGTACGCATTATCATCATCACATCGCACGGGGACGAGAGCGTCATCGCCCGAGCGATGAAGGCCGGCGCCAAGGGCTACATTCGCAAGCCGTTCAGCGTCGAGAAGCTGCGGCTCGCCCTCGCGGATGTGGTCAAGGCGGAATTTGCGCCCGCCAAGGCATAGGCGCGCAAACAGGCCGCGCACCTATCTGATGCACGTGAGCGAAAGCTTCACCGATGCGGCGGCGGGCGGTTACTGGCTCGCCCAGACGATGCGGGCCATCCACAGCACCTCGTCGAGCGGCAGCGTGCGGTCGGGATGATCGTTGTTGAGCGATTTGAGCTCGACCACCTTGTTGGTCTGGCGCTTGAGTTCTTTTGCCATCACCTCGCCGCTCTTGGTGCGCACCACCACGCGGTCGCCGCGCCGGATGGGCGCGGCCGGCGACACGATGATCACATCGCCGTCGCGGTAGGCCGGCAGCATGGAGTCGCCGGAAATTTCCAGCGCGTAGGCGTGCTCGTCGTTGATGGCGGGGAACGCGATCTCGTCCCAGCCCTTGCCGACCGGGAACCCGCCGTCGTCGAAATAGCCGCCGGTGCCGGCCTCGGCAAACCCGATGAGCGGAACCGCCTGCGCCTTGCCGGCGCTCTCGGTGATCAGCGATACGAAGGTCTCGACGCTGGTGCCGGTGGCGGCGAGCGCCTTGGCGATCGACTCGGTGGACGGCCAGCGCGGCCGTCCCTCCGGGGTGACGCGCTTTGAGCGGTTGAAGGTGGTCGGATCGAGACCCGCACGCTTGGCAAGCCCGGACGGCGACAGCTTGGCCCGCGCCGCGAGCCGGTCGAGCGCGTTCCAGATCTGGGCATGGGTCAGCATCGCGGGCATGGTCGCCCTGGGGGTTGTGAGACTATTGTCCAGCAGTTAGGAATTAGTGCCTCAACCCGCATTTGTCCAGGTCCCTGCCACCCGTTTCTGGCGTGCCAACTTGCAGGGGAGCGGAGGCGCCGATAGGGTCAAATTCTCTCCTGGAGGCCTTCCGTGATTGGGCTATTCGACCGCTTGGCGCGGCCGCTGTTGCGGCTGCTCGACCCGGAAACCGCCCATCGGCTCACCATCACGGCACTCAAATTCTCGTCGAAATCCCCTCCCGACGACGATCCGCGTCTCGCGGTCCGGGTGTTCGGCCTCAATTTTGCCAATCCGGTCGGTATCGCCGCGGGCTTCGACAAGAACGCCGAAGTGCCGGACGCGCTGCTCGGCCTCGGCTTCGGGTTCGTCGAGGTGGGCACGGTGACGCCGCTGCCGCAGGCGGGCAATCCGCGGCCGCGGGTGTTCCGGCTCGAGGCCGACGCCGCAGTGATCAATCGCATGGGGTTCAACAGCGCAGGCGCGGATGCGGCGCTCAGGCGGCTTGCGGCGCGGGGGGGCCGCGGCGGCATCGTCGGGGTGAACATCGGGCCGAACCGGGATGCACGCGACCGCGCCGCGGACTATGAGCGGCTGGTCGATATGCTTGCGCCGGTGGCAAGCTACATCGCCATCAACGTCTCCTCGCCGAACACGCCGGGCCTGCGCGACCTGCAACGCACCGCCGTGCTCGACGATCTCTTGGCGCGCGTGATGGCGCGGCGCGACCGCGTGGCGCCGCAGGCCGGGCCGACGCCGGTGCTGGTCAAGATCGCGCCCGATGTTTCGCTCTCCGAGCTCGACGACATCGTCGGCAGCGCGCGCCGGCGGCAAGTGGACGGCATGATCGTGGGCAACACCACGGTCAGCCGTCCGGGCAGTCTGCGCGAGCGCGCGATCGCAAAGCAGGAAGGCGGGCTTTCCGGCCGGCCGCTGTTCGCGCTGTCCACGCGCATGCTGGCGGAGACCTACGTGCGGGTGGAAGGGGCTTTTCCCTTGATCGGGGTCGGCGGCATCGACTCCGGCGAAGCCGCGCTCGCCAAGATCAAGGCCGGCGCCGATCTCGTGCAGCTCTACACCGGCTTGATCTATCGCGGGCCCGGCCTGCTCGGCGAGATCAAGACGGCGCTTTTGCGGGCCCTCGCGGCGGAAAGGGCGGAGCGCCTCGGCGATCTCGTGGGCGTGAACGCGGCGGCGATGACCGCCGAGAAATGGCCGGCGTGAAGCGAAAATTGCCAATTGCTATTTGCCCATCGGCGCCCTGACCAGACGTATGATGAGCCACACCGGGATGACCAGGATGGCGCCGAGCAGAAAATAACGCCACAGCCAATACACGACCTCAAAACCTCGCTCCCAAACGGTACGAAACAGCCGGTGCAGGCTGTCCACGATGTTCCAGGGGTCAACACCGAGGGCGGACAGCACCACGCCGATGAGAATCGACAGCAGCACGAGCTTGCCCGCCACCGCGAGCGGCGGGCCGCCGAAGAAACGTGTCAGCAGCCGGTTGGCCATGAAATTTCGCTTTCAACTCAATTGCATGCGAGCTCATAGCACAGCCAGAGCGCGTCCTCCTAGCTCGGGCGTGCGGCAGTGGATTGTGCGCGGCGCGCCATGATTGTGAAAATGTTTGGGCGCGGCAGCCGCAAAGGCATCGAAACGTTGCCTTATTTGCTGGGGAAGTTTGCGCGACCGCGTGAACGAGAAACTACAGAAGCGTGGCGGAGAATGCGGTCGGCTTCGAGGAGGGAACGCATGCGACCCGTCTCATACTTGCCGCAAATGCTGACGGTCTTCGTTGTGTCGGCGGCGGCGGCGGCACAGTCGCCCTGGGGATTTCCGATCGGCCAGCGCTTCGTTGCGGCCTCGCTGAACGGACAGGCCTATCAGGACAAGGCACCAACAATCACCGTGAGGCACGATGCGCAGCGCGGGCTTGCGGGCAGCGGATTTGCCGGCTGCAATACTTGGTTCGGCAAGGTGACGCTCGGCCAGACGCAATTCGGCGTGGGCGAGCTCGGCACCACCCGAATGTTCTGTGCGGACCAGATGCAGACGGAAACCGCCTTTCTCGAAGCGCTCAAATCCGCCAAGCGGTGGCGCATGGACGGCAGCGCCCTCGTGCTGGAGGGCGACCAGGTGACGCTGCGGCTGATACCCGCCCGGTAGCAACCCTTTAGTCGCGGCGGAACACGACGCTTGCGAACCAGCCGGTGAGAAAGGCCATCAACGCGGTGGCAAGACCGTACAGCAGGCCGTGCTTCTGCGCGGCCTCGGCCACGAACTGCTCGAAACCGGTCTTCACCAGCTCGAATGCCGAACGGGCACGGGTGATCTGGTTGCCGTCAAACAGCAGTTTCACGTCCACGTCGTAGTTGCCGATCGGCACGTTCGGGGGCAGCGGAATGTCGGCGCGGAACAGCGTCGGCGTCAGAAACGTCACGCCGTTGGTGCGCTCGCTGTAGAGTTGCTGCGCCATCTTCAGCCGCAGGAAATTGGTGCGGAACGGATCGTCCGGCACGACGTCCGCCACGTCCGGGCCGATCTGTTGCGGCAACTGGATAATCTTGAGCCCGATATGCAAGCGGCGGGCGGTCTCGGCGCTGGCCAGCGCCTCGATCGGCCGATTGGTCAGCACCGCAAGGTAGATCGGCACGTTGATGAAGGTGCGCGAATCGACGTTGGTCCAGATGCCGAGCACCCGACCCTTGCGGCGCGTTACCGCATTCTGGCGCGGGCCGGTGACGGTCACCACCACGTCGTAATTGGGACGCAACTGCTGCCCGGGCGGGTCGCGCTCGATGGCGCCGAACAGCGTGATCTGCGTGCCGGTGAAGTTGGACGTGACGAACACGCGGTGCAGCGACATGGAGGCGATGATGCGCTCGGCGGCCGCTGGCGCCGCACCGAGCGTGCAGCACCCGAACGCCAGCGCGAGCTTCAGGAGGTGATACCGTCCACGCATCAGCCACCTGCCATGACCCGGATCGAATACAGATCGTCCGGACGCACCATCAGTTGATAGGCGAACCTCAAGCCCACCATCAGCACGAGCCCGCCCAGCAAAAGGCGCAACCGCTCGCCCGGCATGCTCTGGCCGGCGCGCGCGCCGAACTGGGCGCCGATCACGCCGCCGACCATGAGGATGAACGCCAGAACCGCATCCACCAGATGATTGGTGACCGCGTGCATCACCGTCGCCGCCGCCATGGTGACCAGCGTCAGCACCATGGCGGTGCCGATCACGGTCGCGCTCGGCACGCGCAGGAAATAGATCAGCATGGGGACCAGCAGGAAGCCGCCGCCGATGCCCATGATGGCGCCCAGAAATCCGATCACGAATCCGATCAGCCAGACCGGGATGGCCGAGACATAGATCTTCGAGCGTTTGAACCGCATCTTCAGCGGCAGCCCGTGCAGCCAGGTGTGCGAACCGCCGCGCCGCAGCACTACCGGCTTTCCCAGCCGTTCGCGCACGAGCGCGCGCACGCTCTCGGCGATCATCAGGATGCCGACGATCGTGAGCAGCAGAACGTAAGACAGGCCGATGGTGAGATCGAGCTGATCGAGCGAACGCAAGAGCGTGAACAGCCAGACGCCCACCGCCATGCCCAATATGCCGCCGGCAAGCAGCATCAGCGCCAGCGACAGGTCGAGGGCATTCCTCCGCCAATAGGAGATGGCGCCTGAGCACGAGGAGGCGGCGATGTGGCTTGCCACGCTCGCCACCGCCACCGCCGGAGAGATGTCGATGAAAATGAGCAGCGGCGTCATTAGAAACCCGCCGCCGATGCCGAACATGCCGGAGATGAAGCCGACCGCCAGCCCCATCGCCAGCACCAGGAAGATGTTGACCGGCAGGTCGGCGACCGGAAGGTAGATCTGCACGCGCGATCCGCTGCTTTTGAGGCGTGTCCGACACGCACGCGCGATGCCACGCGAGGACGCTCCGCGCGCTGCGATGCGCTTCTCTAGCAATTTGTCAGCGCGGGAGTCGACCCTAAAACGCTGCGGACGCCAATGCGGGCAGCCGCACCCGCGCTGTGCGGCGCCGCATCAGAGCGGATGCGGCGACAGAAGCGAAGCGGGCGGCGGCGGGGCCTCGGGCGATGCCGGCCGCAGGTTCGGCCGCGGGGGCTGACCGTTCACATCGGCGCGATCCCAGCCGCCGCGCGGAACGCGCAGGCTCAGCGCCTGCTCCGGCTGCGGCAGCACCACGAAGGCGCGCACCTTCTGCTGCGCAAGATTGAGGGACTGCTCGTCCAACCGTTCCGCCACCTCGTCGCGCTTGCGAGCGGCTTCCTGGTCGCCCTGATTGGCGGCAAGGGCGAACCATTTGTAGGCCTCGGCGAGATTCTGCTCGATGCCGATGCCACGGATATAGAGGATGGCGAGGTTGTACTGGCTGTCGGCAATCCCGTGTTCGGCGGCTTTGCGGAACCAGTGCGCCGCCAGGCGGTAGTTCGGCCGGCCCTCGATACCCTCGGCATAGAGCACCGCGAGATTGTGCATGGCCTTGGCATGGCCCTGCTCGGCCGCGGCGGTGTAGTACTTGCGGGCGAGCGCGCGATCGCGCTTGAGCCCGCCGCCCTTGTCATAAAGGCTGCCGAGGCGGAACTGCGCCGGAGCAAATCCGGACCTCGCCGCGCGCTCCAGCCAGCGAGCGGATTCCTCAACGTTCGGGGTCACGCCCCGGCCCTCGGCGTAGCGGAGCGCGATCTCGTATTCGGCGGCCGGATTGCCGCTTGCCGCCGCAGCACGCAGTGCGGGACCGCCGATACCGGTGGGCAGCTCGGCGGGGCCGCGCGGGGCTTCGGCCCCCGATGGCGACAGGGCGCCGGTGACCTCCGGCATGGGCCTGGCCGAGCTGCCGTCCAGCGGCTCGGGTGGTGAGGCGCCGTCCACGGTCGGATTGGCGGGCTGCTCGGCGGGCGGCGTGGCCGGCGCGGAATCGCCGGGCATCGGCATGGCGGGGGTCCGGCTCGGCAAGCCTTGGCCCGAACCCGGTGCGGGAGCGGGGCTCGGCGTCGCCGCTGGCGCGAGGCTCGAACCTGCCTCGGATTGGTCGCCGGTCGGGGCCGCACTGGTTGCCGGCTGCTCAGAGGGCTCGTGGGCACCCCACATCTCGATGCCCACCTTCACCGCGCCGAGTACGATGACGATGATGCTCGCCACGAGCAGGGTCCAACGCACGTAATCCTTTACGCGGCTTGACCCGCCGCGCGCGATTTTCTTGACCGGGCGGCCGCCGGCGAGACCTGCGGTCGCAGCCTCGGCGGTCGCGGCGAGCGCGGCGCGCCGCGCCGCGATCAGGGTCTCGAACTGGCTTGCGACTTCGCGCGCGACCGGTTTGCTCACATTGAGGGGCGCTTCCGGAGCGCTCAGGCGTTCGGCGGCGGAGGCACCGAGCTGCGCGGCGTCCTGACTCGGCTCGATCGGGGTGTCGGGCGGCAGGTCGGGATTGATCGGCCTCTGCACGGCACCGCGCACCGCCGCGGCGCGGGCATCGACGGGCGCGTCCGTCGCTGCGGTGTCGGTTGCTGCGGGGGCGGGCACGTGCGAAACCTGCTCGGCGGCCTCCGAGGTCGCAACCGGCGCATCCGCAACGGCCGTGGCGCGCTCCAGCACCCGGATTGCGCTGTCGACCGTGGGCAGATCGCCGGCGGCGGCAGCCGCGCTCCGGCGCGCCCCGGAGCGGGGCTCCCGAAATTCCTGCGGCAAGTCGGGCTCGGTGCCGCTGCGCAGAGTCTCATAGCTCTGCGGAGGTTCGAGGCGCGAAGCGTCGGAGGCGGCGGACGGCGGTGTCTGCGGCTTGGTCCGGCGCAACTCGTCGAGATAGACCAAAAGGTCAGCCATGCCACGCTCGATGGCGTCGAGCCGTTCGAGCCAAGCCCCGGACTCGTCGAGCTTGGCGGCAAGATTGACAATGCGATCCTCGATGCCGGAGACCGCCGCGCGGTCGCCCTGCGGGGCCTGCAGGCGGTCGAGCTTCCCGGCCAGTGCCCGCACCTCTGCAACCAGATCCGGCAGCTCGGCGGGCACGGCGCCATGGGCTGCGAAACGCTGGTCGATCTCGTCGGCCAACTGGCGAATCAGCATCTCGGCGTGATGGGAACGCTGGGGTTCGATCTGCGTTGCAAGCTGCTGTTCGAGCTGTTCCGCGATCGCGCGCGCAAACGTCTCGATGTCGGGGGTCGTGCCCGTCGCCGTGCGGCCGGCCGGTAGCGTGCCCTCCGGCGCAATCTGCTCGAACCGGTCAGAGAGGTTGCGCACGTCGGCGGCGAGCTTGGCCAGGGTCTCATTGGAGGCCATGTGGCCGACGATGCCGCGCAGGCCGGCGATCACCTGGTCCAGCTTCTGCAGCGCGAGCGGGTTGTGATTGGCGGACGTGACCTGGTCGATCTTGCGCGCCAGTTCCTTGACCGTCTTGTTGAGCTCGTCAAAATTCTCCGCCCGCTCCAGATTGCGCAGCGCCTCGCGCAAACCCGCGATGTCCTGATCGAGCTTCTGCAAGGCGGCCGGGCTGTGCGCCGGACCGCTGATCTGGTCCACTTTGCGGGCCAGCTCCTGCAGTGCGCGCCCGATCTCCCGAAAACTGTCGGCCGGCTCGCGGCTGCGCAAGGCGTCGCGCAATCCGGCGATCTCCTGGTCGAGTTTCTGCAGCGCCGCAGGATTTTGGCTCGCGGCCGTCATCTGATCGACCTTGCGGGCGAGCTCCTGCACGGCGCGGCCGATGGCCAGCACGTTTTCGGTCGGGTCGAGCTTGCGCAGCGCATCGCGCACCTCGGTGATGCCCTGTTCGAGCAGCGCGAGCTTGTTGCTGTCGACGCCGAGCTCGCGGCCGCGCTCGACGCTGGCGGCGAGCGCCCGGACCTCTTTCTCCAACACCTCGATGGCCTGCCGCGGCATGGCATCGCTGAACGCACGGCTGATGTCGGCAAGGTCGCTGCGCAGCGCGAACACCGCGTCATCGATGCGGCAGGGGCGGTTGAGACCGGAAATCTGCTCGGTGATTTTGCGCAATTGCTCTTCCAGCCCGCTGAGATCCTGGGTGGATTCCACAGGGGCGAGCGGCACCGGCGCGGCAGGCTCGGGCGCACGTTTCTCGTCGCGATCCGATGCGGAGTCCAATTCGGACGCCCAATCGGAACGCGTGCGCGGTGCGCCGTTGCGGGCGATGTCGGCGACAATCTGGTCGAGACGGCGGTTGAATTGCGCCAGCGCCTCTCCGACCCCGACGGGCAATTCACGCTGCTCGGCGCGATACGGGCGTTCTTCGACGTGCGTGCGTCGCGAAAGGCGCGCGATTCGCAGGCTCAGTTCGTCGAGGCGGTCATTGACCGCAGCGAGCGTCTCGCCGATCGAATCCGGATCGTCGTCCTCGTAGTCTCGGTATGGTCTGCGCCTGTGCCGCACCGTCTGAAGGCCGATCCAAGTCGAAGGTCAGGGCGGCCGGCTGGCCCCGGGAACAGATTCCGTCTCGAACAGGTGGGAATCCGGCGCGATCCACCTTTCTGGGCAGTTTTCACAGTTGACGGTAAACAGGCCGTTAACCCGCTGGTACGGCTACAAGATTTGCGCCGATTTTGCGGGCGCAGCCGGTACAACCCCTGCGCGCATATTGATCCGCCGATCAAGGATCGATTGGCGGCGCGCGGCGCAGAACACGTGCGGCGCAGCCGGCGCGGCACGGTCGCGCCCCGTGTAAGGAACCCCTTATTTTGCCCTTTAACGGCGCCTAAATCGGATTGTGAGAGGCTGCTCCGTAAAAACCAGGGAGGGGGCCCATGCCGCGTTACAAGGCACCGGTCGACGACGCTTTATTTCTGATCAACGACGTATTTCACGTCGATCGCTACGCCAATCTGCCGGGATTTGCCGATGCCAGTCCCGACGTGATCGCGGCCATTCTCAACGAGGCGGCAAAATACTGTGAAGAGGTGCTGACGCCGCTCAACCACAGCGGCGATCGCGAAGGTTGCACGCGGCATGCGGACGGCCGGGTGACGACCCCCAAGGGTTTTCGCGAAGCGTACAAGCAATTCATCGACGGCGGTTGGATGGGCATCTCGGTGCCGGCCGAATTCGGCGGCCAGGGCCTCCCCATTATGCTGACGCAGCTCATCAACGAGTTCCTCTCCTCGGCCAATATGGCGTTCTCCATGTATCCGGCGCTCACCCAAGGGGCGATCGCGGCGCTCATTGCGCACGGCGCGCCGGAGCATAAAAAGATTTATCTGCCGAAGCTCGTCGCCGGCACCTGGACCGGCACCATGAATCTCACCGAGCCGCACTGCGGCACCGATCTCGGTCTGTTGCGCACCAAGGCGACCCCCCAGCCGGACGGCAGCTACAAAATCACCGGCACCAAAATTTTCATCTCCTCCGGCGAGCACGATCTTTCCGAGAACATCGTGCATCTCGTGCTGGCGCGGATCGAGGGCGCGCCCGAGGGCACCAAGGGCATCTCGCTGTTCGTGGTGCCAAAATTTTTGCCGAAGGCGGACGGCGGGATCGGGCCGCGCAACGCGGTCGCCTGCGGCGCGATCGAAGCCAAGATGGGCATTCACGGCAACGCCACCTGCGTCATGAACTACGACGGCGCCACGGGCTGGCTGATGGGCGAGGCGAACCGCGGCCTGCAGGCGATGTTCACCATGATGAACGAGGCGCGGCTCGGGGTCGGCGTGCAGGGCCTCGCGCTTTCGGAAGTCGCCTATCAGAATGCGGCGGCCTATGCGAAGGAGCGGCTGCAAGGTCGCGCCCTGACCGGCGCCAAGAACAAGGACAAGCCGGCCGATCCGATCATCGTGCATCCCGACGTGCGGCGCATGCTGATGGGGATCCGCGCGTTCAACGAGGCGGCGCGGGCGCTGATCGTATGGACGGCGTTGCAGTCGGATTTGGCGCACCGCGCCGGCGACGACAAAACGCGCACGGCGGCGGACGACCACATGGGCCTTTTGACGCCGGTGATCAAAGGCGTGTTCACCGACCTGGGCTTCGCCAACACGGTGCTGGCGCAGCAAATCTTCGGCGGCCACGGCTACATCGCCGAGCACGGCATGGAGCAGTTCGTGCGCGACGCGCGCATCACCATGATGTACGAGGGCGCCAACGGCATTCAGGCGTTGGATCTGGTCGGGCGCAAGCTGCCCAAGGATGGCGGCCGCGCGCTGCAGGCGTTTTTTGCCGAAGTGCAAGGTTTCCTCAAGGAGCACGGCGCCGACGAGGGCATGAAGCCTTATGTGGAGCCGCTCGGGCGGGCGCTCGGCCACCTGCAGCAGGCCACCATGTGGTTCATGCAGAATGCGATCGGCAAGCCGAACAACGCCGGCGCCGGCGCCTACGACTACATGCATCTGTTAGGGCTGGTCGCGCTCGGCTACATGTGGTGCCGCATGGCGGCGGCGGCGCGCGCCAAGGTGAGATCGGGCGCCAACGGTTCCGCCGAACGCATGAACGCCAAGCTGATCACCGGGCGCTTCTTCATGGAGCACATGCTGCCGGAAACCGGCGCCCAGCTCGCGCGCATCCAGGCCGGCGCGGACAGCGTGATGGAGCTGCCGGACGAGGCGTTTTGACCGGCCACCGATCTGCGACGGGTCAGTGCAACACCAAGACCGGGATCTTGGTGTGCGCCAATACCTTGGTGGTGACGCTGCCGAGCACGAGTCCGGCAATGCCGCTGCGGCCGTGCGAGGCCATCACGATCAGGTCGCAGCGCCGCTTCTTGGCGGTGTTGACGATGGCAAGATAGGGCTGGTCGTGAATCACCTGGAGCGTGGAGCAAGGCACGCCTTTGGCCTTGGCGGCCTGCGCCACTTTGTCCAGCACCTTGCGGGCATGCTGCTTGACGAACTTGTCATAGGCGGCGAACTGTTCCGGCATCGCATAGAGCATGGATTCGCGCACGTCGTAGACGTTGAACGAATGTTCGACGATCAGCGCGGTGACCTTGGCGCCCACCGCCTTGGCGAGCGCCAGCGCATGCGGAACCGCGCGCTGGGCGAGCGGCGAGCCATCGGTCGGGATCAAAATATGCCGGTACATGAACTCCTCCTCCGTCACTGCGGACCGAGCTTCGCCTTATCGCACTCGCTTTGCAACTATGACGGCGGCAACATCGACCGGGCCGAGCAACTCGGGTTGCCAAAGGACTCGCTCGCGGAGCCCGAGCGTCCTATGTTGGTCTTGCGCGATCCGACTCTGCAGCACCACCTGCCTTGATGAACCCGCTCAACCTTCCGCGCCCCGCCTGGATGTCCGAGGACCTGGTCCTGCTCGAAGAACAGGCCAGGCGCTTCATCGCCGCGGAATTTGTCCCGCATCTGGACAAATGGCACGAGGAGCGCTTCTACCCGCGCGAGGTGTGGACCAAGGCCGGACAGGCGGGCCTGCTCTGCGCCTCGATGCCGGAGGACTACGGCGGCGCCGGCGGCACGTTTGCGCACGAGGCGGTGATCAACCGCGAGCTCAGTCTCGCCGGTTTCGACACCTTCGGCGCCCCGCTGCACTCGGGCATCGTGGCGCCGTACATCCTGCACTACGGCACCGAGGAGCAGAAGCGCCGCTGGCTGCCGAAGCTCGCCACCGGCGAACTGATCGGCGCCATCGCCATGAGCGAGCCGGGCACCGGCTCCGACCTGCAGGCCGTGCGCACCACCGCGATCAAGAAGGGCAACCGCTACGTCCTCAACGGCGCCAAAACCTTCATCACCAACGGCCAGCACGCCAATCTGATCATCGTCGTGACCAAGACCGACCCCAAGGAGCGCGCCAAGGGCATTTCGCTCCTGGTGGTGGAAACCGACGATGCAGAGGGATTCCGCAGAGGTCGCAAGCTGAAAAAGCTCGGCATGGATTCGGCCGACACATCGGAGCTGTTTTTTGAGGACGTCTCGCTGCCGGCGGAAAACCTGCTCGGCACCGAGGAGGGCCAGGGTTTTGCGCAACTGATGACCGAACTGCCGCAGGAGCGGCTGATCGTGGCGGTGCACGCGGTCGCCATGATGGAGCGGGCGCTCGCGCTCACCATCGACTATGTCAAGCAGCGCGAGGCGTTCGGCAAAAAAATCATCGAGTTTCAAAACACTCAGTTCGAGCTTGCCGAGTGCAAGACGGAGGCGACCGTGGCGCGGGTGTTCGTCGACCATTGCATTGAGCGGCATGTGGCCGGCGGCCTCGATACGGTCACCGCCTCCATGGCCAAGGCATGGACCACCGAACTGCTCGGCAAAGTCGTGGACCGCTGCCTGCAACTGTTCGGCGGCTACGGCTATATGGACGAATATCCGATTTCGCGGCTCTACCGCGACGCCCGCGTATTGCGTATCTATGCGGGAACCAACGAGATCATGAATCTGCTGATCGCGAGAAGCTTGTGATGACCGGAGCACGAACGACGGAGGTCGGACGACAGACGGCGGTGCGCGGCCAGATTTCGGTGTTCTGTCTTTCGTCGTCTGTCCTCTGTCCTCAGTTGTCCGTCATCTGACCCGGAGGTTCCCATGACCGAGGCCTACATCTACGACCATGTGCGCACCCCGCGCGGGCGCGGCAAGGCGGACGGCGCTTTGCATGAGGTCACCGCGCTCAACCTTGCGGCCCAGACTCTCGCCGCCCTGAAAGAGCGCAATGACCTCGATCCCGCCCTGGTGGAAGACGTGGTGCTCGGCTGCGTCGATCCGGTGGGCGAGGCCGGCGGCGACATCGCGCGCGTGGCGGCGCTGATGGCCGGTTACGGCGAGAGCGTGCCGGGGGTGCAGATCAACCGCTTCTGCGCCTCCGGGCTTGATGCGGTGAATTTTGCCGCGGCGGAGGTGATTTCCGGCCAGCACGAGATGACCATCGGCGGCGGGGTGGAATCCATGAGCCGGGTGGGCATCGGCGCCTCGGGCGGCGCCTGGTCGGTGGACCCTTCCATCGCGCTGCGTTCTTATTTCCTGCCGCAGGGCATTTCCGCCGACCTCATTGCCACCAAATACGGCTTCTCGCGCGACGACGTCGATGCCTATGCGGTCGAGAGCCAGCAGCGCGCGGCCAAGGCGTGGGAGAACGGCCGCTTCAAGAAATCGGTGATCCCGGTCAAGGACGTGAACGGTATCACGCTGCTTGCCAAGGACGAGCACATGCGCCCTGACACCACCATGCAGACGCTCGGGGCGCTGCAGCCCTCGTTCGCGCAATGGGGCGAAATGGGGGGGTTCGATGCGGTGGCGGTGCAACGTTATCCGGAAGTCGAAGCCATCAATCACGTGCACACCCCGGGCAATTCGTCGGGCATCGTGGACGGCGCCGCCGCGGTGCTGATCGGCAGCAAGAAGGCGGGCAAGGCCGCGGGGCTCAAGCCGCGCGCCAAAATCCGCGCCTTCGCCAATATCGGATCGGAGCCCTCGATCATGCTCACCGGCCCGATTCCGGTGACGGAGAAGGTGCTCAAGAAGGCCGGCATGACCAAGAAGGACATCGATCTGTTCGAGGTGAACGAAGCCTTCGCCTCGGTCGTGCTGCGCTACATGCAGGCGCTGAACATCGATCATGCCAAGGTGAACGTGAACGGCGGGGCGATTGCCATGGGGCACCCGCTCGGCGCCACCGGCGCCATCATCCTCGGCACGCTGCTCGATGAGCTGGAGCGGCGCGACCTCTCAACCGGCCTCGTGACGCTGTGCATCGGCATCGGCATGGGCACCGCCACCATCATCGAGCGCGTCTGAAATGCCCAAGATCGACATCGCGAAGCTTCCGCCCGACAACAAAACCAATTACCCCGAGCCGTTCCGGCGCGCGGTCGAGGGGCGCTGGCGCAAGCGGCTCGGCGATGCGGTCGGGCTCACCCAGTTCGGCGTCAATCTCACCACGTTGAAGCCGGGGGCCTGGTCCTCGCAGCGGCACTGGCATGAGGCCGAAGACGAGCTGATCTATGTGCTCGAAGGCGAGCTCGTATTGTGCGAGAACCACGGGGAGACGCTGCTCAAGGCCGGCGACGCCGCAGCTTGGAAAGCCGGCACGCCGAACGGCCATTGCCTCATTAACCGCTCGCCGCGCGATGCGGTCTATCTCGAGATCGGCGCGCGGGCCACGCGCGAGAAGGTGGATTACCCTGACATCGACATGAAGCTTGAGCGCGACGAGACGGGCACGCGTTATCTGCACAAGTCCGGAGAGCCCTATCCCCGATAACGAGCGAGACGAGCAATGCCCAAGATCGACGTAGCAAAGATCAAGGCCGAGCCGATCGCGTCCTATCCGCGCGAATTCGCAGCGGTGATTTCCGGGCGCGAAAAACAACGCTTGGGCGATGCCGTGGGGCTCACCCAGTTCGGCGTCAATATCACGCGCATCAAGCCGGGCTCGGCCTCGGCGCTGCGACATTGGCACGAGAACGAGGACGAATTCATCTACATGCTGGAAGGCGAGCTTGTGCTGCGCGAGAACGACGGCGAAACCATCCTGCGGCCGGGCGATGCCGCAGGTTTCAAGGCCAACAGCGGCAATGGCCATTGCCTCGTCAACCGCAGCGACCGCGACGCGGTCTATCTTGAGGTGGGCACGCGCGCCAGGAGCGAGCGCGTGCACTATCCGGACGTGGATTTTTTCATGCAGCGCGACGAGAGCGGCCGCCGCTGGTACCGCAAGTCGGGCGAGCGCATCCAGAGCTGAGAGGGGCCGATGGCATACACCAATTTCAAACTTGAGGTTGATGCGGACGGCATCGCGCTCATCACCTGGGACATGCCGGGGCGCTCGATGAACGTCATCGACGTCGCGGTGATGAACGAGCTGTCCGCCATCGTCGAGCAGGTGGCAACCGACGCCGCGATCAAAGGCGCCGTCATCACATCGGGCAAGGATACCTTTTGCGGCGGTGCAGACCTCAACATGCTGGAGACGTTCACCCGTCTGTTCCAGGAAGCGGCCAAGAGCGTGGGCGAGGAAGCGGCGGTGGCCAAGCTGTTCGAGGAGTGCCGCCGGCTGTCGCTGATCTACCGGCGGCTCGAAACCTGCGGCAAGCCGTGGGTGGCCGCCATCAACGGCACCGCGCTCGGCGGCGGCTTCGAGCTTTGCCTTGCCTGCCACCATCGCGTCGCCGCGGACAACGAGAAGACCCGCGTCGGGCTGCCGGAAATCAAGGTCGGCCTGTTTCCCGGCGCCGGTGGCACCCAGCGCGTGGCGCGCATGATGGCGCCGCAGTTTGCGCTGCAGATGCTGCTCAAGGGCGAGCAAATGCGGCTCGCGCAGGCCAAAGGGATGAAGCTGATCGACACGGTGGTACCGCAGGCCGACCTCATCAAGGCGGCAAAGGACTGGATCAAGTCCGGCGGCAAGGCCAAACAGCCGTGGGATCAGGAGGGTTTCCGGCTGCCGGGCGGGCCGGTCTATTCCAAGGAAGGAATCATGACCTTCACCGCGGCGAACGCGCTTTACCGCCGCGAGACCTACGACAACTATCCCGCTGCGCGCGCGCTCCTGCAGGTGGTGTACGAAGGGCTGCTGTTGCCGTTCGACCGCGCGCTCACGGTCGAGTCGCGCTACTTCGCCAAGGTGATGCGCACGCCGGAAGCTGCCGCCATGATCCGCTCGCTGTTCGTCTCCATGCAGGAGTTGAACAAGGGCGCACGGCGGCCGGCCGCCGTACCGCCGGTGCAGCTGAAGAAGATCGGCATCCTGGGCGCGGGTTTCATGGGGGCCGGCATTGCCGCGGTGAGCGCCGGCGCCGGCCTCGAAGTGGTGTTGATCGACCGCGACCAGGAGAGCGCGGAGAAGGGCAAGGCGGCGGTGCAGAAATCGTTGACCGACCAGGTCAGCCGCGGCCGCGCCACCTCGGCGCAGCGCGACGCGGTGCTGGCGCGCATCGCCGCCACGGCCGATTACGGGGCGCTAGCCGGCTGCGACCTCATCATCGAGGCGGTGTTCGAGGACCGGGCGGTGAAGGCCGAGGCCACCCGCAAGGCGCAGGCTGTCGAGCCCAACGCCATCTTCGCCTCCAACACCTCGACGCTGCCGATCACCTCGCTGGCGGAGAACGCGAAGGACGCAAGCCGCTTCATCGGCATCCATTTCTTCTCGCCGGTGGAGCGCATGCTCTTGGTGGAAATCATCCTCGGCAAAAACACCGGCGATGCGGCGCTTGCCACCGCGCTCGACTACGTGCGCATGATCCGCAAGACCCCCATCGTGGTGAATGACAGCCGCGGCTTCTATGCCAACCGCTGCGTGCTCAACTACCTGCTCGAAGGCCACCTGATGCTGATGGAGGGCGTGCCGCCGCCCATGATCGAGAACTGCGCGCGCATGGCGGGCATGCCGGTCGGGCCGCTCGCCCTCAACGACGAGGTGGCGCTTGATCTCGCCTGGAAAATTCTCAAGGCCACGGAAGCCGACCTCGGCCCCAAGGCGATCAACCCGCTGCAGAAGAAGCTCCTGCAGGAGCTGGTGGAGAAGCACGGCCGTTACGGCCGCAAGAACGGCAAGGGATTTTACGACTACCCCCAGAACGCACCGAAGCGGCTGTGGCCGGGATTGCGGGATTTGCCGGCAAAGAAGCTCGACCCGGAAAAACTCGACGTGAACGAGCTCAAGCAGCGTTTCCTGGTGACGCAGGCGCTGGAGGCGGCGCGCACCTTCGAGGAGGGCGTAGTCACCGACGTGCGCGAGGCCGACGTGGGCTCGATCCTCGGCTTCGGCTTTGCCCCCTTCACCGGCGGCACTTTGTCCTACATCGACATGATGGGGACGAAGAAATTCGTCGAGTTGTGCAAGGCGCTGGAGAAGAAGCACGGGCCGCGGTTCAAGCCCTCGCAGCTTCTGCTCGACCTGGCATCCAAGGGCGACGCCTTTTATCGCCGCTTTGCGCCGGACAAACGCAAGGCGGCGTAGCGAAAACCGCGCAGCGGTTTCTCGACAACAGCAATTCCGCTATGCTTTGTGTCCTCGCCTAACCTGGGCTCTGATCGAAGGTGCGCCATGTCCAATCCCATGCTGCCGCGCGAGCGCGCGGAATTCTCCGCCATCGTCGACCGTCCGCCGCTGAAGCTGCCGGGCGGGGCGCGGCTTGTGTTCTGGACCATCGTCAATCTCGAAGTGTGGGACATCGCGAAGCCGATGGCGCGGCAGGTGCTCGGACCGCCGACCGGTGCCGCGCTCCTGCCCGACGTGCCGAACTGGAGCTGGCACGAATACGGGATGCGGGTCGGCGTGTGGCGGTTCTTCGAGCTGTTCAAGCGGCGCAAAATCGTGCCCACGCTCGCCATCAACGCGCGCGTGTGCGAGGACTACGCGCGCGTCGCCGAGGAGGCCAAACGCGACGGCTGGGAATTCATGGGGCACTCCTACCAGCAGGGCCCGATCCACAACGAGCCCGACCAGAAGGCAATGATCGAGCGATCGCTCGACATTCTGCAAAAATTCACCGGCCAGCGGCCGCTGGGATGGCTCGGACCGGGCCTGACGCAGACGCTTCAGACGCCCGATCTGCTCGCCGCAGCCGGCGTCAAATACATCGGCGACTGGGTCTATGACGACGAGCCGACGGTGATCCGCACCGCCAACGGCCCGCTGGTGACGCTGCCCTACACCATGGAGCTCAACGACATCCCGATGATGGCCGTGCAGCACCACCAGAGCGAATACCTGCTCAAGCGCACCATCGACCAGTTCGACCGGCTCTATGCGGAGGGCGCGCAGCGGGCGAAGATTCTGGCGCTTGCGATTCACCCGTACTTGAGCGGCCAGCCGCACCGGATCAAGTATCTGGAGCAGATCTACGACTACGCCGCCAAGTTCGACGGCGTGCTGTATTGGACCGGCGCGCAAATCCTCGACTGGTATCGCTCGGTCGCCGGCGCGCGGCTCGCTGCCGCCTAGCGTCGCAGTATGATGAACCTTCGTGTCCCGGACGCAGCGCAGCACGGAGCGAAGCGGAGTGATGCGCTGCAGACCTGGGACCGTAACGCACTCCGAGCCCGAAACGGTCCCGGAACAGCGGAGCACCGTTCGCGCTATCGCGCTCACGCTGCACCGCATCCGGGACATGCCGTTTGAGATCAAGTCATTGGGCTCAAAAAATGAGTCAGGGCTCGATTCGCATCAGTAAAACGGATCTGCAAGCGTTCGTGCGCGAGGTGTTGGTCGCTGCGAAAGTTGCACCCGCGCACGCGGAAGAATGGGCGAAGACGCTCGTGTGGGCGAACCTGCGCGGCGTCGACTCGCACGGCATCATCCGCATCCCGCGCTATCTCGACCTGCTCCGACGCGGGGCCATCAACGGCAACCCGGACATGCGGGTGGAGCGCAAGTCGGGCGCGGTGGTGGTGCTGGAAGCGGACCGGGCGCCGGGGCCGGTCGCCATGACGCGCGCCATGCAGGAGGCGATGGCGCGGGCGCGCGAGCTGCACGTCGGCTGGTGCGGGGCGCGCAACATCACCCATTCCGGCGCGATCGGCTACTTCGCGCTGCAGGCGGCCGAGGCCGGCATGGCGGGCATCGTGATGAGCGCCTCGGGGCCGATGATGGCCTATCCGGGGGCGCGCGTTGCCGCGGTGTCGTCCAATCCGCTGGCGATCGCGGTGCCGGCCAAGGGCCGGCGGCCCTATCTCATCGACATGTCCACGGCGACGGTGGCGAACGGAAAAATCATGGCCGCGCGCGATAAGGGCGAGCCGGTGCCGCTCGGCTGGGGCATTGATGCGCAGGGGCGCGACACCACGGACCCGCGCGCGATTGCGACGCTCTTGCCGATGGGCGGGGCCAAGGGCGCGGGGCTTTCGTTCATGATCGAATGTCTGTGCAGTATCGCGCTGTCCAACCCGCGCCTGGCGCCGGATTTGGAGGCGGAGGACCCGGGCGACAGCCCGTACCTGAACGGCGCGGCGATTGCGATCGACCTCGCCGCTTTCGGCGATCACCAGACGTTTTTGCACGAGGCAGCGCGGCTCGGCTCAGCGATTGCCGGACTGCCGCGCGCGGCGGGCGTGGAGCGCATTCTTTTGCCGGGCGAGCGCGGCGACGCCATCAAGGCCGAACGCGAGGCCGCGGGAATCCCGATCCCGGCCGGCACGTGGCAACGCGTGGTGAAGGCCGCGGACAGCGTCGGCGTGAAGCCGCCCTTGTAGCTTGCGATATCCGGGAACGCACGGGCCACGTCCACGTCATTGCCGGGCATGACCCGGCAATCCATGATGGACTGCCGCGAGTCATGGGCTATCCCGGATGTCGCTTCGCTCAATCCAAGCTACATGGTCGTCGCTATCGCTCGCGTTTGGCACATGACTTCGTTAGCATCTTTTGCATTGATGTCCGAGCTTGACTGAAGAGCGGACCTGCCGCTCACTTCAATCCCAGCAGCTTCGCCGCGTTGTTGTAGGCGATGTCGGCGCGCAAGTTTTCGTCGAGCGGGACCTTGTCCATGAACGCCCCGGCGCCGTCGGAGTCGAAGGGATAGTCGGCGGAGAACATGACGCGGTCGCGGCCGAGCGCGTCGAGCGAGCAGTGCATGGGCGGCGCGTCGTACATGCCGGAGAGGGTGACCCAGACGTTTTCCTTGATGTATTGCGACGGCGGCTTCGGCAGGTTCCAGCCGTAGGGTTTGGAGCGGCTGTCGAAGCGCCAGAGCAAAAACGGCAGCATCTCGCCGAGATGGCCGAGCACGAGCCTGGCCTGCGGGTAGCGGTGAAACACGCCGCCGCAGATGATGCGCAGCGCGTGCGAGCCGGTCTCCACGCCCCAGCCCCACATCGGGCGCACCAGCACGGTGTAGCCGGCGAGCACCGGCAGCGGCGCCACCGGATCGGCCGGGTGCAGATAGATCGCCGCGCCGAGCGCGGCGGCGCGCTCCCAGAACGGATCGTAGGCGCGGTCGTCGAGATATTTTCCGTTGGTGTGGCCGTTGATCATGGCGCCGCAGAATTTCAGCTCGCGCATGCAGCGCTCGAGCTCGTCGGCTGCGGCCTTCGGGTCCTGCATGGGAAGATGCGCAAGGCCGGAGTAGCGGTCCGGCCGTTTCTGCACCTCGCGCGCCAAAAAATCATTGGAGGCCCGCGCCCGTTGTATCGCCGTCGCGGTATCGCGCTCGGCCTGCACGCCCGGCCCCGCCACCGACAGCACCATGCGCGCGATCCCGTGTTCCTCCATCATTTTCAGCCGCCGCTCCCCGAAGTCGGTGAGGCAGGCATAGAGCTGAGAGGTCTTTTGCGGCGCCACGTCCACCATGGTGGAGCGCCAGTAGGGTTCGGTGGCGGGATCAAGAAAATGTTCTTCCAGCGCGATCTTCGCGACCATGGGACCTCACAGAATTCACAAGCGGCGGGTGTGAAGCGGGACGGCTTCCGGTATTTTCGCCAGCATGCATATCATGCTAGAGGAGGCAAGAGACAAGAGATACGCGTGCGGGAGGCGTGATCGTGGCAAAAAAAATTCGCGGCGTCACCTTCGAGGAGAATGACGACAACAGCATGGGGCTTGAGTTCTACGACCTGTCCCATCGCTTCGGTTATCAGTCGCCGAACTGGCCGTACTTTGAAGACGTTAAAATCGAGCGCATCCATTACCATGCAAAATCGGGTGTGCTCTCGCAGCGGCTCACCTTGAGCATGCACAACACCACCCACATTGACGCGCCGGCGCACGTGGTGCAGGGCACGCCGTTCATCGACGAGGTGCCGCTGCCGCACTTCTTCGGCTCCGGCATCGTGGTGTCGATCCCGAAGAAAAAATGGGAGCCGATCACCTACGACGATCTGGAGAAGGCGGCCGGCAAAGTGGTGCGGCCGCGCGACGTGGTGATCGTCAACACCGGCTGGCACAAGAAATACGAGGACAGCGAGGAGTATTTTTGCTACGCGCCCGGCTTCGTGCCGTCCGCGGGCGAATGGTTCGTGGAAAAGAAGGTCAAGGTGATCGGGCACGACACCCAGGCCAACGACCATCCGCTCGCCACCGCCATCGGCCCGCAGCGCAACGGCCCGCTGCATCCGCACCTTGCCGAGGAATACCGAAAATGGTCGGGCGGCCGCGACTGGAAGGAGGATTTCCCCGAGTGGGAGCCGGTGCACCGCATCCTGTTCAAGAACGGAATCTTGGGGATCGAGAACGTGGGCGGCGAGATCGACAAGGTGACGGGCCGGCGCTGCACCTTCGCGCTGTTTCCCTGGCGCTGGGAGCGCGGCGACGGCTGCATCATCCGGCTGGTCGCCATCGTCGATCCCAAAGGGCAGTATCGCATCGAACGCGGGGAGAAGTTCTGATGCTGGTCAAGCGGCTCAACGAGGCAAAGCCCTACGAGGCGCCCAATCACCGCGCCTGCACCACGCTCCGGCTGTTCGGCGCCGAGGCCGGCGGCTCGCAGACGCTCGTGGTCGGGCTCACCCACTTCCTGCCGGGTGGCGGCGCGGGACCGGATGCCTCGCCGCCGGAGAAGGTCTACCATGTGCTCGCCGGGGAACTGACCGTGATCGTGGACGGCAAGGAGCACGTGCTCAAGGCGGGCGACACCTGCTACATCGGGCCGAACGAACGGCGCGAGATCATCAACCGCACCAACCAGGTCGCCACCATCCTGGTCGCCGTCGCCCCGCCGCCGGTGTAGCCGGCATTGTCGGTTGCTCGGTTGCGAGCAGGCATCGGAGAAGGCAGATGCAGATTCGGCAATTGATTTACGCGGCGTTAGCAGCCGCTTTGCTGGCGGGCTCCGGTTCCGCGCTCGGCGTCGAGTGCGCGGTCTGCGAGCGCAGACTCGTCGATTGCCGCGCGCCGGCGCAGGAGAAGTTCGTCGCCTGCATGAACGACCGCAAGTCGGATTGCAGCATCAGGTGCGCGAACGAGTGCAGGCCGCAAAGGGAGGTGCAACGGTGCACCATCAGCTGCGTAAGGTCGTGCCAGGGGGCAGCCAGTTGCCATGCCACGTTCGCCAGCGTGGCCAACCGTTGCAGCAGCGAATACGAGACGTGCAAGAGAGACTGCACGATCCCGGTGCCGTCGCGCTAGCCGGCCCGGCGTCATCCGATTTTAGCCCAAGCAGGATCCCGCGATGTCAGAGGACATTCTGAAAAATCCCTATTCGCTGTTCGACGTCAAAGGCAAGACCGCGATCGTGACCGGCGCCACCGGCGCTTTCGGCTCGCTCGCCGCCAAGGTGCTGGCGGCGGCGGGAGCCAACGTGGTGATTTGCGCCAACCGTTTTGAGGAGCTCAAGAAGGTGGCGGCCGAATGCGAAAAGCTCGGCGGCAAGGTGGAGATCATCGCCAAGCGGCCGAGCTCGGAGGGCAACTGCGAGGCGATCGTGAAGGCGGCGGTGGACCGTTTCGGGCGCCTGGACATCCTGGTGGTCGCTTCCGGCTTGAACAAGGTGTCGAAAATCGTCGACCAAAAGCCGGAAGACTTTCTCGACGTGATGGATGCCAACGTCACGCAGTCCTGGCTGATGGCGCGGGCAGCGGGCAAGCAGATGCTCAAGCAAGGTCAGGGCGGAAAAATCATCCTGATGTCCTCGGCGCGCGGCCTGCTCGGCCATCCTGCGGGCTACACCGCCTATTGCGCCTCGAAGGCGGCGGTGGACGGCATCACCAAGGCGCTCGGCTGCGAATGGGGTGCGAACGGCATCACCGTGAACGCGCTGGGGCCGACCGTGTTCCGTTCCCCGCTCACCGAATGGATGTTCGGCGACGACGAGCGCGCCAAGACCGTGCGGGCGGCGTTTCTCTCGCGCGTGCCCAAGGGCCGCCTGGGCGAGCCGGAGGATCTCGCCGGGCCTCTTCTGTTTCTTGCCTCGCGCGCCTCGGATTTCTACACCGGCCATATTCTCTATGCCGACGGCGGATATACCGCCGGCTGATGCGCGGCATACTGTCGGCGCCTTGTGCGCTCTTGGGTCTGTATCCGCCGGCTGGGATCAAGGAGCAGGCGGGCCATCTGTGGTGCATTGGCATTGAGTGAATCGGAGCGTTGAGCGTGAGCAAGGCGAAGATTGCGGTGGTCGGGGCCGGGCTGATGGGCCACGGCATCGCGCAGGTGTTCGCGCTTGCCGGGCATGAGGTCACCATCACCGATTCGGTGAAGGCCAATGTCGATTCGGCGCGAACGCGGATCGCGGCCAACCTGCGCGATCTCGGTGACGATGAAGCCGCGGTCGAGCGGGTGCGTCCGCTCACGGACTTGGCCGAGACGGTGCGCGGCGCCGATTTCGTGGTCGAGGCGGTGTCCGAGGATTTGCCGCTCAAGCAAAAACTGTTCGCCGAGATCGAAGCGCGCGTGCGGCCGGACACGATCCTCGCCAGCAACACCTCGGTCATCCCGATCACCAGAATCATGGAAGGCTTACGCGACCGCTCGCGCGCGCTCGGCACCCATTGGTGGAACCCGCCGTATCTCGTGCCGCTGGTGGAGGTGATCGGCACGCAATGGACCTCGCAAAAGGCGATCGACTGGACGATGCAGCTGCACGCCGCGGTCGGAAAAAAGCCGGCGCATGTGAAGAAGGACGTGCCCGGCTTCATCGGCAACCGGTTGCAGCATGCGCTGTGGCGGGAGGCGATTTCGCTGGTCGAGCACGGCGTCTGCGATGCGCAGACCGTGGACGAAGTGGTCAAAGCGGCGTTCGGCCGGCGGCTTGCGGTGCTCGGGCCGCTGGAGAATGCCGACATGGTCGGCACCGATCTGACGCTCGCCATTCATAAGACGGTGCTGCCGGACATCGACGGCCGTCCCGGCCCTTCGCCCTATCTCGAGACGCTCGTGGCCGCCGGCAAGCTCGGATTCAAATCCGGCGAAGGGTTCCGCAAGTGGACGCCGGAGCAGCAGGCAGCGCTGCGGGCAAAGGTCTTGCAGCACCTCAAGCGGTCGCGTGACGATTAAGGCATCAAAGTAAGGCACCGAAGCAGGACACGAAGGGAGAAAGTTATGAAGCAACGTCAAGGTTCGGTCTTCAGCCGGCGCCGCCTGCTCAAGGGTGGCGCGGCTGCTCTTGCAGCGCCGGCCGTGCTCAATGTGATCCCCGTCAACGCGCAAAGCCGCGTCATCAAGATCGGCCACGTCAGCCCGCGCACCGGCCCGCTGGCCGGTTTTGGCGAGGCCGATGGTTTCATTCTCGATCAGGTGCGTGGCCTGCTGACCAAGGGCCTGCAGGTGGGTGGCCGCACCTATCCGGTACAGATCATCAGCAAGGACAGCCAATCGAGCGGCAGTCGCGCCTCGGAAGTCGCCTCCGACCTCATTCTCGGCGACAAGGTGGACCTGATCACGGCCGCCGGAACGCCCGATACCACCAACCCGGTGGCGGACAAGGCCGAGGTCAACGAGGTGCCCTGCGTCACCACCAATTGCCCTTGGCAGCCGTATTTCTTCGGCCGCAAGGGCGATCCCAAGAAGGGCTTCACCTGGACGTATCACTTCTTCTGGGGCCTGGAAGACGTGATCGCCGCGTTTCTGGCGCTGTGGGACGGCGCACCGACCAACAAGGTGGTGGGCGGCCTGTTCCCCAATGACGCCGACGGCAATGCCTGGGGCGATCCCAAGCTCGGTCTGCCGCCAGCGCTCGCCGCAGCCGGCTACAAGCTGATTGATCCCGGCCGCTACCAGGTGATGAACAACGATTTCAGTTCGCAGATTGCCGCCTTCAAGGCGGCGGGCGCCGAAATCGTCACCGGCAACATGATTCCGCCGGACTTTGCCACCTTCTGGTCGCAGGCCGCGCAGCAGGGATTCAGGCCCAAGATCGTCACCATCGGCAAGGCGCTCCTGTTCCCTTCAGTCATCAATTCGCTCGGCCCGCGTGGCCACGGCTTGACCACCGAGATTTGGTGGACGCCGAACCATCCATTCAAGTCGGGACTGACCGGCCAAAGCTCCGCGCAGCTCGCCAACGCCTATGTCAACGCGACCAAGCGGCCGTGGACGCAGCCGATCGGCTTCCAGCATGCGCTGTTCGAGGTGGCAATCGACGTGGTCAAGCGCGCCAAGAGCCTCAACTCCAAGGGAATCCTGAATTCCATCATTGCCACCGACTACAAGTCCATCGTTGGGCCGGTGAAATGGACCGGCCAGCCGGTCAAGAACGTATGCAAGACTCCGCTGGTCGCCGGCCAGTGGCAACGCAAGGGCGATCGCTTCGAGCTCGTCATCACCGCGAATCGTCCGGCGCCGGAAATTCCCGTCGGAGGCAAGCTCGAACTCTTGAGCTGATCTCTTGCCGTCCATGGCCCCGATCCTGGCGCTGGAACGAATTTCGAAGCGGTTCGGGGCCGTGGTGATTGCGCATGCGATTGACCTTGCGCTTGCGCCCGGCGAGGCGCTCGGCATCATCGGGCCGAACGGCGCGGGCAAGACCACCCTGTTCGGGATCATGTCGGGCACGGTGGTGTCCGACGCCGGCCGGGTCCTGTTCGCCGGCGAAGATATCACGGCGGAGCCGCCCGAGCGGCGCTGCCGCCGGGGATTGGCACGTGCGTTTCAGATCCCGCAGCCGTTCTCCGGCATGACGGTGTTCGAGAATCTCGTGGTGGCAGCCGCATTCGGCGCGGGCAAGCGGGAGCGAGAGGTTTATGACCGCTGCGCCGAACTGTTGGTGCAATGCGGCTTGGCTGACAAAGCCAACCGCCGCGCCGGCACACTTACCCTGCTCGACCGCAAGCGGCTCGAGCTTGCACGCGCGCTTGCCACCGAGCCGCGCGTGCTGCTGCTCGATGAAGTGGCCGGCGGTCTCGTCGAACATGAGACGGCGGCGTTGGTCGATCTGGTCATGCAGGTGCGCGCGCGCGGCGTCTCGCTGATTTGGATCGAGCATGTGGTGCATGCATTGTTGGCCACGGTCGATCGTGTGGTGGTGTTGCACGCCGGCAGTCTGATCGCCGAAGGCGAACCGCACGAGGTGATCCGCCGCCCTGAGGTGCGGGAAATCTACATGGGGATCGAGGCCGATGCCTAAACCCCTGCTGGAAGTGCAGGCGCTCGACGCCTACTACGGCGACTTCCAGGCCTTGTTCGATGTCTCCTTAAGCATCGAGGAAGGCGCCATTACTGCCATCATCGGCGCCAATGGGGCGGGCAAGAGCACATTGCTCAAATGCATCGCCGGCGCAATGCCGGCGCGCCGCGAGGCAATCATCTTCGACAACCAGGCCATCGGCGGCGAGCCGGCCCATCGCGTGCTGGCGCGCGGCATTGCGCTCGTGCCCGAGGGGCGGCGGCTGTTCCCCTCGCTGACGGTAGAGGAGAATCTGTTGATCGGCGGCCAGAGCGGCCGGCCCGGTCCCTGGAATTTGGCCCGCGTCTATCAATTGTTTCCGCGCTTGGCAGAACGCGCGCATGTTCTTGCCCCGGCGTTGTCCGGCGGCGAGCAGCAGATGGCCGCAATTGGCCGCGCGCTGATGTCCAACCCGCGCCTGCTCTTGTGCGATGAGATCAGCCTCGGCCTTGCTCCCATCGTCATCCGCGATATTTATGCCAACTTGCCGCTCCTTGTCGCCGAGGGGCTTTCGCTCGTCGTCGTAGAACAGGACATCGTGCAGGCGCTCAGAGCCGCCCGCCAGGTCTATTGCCTGCAAAAGGGTCGGGTGGCGCTTGCTGGAGAGGCGAGCGCGCTGACGCGCGAAAAAATCTCCGCTGCCTATTTCGGAGTGTGACATGGAATGGGTCAATACCATCCTGCAAGGAATCCTGCTCGGCGGCCTTTACGCCATGTTCGCGGCAGGGTTGGCGCTGATCTTCGGCATCATGCAGCTCGTCAATATCGCGCACGGCGACCTCATCGTGCTTGCCGCCTATATCGCCCTTCTCGTCACAGAAGCGCTGGGGCTCAATCCGCTGCTTTCGCTTGTGATCGTTGTGCCGGTGATGGCGCTGCTCGGCTATCTGTTGCAGCGCGGCCTGCTCAACCGCACGCTGGGAAATGATCTTCTGCCCCCTTTGCTGGTGACTTTTGGCCTTTCGGTCATCATCCAAAACGGTCTGCTGGAGCTGTTCACCGCCGACAGCCGCAAACTACAAGCCGGCGCCATCGAGGTGGCGAGCATTCAGCTCGGCGGCGGTCTTGCAGTGGGAATCCTGCCGCTCATCCAATTCGTGGTGGCGGTAACAGTGATCGCGGCTCTGCAATGGTTGTTCTACCATACCGCGCTCGGGCGCGCGTTCCGCGCCACCTCCGATGACCAGGCGGTGGCCCAGCTCGTCGGTCTCGACAACCGGCACATCTTCGCCCTGGCCATGGCGCTCTCGCTTGCGGTCGTGGCCATCGCCGGCGTGTTTTTGGCAGTGCGCGCCAATTTCGACCCGACGATCGGCCCGGCGCGGCTCATTTTTGGGTTCGAGGCGGTGATCATGGGCGGCCTCGGCAGCATGTGGGGTACGCTCGTGGGCGGCATCATTCTTGGCGTAGCGCAGACGGTAGGGGCCAAGCTCGATCCCGGCTGGAATTTGCTTGCCGGGCATCTCGCCTTTCTCACCGTTCTTGCATTGCGGCCCGGCGGGCTGTTCCCCAAGGTGCAACAGCGATGAACGTGCGTGTCGAACACGCAACGCCGTCGAGCCGCGTCGGGTTGGCGCTGAGCGCGCTGACCCTTGTTGCGTTGCTGGCCGCGCCGTTGTGGGCCGATCGCCAGGAGCTGCGGCTGCTCGCGGAGATGTATGCCTATGTCGCCTTGGCCAGCTTGTGGAATCTGCTCGCAGGCTATGGCGGGCTGATTTCGGTGGGTCAGCAGGCCTACGTAGGGCTCGGAGCCTATCTCTTGTTTGCGCTCTCCATGCTCGCCGGTGTGCATCCGCTGCTCGCCATTCCCATCGCCGGTCTTGTGGCGGCCATCGTTTCGCTACCCGTAGCCGCGCTGATCTTCCGTCTGCGCGGGCACTATTTCGCCATCGGCACTTGGGTGGTGGCGGAGGTGTTCCGCCTGCTTGCCTCGCAGGTTTCGGCATTGCAAGGCGGCTCCGGCACCAGTCTGCCCGCCGATATCGTGCTGTCGATCGCCCCGACGCGGCAATTGCGCGAATTCTTCATTTACTGGATCGCCCTGGCCTTGATGGTGGCCGTGGTGGGCGGGATCGTGCTGCTCTTGCGTTCCCGCTACGGTTTGGCGCTGACAGCCATCCGCGACAACGAACTCAGCGCGCGCAGCAACGGCGTGGATGTCGCGCGCATCAAATATGTCATTTATGTGCTGTGCGCCCTCGGCACCGCGCTGGTGGGAGCGCTGGTGTTTCTGCAAAAGCAGCGCATCTCGCCCGATACCGCATTCTCGGTCAACGATTGGACCGCGTTCGTGATTTTCATCACTGTCATCGGCGGACTTGGTCGCATCGAAGGGCCGATCATCGGCACCATTCTCTTTTTTGTGCTGCGGCAGAGCTTTGCCGATCTCGGCGCGTTTTATCTGCTGATGCTGGGAGCGGTGGCGATCGGCGTGATGCTGAAAGCCCCGCAGGGTTTGTGGGGACTGCTCGTCGAGCGTTTCGGCTGGCAGATGTTCCCCCTGGAGCGACGCTTGGTGATGAACGGCGAGCGCACCTTGCCAGGCAGCATCCGCGCGCCGACCAACTGACCGCCACGCCGTCTTCGGAAGTGTCTGCTGCAAGGGTCTTGCAACACCTTGAACGGTCGCGCGACACTTGGCACGGCACCAACAGACAGTGCATCGACAGTGCAGGGAGAAGGGCATGAATTACCAGCCAAAGCCGGACACCACGCTGCGCGGCGAGCCGCATGTGCGCCGTTTCGACGAGCAGCGTTGGCTCATCGACAACATCATCCGCGCCAACGGCATCGACTGGGACCAGCCGCGCTCGATCTACATCCAGATGCCCTGCGGGCTCGAGGCCAATGCGGATTTCGCCGGCATCCGCGAGCGCGTCAAACGCATGGCCGACATCGGGCCGGCGTTCGAGGCGGTGGCGCGGCGGCGCGAGGCCAAGGCCAAGGCGGCCGAGGAAGCCGGCAATCTGGTCACCGCGCGCGACAACTATTTTATGGCCGCGGTGCATTGGGGTGCCGCGCAATGGCCCTACGACCAGAACAACGAAACCAACATCGCCTATAACAACAAGAAACGCGAGTGTTATACGAAATACGCCGCGCTCGCCGACCATCGCGTGGAGGCGGCCTGGATTCCGTTCGAGGGCAAGGCGATCCCGGCCTGGTTCCATCTGCCGCCGAACTACAGCGGCGGCCGCATTCCGGCGGTGATCGCCATCCCCGGCATGGACAGCTACAAGGAAATCCAGGTCGCGCTCTACGGCGACCGCTTCCTCAACCGCGGCCTTGCCGTGCTCGCCATCGACGGGCCCGGGCAGTACGAGGCGCCCATGCTCGGCATCTATTACACGACCGAACGCTGGATGAAGGTCGGCAAGCCGATCGTGGATTGGCTCGCCGCCCGGCCGGAGATCGATGCGGAGCGCGTCGCCGTGTCGGGCACGAGCTTCGGCACCTTCTTCGGCACCATCCTCACCGCGCACGAGCCGCGCATCAAGGCCTGCGCGGTAATGTCTGTGTGCCACGAGCCGGGCGGCGAGACGATTTTCCAGCAGGCCTCGCCCACCTTCAAAAAGCGCTTCATGTACATGTCCGGCATCACCGACGAGGCGGAATTCGACCGCTTCCGGCAGACCATCACCTGGGAGGGGCACGCTGAAAGGATTCGCGCGCCGTATCTGTGCGTGGCCGGCGAGTTCGACGAATTGAGCCCGATCGAACATTCACTGCGGCTCGTCAAATCGGTGCAGGGCCCGAAGCAGATGGTGGTGTACCAGGATTCGCGGCACTCGGTCGGCAACGTGCCGGCGGCCAATCTCGGGCCGTTCCCGCAGATTCTCGTGGCCGACTGGATCGCCGACCGGCTCGCCGGCAAGCCGTTTGCGAACGAGCATTGGTTCGTGCGCGCCAACGGCCAGATCGACAAGACGCCGTTGTAGCCATACCGTCTGGAAACGAGCGTCCCGGATGCGGACGACGTTTCATCCCGGCACGCCTGAACACATCCGTTGTCGTCGTCCTTGAGGTGATCTTCTCAACGCTGGGCCTTCATTGCGGAGAGGAACGTTGCCAGCAGGGGACGCTGACCCTTGGTGATTTTTCTCACCGCCGCTTCCGGTGCAAACCACGCCGCGCGATCGACCTCGGGAAATTCGCGCATCTGACCGGATTTGGGTGGCCATTCCATGGTGAACGTGTTGGACTTGAGCTGCCGCGGATCGAAATCGCCGCGCACCGCCCAGGCGTGAACGAGCTTGCCGTCCGGTTGTCGGAACACCCCGAGCGGCACATATTCCCCTTCCGGAACGAACCCCGTTTCTTCCGCGAATTCGCGCTTTGCGGCTTGCAACGGATCTTCACCGGGCTCGATCAGGCCCTTCGGGATCGACCATGCGCTGTCGTCTTTCCTGGCCCAGAACGGTCCGCCCGGATGAACCAGCAACACTTCGCAGGACGATCCGGCATCGCGGTACAAAAGAATCCCGGCTGACTGCTTCGTCATGACCCTCCTCCGCCTGTTACGCGGGGAGCCAGACCGCGCGGGCGCGCAATCGGGCACGACCTAGCCGTAACGCGCGGCGAGCAGGGCATAGAGGGCGCGCGCCGCCTGGCATTCGCCGCCTTCCGGCCGCCCCGGCTTGGCCTTGGGCGTCCAGGCGAAGATGTCGAAGTGCAGCCACACCTTCGCGGCGGCGACGAACCGCTGCAGAAACAGCGCGCAGGTGATCGATCCCGCAAACCTGCTGCCGGCGTCATTGCTGATGTCGGCGATTTTCGTCTCCAGCATGGATTTGTAGGGCGCCCACAGCGGCAGCCGCCACACCGGGTCGTTCTCGGCGACCGCGCAGCGGGCGACCTCCGCCGCCGTCTCCTCGCTGTCGGTGTAGAACGCCGGCAGATCCGGGCCGAGCGCCACGCGCGCCGCTCCGGTGAGCGTGCCGAGATCGATCAAAAATTCCGGCTTCTCCTCGTCGGCCGCCGCAAGCGCGTCGGCGAGGATGAGCCGGCCTTCCGCATCGGTATTGCCGACCTCCACCGAAATGCCGGAACGGGCGCGATAGACATCGAGCGGCCGAAAGGCATTCGCCGAAACGGCGTTTTCCACCGCCGGAATGAGCACGCGCAGCCGCAGCTTCGCGCCGCGATCCATCAGCATATGAGCGAGCGCGAGCACGGTCGCCGCCCCGCCCATGTCCTTTTTCATGAGCTGCATGCTGCTCGACGGCTTGATGTCGAGGCCGCCCGTATCGAAGCACACGCCCTTGCCGACCAGCGTGACCTTGGGATGGGCCGGGTCGCCCCATTGCAGGTCGATCAGGCGCGGGGCGCGCGCCGAGGCGCGGCCGACCGCATGAATCAGCGGAAAGTTCTGTTTGAGCAGATCCTCCCCCGCGATGGTCTTCACCGTCGCCCCGTGCCGCTTGCTGAGCGCCCGCGCCGCTTCGTCGAGCTCGGCCGGCCCCATGTCGTTTGCCGGCGTGTTGATGAGATCGCGCGCCAGCGCAACGCCCTCGGCGATGCGCGAAAGGTCGTCACCGTCCACCCCGTCGGGCAGCACGAGCCGCACCTGCTTCTGTGCCGCGCCGCCGTACCTGCCGAAGCGATACGATCCGAGCGCAACGGCGAGCGCCGCAAGCCGCGCATCGTGCGGACTGTTGGCGAATTGATAAGTTCCCGCCGGCAGTAGCTCGGCCAACAGTCCCGGCAGAAACGGGTCGCGGAATGTTTCGCCGCGTCCTTCGATAGCGAATACCGCGCCGCTGATGCCGTCTTTCCCGGGCAGCAGCACGAGCTTGCCCGGCTTCGGCACGAAGCCCGCGGCATCGGCATAGGCAACGGCCTGCGGATCGAGCGACCGGCGCACCTCTGGCCAGTCGGAAGACGACGCAAACCAGATCGGCACCGCTGCGTCTTTGCCGTGGGTCACGAACGCCGGATGCATGGACATGTCCGCGTGAGGATTGGTCGGGCCCGAGACGTACAGCCTCGGCTCGGCCTCCTAGCACGCCGTCGCAGGGGAAGTGAAGGCGTCCGGCTCTCCGATGCCCTCCACGGTTTTCGTCAATGCGACATCAGCGTCGGCACGGTCATGGAGGCCAGCATCGTCCGCGTCGCGCCGCCGAGCACGAATTCGCGCAGTCGGGAATGGCCGTAGCCGCCCATCACGATGAGATCCGCCGACATGTCCGCCGCGTGCGACAGGATGGTTGCGCCCACATCGCCGTCCGGGGAGACGATACGTTTGAGCTCCACGCGCAACCGATGCCGCGCCAGATGATGCGCCATGTCGGCGCCGGAAATCTCGTCCCTGTTGTCGTCCTTGTCCGCGATGGTGATCAGCTCGATGCTGCGGCTGCGTTCGAGCAGCGGCATGGCGTCGCCGAATGCCCGCGCGGCGTTGCGGCTGCCGTCCCAGCACAACAGCACCCGGTCGAGCTTGATCCCCTCCGTCTGGATGTAGGGCACCACGAGCACCGGCCGTCCCGAATCGAACAGGGCCGCCTCGATGATCAACCCGTCAAGCGGCGCGTCCGGTTCGGCCTGACCGACGATCGCAAGATCGTAGCGTCGCGCCAGCCGGCCGAAAGCCTCGGCGGCTCCTTCGACGGTGGTGCTAAACACGCGCGATTCGGTTGCAACCGCCGCCCCACGCGCCGCCTTCTCGAACTCTTCCGTCGCCGCTTTCGCGGCGGCATTGGTCTCCTCCCGATATGAAGCGATGATCGACGCCGATACGCCGTCGAAAATCGTGCCCGGCACCACCGGCTCATGCGCAAAGGCGACGCCGGTGAGATGCGCATCCATGAGCCGCGCTACGGAAATGGCGTAAGGCATCGCGACGTCGCTTTTTTTGCCGACAGCGAGATTGACAAGGATATCTTTGAGCATCGTTTTCGTGTCCTTTCCGCGGCGTCAGTCACGGTTCCTGGATGGAGTGGAGATAGGCGAGAATCGCCCCGATGTCGGCCGGGGCGAAGACGAATTCCGGCATATCCGGGTGACCGGTGTAAAGCCCCTCGCCCAGCGCTTCGGACAGCGACTCGATCGGATATCGCTTAGCCAGAGTCCGGAACGGCGGCGCCTGGCGATGCGGGCTGTTGCCCCGCCGCCCGATTGCATGGCACATGGCGCAATGTTTCGATAGAAGCTGCTCGCCGCGGCGCTCGGCCCAACGGTCCTGGGCCGACGCTGGCGCGACGGCAAACGCCGCGGCAAGAAAAAGCAACGAAATTTGGCTAACGCGCATGCACTTCCCGATGTGGTACGCCGCATTACGCCGTTGCCCGCCGTCGTGCGCTTTGATCTAGCGCAAGCGGTCCGCAAAGCGGCGGGTGCCGCTGCAGAGAGCTCAGCGCGATTTCGCCGCCGGCGCCGCCGCATCGACAACGCCCCCGATCAGCGCCATGCGAACCAGCTCGGACAGGCTCGACGCCTGCATCTTGGTCATGACATTGGCGCGATAGATTTCCACGGTGCGCGGACTGATGCCGAGATTATACGCGATCACTTTGTTGGCCTGGCCGGACACCAGTCCCTCGAGCACCTCCCGTTCGCGGGTCGAAAGCGAGGCAAGCTTTTCCCGGATATCGGCCACGGCGCGCTGGCGATCCGCATCCACGGCATGGGCGGCAAAGGCCGCGCGAATGGCGGCAAGCATCGCCTCCTCCTCGAACGGCTTTTCCAGAAAGTCTATCGCCCCCTCTTTCATCGCCTGCACCGCCAGCGGCACATCACCGTGCCCCGTGATCACGATCACCGGCATCGCCACCTTCAGCTCGCGCAGCCGCTTGAGCAGGTCGATCCCGCTGATCCCCGGCATGCGTACGTCGGTGACGATGCATCCCGATTTCGCCTGCGGCAGATGCTCCAAAAAATCCGTCGCCGTCGCATAGGTCTGCACTTCGAGCTTTGCGGCGCGCAACATGAAGGCGAGCGATTTGCGCATCGCCTCGTCGTCGTCGATCACATGCACCACTCGGTCAGACTGCATCGCCGATCTCCTTGTCGGTGACCGCCCGCAACGTGAACTTGAATATGGTACCGCCGCCGGGGTTGGCTTCCACCCAGATCCGGCCGCCGTGCGCTTCGACGATCGTGCGCGAAATGGACAGGCCGACCCCCATCCCGTGCGGTTTGGACGTCACGAACGGCTGAAAGAGCTGCGCGGCGACCTCGGGCGCGATGCCCGAGCCGGTGTCGGCCACGCTGATGGTGATCATGTTGCCGTCGCCGCGCGTGGTTGAGATCACGAGCTCGCGCCGTTCTGTCTCCTCCATGGCTTCAATCGCATTGCGGATCAAGTTGAGCAGCACCTGCTGGATCTGGACCTTGTCGACCAGCACCATGTCGTCGGGACGGCTGAAGCGAAAGCGCACGCGTATCCCGTGGTCCTTGGCGCCGACCAGCGCCAGTGCGCTGGCTTCTTCGATCAGCTTGCCCACCTGCTCCAGTCTTTGCTCGGTTTCTCCGCGCGCCACAAATTCGCGCAGCCGACGCACGATCTGCCCGGCGCGCAGCGCCTGCTCGGCGGCGCCTTCCATCGCTTCCCGCATCATGCCCGCATGCTCGTCCGACACGCCATCCAGCAGACGCCGCGCGCCCTTCATGTAATTGGCGATGGCCGACAGCGGTTGATTGAGCTCGTGCGCCAGCGCCGAGGCCATCTCGCCCATGGCCGTCAGGCGCGACACGTGCACCAGCTCCGCCTGCAACTCCTGCAATCTTGCCTCGGTCTTCTGCCGTTCGGTCAAATCGCGGATAAATCCGGTGAAGAACCGTCGATCACCCGAACGCATTTCGCCGACCGCAAGCTCGATCGGGAAGGTCGACCCGTCCTTGCGCTCGCCCACCACCACGCGGCCGATTCCGATGATCCTGCGTTCGCCGGTCTGCAGATAGCGGGCAATGTAGTCGTCGTGCTCGTCGCGATACGGGGCCGGCATTAACAGCTTGACGTTCTTGCCCAGCACTTCCTCGGTCTTGTAGCCGAACAGCCGCTCGGCGGCTGCGCTGAAGGATTGGATGATGCCCTGATCGTCGATCACCACCATGGCATCGGGAATCGTGTCGAGAATCGATTTGAAATGCGCCTCGCGACCTTGTGCCTCTGCCGAGCTTGCGGCGGCTTCGCGTCGCGCCTGGTGCAATCGTGCTCCGAACCAGGCGATGCCGATCCCGACCGCAGCAAATGTCAGCGCCCGCGAAGCCACTGTAATGAAGGAAGGCGAACGCGGATCCGTCAGGACCAGGTATTCTTCGCTCCCATAGAGGTGCACGGCCAGGCTCAACGCCGTGGCGGTAAGCCCGGGACCCATGCCGCCGAGCAGCCCGGCAATCAGCACACCGGGAACGAGAAACAGGTAGAACGGTTCCCGCGGCGAAAGCAGGCTGTGGGCGAACGACGCCGCCACCACCAGCACAACCGCCAGGGCATAGGCGGCGACCGGGTGCGTCATGGCGCGGTGAAATCGCGCCCAGCCGCGCACTGCGCTCCCCGTCGGCTTCAGCGCCAGATCAGCCATCTGAGTTTCCCGCTTAACCCAACGACTAGCCTCCCAACTGCCGGCAAATCAACGAAAAACTTGCCTGCCTGGGGCTCGCCACGACCTCCGGAAAATCCCTTAGGGGGATGATCGGAATTTTCCTCTCCCGGCATGGCCGATACCGATTCCGTCAACCAAAGAGGAGTCGATCCCATGCTGATGCAGAACGCTGTGAACCGGTCAACCCGCCCTCATCCGGCAAATCTGCGCGCCACGGTCGCGAGTTCGCAGAAGCTTGGTGGCCCGATCGAGATGATCGGGGCGCCGATGTCGTTCAACCGCAACGCCGAGATTTACGGCGAGAACGAGCCGGCCGAATATCTGTACAAAGTGATCAGCGGCGCCGTGCGAACCTACAAGGTTCTTGCCGACGGCCGCCGCCAGATTGGCGCCTTCTATCTGCCCGGTGATGTGTTCGGATTGGAGAGCGGCGAGCAGCACAGCTTCTCCGCCGAAGCCATCGTCGACTCGAAGATCCTGGTAGTCAAGCGCAGCACGCTGGAGAATCTCGCCGCGCGCGACAACGAGGTCGCCCACCAGCTTTGGGCTTTGACCAGTCGGGAACTGCGGCGCGTGCAGGACCACATCATGTTGCTCATCAAGTCGGCGCGCGAACGGGTGGTGGCGTTCCTGCTGGAAATGGCGGCGCGTGTTCCCTCAAGCAATCAGATCGAGTTGCCGATGTCGCGTCAGGACATCGCCGATTATCTGGGTCTGACCATCGAAACCGTGTCGCGGACCCTCAGCCAACTGGAGACTTCCGCAGCGATCGAGCTGCCGACGTCACGCCGGATCATCCTGCGCAACCGTACCGCGCTCGGCCGGCTCGACGCATGATGTCCGTGTGCCGCACGGAGGATCACATGCCTCATTCGGCCTGTATGCAGCTTCGTTCCGTCGTCGCCGACATCGGCAGATGGTGGCGCGAGCGGCTCGGCAATCGGCCGGCATTGGCCGAGTTGCAGAGCTGCTCGCCCGAAGAGTTGCGTCAGATCGCGGCGGACTTCAGCACCACGCCGGACGAACTGCGGACGCTCGCCGCGCGATGGCCCAACTCCGCAAGCCTGCTTGGCCGGCGCATGGCGGCCCTCGATATTGACCTCGACCAGATCGCCCGCCGCCATCCCGCCGTGGCCAACGATCTCAAGCGACTGTGTTCGCTTTGCCAAAGCAAGGGCGAATGCGAGCACGACCTCGACAGCAACCCCGGCGACCCTCGTTGGCGCGCCTATTGCCCGAACGCCCCGACGCTCACCGTCCTGCGCGAGGAAGAGCGCGCGCCGCCGCACAAAAGAGAGAAGTCATAAATGCGGGCGTTGCGCATCTCGGTCGCATGCCTTTCCGCGCTGATCGTCGCGCTCGTCGTCCGACAGGCTGTGGCGCAGGGCCTTCCGCCTGCCGCGCAGCGCGGACTGACGCTCATTCGCACACATTGTGCCGGCTGTCATGCGATCGACCAGGTGAGCGAAAGCCCGCTGAAGATCGCACCGCCGCTCCGCACTCTGCACACCAAATATCCTGTTGAAACCCTGCGGATGCCGCTGCGCGAAGGAGTTTTGACCGGCCACCCGACCATGCCGGTCTTTCGTCTCGATATGGATCAGGTCGAGGACATTCTCGCCTATCTGAAGACCCTTGAGCGCTGAGAGATGTGCGGTTCACCCGGACTGACAGGAGCAATAATGGAAAGCGTGATCTTCCGTTGCCCGGTCACCAGCCAGAACGTCCAGGTTTGGATCGCCCAGGAGATTCCCGCGGCCGGGCCTGAGGATTTCGTCAGCATCGCGTGCACCGCCTGTCAGCGGCCGCATTTCGTCAACCCGACCACCGGCCGTGTCTTGGGAACGGACTGGAACCGCAACTCTTGATCATCGAGGCCCACAATCATCGACCCATACAAACCGGAACCAAAGCCATGCCGCAGGAAACGTTGCTCGCAATTATCGCCATCATCATCCCTTTCATCGTATTCGCCCTGGTGCTGGCCTGGTCTGACTACCGCAGCCGGAACTCCCCGCGGCCCCAGTGAGAGCCAAGAATTACCGTTCCGGCGGCATCGGCGCCCCGCCGGTGCTCAATTGCACGCGCAACCTTAATTGCCAGAATGACGGGCTTCGCTCAGGCGGCTTTCTTGATTTCGCTTTCCAGCATGCCGTCGCGCAAAGCATGAATGGTATCGAAGCGGTCGAAAATCTTTTCGTCGTGCGTCACCACGATTACGGCCGCCAGCCGCTCCGTCGCCACCTTTTTCAGAAGGTCGATCACGATACCGGCCCGTTGCGAGTCTAAGGCGGCGGTCGGTTCGTCGGCCAGAATGATGCGCGGGTCGTTGGCCAGCGCCCGGGCGATGGCCACGCGTTGCGCCTCGCCGCCGGAGAGTTGCGCCGGCATCGCGTTCTTGCGGTGGCCGACCTGCAGATAATCCAACAGCTCCTCGGCGCGGCGCTGGGCTTCTCCCGCGCTCACCCCCGCAAGAATGCGCGCCACCGCCACATTTTCCCAGGCGTTCAGAAACGGCAGAAGATTGTGCGCCTGAAAGATGAACCCGATCTTTTCCAGCCTCAATCGGCGCAGATCGCGGCGCAGCCATCCGCCGTCGTACACCAGCTCGCCGTTGAGGCTCATGCGGCCTTCGTTGGGCTCAAGAATGCAACCGATGATGTTGAGCAATGTGCTCTTGCCGGACCCGCTCGGTCCGCGCAGGCCCACCACCGTTCCCGGAAAAACGTCCATCGAGATGTTGCGCAACGCATCGACCCGCGTCGGCCCCTCCCCGAAATGCTTGCTGATGCCTCTGATCTCCACCACCGGCGTCATCGCGATCACCCCGCAAGCGCCGTGGCCGGATCGATCTTCAGCGCCGTTCTGACGCCGAGCGCACTGGCGAGCAGACAGACGATGAGCACGATCCCGAACAGGGTCGCCGCATCCGTCGGTTCCAGCACGAGTCGCCGCGGAAAATAGCTTTGAACCGTATTGATGAGCGTTACGCCTACGGCGAAGCTGATGACACCCATGCCGAGCGCCTGCTGCACGATGAGGCCGACGATTCGCGTGTCCGGCGCGCCGATCAGCTTCAGCGTCGCAATCGACTTCTTCTTGTCGAGCGTCATGGTGTAGATGATCAACCCGATGATGACGGTGGAAACCACGAGCAGCAGACTCGTGAACAGTCCGATCTGCCGTCTTGCGCGCTCGATCACCGAACGCGACAGCACGGTTTCCTGCTCCTCCTGGGTCAATGCGGCGAGGTGCTTCCACCGCCTGACATCCTGGGCAAACCGCTCCGGACTGACCCCCGGGATCAGGCGCACCAACACCGCATTGATGGTATCGCTGGTCCCTGTCGATGTTCCGCCCTGCGATCGCGCCGCCTCGCGCCTGGCTGCCGCCGGCTCCAGATCGAACTGCAGTTTCTGTGCATCGCGCAACGTCACGAAAATGACCGGATCCCCGCCGGAGGCGACCAAATTCTCGGTGAGCCCGACCACGGTGAAGGTGTCACGACCAAGCTTGATCCGCTCCCCCACAGCCAATCCCGTGCGCCGATCTGCGATCGCCTCGTAGCGGCTGCGCTGAATGGGCCGCCCCTCGGCCACCGCCGGGGCTTCGCCGGGACGCCGGATTTCCGCTCCGACCACGAGCACGCGCTTGGTCTCGCCGCGATGCTGCATTTCCACATTCTGATAGGTGACGGCCCCGGCCGCGGCGACCCCCCATTGCGCGGCGATGGCTTCGCGCGTGTCGCCCGGTAATCGTGAGGCTTCCGCAAACGGCCCCCGCGTGCCGCCTTCCACCACCCACACATGCGCTTGCGCCGCGCGCGCAAGCCCGAGCGCCTCCTCGATCAGGCCGCGATAGATGCCGATCATGGCCAATACGATGCCGAGCAGCAGACTCAGCCCGAAGCAGGTCAGAAGAAAGCGGCCGAGGTTATATTTGATGTCGCGAAGCGCGAGATTCACGTCACGACCCCGGCTGCTGCGCGGAACGCGCGCGCCGGCCCTCGCGCAGGTCGGATCGCGCGTCGGCAACCACGCGCACATTATCAGGCACGCCGCCTGCGATCTGCACCCGCCCGTCGAGCAACCGCTCGCCGATTTCCACGCTGCGCTGCTTGAGCCGGCCGTTTTCCAGCGTCCAGACAACCCCCGTCCGTCCGTCGAATTTCTCGACGAATTTCAGCGGCACGAAGAGACCATGATCGACGATCTTCTTGACGACCTCCACTTCCGCCTGCTCGCCGAGAAAACGGATTTGATGCAGCGGGCTGCAGACCCGACAGCGCACGTAGATTCTGCGTTCTTCCGTGACACGATCGTTTTCCTGATCGATGCGTACAATCTCCGCCTCGTACACTTGCGTAGGCTCTGACCGCAGACGGACAAACGCCGTCTGCCCGGGGGCCAATCCTCCGGCCAGCGCCTCGTCCACATAGGCCCGCACCCAGATCGAGTTCGGCTCGATCAGCGTAAATACGGCCTCGCCGGCATTGGCCACGCTGCCCACTTCCTTGTGCCGCGCGATGACGCGGGCATCGAATGGCGCGCGCAGCTCGTGCTGTTCGAGCAGTACTCTGTCGATCCGGTGCTGCGCGGCTGCGTCTTCCTGTTGCACGCGTGCAATGGCGCTGTCGGCCTCGACGATTCTGAGATCGCTGCCGGCGACCTCCTCCGCGGTCTGCGCGTCATCTGCGGCCTCCTGCGATACACTGCCGCGCGCAACCAACGTCTGCCGCCGCAGATTGACGGCCTTTTTTTGCTGATACGTGGCGCGCGCGCGATCGACCTGCGCCTCGACTTTGGCGAGATTGGCGGTTGCCTGGCGCAGCGCCACTTCGCTTTTCAGAAGCTTTGCGCGCTGCGCCGCATCGTCAAGTTTGGCGAGCAGCGCCCCCTTCTTGACCATGTCGCCTTGATCGGCCTCCACCGCAACGATTTTGCCGGAGATTTGAAACCCGACTTTCGACAACACCTGCGCTTCGACCGTGCCGATCCCGAACAGACGAACTTCGACGTTCGTCTCCGGCCCGATCGTCTGCACTGCTATCTCACGTTGGGCGCGCCAATACCCGAGGGCGGCCAGGGCCAGTACCACGCTCAACAACAGGATGGCCGCCCGCCGTAGCCGCGGCGTTATTTCTGGTAAGCGCCAATGCCACATCGAAAAGGCGTCTCTCCCACGTTCGAATAATATAACGGGATGGTCATCGACACTACAATTCCTGCGCAGGTTTCCTTTTGCGCCAAATCAAAGGATAGTTCAGTCTGGCGTGCATCAAGAGGCTTACAGGAGCCTGTAGGAGCCTGCCATGAGCGATTCGTTCGAGAATACGGTTACCGTCGTGGAGAGCGGCAACGGACCCTATGCGCAATTCGTGACCGCGGGCCGTCACGTTCTCGGCGCCGACGAGCCGGAGGCGCTCGGCGGCCGCGACACCGGTCCGTCGCCTTATGAATACATACTCGCCGGCCTTGGCGCCTGTACGGCGATGACGCTGCGCATGTACGCGGCCCGCCAGCGCTGGCCGCTCAAGCGCACGGCGGTCCGCCTGCGCCACGAAAAAATTCCGGCGCCCGACGGAAAGAGCAAGATCGATCAGTTCGAGCGGGAAATTCATCTCGAAGGCGATCTTACCCCTGAACAGCGGCAGCGGCTGCTCGAAATCGCCGAGAAATGCCCGGTGAGTCTGACCCTGCGGCGTGCCTCCGTCATCGTTTCAAAATTGTCCGAGACGGCCGCGACCCAATACGCACCCGCCCCCGCAACAAGTACCTGAGCCGCGGCGGCCAATAGCCGGAGAACACAAGAGAGGAGGCGCGGGATGTCCAAGGCGAAAATCAAGACCGGCGACTGGGTGGTGGTCTGCGACGGCCGCAAGGCGTTGGTTCTCGAAAACATCGGCGACTCGATATTTCCCTCCCTCCGGGTGGTCCATACGCGCGAGCAAGCCGATCCGCCGACCCATGAGCAGGGCACCGATCACCCCGGCCGCGTGCACGAGTCGCTCGGAGCATCGCGCAGCAGCGTCGAGCAGACCGATTGGCATGACGCAGCCGAGCGTGACTTCCTGAGAAGCCTGATCGGATACCTCGATTCGGCCATCGGTGCCGGAGGCCCAAAACACCTTTTTGTCGTGGCCCCGCCGCGCGCGCTCGGAATGCTGCGCGAGGCCTATACGCCCCGTGTGCGCAAGGCCTTGCAGGCGGAAATTGACAAGGATCTCGTGCGCGCGCCGGTCTACGACATCGAGCGGCGGCTATTTGCCTAGCGACCTTCCGATTGATTTAGATCAAGACGCCGGCCGCGCCGAGGTTCTAACAAGAACCATCGCCGAGCAGCCGTTGCCCGTCTCCCCATATGCTCGGCGCGTTTGGCCCCGGGTGTCCCTCCGGGGCCATTTTTTTGGCGTTCGCGCGGAGCCTGCCCTCTTCTTGATGTGGCTCAATGGGGGCCCCGCGAGCTTCGCTAAAATTAAAATTCTTCGATGGGAGCATCGCCATGAAAGCCAGCGACATCATGACCCTCAACGTGATTTCCGTAACCCCCAATACCCCGATCCTTCATGCGGCGCGAGTGATGCTCCAGAAGAACATCAGCGGCCTGCCGGTGATCACCGCCAACGGCGACCTTGTGGGAATGGTCACCGAAGGGGATTTTCTGCGTCGCAGCGAGACGGGAACGCAGCGCCATCGTTCGCGTTGGATCGAGTTTCTTTTAGGGCCCGGAAAACTCGCCGAGGAATACGTCCGCACCAGCGGCCGCAAGGTACACGAGGTCATGACCCCCGTCGTCCACACCGTCACCGAAGATGCCCCGCTCGAGGAGGTGGTGCGCCTGATGGAGCGCCATCACATCAAGCGGGTGCCCGTCGTGCGCGGCACGCGGGTCGTCGGCATCATCACGCGGGCCAATCTGATGCGCGCTCTGGTCAAGTCCGCGCTGCAACCGGAGCCTGTCTCAGCCGGCGACAAGGAGATCCGCGATCGGCTGCTTGCCGACCTCAAGCAGCAATCGTGGGCGCCGCTCGCCCTCATTGACATCTCGGTCAAGGACGGCGTGGTTACGATTTCCGGCACCGTCACCGATGATCGCCAGCGCGAGGCTTTGCGTGTTGCCGCCGAGAACGTGCCTGGCGTGAAACAGGTGGTGGACGATCTGGTGTGGGTGGAGCCGATTTCCGGCATGGTCGCCTAGCGAGATGATTTAAGATTGAAATTCCGGGGCACGGCGCGGCGCGAAAGGGCTGCGCGGCAAGATCGCCAAGACGCGGGGCCCTGAACGGTCCCGGACCGGCCGCGCACCCCTTCTCGCTGCGCGCTCACGCTGCACCGCATCCGCGACACGTCAACCTCACCGCATCACGCTTGCGCGCGGAATACCTTTGATTCAGGTCAATATGCGTTTCGCGAGAAGTGATTTGCTCGCCGCGAAGCCCGATGGATTGAGGCTTCAAGCCACGAGGAGGTTTCATCATGAGCTTGCGATCGCTGATCCCAATCGGCCGCGAGAGAAGCATGGCGCGGCGCGCCACCGCCGATCCCTTCACGACCTTGCACCAGGAGATCGATCGGTTGTTCGACGATTTCATGCGTGGCTGGCCGACGGTCGGCCGCGCGGCGGAATTTGTCCCCGAAATGGACGTCACTGAAACCGACAAGGAGATCGAGATCACGGTTGAGTTGCCCGGCCTCCAGGAGAAGGATGTCCAGGTCAACGTCGCCGACAATCTTCTGACGATAAAGGGGGAAAAGAAGGCCGAAAAAGAGGAGAAGAACAAGAATTACCGACTGTACGAACGCAGCTACGGTTCGTTCTCGCGCACCATTGAGCTGCCGGCCGGCATCGACGCCGACGCCATCAAGGCGAATCTTTCCAACGGCGTGCTCAAGGTGACTGTACCGAAGCCCGCGCCCGCTCAGGTGAAGAAGGTCGAAGTCAAAGCGGCGGCCTGATCGGGAGCGAACAGCGCGTTCCGCCGCCACTCGCGGAACGCGCTGTCTTTTTCGTCCTGTCGGCTTCGCTCGATCTCCCGGCCCAGCCGCTTATGTGTAAGGCGCATCGGTCCGCAGGGAAACGAGCGCACCGATAATCCAACTTCGCATCTGTGCACGACGCGCCGCGCGTTTTGACCTGCATCAACGTCGGGGGCGCGTTCTGACGCCATTGTTTTGAACGATCATTGCGGAGCATCTCATGACCTCGGCAGATCAACCGGCGGCAACGCCTCTGACTTCAGCAAGGCGGCCGACCTGGCTCGCCCGCAACTGGGGGCTCTGGCTTTCGATCATTGCATTCGTGGGCGTCTTGCTCATGCCGACGCCCGAAAACCTGCCGGTTGCCGGCCATCGTATGCTGGCGATTCTGGCTTTTGCGGTCATTGTCTGGATGACCGAAGCATTGGAATACCCGGTCTCCGCCATCGTCATCGCCGCATTGATGGCCTTCCTGCTCGGGTTTTCGCCCAACCCGGCAAATCCCAAGGCGTTGCTGGGCACGAGCGGAGCCTTGACGCTCGCATTCAGCGGCTTTGCCAACACCGCGCTGGTTCTTGTTGCCTCCGCCCTGTTTCTTTCCGCGGCAATGACCTTGACCGGACTCGACCGCCGCATCGCCTTGAGCATTCTTTCGCGCGTCGGCATCGAGACCCGGCACGTAGTCGTCGGCACGATTCTCGTCGGCATCGTCATTGCCTTTCTCGTTCCCTCCACCACCGCGCGCGTCGCCTGCCTTGTGCCGATCACGCTCGGCATCATCGCCGCCTTCGGCATGGGCAAGAAAAGCGCCTTTGCCGCCATGCTGATGATCACCACCGTGCAGACCGCCAGCATCTGGAACGTCGGCATCAAGACCGCGGCGGCGCAGAACATGGTCGCCGTCGGCTTCATCGAAAAAGCCTTCGGTCAGACCATCACTTGGCTCGAGTGGTTCATCGCCGCCGCGCCTTTTGCGGCGCTGATGTCGATTGCGCTCTATTTCGTCATGACGCGCATGATGCCGCCCGAGGTCGCCCAGGTCGCCGGCGGCCGCGCGGCCATCCGCAAATCCCTCGCCGATCTCGGCCCGATGAAGCTGTCCGAGAAGAAACTGCTCACGATCTCGCTCACGCTTCTAGCATTTTGGGCGACCGAAGGCGTGCTGCACAAATTTGACACCAGCACCACGACCATCACCGCCGTGGCGCTGATGTTCATGCCCGGCATCGGCATCATGTCGTGGAAGGACGCTCAGTCGCGAATTCCGTGGGGCACGGTCATTTTGTTCGGCATCGGCATCAGTCTCGGCACGGCCCTGTTGCAGACCAAGGGAGCGGTGTGGCTTGCCGATCTCGTCGTTGCGGAATTCGGCCTCAAGCAGGCCACCGCCTTGTTCATTCTCGGCGTGATGAGCCTTTTTTTGATCGTGATACATCTTGGCTTTGCCAGCGCCACGGCTCTCGCCGCGGCCATGATCCCGATCGTGATTGCGGTGCTGCAGGGTGTCGGAACGCCGGGCATCAACGTCGTGGGCATGACGATGCTTCTGCAATTCGTCGTTAGCTTCGGTTTCATCCTCGTGGTGAACGCGCCGCAGAACATGGTGGCCTATGGCACCGAGACGTTCGAAGCCCGCGACTTCGTGCGCACCGGTGTGGTGCTGACGGCCATCGCTTTTGCCCTGGTCATGCTCCTGGGCGCGACCTATTGGAAATGGCTCGGTTATGTGTGATCGAAGTTAGTGTGATCGAAACCGCGCCGCGCCATCAATTCCAGTCGCAAAAAATTGAACGACCGGCGCATCAAAGGCTTCAGACTTTGACTCACATCAATGTGCCCGCGACCGCCTGCGCGACAGATTTGCACAGATTTGCGCAGCAGGAGGGAATAACCATGCGAAGTTTTAGGACATTCCAATTTACCGCCGCAGCGATCGTGGCGCTGCTCGTTGCAACGGCGCCGGTGCTGGCGCAAGGGGGTCCCGGTAGCGGCCCAGGCGGTGGTCCGGGCGGCTGGGGGCCCGGCATGATGATGTGGCCCGGCATGATGCGGGGCCCAGGAATGTGGGGGCCGGGCGGGGCCGGCTCCTTCTGCAACCCGCGCATGGCCGGCTTCGCCGAGTGGCGTATCGATCAGATCGAGCGTGTGGTGAAGCCCAACGAGACCCAGCGCAAGGCGTTACAGGACCTGCGTGCCGCCTCAGCCAAGGCCGCGGAAATGATCGCCGCCGCCTGCCCGCAACAGGCCCCTGCAACCACGTCCGAGCGGCTTTCTGTGATGGAAAAGCGCATGGAAACCATGCTGCAAGCCATCAAGACGACCCGCCCGGCATTTGATGCCTTCTACGGGACGCTGAGCGACGAGCAGAAGCAGCGCCTTGATGCATCCGGACCGCGGCACTGGGGCTGGGGTCGCTGGCGCTAGGGCGCACGCTAAAGGTCGAAGGCGCCTGTCAGACCAAGGTAGGGCGCGGCTGGAAGCACCCGATGTCTTACGTGACGCTGCTGGTCCACACTGAGGCCGACCATGCGTCGGAGCAACGGTTGCGCTTGGCCGCGCGCCTTGCCGACAAATTTTCGGCGATCTTGATCGGGTTTTCCGCGCTGGCCCCAAAACCTCCGCCGCGTGCGGAAAGTTCCGTCATGGTGGAAACGGTGGAAGCCGAGACCAAGGCCATCGCCGCAAAGCTGTCCGAACGCGGCAACTGGTTTCGCAAAGTTGCCGCGGGCGAGCAGAGCAGGCGCGAATGGCGCTGGGCGGTGGATCGCCCGACCGCTGCCTTGGCGCGGGAGGCGCGCTGCGCCGACCTCGTCGTGGCCGGTCGGAGCAAGGGCGGCGATAGCTACAACGCCCTCGACCTCGGCGGCTTCGTGCTCCGGGCCGGCCGGCCCGTGCTCGTTGTGCCGGAAGGCGTTAGTTCACTGCAGGCCGACCATGTGGTGATCGGCTGGAAGGACACCCGCGAGGCCCGTCGCGCCGTGCAGGATGCGCTTCCGTTCTTGCACGAGGCCACGCGCGTCACGATCGTGGAGATTTGCAAGGCCGGCGAGGAACGCGCCGCGCAAGACAACATCGACGACGTAGCCCGTTACCTTGGCCGGCACCGCATCAAGAGCGGCCCCAAGGTCACCCTGCACGAGAAGGGCTCGGAGGCCGATCAGCTCATCCGCCTGGCGCGGGAGGACGGCGCCGATCTCCTCGTCACGGGTGCCTACGGCCACAGCCGCCTTGGAGAATGGATATTTGGCGGCATGACGCACAAACTCGTGACATCGAGTCCGATCTGCTGCCTTATGTCTCACTAAAATACCGCAAACGGAATTCATACGTCCTGTTGCCGCCCAACCAATGGAGGGTCAGTCGATGGCCGTCGGTCAGCAGCCCCTGACGACACTTCGCCCGCGGCCGGATAGCCCGCCGCGCGCAACCCCGAAAGCGCACATGGCTCCATCCGGACGCGAGGCCCGCGGGCTTGCCGTGGAGCCGACGGCCGCACGCGACTCCTATGCCGTGACCGCGCTTGCCGACATCACCGATCGCTCCCTGCATGCAGCGATTGCGCGCTTCACCGCAGGGCTTTCCCCGGCCTCGCTCGCCGAAGCCTATCTGGATTGGGCGACGCACCTTGCCTACGCGCCCGGAAAACGCCTACAACTCGTGGACAAAGCTGTCCGCAAAGCAATGCGCTTTGCCAATTACGTCTCCCACTTCGTGCTCACAGGCGGCGACTGCAAAACCTGCATCGAGCCGTTGCCTTTCGACAAACGCTTCGCCGGCGAGGAATGGCAGCAATGGCCGTACAATTTCATCCATCAGGGTTTTCTGCTCCAGCAGCAATGGTGGCACAACGCCACCACCGGCATCCGCGGCCTTTCCAAGCAGCACGAGAACATGGTCGAGTTTACCTCGCGGCAGATGCTCGACATGGTCTCGCCCTCGAATTTCGTGCTGACCAATCCGAACGTGCTGCGTCGAACGATCAACACCGGAGGGCTGAATCTGCTGCAAGGATTCCAGCACCTGATGGAGGACTGGGAGCGTGCCATCAGCGGCAAGCCGCCGGTAGGAAGCGAGGAATTTGTCGTCGGCCGCAATATCGCCGTGACCCCCGGCAAGGTGGTCTATCGTAACCGTCTGATCGAGCTGATCAAATACGAGCCGACGACCGACAAGGTCCGGCCCGAGCCGGTGCTCATCATCCCGGCCTGGATCATGAAGTACTACATTCTCGATTTGTCGCCGCAGAACTCGCTGGCCAAATATCTCGTCGACAACGGGTTCACCGTTTTCATGATCTCGTGGAAGAATCCGGGCCCGGACGACCGCGATCTCGGCATGGACGATTACCGCACGCTCGGCGCCATGGCGGCACTTGCGGCGATCAACAGCATCGTGCCGAACCGGAAAGTGCACGCCGTCGGCTATTGCCTCGGCGGCACGCTGCTCGCCATCGCAGCGGCCGCCATGGCGCGGGACGGCGACGACCGGCTGCAATCGGCGACCCTGCTCGCCGCCCAGACCGATTTCACCGAAGCGGGCGAGTTGATGCTCTTCATCAACGAGAGCCAGCTTGCGTTCCTCGAAGACATGATGTGGGAGCAGGGCTTCCTCGACGGCCGGCAGATGGCCGGCGCGTTTCACATGCTGCGTTCCAACGATCTGGTCTGGTCGCGCATGGTGCGCGAATATCTGATGGGCGAACGCCAAAAGATGACCGACCTCATGGTGTGGAACGCCGACGCCACGCGTATGCCCTATCGCATGCACTCCGAATATCTGCGCCGGCTGTTTCTCAACAACGATCTTGCCGAAGGCCGCTACATGGTCGACGGCCGGCCCATCGCGTTGGCCGACATACGCGTGCCCATATTCGCCGTCGGCACGGAGCGCGATCACGTGGCCCCCTGGCGCTCGACCTACAAGATCAATCTGCTCACCGACACGGAGGTGACGTATCTGCTCACCACCGGCGGGCACAATGCGGGCATCGTCTCGGAACCCGGCCACGCCGGCCGCAGTTTTCGGATGACGACCAAGGCGGCGGACGACTACTACATCGACCCGGAGGCGTTTTTGGCGAGCGCGCCTCAGAAACCCGGATCATGGTGGCCGGAATGGGTGGCGTGGCTCGCCGCACGCTCCGGCGAGCCACAGTCCCCGAACACGCTTGTCGTCGACCATGTCGATTACCGCCCGCTCTGCAACGCGCCGGGAATCTACGTGCTGGAAGATTGAGGCCGGCTTCTTGATCCACATCAAGGTTCGGACTCTGTGGCTCAAACATGTTTAATTCTGCCGCAATAGCGTGGTGAAGTCGTGCTGCACGGTCAGCATCGGGGCCTCGGGGCAAAGAGCCATTGCGGAAAAATTTCACGCCGACACGGAGGATACCATGACACAATCGTCCAGCGAGCATGCCGGCAGAGGCAAATCCAGGCCGGCCGGCTTTCACCCAGCCCCCTTCGTCGATTCGATGCTCGACCTGCAGCGGCAGGCGTTGGAATATGCCGCTGAGCTGAATCAGGTCTGGACGGCGCGCGCACAATCGGAATCGAAACTGGTAACGGATCTGATGACCAGGCTCGCGGGCGCGCGTTCGATTCCTGATGCCGCGTCCGCCTGGCAGGAATGCCTGCAGCGGCAAATCCAGCTCAACGCCGAAGACACCCGGCGTCTGCTCGAGCAGAACCAGCGATTCATGCGCATGAGCGCCGAGGTGTTTACGAATGGCGGTGCCGCCGTCTCGACTTAAGTGCGGAGGTCCGCCGCCCGCTTGCCCGGCATCCGGTCGCCGACAAGATTGCGGCTGACACAATCCGTCGGCTGACCGTACATGTCCACCTATCGCCTCGAAAAGCTGCTGTCTCCCTCCTCGGTTGCAATCATCGGGGCGAGCCCAAAAGAGACCTCCGTCGGCCGCAAGGTGCTGCGCAATCTGCGCGACGGAGGTTTTCCCGGCGAAATTCACCTCGTCAATCCTCGCTATGGCGAAATCGATGGCCGGCGCACCGTCCCTTCGCTCCGTGATTTGCCGCAGGCGCCCGACGTTATCGTTGTCACCACGCCGCCCGAGACAGTTCCCGCGATCGTCTCGGCTGCGGGCGAAAAGGGGGTAGCCACAGCGATCATCATCACGGCGGGCCTCGGGCGCGGCCCCGGCTCTCTGGCCGAGACTTGCGAGCAGGCGGCGCGGGCGACGGGCTTGCGGCTCGTCGGTCCGAACTGCCTTGGGGTGGTCGCGCCGCGCGCCCAATTCAACGCCACCTTTGCCGCCCGCATGCCGCTGCCCGGCGACCTAGCGTTGATCTCGCAATCGGGCGCCATCGCCGCCGGGATGATCGAATGGTCGGTCAGCCGCGCCGTGGGGTTTTCCGGCATCGTCTCCATCGGCGACCAGCTCGACGTCGATCTTGGCGATCTGCTCGACTTTTTTGCCGTCGATCGCTCCACCCGCGCGATCCTGCTCTATATCGAGTCCGTAAAAGAGGCGCGCAAATTCTTGTCCGCCGCCCGATCGGCGTCGCGCACCAAGCCGGTGGTGGTGGTCAAGGCGGGCCGCCATGCCCAGGCTGCCCAGGCTGCCGCGACCCATACCGGCGCGCTCGCCGGCTCCGACGCGGTGTACGAGGCCGCGTTCCGTCGCGCCGGCCTGCTGCGCGTGTTCGATCTCGGCGAATTGTTCGATGCCGCTGAGACCCTGGGGCGGGTGAAGGTGGTTGGCGGCAAAAGGCTCGCCATCCTGACCAACGGCGGCGGCATCGGAGTTTTGGCGGTCGATCGACTTGCCGATCTGGGCGGCGCGGTCGCTGAGATTTCCCCCGATACGCGGGCGCGGCTCGATGCCGTGCTGCCGCCCACGTGGTCGAAATCCAATCCGATCGACATCATCGGCGATGCCGACGATGCGCGCTACGTGGCCGCGCTCGAAGCCCTGCTTGCCGACCCGGCAAACGATGCCGTCCTGGTGATGAATGTGCAGACCGCGCTCGCCCCTGCAGTGGATATTGCAAGGGCCGTCGCTCGCGTCGCGGAACGCGCGCGCACGCAAACCGCGCCAAAACCGGTGTTTGCGGTCTGGGTCGGCGCCGACGGCACCGTAGCGGAGGCTTTCAGTCGCGCTGGCGTTCCCCATTATGCGACGGAAACCGAGGCGGTGCGGGGCTTCATGCACCTGGTCAGGTACCGGGAAGCGACCGAGGCTCTGCTGAAGACGCCGCCGAGCCTGCCCGAGCATTTCGTGCCGGATGTGGCCAAGGCGCGACGCATCGTTGAAGCGGTTCTGGTCGACGGCCGCGTCTGGCTCGATCCGCTCGAAGCGGTCGAGTTGTTCGCGGCCTATGCGATACCGATCGTCCCGACCCTGCTCGCCCGCACACCCGACGAGGCGGAAGCAAAGGCAGCGGAATTTCTGACCGCAGGCCATGCCGTCGCCGTCAAAATCGTCTCGCGCGATATCGTCCACAAATCGGATGTCGGCGGCGTTCGCTTGAACCTCACGAGCGGCCCGGCCGTGCGCAAAGCGGCGGAAGAGGTGATCGCCGCCGCGAAGCTGAAGCGGCCGCAGGCCCGCATCGCCGGCGTCACAGTGCAGCCGATGATCCTGCGCCCGAAGGCGCGCGAGTTGATCGCCGGCATCGCCGACGATGCGACGTTCGGGCCCGTGATCATGTTCGGTCATGGCGGGACCGCGGTCGAAGTGATCGACGACAAGGCGCTCGCGCTGCCGCCGCTCGACCTCAAGCTCGCGCGCGATCTTATCGACGGCACCCGCGTGTCGCGTCTGCTGCGCGCCTATCGCAACGTGCCTGAGGTCAAGATCGACGACATTGCCCTCGTTCTCGTCAAGCTGGCGCAGCTCGTCGCCGACCTGCCGGAAATCCGCGAGCTCGACATAAATCCCTTGCTGGCGGACGAAACCGGAGTCCTCGCTCTCGATGCGCGGGTCGCGGTTGCCGTTGCGGCGCCGAAATTCAAGGGCGGCGGGCATCCGCACCTGGCCATTCGCCCATACCCGCGCGAGTGGGAGCGCCACATCGTGCTCGCCGACAATTGGCGCGTCTTCGTCCGGCCGGTGCGGCCGGAGGACGAAGCTCTTGTGCGCGCGTTCTTCGAAAAGGTCACTCCCGACGACCTGCGATTGCGCTTCTTCGCCCCGGTCAAGGAGCTGAGCACCGCATTCGTCGTCCGCCTCACCCAGCTCGACTACGCGCGGGCCAATGCGTTCGTGGCGATCGACGAGGCCACCGGCGAGATGATCGGCGGGGTGCGCCTGCACGCGGACGCAAACTACGAGACCGGCGAGTTTGCCATCCTGCTGCGCTCCGATCTTAAAGGGCGCGGCCTCGGCTGGAAGCTCATGCAGCACATCATCGATTATGCGCGCGCCGAGGGCCTCAGGCGCATCCAAGGCCAAATCCTGCGGGAAAACACCGTGATGATCCGCATGTGCAAGGAGCTCGGATTCGTCGTCGCAGACGATCCGGATGATCCGAACCTGTGCGTCGCCACGTTCCGCCTCTCCTGAACCAGGACCGCATCTGACAACTGGGATAGCGGCCGGCGCGGCCACATGCCGCGATCCAATGGAGGTTGCCGTCCCGTCGCACCCAAGGCTTCCGGCAATGAGCCTGGCAGTGAACAAAGCGTAAATCGTCGGAAATCTGGCTGAACGCGACCCTGCGCGCCATTGCCAAAATCGGCAACATCATTTGACGTACGTCAAGACATCCCGCAGTTGGCCGGGTATCGATGATCCCGCTACTCGGCTACCTATCTTGCAGCAAAGGGCGAGGATCGTCATGCCAGTGCAACCCGTCGATGAAGGACAAGCGCGCGCGCTTTGGCTTTCAACGATCGCATTCACGGTTTGCTTTGCAGTTTGGACCATATTTGCGATCATCGGCGTGCAGATTAAGCAGGAGCTCGGTCTGAACGAGACCGAGTTTGGGTTGCTTGTCGGCACCCCGATTCTGACCGGCTCCCTGATTCGCCTTGCGCTCGGCATCTGGACCGACCAATACGGCGGTCGGCTCGTCTATACGCTGGTGATGCTGTCGTCGGCGGTGGCGACCTTCCTTTTGGCCTATGCGCAGACCTATCCCCAGATGCTGCTGGCGGCGCTTGGCGTGGGCATTTCCGGCGGCTCGTTTGCGGTCGGCATCGCCTACGTCTCACGCTGGTATCCGGTCGAGAAACAGGGCACGGCGCTCGGTATCTTCGGCGTCGGTAATGTGGGGGCCGCGGTCACCAAATTCCTCGCCCCCTACGTGCTTGTCGCCTACGGCTGGCAGACGACGGCGCAGGTCTGGGCTGTGGCCATTGCCGTCATGGGGATCGTTTTCTGGCTCACCACCAAGGATGATCCGGTCTTGCGCGAGCGTCGCGCACGCGGCGAAAAGCCGCGCAGCACGTGGCTTGAGCTCGAGCCCCTCAAGAACATCCAGGTCTGGCGCTTCTCGCTCTACTATTTCTTCGTGTTCGGCGCGTTCGTGGCGTTGGCGCTGTGGCTGCCCCGCTACCTCATCGGCGTTTACAACGTCGACATCAAGACCGCCGGCCTGATCGGCGCCCTCTACTCGGTCCCCGCCAGCATCTTTCGCGCCTACGGCGGTCACCTCTCCGACCGCTACGGCGCGCGCCGGGTGATGTACTGGACGTTCCTGGTATCCGTTGCCTGCACCTTTGTCCTGTCCTATCCGCCGACCGACTACGTGGTGCGGGGCATACACGGCCCGATCACGTTTCACTTTGAAGTGACGCTTCCGGCGTTCATTGTCATCGTCTTCGTGCTCGGCTTTTTCATGAGCCTTGGCAAGGCCGCGGTCTACAAGCACATCCCGGTCTATTACCCCAACAACGTCGGGGCCGTCGGCGGTCTTGTCGGCATGATCGGCGGCCTGGGCGGCTTTGTGCTGCCGATCGTTTTCGGTCTGTTGCTCGATCTCACCGGCCTGTGGACCAGCAGCTTCATGCTCTTGTTCGTGCTCGTGACCACCGCGCTCCTCTGGATGCATATCGCCATTCGCCAGATGGAGCGCGAGGTTGCCGAACCCGAGCTTCGCAAGCTGCCGCAACTGCCCGAGATGCAGCCGATCCACGAGCCCAAGCACGTCGGCGTGCTGGGACCGCATTTGATCGAGGACTGGCGCCCCGAGGATCCGGTCTTGTGGAAGGAGCGAGGTCGCGCCATCGCGCGTCGGAACCTTTGGATCTCGATCCCGGCGTTGCTGCTGTCCTTCGCCGTGTGGATGGTGTGGTCGGTGGTGGTGGCCAAGCTGCCGGCGGTCGGTTTCAAATTCACCACTGACCAATTGTTCTGGCTCGCGGCGCTGCCCGGGCTCTCCGGCGCAACCTTGCGGATCTTTTATTCCTTCATGCCGGCCATTTTCGGCGGGCGGCTCTGGACCACGGTCTCGACCTGGTCGCTGATGATTCCCGCAGTCGGGATCGGGCTAGCAGTGCAAAATCCCGATACGCCCTATTTCATCTTCCTCGGGCTCGCGCTGCTTTGCGGCTTCGGCGGCGGCAATTTCGCTTCCTCGATGGCCAACATCAGTTTCTTCTTTCCCAAGGCGGAGAAGGGCCACGCGCTGGCGCTCAACGCCGGCTTCGGCAACCTCGGCGTAAGCGTGGTGCAGTTCGTCATCCCGCTGGTGATCACGGTCGGCATCTTCGGCTGGCTCGGCGGCGAGCCGCAGGTCGCCGTCGAAGACGGTCGGACGACACGGCTCTGGCTGCAGAACGCCGGCTACATCTGGGTTCCGTTCATTGCCGCGGCGGCTTTTGCCGCCTGGTTCGGCATGAACGACATCGCCACGATGAAGGCCTCGTTCTCCGAACAGGCGGTGATCTTCCGCCGCAAGCATAACTGGATCATGTGCTGGCTCTATATCGGCACTTTCGGCTCTTTCATCGGCTATTCCGCCGGTTTCCCGCTGCTCATGAAGACGCAGTTTCCGCACATCGATGCTCTGGCCCTCGCCTTCCTCGGGCCCCTGGTCGGATCGCTGTCTCGGGTGATGAGCGGGTGGATGGCCGACAAGTATGGCGGCGGACGCATCACGTTCTGGGTGTTCGTCACGTTGGCAATCGGCGTGCTCGGCGTGCTGTATTTCATCGCGGTGAAAGATCACGCCTGGGCGTTCTGGGGGTTCTTCGCGATGTTCATGCTGCTGTTCATCGCCACCGGCGTCGGCAATGCATCGACGTTCCAGATGATCCCCGTGATCATGCGCAAGGAGATCGCCCGCCTCGAACCGCACCTGTCCCCGGCCGACAGCCTGCGCCAAGCCGACAAGGAAGCCGCGGCCATCATCGGCTTTTCCTCCGCGATCGGCGCCTACGGCGGCTTCTTCATTCCGAAGAGCTACGGCACTTCGATCGCGATGACGGGAGGCGTGGAAGGGGCGCTCTACACGTTCCTGGCCTTCTATGTGAGCTGCCTCTTGCTCACCTGGTACTACTACACCCGCCGTGGCGGCCTGCTCTATGATATCGAGCGTCGTCCGCCCTCGGCACCCACATCGCCCATTCCGGCGGCTTGGCCGGCCAATCTGAGGGGGCACTGATGAGTCACTTCCTCGACCGCTTGACGTTCTTCACACGCACGGCGGAATCTTTCGCTGGCGGGCATGGCATTACGACCCGCGAGGACCGACGCTGGGAGGAGGGCTACCGCAAGCGCTGGCAGCACGACAAGATCGTGCGCTCGACCCACGGGGCCAATTGCACCGGGTCGTGCTCGTGGAAGATTTATGTGAAGGGCGGCATCGTCACCTGGGAGACTCAGCAGACCGACTATCCCCGCACCCGTCCCGAGCTTCCCAACCACGAGCCGCGCGGCTGCTCCCGCGGCGCAAGCTATTCCTGGTATCTGTATTCCGGCAACCGGGTGAAATATCCGCTGGTGCGCTCGCGGCTCTTGAAGCTCTGGCGCGAGGCGCGCGCCCTGCGGACGCCGGTTGCCGCCTGGGCCTCCATCGTCGAAGACCCGAAGAAGCGCGAGGCTTATACCAGCAAGCGCGGCCTCGGCGGCTTTGTGCGCGCCACCTGGGACGAAGTCAGCGAAATCATCGCCGCCGCCAACGCCTACACCATCAAGCGATACGGCCCCGACCGCGTAATCGGCTTCTCGCCCATTCCGGCCATGTCCATGGTCTCGTATGCCGCCGGCTCGCGCTATCTTTCGCTGCTCGGCGGCGTCTGCATGTCGTTCTACGACTGGTATTGCGACCTGCCGCCCTCCTCGCCACAGACCTGGGGCGAGCAGACCGACGTGCCGGAGAGCGCCGACTGGTACAATTCCAGCTTCCTCATCCTGTGGGGTTCCAACGTTCCGCAGACGCGCACGCCCGACGCGCATTTCTACACCGAAGCGCGTTATCGCGGCGCCAAGAGCGTCGTCATCTCGCCGGACTATTCGGAAGCTTCAAAATTCGCCGATCTCTGGATTTCGGTCAAACAAGGCACCGACGCCGCGCTCGCCATGGCCATGGGTCATGTCATCCTGCGTGAATTCCATCTCGACCGTCAGGCGCCATATTTCCAGGATTACGTGCGGCAATACACCGACATGCCGATGCTCGTGCGTCTGGTGAAGCAGGGCGATCGGCTGCTCCCCGAGCGGTTGCTGCGCGCCTGCGACTTTGCCGACAATCTTGGCGAGACCAACAATCCGGAATGGAAAACGGTCGCCTATGATGCGCTGTCGAGAAGCATCGTGGTGCCGCGCGGCTCCGTCGGCTTCCGCTGGGGCGAAAAGGGCAAATGGAACCTCGAGAAGAAGGATTCGCAGGGCCGCGACATCGAGCTCAAGCTCTCCCTTGCCGACGAAAGGGACGACCTTGCCGAGGTGGCCTTCCCCTATTTCGGCAACCGCGAGCACGACGCCTTCAAGGGCACCGACCATCCCAGCGTGCTGATGCGCAAAGTCCCGGCGAAACGCGTCGCGCTGAAAGACGGCGAGGCGCTGGTGGCCACCGTATTCGACCTGTTCGTGGCCAATTACGGCCTCGACCGCGGCTTCGGCGGTGCGCACGTGGCCAAATCCTACGACGAGAACGTCCCCTACACGCCTGCCTGGGCGGAAGCCATCACCGGCGTGCCGCGCGACCAGATCATCACCGTGGCGCGCGAATTCGCCCTCAACGCCGAGAAGACCAAAGGCCGTTCCATGGTGATCATCGGCGCCGCCATGAACCATTGGTACCACTCGGACATGAACTACCGCGGCGTCATCAACATGCTGGTGATGTGCGGTTGCGTCGGTCAATCGGGCGGCGGCTGGTCGCACTATGTCGGGCAGGAAAAGCTGCGTCCCCAGTCCGGATGGCTTCCACTTGCGTTTGCGCTCGACTGGGGCCGGCCGCCGCGCCAGCAGAACTCCACCTCGTTCTTCTATGCGCACACCGACCAGTGGCGCTACGAGACCATCGGCGTGGACGAGATCCTGTCCCCCACCGCGCCCCCCGGCCCCTGGGACGGCGCCCTGATCGATTACAACGTGCGCGCCGAGCGCATGGGCTGGCTCCCCTCCGCGCCGCAGCTCAAGCAGAATCCGCTCACCGTCGCCGCCCGCGCGGCCGCCGCAAAACTGGAGCCGAAGGATTACGTCGCCAAGGCGCTCAAATCCGGCGAGTTGCAGATGGCTTGCGAGGATCCGGACCATCCCGACAACTGGCCGCGCAATCTGTTCGTGTGGCGCTCCAATCTGCTCGGCTCCTCCGGCAAGGGCCACGAGTATTTCCTGAAACACTTGCTCGGCACCACGCACGGTGTGCAGGGCAAGGACCTCGGCGAGGCCGGCCGCAAGAAGCCGAAGGAAGTTGCCTGGCACGACGACGCGCCGAAGGGGAAGCTCGATCTCCTAGTGACCCTCGACTTCCGCATGTCGACCACCTGCGTCTATTCCGACATCGTGCTGCCGACCGCCACCTGGTACGAAAAGAACGACCTCAACACCTCCGACATGCATCCCTTCATCCATCCGCTCACCGCGGCGGTGGATCCGGTGTGGGAGTGCAAGAGCGATTGGGAAATCTACAAGGCTATTGCCCGCAAATTTTCCCAAGTGGCCCCGGAGGTGCTCGGGGTCGAACAGGATGTGGTGCTGACCCCGATTCTGCACGACACGCCGGCCGAAATCGCGCAGGCCCTCGACGTCAAGGAGTGGAAAAAGGGCGAGGTCGAGCCGATCCCCGGCAAGACCATGCCGCAGGTCACCGTGATCGAGCGCGACTATCCCAATGTCTACAAACGTTTTACCGCGCTCGGGCCGCTGATGTCGAAGCTCGGCAACGGCGGCAAGGGCATGGCCTGGAACACCGAGCACGAAGTCGATCTGCTCAAGCGGCTCAACGGCGTCGTCACCGACGAGGGACCGACCAAGGGTCTGGCGAAAATCGAGTCGGACATCGATGCGGCCGAGGTGATTCTCACGTTGGCGCCGGAAACCAACGGCGAGGTGGCGGTCAAGGCCTGGGATGCTCTGTCGAAGACCACCGGCCGTGACCACACGCATCTCGCGCTGCCGAAGGAGGACGAGAAAATCCGCTTCCACGACGTGGTGGCGCAGCCGCGCAAGATCATCTCCTCGCCCATCTGGTCCGGCCTTGAGTCCGAAAAGGTCTGTTACAACGCCGGCTACACCAATGTGCACGAGCTGATCCCCTGGCGCACGCTCACCGGCCGCCAGCAGCTCTATCAGGATCATCTGTGGATGCGCGCCTTCGGCGAGGCCCTGTGCGTATACCGCCCGCCCGTTGACCTTAAGGCCGTCAAGCCGATCATCGACAAGAGGCCGAACGGCGAGAAGCAGGTGGTGCTCAACTTCATCACCCCGCACCAGAAATGGGGCATCCATTCCACCTACACCGATAATCTCTTGATGCTCACGCTCTCGCGCGGCGGGCCGATCGTCTGGATCAGCGAGGCCGACGCCAAGAAGGCCGGGATTAAGGACAACGACTGGATCGAGGCCTACAACCTCAACGGCGCGCTGGTCGCGCGCGCCGTTGTCTCGCAGCGCGTGAAGGAAGGCATGTGTCTGATGTACCACGCGCAGGAGAAGATCGTGAACGTGCCCGGTTCCGAGGTCACCGGCCAGCGCGGCGGCATCCACAATTCGGTCACCCGCGCGGTGGTCAAGCCGACCCACATGATCGGTGGCTACGCGCAACAGTCCTACGGCTTCAACTACTACGGCACGATCGGCACCAACCGCGACGAATTCGTCATCGTGCGCAAGATGGCCAAGGTGGATTGGCTCGACAAGCCGCGTGTCGATCAGCCCGAACCGTTGAGCGTTGCTCCTAGAATGGAGGCCGCAGAATGAAAATCCGCGCCCAGATTGCGATGGTGCTGAACCTCGACAAATGCATCGGGTGTCACACCTGCTCGGTCACCTGCAAGAACGTCTGGACCAGCCGCGAAGGCATGGAATACGCCTGGTTCAACAACGTGGAGACCAAGCCCGGCATCGGCTACCCGAAGGATTGGGAGAACCAGGACCGCTGGAACGGCGGCTGGCGGCGCAAGCGGAACGGCAAGATCGAACCGCGCATCGGCGCGAAATGGCGCGTGCTGGCGAAAATTTTTGCCAATCCCGATCTGCCCGAGATCGACGACTACTACGAGCCCTTCACCTTCGATTACGAGCACCTGCAAAAGGCGCCGGAACTCGACGCCTTCCCCACCGCCCGCCCGCACTCGCTGATCACCGGCGAACGCATGGAAAAAATCGAATGGGGCCCCAACTGGGAGGAAATTTTGGGGGGCGAATTCGAAAAACGCTCGCAGGATTACAATTTTGCCGGGGTGCAGAAGGAAATCTACGGTCAGTTCGAAAACACCTTCATGATGTACCTGCCGCGGCTGTGCGAGCACTGCCTCAATCCGGCCTGCGTCGCCGCCTGCCCCTCCGGCGCGATCTATAAGCGCGCCGAGGACGGCATCGTTCTCATCGACCAGGACAAGTGCCGCGGCTGGCGCATGTGCGTCTCCGGCTGTCCCTACAAGAAGATCTATTACAACTGGTCGAGCGGCAAATCGGAAAAATGCATCCTCTGCTATCCGCGCATCGAGGCCGGACAGCCGACCGTTTGCTCGGAGACCTGTGTCGGCCGCATCCGCTATCTCGGCGTAGTGCTGTATGACGCCGACCGCATCGAACAGGCAGCGAGCGTAGCCAACGAGCAGGATCTTTACGAAGCGCAGCTCGGCATCTTCCTGGATCCCTCCGATCCGCGCGTGATCGACCAGGCGCGCGCCGACGGCGTGCCCGACTCGTGGCTCGAAGCCGCGCGGCGCTCGCCAATCTGGAAGATGGCGATGGAGTGGAAGGTCGCGTTCCCGCTTCACCCTGAGTACCGCACGCTGCCGATGGTCTGGTACGTGCCGCCGCTCTCGCCCATCCAGTCGGCCGCCGAAGCGGGCAAGATCGGCCACGACGGCGCGATGCCCGACGTGCGGTCTCTCCGCATCCCGTTGAAATATCTTGCCAATCTTCTTACTGCCGGCAAGGAGGAGCCCATCGCACGTGCGCTCGAACGCATGCTCGCCATGCGCGCCTATATGCGCGCCAAGACCGTGGACGGCGTGATCGACGAGAGCATCGCGCGCCGCGTCGGGCTCAGCGCGCTCGCCATCGAAGAAATGTACCAGCTCATGGCGATCGCCAATTACGAGGACCGTTTCGTGATCCCGACCGCGCACCGCGAGCTCGGCGAGGACGCCTACGATCTGCGCGGCTCGTGCGGCTTCTCTTTCGGCAACGAGTGCGCGGGCGGCACAACCGAAGTCAATCTGTTCGGCGCACCCAAGCGCGCCAAGACTCCGATGGAGGTGGCGTGATGGCGAACATCTTCAAGGCGCTCTCCGCCCTGTTGACCTATCCCACCGGGGAGTTGCAGCAGGCCGCTCCCGAAATCGGCGTCGTCATCGAGGAGACGTCGGCAATACCGGCGCGGGTTCGCGCCCAGCTCGCCACGCTGGTCGAGGAACTCGCAACCGGAGACCTCTACGACCTCCAGGAGCGCTACGTGCTCTTGTTCGACCGCACGCGCTCGCTGTCGTTGCATCTTTTCGAGCATGTGCACGGCGAGAGCCGCGACCGCGGCCAGGCCATGGTCGATTTGAAATATCTCTACGAGCAGGAAGGACTTTCGATCGCTTCGACGGAATTGCCGGATTTCGTTCCGTTGTTCCTCGAATTTTTGTCGACGCAAGCTCCGGCGAAAGCCGCGGAGCTGGTGGCGCAACCGGCGCATATTTTCTCGGCGCTCGCCGAACGGCTGCGCAAACGCAAGTCCCCCTATGAAGCCGTGTTCCGCGCCCTCGTGGCGCTGGCCGCCGCGCAGCCGGAACACGAGCAGGTCTCGGCGCTGCTTGAGGAGCCCGACTCCGATCCGACCGACTTCGCCGCGCTGGACAAGGCATGGGAAGACGAGCCGGTCCGGTTCGGACCGGACGCCGACACCTGCAAGGACACCCTGATCGCCCGCGTGCGCGCCGGCCGCCGGCCCGCGCCGGGCGTGCCGACCACCCCGGCGCAGCGCCCCGTTCTGCCGACCGCGAGGAAATGACCATGCGCGAGACCATCAATTACATCGTCTTCGGCTGGTACCCGTACCTCTGCCTGACCGTATTCCTGATCGGCAGTTGGGTGCGGTTCGACCGCGAGCAGTACACCTGGCGCAGCGGGTCGAGCCAGCTTCTGCGCCGCCGGCAATTGATGTGGGGCTCGAATCTGTTCCACATCGGCATCCTCGTCATCTTCCTCGGCCACTTCTTCGGATTGCTGACGCCGGTTTGGGTGTTCGACGCGCTCGGCATTTCCAAGCCGACCAAGCAATGGATGGCGATCATCATCGGCGGGATCGCCGGCATTGCCTGCTTCATCGGCCTCACATTGCTTATTCACCGCCGCCTGTTCGACTCGCGCATCCGAAAAACTTCCTCGTTCGGCGATATCGCGGTTCTGCTCCTGCTCTATGCCCAGTTGATCCTCGGCATGGCGACGATCCCGATCTCGCTCGGCCATCTGGACGGCAGCGAGATGGTCAGATTCATGACCTGGGCGCAGGGTATTCTGACGCTGCAACCGGGCGTCTCGGCACTCATCCTCGATGTGCACCCGATCTTCAAGCTGCATCTGTTCCTCGGCATGACGATCTTTCTGGTGTTCCCGTTCACGCGGCTCGTGCACATCTGGAGCGCGCCGATCTGGTATCTCGGCCGCCGCGGCTACCAAGTGGTGCGTTCTTCGCGCCCGGCCGGCCTGCCCGGCCGCCGGCCCGACGCCGTGCCTGCGGAGTGAGGTCCATGGGCTGCACCCTGCGCCAATCCGACCTGCCGAAAGGGCGCGACATCCGCGTCAACGGCGTTCCGATTCCGCGCGCGGCCATCTCCGCCGAGGCGCAGCATCATCCCGCCCGCACGCCGATTGAGGCCTGGAATCAGGCGGCACAGGCGCTCATCGTGCGCGAGCTTTTGCTGCAGGAGGCGCGGCGGCTCGGGGTCTGCGCGGAACCGGCTAGCGACGCACAAGGCCGCCGGGAAACCGACGAGGAGGCGTTGATTCGCGCCCTGTTGGAACGCGAGATTGCGACACCCGAGCCGGACGAGGCGACGTGCCGGCGTTACTATGAGCAGAACCCGCGCCGTTTCCGTTCCCCGGACATCTACGAAGCCGCCCACATTCTGTTCGCCGCGCGCAAGGACGACGCTCAAGCCTACGCGCGCGCCAAGGCGGCGGCCGAACAATGCCTGGCGGTCTTGCGCCAACAACCCGGGCGCTTTGCAGAACTGGCGCAGGTCCATTCCGCCTGCCCGTCGGCCGCGCAGGGCGGCAACCTCGGCCAGATCACCAAAGGCCAGACCACGCCGGAATTCGAGCGGGCATTGGTCGCGCTTGCCCCCGGCGAGATGACGCAAGCGCCGGTGGCCACGCGCTACGGTTTTCACCTCATTCGGCTTGACCGCAGACACGAAGGGCGGCAACTGCCCTACGAATTGGTGGCGCACCGCATCGCCGATTATCTGCGCGAAGCCGTGCGGCGCCGCGCGCTCGCCCAATACGTGGCGCGGCTTGCAGGGAGCGCCCGCATCGAGGGCATCGAGCTGCCGAGCGCCGCCGACTTGCGCGTCAACTGACGGAGCCGGCCGTGCTGCTCGGCGACATCATCGCGCGTTTGCAGGACGACGCCGTCGCCGGCGAGGCGCTGTTCGCGCTCGGCGATCTTCCGCTCACCGCGCGCGTGCTTGCCGCCGCTCGGGAAGCCGCCATGCCGCCGGGCGAATTCACCGCGCAGTTAGTCGGCCGGTTTGTGCGCAGCGCCTCCGACGAGGATTGGTTGACGCTGATCGGCCGCATGGGGCGCGCGGACGATCCGGGCCGAATGTTTTTGCACCATGTCTTGTCGGACATGCTGGCCAAGCAGTCCGCCGGACATTGAACGTCCCGCCTTTCTTTCCTGCGCCCCGGCCGGGGCACCTCTCCCTGCTCGACCGCCGACCGCAATCCCATATTGACGCAAAAGCATTGCCGCCCGAGGATTCTCAATTCCTGCCGCGGGAGAACCGCCATGGGCCAGCTCGATCGCTTGCAGATCTGGAACGATCCCTCGCTGTGCGAGGCGCTGGCCTGGTATCGCGACGTGGCGGAGAACCGACGTCCGGCGAAATTCCGCATTGCCGCAACCGTGCCGGTCGACCTCGATCCCGACGCAGCCGACGAATCCATCCTCTGGGCGGAGCTCGACCGCCTGACGCCGGTTTTTGTCGATCGCTGGCACGCGATCAAAGACGGCGCGCCGCTGCCAAGCGCGGCCGAGGGCCCGAGCATCCTCGAACTGTGCCGCGCGCTTGCCCATCGCATGCTGCGGCATTGCAATTTCTGTCCGTGGGATTGCCGCGTCGACCGCGTGGCCGCAACCAAGTTCGGCACCTGCAAACTTGCGGCAACCTCCCGCGTGAGCACGTTCTTCCACCACACCGGAGAGGAGCTGTTCTATCGCGGCACCGAGGGCTCGGGCACGATCTTCTTCACCTCCTGCAACATGCGCTGCGCCTTCTGCCAGAACGGCGACATCAGCACCGACAAGGACAACGGCGAGGAGGTTGACGCGCAGGTTTTGGCGGCGATGGCCTGGATGCTGCGCCGCGAGGGCTGCCACAACATCAATTGGGTCGGCGGCGAGGTCATCATCCATCTGCACGAGATCGTGGCTGCGATCGCTTTGCTGGGCCGCAATTATGTGCCGAGCCGGCAGGCGCTCGCCCGCGCGCGGCGTTGCAAGGCCGACGGCTTCTACATCTTCGGCGACTTTCCCGAACAGGCCACTTACGCGGGCGCCTTCAACGCGCCCATCCTATGGAACAGCAATTTCTTCATCACGCCGGACGCGATGAAGATTCTGCGGCTGTTGGTCGACGTCTGGCTGCCGGATTTCAAGTTCGGCCCCGGCCGCTGTGCGATCACGCTGGCCAAGACCCCATGGTACTGGGAGACGGTGACGCACAATCTGACGCTGCTCGAACAATGGAGTGAGGATCTGACCATTCGTCACCTGGTGATGCCCAACCATGTGGAGTGCTGCACCTATCCGGTGCTCGAATGGATTGCCGGGAATTTGCCGCGCGCGCCGGTCAACGTGATGGCCCAGTTCCGCCCCGACAATTTTTGCGATCCGGGCAACCGGAAATACCGCGACAAATACGCCGAAATTTCCCGCCGGCCCACGACCATCGAGCTCGAGCAAGCCTGGCGCCGCGCCCGCGAGCTTGGACTGAATTTCGAGACCGCGACGTTCGACCGCTGCCGCCGGTTCGACCTGGCCGAGCGGCACGCCCTCTAGCTGCCGGTCGGTCGGCCTTCGCGAGCTTCGCGCGCGGGTTCCAGGACCAATACGGGGACACGGCGCAGCGATGCGATCATCCAGGGCGGACTCTCCTCGCTCCTGGTCATGACGATCAGTCGTTCGTGAACCTTGCTCAGGGCGGAGCTGACCTGCCAGATTGTCGCCTCCCTGCCCGTTTCCGCGCGTGATCCCTCGCCCCTGGATTTGAACGCCTCGACCACAACCAGGTCTGCATTCGCGGCGTTGGCCAGAGCCTTGGCCACCTCAATGCTCGGATCGTCGGGCTTCGTTGCAATGGCGACGATGGCGCCGGAATGCCGGGCGATGCGCGACGGGACGAGCAGCACCGCCGCCAGCGAGCGCATCGCCGCATCGACGGCCGCACGGAACTGCGCGGTGATACGCTCGGCTTCCGTTTCCGGTTCCGTGATCAGAACGATGTCGCCGCTGCTGGAAATCGAAGCCAGCGTCTCGGCCATCGAACCTCGGATCACCTCAAACCTGCAGGCTGTCTCCAGATTCTTGGCGGCCTCGGCAAAGACCTTTTCTGCGTACCTTTTCGCGATCTCGAGGTCGCGCGATAGCTGCTCCATGTCGAGCGGCCGCCAGCCGCCGCCCAAGGGGTGGAACTCGCGCGCAAAGGGCAGCGCCGCAAGGCCGCGCAGGCTTTCCTCTTCCACGAACAGGCCGTGCACGTCGAGACGAAGCAGACGGGCAAACTCCGCCGCAAGCCGCACCGCATGCGGCGGCAAACGGTATGGCAGCCCGAGCACGATGCGCCGGAATTCCACTGCTTGCGTCATGCCTGCTCTCCCGGAACGGATGGCTCCGGAGCGCGCCCGAAATTTCTGCGAATGTCCGCAAACGATCGCAGCCGGTCTTCGATACGGCGATTGATGCTGCCTTCCGGATAGGCGCCGTCGGCACCCCGCGTGCCGGCTTCGATGCCGGTCAACAGTGCAATACCGTCGTTGATCGTGCTCACCGGATATATGGCGAACTTCCCCTCCGCACAAGCCTCCACCACATCACGGCGCAGCATGAGGTGTTGCACGTTCGCCTTCGGAATCAGCACGCCCTGGCTCCCGGTCAAGCCGCGCGCTTTGCAGATGTCGAAAAAGCCCTCGATCTTTTCGTTGACGCCGCCGATCGCCTGGATCTCACCGTGCTGATTGACCGAACCGGTCACCGCCAAATCCTGCCGCAAGGGAACTTCCGCCAGCGCCGACATCAGCGCGTAGAGCTCGGCCGAGGAGGCACTGTCGCCCTCCACCCCGCTGTAGGATTGCTCGAACACCAGACTCGCATACAGCGACATCGGAACATCGAGCGCATAGCGGCCGGCCAGAAAGCCCGACAGGATCAGGACGCCTTTCGAATGAATCGGCCCGCCGAGCTCGACTTCGCGCTCGATATCGACCACCCGTCCGGCGCCCGGCCGCACCTGACAGGTGATGCGCGTCGGCCGGCCGAACGCGAAACCGCCGAGCTCGCTGACGCTCAGACCGTTGATCTGGCCGACCTTCGCTCCCGTCGTATCGATGAGCGCCACTTCCTGCAGAATCGACTCTTGCACCCGGTCGCGGATGCGCGAGGCGCGCGCGACGCGCGCATCCAGCGCCCGCTGCACGTCGGCGCGCGACACGATCGACCGCTTGCCGTCGCCGGCCCAGAAATCCGCTTCGGTCAGCACATCGCGCAGCTTTTCGGCGAGCAGCGAGAGCTTGCTCGAATGATCGGCAATCCGGGCTGCATGCTCCAGCACCAGCCCCACCGCCTCGCGATCGAACGGCTTCAAACCCTCGCGCTGGGTGATCGAAGCGATAAATCGCGCGAGCAATTCTTCATTGCTCGGCGTCCGCTCCAGATCGTTCTCGAAGTCGGCCAGCACCTTGAAGTGCTGGCTCACCTCCGGGTCGAACGCGGCAAGCAGAAAATAGAGCAGGCGGTCGCAGAACAACGCCACCTTGACCTTGAGCGGGATCGTATCCGGCTCCAGCGAGACCGTGCTGGTGAACCCGAGAAAGCGGCTCACATCCTCGATCTTGATCTCGCCCTGCCGGAGCGTCCGTTTCAGCGCCGTCCAACTGAACGGCTCGCTCAGCACGCTGCGTGCGTCGAGCAGAAGATAGCCGCCGTTGGCGCGATGCATGGCGCCGGCTTTGATTAGCCGAAAGTTGGTGACCAGAACGCCGCGCAGAGATACGTAATCGATGTGTCCGATGAGATTGCCGAGGGTGGGGTGCAATTCCTCGACCACCGGCGCTCCCGACGTGCGGCCGTCCCATTCGACCAGGACGTTGACCTCATAGCGGTCGAAGGGATTGCCCTGCTTTTCGTCGCTAGGTTCGCTCGGTTCCTCTTCGCCCTTCATCACGAACGCGGCGACATTCTCGATGATGTCCGCGCGCACTTTTTCGATATGCTCGATCACCTTCGGCAGATCGGCAAATTCGGCTTTGGTTTCCTCGATCTGCTGATCCACCGCAAACTTCGCGGTCTCGCGGTTGAGCTTGCGGATTTCGTCGCGCCGCTCCCTCTCCCACTGCGGAATCTGGCGGACGATATGCTCAAGCTCCCTCTCCAGGTTTTGTATGGCGTCCTGCATCCGCCTGCGCCTTTCCTCCGGCCAGGCATGGAACTGCTCGGGCGGCACCACCTGATCGTTCTCCGCCGGAGCGAGCGCAAATCCGAACGGAGTGCGCACGATGACGATGTTCTGGGCCGCGGCCTTCTCCCGCAACGCCGAGAACGCTTCCGCCTGTTTCCTCTGGAACGTCTCGTCGATTGCGCCTCTGCGCGTCTGATAATCCTCGCTTTGGAACATCGCCGGCAGCGCCGCCCGCAGATCGTCGATCAATTCGTGCATCGCATTGGCAAATTTGCGCGCCCGGCCGGCGGGAAGCTCGATGGCGATCGGCTTGTCCCTGTTCTCGAAATTGTTGACGTAAACCCAATCGGACGGCGTGGGTCGCCCCCGCGCCTCGCTGCCGAGCACCGCCTTCACCGCCTCCTGCATGCGCGCGTCGGGCGGCCCGATGACGAAAAGGTTGAAACCCGGCTTCTCGATGCCGATGCCGAATTTGATCGCGTCCTCGGCGCGCTTCTGGCCGATCATGCCGTCGGCCGGCTGCAGCTCCGCCGTGGTCTTGAATGACAGCTTGGAAATATCCGCCGGTCGATAGAGCTGATCTGCCGTCAGCGGCCGCAATTGTGTCATGGCCAAGTCTTCACCTCGAACCGGTCGGACATCGCCTTCGGCAGACGCCGCTCCCGGGCGCGACGTCGCGGCATGCGCGCCACTCCATGGCTCCGCAGGCTACAAAAGACGGGCCGTCAATCAAGCGGTTTCGGCAGGGCGGATGATGAGATTGTCATTGACCGCCGTCACCCCCGGCGTGACCTCGGCCGCGACCCGAACCGCCTTCTTCTCGGTCTGCGAGTCGACCACACCCCACAGATCGACCGTTCCGTTTTGCACGATCACGTTGATCAGCGAAGGCCGCGCCCACGGCTCCGCTTTCAGCTTCTCGATGACCCGTTCGCGAATGACGGCGTCGCTCGGCGTAATGCCCTCGATCTGCTTGCGCAGGCTGGCGAGCGCCTGCAACAGATTTGCCCGGCTGACGATGCCGACGATCTTTCCGTCCTTGACCACGGGCACGCGCTTGATCCGGTTTCTCTCCAGGATCGCCGCAACCTCCGCCAGCGGTGTGTCCGGTTGCACTGTCACGACGTTGCGGGTCATGACATCCGCCACCTTGCGCGAGTGCTCCTTGACATATTCGGCCGCGAGCCCTTCCCGGCCGGTGAGGACCGCGAGCCACCACGGGCGCCGGCGCAGCGTGCCGGTTTCGGCGCGGCGCATCAGGTCGCCTTCGCTGACGATTCCGACGATCCTTCCGTCGGCATCCACAACCGGCACGGCGCTGATGTGATTCGTCAGCAGGATATGGGCGACATCCTGCACACACGCATTCGGTCCGACGCTGATGACGTTGGTTACCATGACGTCCGAGGCTTTCATGGCTCGACTCCTGATTTATCGGAAGCATTTTTCGAGCAAATCATGTTTTCACTCCTTGATGTGCGTCAAAATCATACCTTCGACGAAGCCGGCTTGGGACTCATGCTCCCTCCCAGATCAGCGCATGCCGTGCCGCCCCAAAAGCTTCACCGTGCTCGCCTGCGGACCTTTTTTGCCCATCTCTTCGACAAATCGAACCCGCGCTCCAACCTTCAACCTTGAAAACGCATTACCCAGCACACTGTTGCGGTGGAAGTAGATTTCGCGGTCATCGCTGGTCGTGAGCATTCCGAAACCGTCCTCGGGCTCAAGTCGCGACACCACTCCGATAGGCTCGCCTTCATGCTTCTTCGTTTTCCCCTGCATGCGCCGGACCTGGTCCTGCAACCGTCGCCGGGCACGGTGGAACGCATCGGCGAGCGCAAATTCCAGCTTTGCATGCCGTTCATCGGCGGTAGGCGTGCGTCCGATGTTGACCTGACGGCCGCCCGGCAATGCCAATCGGATGCGGACTTCATACAGCCCGCCGCTGCGATGATGTCCGCTCGGCGCTCTTACGATCACCCGACAGGCAGTGATGCGGCCGAAACGGGACTCCAGTTCTTTCACATGGGCGGCGATCGCGTCGCGAACCTCCTTGGTTCTCGCGATGCCCCGAAAGTCAATCTGCAGCGGCGCCTGCATTGTCATTCTCGCCCGGCTTTCTGGATCAGGAATCGCAAGAAATGCCGAACTGCGCCAGGCCCTCCGACAGGTGATCCGCCAGCATCGGCTTGCCGAGCAGATAGGCCGCTGTGCGCCTGTTATGCAGTCGCGCCGCCTCCTGGCGCAGCTCGTTCCATTCGTCGATGCCGCCGTCGCCGCGGCCGAGCCAGGTCAACGCCACGAGGTCGATCTGCTCGTCTTCGGTCAGCCCGTCGATGAAGCTGCGCAGTTCCTGAAACGTGGGGTCGTCGCCATGATCCTCCAACACGGCGACCATAGCGTCGTCAGTCGGGTTGGAGCCCGAATCCGGGTCGGTGACCACATCCTTGACGTCGAATTCGCGCGCCTTGACGATGAAGAAACAGACTTTCTCGGGCGAAATGGTGAGTGTCGGTTTTGTCGTCGTCATCGGCCTGCTCCCACCTCGGCCCGCGGCTTGGGCCATAATTCGCGCACGTCTTCAGGCAACCCGTTGCGCACGTCTTCCACCTCACCCGTGGTTATCTTGCTTGAAATGAGCTCGAACACCGCCGTGATCTCGCGCGCCGACAGGATCAACGGATCCCCCTTGAACGCCTCCTGCACGCGCGCAAGAAATGCCGCCTTGCTTCGCTTTCTCACCGGCGCTGTGCCGGGCCGCCATTGCTCGTAGAAGACGCCGCGCAGCAGCACCGGCAATTGCGCCGCAAAATCCGCCGCCTCGCTCACCTGCAGCCAGTCGCGCAACGCATGCAGCACCGCCCGCAGCAGCCGGTAGCTGCGTGGCTTGTTGTTCCATCCGAGTTTCTCGTCCAGCTCGTTGATCCATATGTGGGTGAGCTGCACGGTGTGATCCAGACTTTCGAGGCCCGCGCTCATGGCAACCTCCCAAAACCAGATGCTTCAACGTAAGCGTGCCGGCCTGCGCCGCTTTGCGCCAAATCAAACGCGCCGCCCCCGCCTCACAATTGGAAAGGCTCATGACCGGTCGAAAGTTGCGCGTGCGATCCAGCTATCGCCGACCTTGACATAGCTGCGTTTGACCGCCGCCCAGGCAATGCGGTGCGCGGCCTCTTCCCGGCGGGGGTCGCCCTCTCGGGCGGCAAAGGCGCGGTTGAAGGCGGCACGATAGATGTCCTGCGCATGCGGCGGCAGGTGGCGGCGAATTGTTTCCGGGAGATCGGAGTTGCTCGCGTAAGGCATTTTGGAGGCTCGCTGAGGACCGATTTTGCGATCATGGCAGCATCGCCGAACGATCCGCCCGTGCATGCCTAGGACCGCATGCCTTGGGGCGTCCGTCGCTGTATCCGGAGTGACCTTGGCAATCGCGGGCGTCCCTGAAAACTCAGGTCGCGCCCCTAAGGACAATCCCGGAGGGTTTTGCGGCCAAGGCGGCGGCCTGGACCATAAGGCTTGATCCGTCATCCCGTAAAAGGACTTAGCCTGCGATAGCCTCCTCGGCGGGCGTGTAGGCAAGGTTGAGCGCTTCGGCGACCGCACGGCAGGTAACCTTGCCGGCGCTGACATTCAATCCGTTGCGAAAATCCGCATCTTCCGCCAGCGCGCGGCGATACCCCTTGTCCGCGAGCGCCAGCACGAACGGCCGCGTTGCGTAGTTGAGCGCAAACGTGGACGTGCGCGGCACCGCACCGGGCATGTTCGCTACGCAATAATGGATCACTCCGTCCACAACGAACGTCGGTGCCGAATGGGTCGTGGGCCGCGAGGTTTCCGCATTGCCGCCTTGATCGATCGACACATCGACGATCACCGACCCCGGCTTCATTTTGCCGACCATCGCCCTGCTGATCAGTTTCGGCGCCGCGCCGCCCGGCACCAGGGCCGCGCCTATCACGAGATCGGCCTCCCTGCACTCCGCCTCGATCGTCTGTGGCGTGGACAGGACAGCGCGCACTTCGCGGCCGAAGCGCGCCCCGACGGCCTCAAGCGCACCCGGCTTTCCGGCCATTGTCACCTCGGCATTCATGCCGACTGCAATCAGCGCCGCGTTCAGGCCCACGATGCCGGTCCCGATGATGAAAACCTTCCCCGGCGCAACCCCTTCGACCCCGCCCAGCAACACGCCGCGCCCGCCGTGCGGCCGTTCGAGGTAATGCGCGCCAATCTGCGGCGCCATGCGTCCGGCGACTTCGGACATCGGTCGCAGCAAGGGCAGCGTCCGACCGGGACCGCTCACCGTCTCGTAGGCAATCGCGGTAACGCCGGTGTTGAGCAGATCCCGGGTCAATTCCGGATCGGCGGCGAGATGCAGATACGTGAAGAGGACCTGATGCGGCCTCAGCCTTGAGCGTTCGTCGGCCAGCGGCTCCTTCACTTTTACGATCAGTTCCGCCTGCTCGAAGACCTGCTCTGCGCCCGGCGCAATTTCCGCACCCGCATCGCGATATTCGTGGTCGGAGATTCCGGCGACGGTTCCGGCGCCGGTCTCCACGATCACCCGGTGACCGCGCGCGACAAGCTCGCGCACCGTCGCCGGAACCAGTCCGACCCGATATTCGTTGTCCTTGATCTCTTTCGGGATTCCGACTTTCATGGCAGCCTCCTCGCGCGAAGGCGGCAATTTCCCCTGCTCACCGAAACGCGGGATCTGGCCTTGGTGCGGATCGCCGCCTCCGACCTGCGTGATTGAGGCCTGATTCGATGTACGGCATAGCTTCGGGACGCGGTGATGGATCAGATTGCTTTTTGGCTCGATCGACTCAACGCCAACCTCTCGCCTTTGCTCACGACGCTCGGCGTTCTGATTTTAGTGGCGGTTGCGTTGTTCCTGCTCAATCGATTGCTCCGGCCGCAATTCCGGCGGTTCGAAACGCTGCTGCACCTGCCCCCCAAAATATCGCTGCGTTTCATGCGCCTTGCCGCTGCTGCGGTATGGTTTATCGCCGCAATATTCATTCTCGACATATGGGGCGTCAACGTCGGCGGTCTTTGGACCTTACTGGTGAGCGTGGCGGCGGTGATCGGCGTCGGCTTCCTCGCCACGTGGAGCGTCATCAGCAATGTCACTGCAAGCTTCTTCCTCATGGTCTGGCGGCCGTTTCAGTTCGGCGACACGGTGGAGATTTTGCCGGAAAATTTGAAGGGCCGCGTCGTCGAGCGGAACTTCATGTATGTTTTCTTGCGGGAGGACACAGGCGGGCTGATCAAGGTCCCCAACAACATGTTCTTTCAAAGGATTATTCGGGTTTCCGCCAAGGAAGTCCCGCTAGATGCAAGCGAGATGGATTGATTACCGCAGCAAGCTCGGCCTGCATATCTCGACCGAGAATTAAGGCGGCGCATCGCATCGGTTTTGCGATGGCGGTCCCGAGAGGACTCGAACCTCCGACCTTCGGTTTAGGAAACCGCTGCTCTATCCGGCTGAGCTACGGGACCGCGCCCGAAAAATAGGGCGTTTTCGCGATTTTCCAAACGGCTTTTTCGCCGGACTCGTTATCACACCGCAAGCCCTCTGCGAACGGCCATCTGCCGACGATGTGTTGATAGCGCCTTCTGGGGCCGCGTTCACGCGCGTCTGCGATGCGATGAGCCGCGAACGGTACACCGCTGCCACGCTTAACATTGCCCGCTTTAGTCCCGCCGCAGCGGCCGATCGACGGAGAAATAGATATTTTTCACCACGGCCCATCCCTGGCCGAGATAATGCCGCACGCGGGCAAGAATAACCTGGGGCAATGAAGTCAACCGTCCGCGGCGAACCGCAGCGGCATCATCCGTATCCGCGGCGGACTGAGCTCCGCCTTTTTTGTCGATGATCGTCTTGGCCTGCTCGATGAGGGCATCGCGGCCTGCAACTTCCGGGGTGTAGGCCCCTCCGGCCAGCGCAAACGGCGAACCTTTCGGATAGATCGCCGCCCTCCATCCCACGCGCTGCCGCTCAACGCGAATGACATGATCCTTGTATTCGCACGCGATACCTTCGTCATCTGCGCTTGGCGACTTAAGCTGGTCACGAGCCGCGGCAACCAAGACCGGCGTATCGGAAGACGGAATGGTGCGGCGTCCATTGGCCGCGCGCCGCCGGCGTCGTTCCGGGCTCGTCTCCCGCTTCTCTCGTTGAACAGCCGGACCACCTCGCGCGGTCGGCGGATCGATCGGAGGTTTGGCCTTCATCGGACTCGCGTCACAAACTCGACGCCGCATCCCAATGCGCTTGGCCTCCTCCGCTTTCAATCTATGGGTATCTTCGCAGGTTCCGGCAATATTTCAGCCGTCCCGGCGGCCGAGGCGGGGCCGAATTTCGTGAAGTTGGTTAACTCGGAGAGGCATTTACGCTATCCCGCGGCGGGCGGCCGATATGAATTGGCGGAAGGAATCGGGGAGCCTACGACCCCGGCAGAAATCTGCCGGCTCCGAACTGTCGCCCGGCCTGAGGCGATCGTTTGTTTCGCAAACAATGAGATCGCCACCCACAATTTCGCCGTGGGATTGTCATACAGGGCTTGCCGCCGGAGCGATGCAGTTTGCCGGTACCGAAAGGCACTGCCGGCGTCGCTTGCAGCAGGTTTGCCGCGCTTGACCGGCGCGGATTGTCGCCAGGTGATTTTCGGGCGATTGGATCACCCCATGCCGATGCGCTTTCAGCAGACACGGCCCGCAGCTTCAGGAGGCTGCGGCCGGCGTGCGCACATTCTGCGTTGTCTGCTTCTTGCGGTGTTTGTCGCAGGCATTGCATCGGTTCAGGCGCGCCCGCAGTCGCAAGCCGCACCCGGCTGCGAGCTTGAGCCCATCGGCACCGGCAAGGTGCGCCGCATCCTCGACGGCCGCACCATCCAGCTCGAAATCGGCCAGCAGGTGCGCCTGGCCGCGATCGAAGTGCCGTCGCTACCGCTGCCGCGCGACGTCGAACCTCAGGCTCGGGCCGCGCTCGCCGCCAAGGCGGCCCTGGAATCGCTTGTCGCCGGCCGCACCGTGACGCTGAAGAAACATGGACCTGACGCGGACCGTTATGGCCGCGTGGTTGCGCACGTCTTCGTCGAAGGTAATAAGGAGCGCTCGGTGCAGCACCATCTGCTTGCTGAAGGTCATGCGCGCGTCGCCGCCGAAGTCGGCTCCCTTGCCTGCGCGCGGGAGCTGCTTGCCGCCGAATCGGCGGCACGCGCCGCCCGCCTTGGCCTGTGGAGCGATCCGCACTACGCCGTACAACGCGCCGAAGATCCGGTCCGGCTCTTGACGGAACGCGGCCGATTTGTCGTTGTCGAGGGCAAAGTGCTCTCGGTGCGGGAAAGCCGGGGCGTGATCTTCATAAATTTTGGCCGCCGCTGGTCTGAGGACTTCACGGTGACCGTCCTCAAACGCAATGAGTCCATCTTCAATTCGGCGGGTCTCGCGCTGAAACAACTCTCCCGCCGCGAGATTCGCGTGCGCGGAGTCATCGAGCAGCGCGGCGGTCCCTGGATCGAGGTCACGCGCCCCGAACAAATTGAACTCGTCGAATGACTATGGCAGGCGCGCCCACACCGGCGGAAATGCAGGCCACGCGTCTCGCTCGCCCCTGGCAAGCCGCGCTGCTGATCGGCCTTTCCCTCACATTTGCCGGCTGCACCGGCCAGACCCTTGCGCCGATGCAGACGCCGGCTCCCGCTTCGGCGGAGCCGGCCGCAATGCCGCCGGCCGCCCAGCGCGAGCACTTGCGGATCCTCGCCGCCTACGGCGGCGCCTATGAAGACCCCCGCCTTGAGGCTCACCTCGCCCGGACCGTCGATCGCCTGATAGCCGCCTCCGAACAACCCAACATCAAATATCGCGTCACCATTCTCAATTCTCCGGCGGTCAACGCCTTTGCGCTCTCGAGCGGCCAGCTCTATGTGACCCGCGGGCTGCTTGCGCTCGCTAACGACACCTCCGAGGTCGCCTCGGTTCTGGCCCATGAGATCGCGCATGTGATTGCCCGCCACGCTGCGTTTCGCGAAAACCAGATGCGCCAAGCGCAGATCTTCAGCCGCGTCGCCACCGACCTGTTGGGCGATCCGCAGCTCGGCGCGCTCGCGCTTGCGCGTTCGAAGATCGCGCTTGCCAGCTTCTCGCGCGCGCAGGAGCTGGAGGCGGACGGCATCGGCGTCGGCATTGCCGCCCGCGCCGGCTTCGATCCTTACGGCGCACAGCGCTTTCTCACCTCCATGGGCCGCAACGCCCAGCTTCGCTCGCAAGCCGCCGGTATCGACCAACGCCCGCCGGACTTTCTGTCCTCGCACCCCTCCACGCCGGAACGCATCAAAATTGCCCGCGCCAACGCCCGCCAATATGTCGCCCCCGGTATCGGCAAATCCGACCGCGCCGAATATCTCGCCCTCGTCGACGGACTGATCTACGAGGACGATCCGAGCGAAGGTTTTATTCGCGGGCGCCGCTTCGTTCATCCCAAGCTCGGCTTCACCTATACCGCGCCCGAGGGCTTTGCGCTCGACAACACCTCGCAGGCCGTGTTCGGCATCAAGGCCGGCGGCGCACAGGCGCTGCGCCTTGACGTGGTGAAGGCGTCGCCCGACGTGTCCTTGGCCGATTATCTCAACTCCGGCTGGGTGGAGGGCATCGACCGGCAGACCGTCCAGCAGCTCGCGATCAATGGATTGCCGGCCGCCACGGCCCTTGCACGGAACGACACCTGGACCTTCCGTCTCTATGTGGTGCGGCTCGATGGTGACGTGTTTCGATTCATCTTCGCCGCCAAGCACGACGCCGAAACCGCCGACCGCACATTCCGCGAATCGATGACCACATTCCGCCGCCTCACCGCGGCCGAAGCCGGCGCCAAACCCCGCCGCCTGAAGGTTGTGCGCGTGGCGCCGGGGCAGACGATCGAGAGTCTGGCGCGCCGCATGGCGGTGCCGGACCGCAAGGTGGAGCTGTTCCGCGTGCTCAACGGCCTGTCCCCCACGGACACCGTCAAACCCGGCGACCGGGTGAAGCTTGTGGTCGAATAGCTAAAAGATCCGGCTCGTCCGGGCGACGGCATCAACCGTCGCGTGGAAATCCGCAACGTGCTGGACGACAAGTGACCGGCATTTTCGCCGGTTCGCCGCGAGAGGTTCGCGGTCAGTTGCGACTCAGGCCGCTTCTTCCTCGACGACCTCGGGTTCTTCCGCCGGTTTTGCCGGGCCGCGCCGCGGCCCCTTTTGCAGCGCAGCCTCGATTTCCTTGACCGCTTCGGTCTCGGTCACGTGCTGTACCGCCGAGATCTCCCGCGCCAGCCGATCGAGCGCCGCCTCGTAAAGCTGCCGTTCGCTGTAGGACTGCTCGGGTTGCGCCTCCGAACGATAGAGATCGCGCACCACCTCGGCGATGGCAACGATGTCGCCCGAGTTGATCTTTGCTTCGTACTCCTGTGCCCGGCGCGACCACATGGTGCGCTTGATGCGTGCGCGCCCTTTCAGAGTTTCGAGCGCGCGCTTCACCAGCGGCGGCTCCGCAAGCTTGCGCATGCCGACCGCGGCAACCTTGGAGGTCGGCACTCGGAGCGTCATCTTGTCCTTGACGAAGTTGATCACGAAGAGCTCGAGCTTGTGGCCAGCGACCTCCTGCTCCTCGATGCCGACGATCTGGCCCACCCCGTGCGAGGGGTAGACGATGAATTCATTGGTCTTGAAGCCTTGACGCTGCGTAGTCTTCTTGGGGCTCATACCCGGGACTGCTCCTTGCTCTGCCTTGGGACGGCCGAGCGCTTTGACAACGGCGGCTCCGCGGCGCGCAGCGCCACGGGCCGTGTGAGAACTGCGCCGGCTCGCGCCGGCCGAGATCTTCTTCCCCCGCCGGCTGGGGCTGGTCGATTTCTTTGATTTATGACGTGTTTTGCCTGTCACAGCTATTGCGTGCGCCGCGTCACGCCTCAATCTTGAGTTTAACTCGACGAGGCTCCCAAAAAATAAGCTCCCCACGGGGAGCGCGCATCGCTTGGGTGCCTTTCCATGGAATTTTTATATATCACATTTGTCGCAAAAATCAATGCTTTACGGCGCCGTAAAGGATCGATTAGCCATGGCGCGGCAAGAAATTCGTTAAAAATGGTTAAGATTTTGACTAATCCCCGCTGCCGGGTTCAGGCGAGAAATATTTTTCAAATTTGTTGGGCACTCCCTCCCACTGCTTGGCGTCCGGTGGCGGCTCCTTTTTCACCGTGATGTTGGGCCACGTTTTGGCGTATTCAAGATTGAGCTTGAGCCACTTCTCCATGCCCGGCTCGGTATCCGGTTTGATCGCCTCCACCGGGCATTCCGGCTCGCACACCCCGCAGTCGATGCACTCATCGGGGTGAATGACGAGCATGTTCTCGCCCTCGTAGAAGCAGTCCACCGGACACACTTCGACGCAGTCCATGTATTTGCATTTGATACATTTTTCGTTGACGACGTAGGTCATTCTTCATCCAGCCGGCGCCTGAAGCTGCGGCTGCCTACCGCATGGGTGTTTCGTTCGCAAGCGAGCGCCCCGCCGCCGTGTTGCCGGGTCTTAAGTCCACATAGAGCCTTTGCGCCTCCTGTGAAGACCCGCGCCGGGCAGCGAAGCCATGCACCTTTAGCACACGCACGCCGCCGGCCAGCGCAACGGTGACGACATCGCCGACCCGCACCGCCGCGCTGGCCGCCTCGACCCGCGCGCCGTTGATGCGGACGTGGCCGGTATTGGCAAGCTCGGCTGCCGCCGTGCGGGTGCGCACCACCCGCGCATGCCACAGCCACTTGTCGATGCGCTGTCGGGCCGCCACAACGCGATCCATGTCAAACGCTTGGCTCTGGCCAAAGCATCAGGTCAGCGCTGCTCCTTACCGTCCGTTTCCAGACGCTCCTTGAGGGCCAGGAGCTTAGCAAACGGCGAATTCGGATCCGGCTCCTTGCTGCGCCGATCATCGGAGCTCCAGGTCCGCGGCGACCGATTGTCGTCGCGGTCGCGTCGCTCGCGCCGTCGGCCGGAACGATCTTCCCGCGCTTCGCGCCGATCGTGCTCGGCGCGTTCGTCTCGTGCTTCCCGTTCGCCGCGCTGATGCCGGCGCTGCCGCGGCCCGCCCTCCCTGTCCTTGCGCTCGCGTTCCCTGCGCGCGCCGCGCGCTTCGCTAGCCGGCCGCGCCGTGTTCGACGTCGGTTGAGGTAGTGCCGTCTCCGCGCCCGCCTGCGGAACGTCGGCAGGCGCCGGCACCTCCGTTTGTGCCTGAGCTTCCGGCCGCTGGGCCGGTCGTTCCCGACGGCGAGCGACGCGTTTGCTGTGCTCGCGCTTGCGTCGGGCTCCGTCGGATCGGCCGGGACGCCAGACTTCGATCATCTCCGGTTCCGCGGCCGCGGCAGCCGCAGCATCCGCCGCCGTCACGGCATCCTGGCCGCCGCCAACGCCCTGACCATGGCCAGCGTTCGACGCTTCAGCGGTAGCCGTCGTTGCAACGACCTCAGCAGCAGCATCTCCGGGGCTTGGCGACGTTGCAGGGGAGTCGGCTGAGGGCGGCAGGTTCACCGCAGCCGCATCGTCAACCGCCGGCTCCGCCTCCGCCGGCTGTGCGGCCGCGGGCGTCGCGGCCCCCGGCGGCTCCGCGGCCGCGGCTCCGATTTCAGCCGGCGCGGCGGAAGTCGCCGCAGGCTCGCCGTCCTGCGCCGTCGCAGCGAGCGCAACCGATTTCGGCCGCTTCTCCATGCGATAACCGAGCGCGCGCAGGATCGAAGCAAAATCCTCGCCCGACGCGCCGGTCAACGACGTCATCGCGCCGGTGACCATGAACACCCGGCCATCGACCGCCCCCGCGGGTCGTGGCCCGGGTGCACCCTCGCGCCAAGCCAAAGTCGGCCGGATCAGATCGGCGAGCCGCTCGAGAATGTCCACGCGGATCGCGCGCTTGCCGCACACCCGATAGCCCGCCGTCCGGTAAAGCAGGGCCGGCATTTTCTCATCGACCGGAATCGAAGTGCGACCGCTCGCGGCAAGGTGCTGCAAATTCTCCAGGCCGTGATCCGGACCGCCGTGCTTGAGCGCCCACAGTTGCACCGCAAGCGCGCGCGGGCCTGGTTTGAGCAACGCCGGCACGTAGATGTGGTAAGCGCCGAAACGGACGCCGTGGCGGCGCAGCGTCGCCCGCGCCGGCTGATCGAGGCTCTTGACCTCCTCCGCCACCTTCTGCCGCTCCAGTACGCCGAGCGATTCCACGAGCTGGAAGGCGATCCCGCGCGCAAGCCCCGTGACGTCCTCGGCGAGCGCAAGCTCGAACAAGGGGCCGAGCAGCCGCTCGATATGCGTCTTCAGCCACAGGTCGAGCCGCGTCTGTACCGCATCGCGCGGCGCGCCGGTGAGCTGCTCGTCGGCGACGATGCGCAGCCGCGGCCGCAACACGTCCTCGGCTGCGGCCAGTTTGGCCACCACCTCTCCCGACCAGCGTACCGCCCCGTCCATCGACAGGACGAATTCCCGGTCGGGCGCCTGCGAAAGGCGTCGCGCCCGCGCATCGATTTCTCCCGCGAGCGCGCTGCGCGCCGCCGCCTGCAGCGCCTTTGCTTCGGAACCTTCGGCCGTCGCGTCCGCCGTGAAGCGGAATCCCTCCAACCGGCCGATCACGTGCCCCTCCGTCACCACCTCGCCGGTCTTCTTGATTTCGGTGTCCAGAGTCGTGTTCTCGCGCAGGCGGCGCATCAGCACGCTGGTACGACGATCCACGAATCGCTCGGTCAGCCGTTCATGCAGCGCGTCCGACAGCTTGTCCTCGACTGCGCGGGTGACGGCCTGCCAGTGCTCGGGGTCGGCGAGCCAATCCGGCCGGTTCGCCACGAACGTCCACGTCCGCACGTGCGCGATCCGATTCGAGATGGTGTCGATGTCGCCGGTGGCGTTATCGGCATGCGCGACCTGGCGGGCGAACCAATCCACCGGAATCTTGCCTTCGCGCATGAGGAAACCGTACAGGGTCATCACGAGTTCCGCATGCGTGGCCGGCGCGATTTTGCGGTAGTCTGGCACTTGGCACACATCCCACAACCGTTCGACCGCGTCGCGCGCGCGCGTCATGTCGCGGATTTCCGGGTCACGCGAAGCATGTTCGAGCACCAAAATATCCTCGGCGATCGGCGCGCGGGTGAGGCCCGGTTCGCTCGGCACCATCGCCAGCGAAGCTTGCAGCGCGCCGATCGAGGAGAAATCAAGATCGGCGTTGCGCCACTGCAGAACCTGCACCGGCTCGAAGGTGTGCGTCTCCAACGCGCGCACCAACTCGTCTTCGAACGGTGGGCAGCGCCCGGTGGTACCGAACGTGCCGTCGCGGGTTGCACGGCCGGCGCGGCCGGCGATCTGCGCCAGCTCCGCTGCGCTGAGCCGGCGGTACTGATAGCCGTCGAACTTTCGGTCCGACGCAAACGCCACGTGATCGACGTCGAGATTGAGCCCCATGCCGATCGCGTCGGTAGCCACGAGATAATCGACATCGCCCACCTGAAACAAAGCCACCTGCGCGTTGCGGGTGCGCGGGCTGAGCGCGCCGAGCACGACCGCGGCGCCCCCGTGCTGCCGGCGGATCAGCTCGGCGATGGCATAGACTTCCTCCGCCGAGAACGCGACGATGGCGCTGCGCCGCGGCAGTCGCGTGAGTTTCCGGTCGCCGCTGTGGGTGAGCACGGAGAGCCGCGGCCGGCTGATAATGTTCGCCCCACGCAACAACTTCTCAACGATCGGCCGCATGGTCGCCGCCCCGATCACCAGCGTCTCCTCGCGGCCGCGGCGGTTGAGCATGCGGTCGGTGAATACGTGGCCGCGTTCGAAGTCGGTGCCGAGCTGCACCTCGTCGATGGCGACGAATGCGAGGTCGAGGTCGCGCGGCATCGCCTCGACGGTGGCGATCCAGAAGCGCGGGTTCATCGGCTTGATTTTCTCCTCGCCGGTGATCAGCGCCGCATTCTCAGGCCCGACCCGCTCCACCACCTTGTTGTAGACTTCTCGCGCGAGCAGCCGCAGCGGCAGGCCGATCATGCCCGAGGAATGCGCGAGCATCCGCTCGATGGCGAGGTGCGTCTTGCCGGTGTTGGTGGGCCCCAGCACTGCCGTGACGCCGGCGCCGCGATTTTTGCTATCGCGCGGCAGCGAGGTGGAAAACGAAAGGGGCATCACTGGGCGCTCAGGTCCCTGCACCGAAGCCCACCAAAGCAGGATCGGGCATGGTTTGTCGAGGGATATCGGGACACAGGCCTTGCGGTATCAGCCGACCTCGATATGTGACAAATGGCGCGCTCAACCAACGGCCGATCTCCTGAAGGGAAAACCGGGCATTTTTCGATGATGTTTGCCTCATCTGGGCATCCGGGGCTTTCCGCGGCGCAAGGCCGATGATCGCCCCGCGCCGGAGCAGCGGCAATCGACCGTTGATGATCGGCATCATGCCGAGCGCGCGGCCGGAAGCTGCCCTATCGCCCGCCCTTAAACCGCCGCGGCGCTTCTCGGGGCATTTGCAAAGCACGGCCCGCAGCAGCTCGGAATACTTCCCGCGGACATCAATCACGCCGGACCATCCCTCGTCCAAGGCAACACGCCAATCTTTCATCCCGGCAATGCCGGTATTGCAGATGATGGGAGACCGACCATCGGCGAGCGGCAGGACTAGGCCTGCGGCTATGGGGATTCCCTCGACGTGCGCCGCTCATGCAACTCCGGCTTGCGGCTGAACTCCACGGCCTCCGACGGTAATTTGTACCACAATGCAACGCGGGCGGGCGCATAACTCGCAGGCGCGAACGAGTCTCGAACGAATCGCGGCCGAATCGCTGACTCCGCGGCTGTCGAACTTTGTTCACGGCGACATCTCGCGCCTGGGGATAGTCGCTCCACAACATGATGTGTGCTGAGCGATTCGCGAGCCCTTGATTTTCATCGCTTTTGCGCTCGCGCGGCGGATCACGATCATGCTCAAGAGTCAACTCCGCGTCGTCCAATTCACAGGGGCGGCCTTGTGGATAATCCAGTCCACAGCCTTCACGGCGCCCTGGCCCTGCGCGCGGAGTGCTGCGCCACGGCGTCGAACTTCACCGCCTGCATGACACCCAATCCGAACGGCGTCGGAATCACGATCCGCACCGGCGCCACCATCCGCGTACCGGCGATCGGCACAAGCCAGGCTTCCATCTCCCGCAGCCTGACCAGATAGCGCACCGCAGGCCGCTCGGGATTGTGCCCGGCGATCGGCACGAATGTCACCATGCACACCACCGCCGGTCCGGAATAACTGTCGGCGTGAATCGTTTCGCTGCGCTTGTAAGTGAGCTGCACATCGTAACGCATGCGTCCGTCGAACACCGAAAGCGTGCGCTGGCAGGCCTCCGGCCCCGCCGGATTTCCGTTGCCCGGCACGCGAATGAGCGTTGCCGACATCGGATCGTTGACGCCGCGGCGATGCGCGTCATTCAGCGGAACTCGGTCGGATTGCGGCGGCAGCGGCGGCGTGACCGAGAAATCCGTCACCTCTCCGCCGGCAATCGTCAGGCGATATTCCTCGGTCTTCTTCGCCGAAGTGATCCGTGCGCTGAACTGCGCGGTCGCAGGCGCTCCGCCGATCATCGTCCCCAGGACGGTGCCGCTGCCGTGCCCGCTCGAGAACAACCGCATCAGTCCCGCCGTTGTTCCGCTTGCACTCATGCTGTAGCGGTCGTCCGAGATGTCGACGGTCGCGCGCCCCTTGCCGATCGGAAGGCCGGAAAGCGTGACAAGATATTCCGCGTTCAATACCGCCTGTGCCTGCGCGGCGCAGGGACCGGCGACTGAAATCGCAATCAGCGCCAGCACGCCAAGCTGAAAGCCCTTGGAAGGCACGGTTGCGATCCCTTCCCGGCAAACCACGGCGTCCTCTTTACGCGCGAGGCAACGCATCTGGTAGATCCGACGGTTTGCGCCGGTGCCTAGGCTATCCTCGAATACGTCGTTTGTATGATAGAGCGGCGAGGTCGGCGCTCATACCTCGCGCTTGACGCCCGCCGCGCGGCTCAACTATACGTCCGCGGCACTTGCGACGCTCGGCGCTGCCGAGCGCGGGATCAAGGGGCAGCTCGCATTAAGGGGTAGGTCGTCATGTCACGGCGTTGTGAACTGACCGGAAAGGCGGTTCAGGTCGGTCACCGGGTCAGCCATTCCAACCGCAAGACCAAGCGGCGTTTCCTGCCCAACCTGCTCAACGTGACGATGATCTCGGACGCGCTCGGTCGCGCGGTCAAACTGCGGGTTTCCGCCAATGCGCTGAAGACCGTCGATCGTCGCGGCGGACTCGACGCCTTCCTGATGAAGGCGGCGGAGAGCCAGCTCTCGCCGCGCCTGCGGGACATGCGCCGCGAGATCCTGAAGAAGCAGGCCCAGACCGGCTGAGCCGTCCCGCTACTCCCCTACCAGCGCGAACTGCAGCAGCAACGTGCGCTGCAGGCGCGAGAAATTATCGTCCGAAATGAGCGTAAGGATGATCTCGCCCGCCGCATTGCGGTGGACGGAGAGCCCCTCCATGTTGTCGATTTGATGGGTGCCGTCCGCCTCGATCAAGACCGGCCCGTCCACCAGCGCGCCGGGCGCGATTTGCAAGAGCGACACGCGGCGGATGCGCATGGCGACCCCGAGCGCCAGCGTAAATCTGCGCTCGAGAATGAGCAGATCGCCGCGCGGGGTGACGGCGCAATCGGTGACGTCGAAATCCGCGCTGCGCCGCACGGCGAAATTGCCGGGTCGCGGCCCCCCGATCAGGAACGCGCGGATGTTGCCCCGCTCATCGAGGCTCTTCTCCGAGATGGCGATGAGCGTTCCGCCGAGCGGCTGCCCCCGGCCCGGCGCCGCGAGACATTCGAGGCCCCCGTTGTGCACGAGCGTGCGCACGCCGGGCGGCACCGCAATCGGCACCCCGCGCGCAGCAAGGCCGTCCCGCGCATACTCGAAGCGCAGGATCTGGTTTGCGCGCTCGATCCCCACATACAGTGTGCCGTTCATCTCGGCGAGCGATTCGGTATCGAACCAGCGGCGCACCGTCACCGCCCGGCCGTCCGGCCCGAGCACCGGCGCCGTCTCCACCTCGTCAAGCCCGACCGGCCGGTCGCCGCGATAGACGATGCGTCCGCGGAACCAGTGGCCGCGGTCGCTCAGCGCGAGAAACCGCGCGCCGTCCGGCGCAACGCGAAGCGCCGAAAGGCCGCCGAACCTTCGGTAGGGGGAGGTCAGGATCAAGCCGCCGCGAAACTCCAGCGCGCCGAACCGCGTCCGCGAACTGTCCTGCAGGGCAAACGAGTCGATGCGCTCCGCGCGCACCTCGATGCGCTGCGCCGCGGCGGGTTGCGGTCCCTGCGCCGCAGCCGGCGCCACGACCAGCGCCACGCACACCGCTGCGATGGTTGCGAACGTCTTCACCTCGGAGCCATGCGGTGCAAGTGCTCGCGTGAAGCGGTCAGTGCAGCCGGGGGCGCGCACGCGGGTAAGTCCGCTGGTCCGCCCGCGCGTGCTCGTCGAACAGTTCGGCGAGCTTCTCGGTCATCGCCCCGCCGAGTTCCTCCGCATCGACGATGGTGACGGCGCGCCGATAGTAGCGCGTCACATCGTGCCCGATCCCGATGGCGATCAATTCCACCGGCGAGCGCGTCTCGATGTCTTCGATCACCCAGCGCAGATGCCGTTCGAGATAATTGCCCGGATTGACCGAGAGCGTTGAATCGTCGACCGGAGCGCCGTCGGAAATCATCATCAGGATCTTGCGCTGCTCGGGCCGCACCAGAAGCCGTTTGTGCGCCCAATCGAGCGCCTCGCCGTCGATGTTTTCCTTCAACAAACCCTCCCGCATCATCAGCCCGAGATTCTTGCGCGCGCGCCGCCATGGCGCGTCGGCCGCCTTGTACACGATATGCCGCAGATCGTTGAGCCGACCGGGATTGGGCGGCTTGCCGGCAGCGAGCCACGCCTCGCGCGCCTGGCCGCCCTTCCAGGCCCGCGTGGTGAAGCCCAGTATTTCCACCTTGACCCCGCAGCGTTCGAGCGTGCGCGCCAGAATGTCGGCGCAGGTGGCGGCGACCGTGATCGGCCGCCCCCGCATCGAGCCGGAATTGTCAAGCAGGAGCGTCACCACCGTGTCGCGAAAATTCATCTCCTTTTCACGCTTGAACGACAAGGGGTGCAGCGGATCGACGATCACCCGCGCCAGCCGCGCCGGGTCGAGCAACCCCTCTTCCAGATCGAATTCCCACGCCCGGTTCTGCTGGGCGAGCAGCCGCCGCTGCAGCCGGTTGGCGAGTCGCGCCACCACCCCTTGCAGGTGCGAGAGCTGCTTGTCGAGATAGCCGCGCAGACGGTCGAGCTCCTCGGGCTCGCACAGATCCTCTGCGTTCACCGTTTCGTCGAAGCGCGTGGTGAATGGCTTGTAGTCCGGCCCCCGCGCCGCGTGTGGATCGTGCCGCGGCCGCCAGGGTTCCGCCGCGGTTTCCGCATCGCCCATCTCCGCATCTTCCGCAACCTCGGTGGCCGGAGCATCGACCGCATCCTCCGCGCTCTCCGCCGCCTCCGCCGTGGCTTCGGTTTCCTCGAGACTCATGCGCTCCTTGTCGTCGGACTCCGAGCCCTCGCCCTTCTCGTCCTTTTCGTCCTTGCGCCGGTCCTGGTCGCCGGACTCACCTTCCTCCTCGTCTTCCGATGGCTCGCGATCCTCGCCCATGTCGAGCGCGTCGAGAACGTCGTGCACCGCATCTCCGAACCGCCGCTGGTCGTCGATCAGCTTCTCCAGCCGATCGAGGCCGCGTCCGGCCCGCTCCTCGATGAACGGCCGCCACAGCTCCACGAGCTTGCGCGCGGCCGGCGGGGGCACCTGGCCGGTGAGTCGCTCGCGCACCATCATCGCTATTGCGTCTTCGATCGGCGCGTCGGCGCGATCGGTGATTTCGTCATATTTGCCGCGATGGAACCGGTCATCGAGCATGGCGGTGAGGTTGCGCGCCACACCCACCATCCGGCGCGCCCCGATCGCCTCCACACGTGCCTGCTCGATCGCCTCGAACACCGCGCGCGCCTGCTGGCCGCCGGGCACCAGGCGACGATGAATGCGCGGATCGTGGCAGGCAAGCTTGAGCGCGATCGCGTCGGCGTGTCCGCGCACGATCGCCGCATCCTGCGGCGAGAGCTTGCGCGGCGGTTCCGGCAGGCGAACCTTGGCGCCTTGCAGGCCCGGCCGCTCCGCAGCAAACCCGACTTCGACGTCCGACTTCTTGGCGATGGCGCGCAAGCAGCACGCCACCGCGCGCTTGAAGGGCTCGGTCGGCGAGTCCTTGAGCGGCGTCTTCGGCTTGATGTTCGAACTCACCGCCCGCTCCGCAGGTTTGAACACGGTTCAGCTCAGCGCGACATTCACCGTGGACTCCGGCAACTCAACGCCGAAGCAGCGCTGGTAGAACTCGGCCACGATCGGCCGCTCGAGCTCGTCGCACTTGTTGAGGAACGTGAGGCGGAAAGCAAAGCCGATGTCCTTGAAGATTTCCGCGTTCTCGGCCCAGATAATGACCGTGCGCGGGCTCATCACCGTTGAAATATCGCCGTTGATGAACGCGTTGCGGGTCAGCTCCGCCACCCGCACCATCTTGCTCACGATTTCGCGGCCTTCTTCGGTGCGATAGTGCTTGGCTTTCGCCAGCACGATCTCCACCTCGCTGTCGTGCGGCAGATAATTGAGCGTGGTCACGATCGACCA
>DATLYX010000011.1:0-9011 GCA_035574295.1 Xanthobacteraceae bacterium
GGTGCCGGTGGTCGGCGTGTCGGGACTCACCGGCGAGGGGCTCGACCGGCTGATGCAGGCGGTGCTCGACGCGCATGCGGTGTGGAACAAACGCGTGCCGACCGCGGCGCTCAACCGCTTCCTGCAGCGCGCGCTTCTGGAGAACCCGCCGCCGGCGGTGTCGGGGAGGCCGATGAAGCTCAATTATCTGACGCAGCCTAAAACCCGGCCGCCGAGCTTCGTCCTGTTTTGCACCCGCGCGGACGCCGTGCCCGACGCCTATCTGCGCTATCTCGTGAACGGCTTGCGCGAAGAGTTCGACCTTCCCGGCACGCCGATCCGCATCAGGCTGCGGGAGAAGAAGAATCCGTTCGCTCCGAAGCGGGAATCACGAAAGCGGTGATCATGCGGGCGGTCGGAACGACAACAGCCGGCCGGCGCGGAAGTCGTAGATTTTGCCGCTCTCCTGAAAGCTCGGCAGGCACAGCGGCACGATCTTCTCCGCCACGGCTTCGGGGGTCGGCAGCGTTAGCGGGTCCTCGCCGGGCATCACGGCGGCGCGCATGCGGGTGCGCGTCGGGCCGGGACTGAACAGATTGACACGGATGTCGGTGGAGGCGGTCTCCGCCGCGTAGGTACGCGCCATGGTCTCGAGGGCGGCCTTGGTTGCGGCGTAAAGGCCGCGGTAGGGGCGCGGATTCTGCGCGACGCCGGAGGTGATGAACACGGCGCGGCCGGCGTCCGAGCGCCGCAACAGCGGGTGCAGATGGCGGATCAGGTGCCAGTTGGCGGTGACGTTGACGGCAAATACCTCCTCCCATTCCTTGGGCTGAAAATGGTCGAGCGGCGAACTCGATCCGCCGAGCGCGGCATTGCCGATCAGAATATCCAGCCGACCGTAGCGTTCGTCGAGCGCGCGAGCGAGGTTGGCGATCCCCTCGTAATCGCGCAGATCGAGCGGCACGAGCGTCGCGCTGCTTCCCGCCGCCTTGATCGCGTCGTCGAGCTCTTCCAGGCCGCCGGCGGTGCGCGCCACCGCCACTACATGCCCGCCCTCCCGCGCGAGCGCGAGCGCTGTGGCATAGCCGATGCCGCGCGAGGCTCCGGTGACGAGGGCGATGCGAGAGGTAAGCTCAGGCATGGATCATTCCGGGCTTTGGAAGCCCGGATACATAAACGGCAACACGGGAAGGTTCAAACGGCCCCGCGCCGTCGCCGCAGTTGCGCTCAACTCGCCTCCGCCAGCAGCGACAGTTGCCGCGGTGAGGCGCTCTGCGCCGCGAGGTCGGTCAGGCCGGTGGGGTACTCGCCGGTGAAGCAGTGGTCGGTGAATTGCGGCCGGATCGGATCGCGCTGGGCATAGCCCATGGCGCGATAGATGCCCTGAATCGACAGGAAAGCGAGCGAATCGGCGCCGATGAACTGACGCATGCCTTCGAGATCGTGGGTGGCGGCGAGCAATTTGTCGCGCTCGGGCGTGTCGATGCCGTAATAATCGGGATGCGTGATCGGCGGCGAAGCGATGCGGAAATGCACCTCGCGCGCACCGGCCTCGCGCATCATGCGCACGATCTTGCTGGAGGTGGTACCGCGCACGATGGAATCGTCCACCAGCACAATGCGCTTGCCGGCCACCACGGCGCGATTGGCGCTGTGCTTGAGCCGCACGCCGAGCTGGCGGATCTGCTGGGTCGGCTCGATGAAGGTGCGGCCCACGTAGTGATTGCGGATGATGCCGAGCTCGTAAGGGACGCCGGCCTCCTGGGCATAACCGATCGCCGCGGGTACGCCGGAATCGGGCACCGGCACGATCACGTCCACGTCGGCCGGCGCCTCGCGCGCAAGCTCGGCGCCCATGCGCTTGCGGATCTCATACACGGGGCGGCCGCCGACGACGGAGTCGGGCCGCGCAAAATAGATGTATTCGAAGATGCAGGGCCGCGGTGCCATGGGTGGGAACGGCTTGTGGCTGTGCAGGCCCTCCTCGTCGAACACCACGACCTCGCCGTTCTCCACGTCGCGCACGTATTTGGCGCCGATGATGTCGAGGGCGCAGGTCTCGGAGGCGAGAATCGGATGCCCGTCGAGCCGGCCGATGACCAGCGGTCGGATGCCGAGCGGGTCGCGGGCGCCGATCAGCTTCTTGTTGGTCAGGCCGACGAAGGCATAGGCACCTTCGAGCTGGCGCAGACCCTCGATGAAGCGATCGACAAAACGGTTGCGGCGGGCGCGGGCGACCAGATGCAGGATCACCTCGGTGTCGGTGGTGGACTGCATCATGGCGCCTTCGTGCACCAGCATGCGGCGCAGCGTAATGCCGTTGGTGAGATTGCCGTTATGGCCGATGGCGAAGCCGCCGCCTTCGAGCTCGGCGAACAGCGGTTGCACGTTGCGCAGAATGGTCTCGCCGGTGGTGGAATAGCGCACGTGGCCGATGGCCGCGGTGCCGGGAAGGCGCTCGATCACTTCACGGCGGGAGAACGTGTCGCCCACGAGGCCAAGCCGGCGTTCGGAATGGAAGCGCCTGCCGTCGAAGGTGACGATTCCGGCGGCCTCCTGGCCCCGGTGCTGGAGCGCGTGCAGGCCGAGCGCGGTGATGGCGGCGGCATCGGGATGCCCGAAGACGCCGAATACGCCGCACTCTTCGCGCAGGCGATCGGAATCGAGCTCAAGCTCGAGACTTGCCGCCGGGTCCATCTGGTGCATCGGTCCTCGTGTACTATCGAGTCGCGCCCTGGATCAACTGCCGCATGTCGACCCGGTCGGCACGGCCGTAGCCGATCTGCTCGCCGGTGGCCGGAGCTGCCCCGCCGCGGTCGGAACGGCGGCCGCCGGGCGGCGGTTCCGGCGCCTCCTCGCGGCCGGGCTGCCGTTTGAGCACGTTGCCGACCAGGTTAGAGATAATACTGTCCATGTCCTGCGGTAGGAGGGACTGCAGCCACCTGCCGGTGGCCTGCAATGCTTCACGGGACTTGGCGTCGCGCACCCCCTCCGGCAGCTTGTTGGCCGGAACGAACCAGGTGAACAGATAGAAGGCCACGACGACGATCAACAGACCGCGCGCCAGTCCGAATATCAGGCCGAGCGTGCGATCGAGGGCGCCGATGCGGCTGTCAAGGATCATGTCGGAAATGCGCGCGGTAATGATCGAGGCGATGATGAGGGTGAGCAGGAACACGCCGACAATGACTGCCACCTTGGAAATCACGCCGCTGCCGAGGTTCGATTCGGCAAAGGGCAGGGTGCGCTCGTAGAGCAGCACCGTGGCGACGGTCGCCAGGATCCAGGCGGTGATCGACAGCACCTCGCGCATGAAGCCGCGGATCATGGCGAGCACGCCCGACACCAGCATGACGGCGAGCAGGAGGATATCGAGCCAGGTGATGGGCATGGGTGCCGCGCTGTTCCCCTTGTCAGCCGGCCGGAGCGGCCGAATCAAACGCCGTTACGTCGCACTCCGGGTGTGCAGGCCGCGCAAGGCCTTTGGGGCCATTTGGTTCAACAGGAATTAACAATTCGTGCTGCCTGCACCCGTGGTATAGCCTTCCGCGCCCGCCGCGTCACTGGTCGATTTCGTCCGTTCATCCGCTGTTTAGGCAACAGCCACGTTTTCGCCCCCGGCCAATCATGGAACGGCCTGTTTGGCGGGATTGATTGTGCTCCGCTCAGCGCCGGGGAGGTCGGTATGCGCGCGCGAACAGTTCCCTTCACCGCAGTTCTTGCTCTTGCAGCCGCCGCGGCGATCCAATCGCAGGCGGGCCTGACGCAGGAGCGGGAACTCACCGCCGCCTACAACGCCTCCGGGCAGGACCTGTTCGAACGGCTCGCCGGTCGCGCGGGAAACATCGTGATCTCCCCGTACTCGATCGGCACCGCCATGGCCATGGCGCTGTCGGGCGCGCGCGGCGATACCGAAACGGAGCTGCTGAAAGTGCTCAGGCATTCGTTGCAGCGGTCCGCGATCGAGGCGGCGAATGCGCGCGTGCTGGCGACGCTCAACGGCTACGACCAGAGCAAGACACCGCCCACGTGCCCGAGCGGATTGAGCCTCGACGGCAACCTTTGCAAAGGCCCGCGGCCGGCCGCCGGCGGCTGTCCGTTCCCGGCAAGGCCGGAGGGCGGCCGGTGCGTGGGTCCGGCCAAGTTTGCGCCGTCAGCCAAGGTCTCGGTGGCCAATGCGCTGATGCTGACGAAGGGGAGCAATGTGGCCGCGGATTATGCGGCGCTGCTCAAGCACAAATATGCAGCCGAGCTTTTCAAGGGCGTCGAATTGGCCGACGTGAACGACTGGGTCAAGCGCAAGACCGAGGGAAAGATCGAGCGACTCATCGATCAGCTTGATCCAAGCACTCAGGCGGTGCTTCTGAACGCCGTCTATTTCCGGGCTGCTTGGCTTGCCGTGTTCGACAAGCGCAACACGGTGGACAAGGCGTTTCACCTGACCGCGGCAAAGCATGTGCAGGTGCCGACGATGCACCGCACCGGCAACTACGCGGTCACGGCGCGTCCCGGCTATCGCGCCATCCGGCTTCCCTATGCGGTGCCGGAGTTGAGCCTCGTCGTCGTGCTGCCGGACAGGGTGGATGGCGTGCACGACGTCGCGGCGCAGCTCAATGGAGGAGAGCTTTTGCACGCGCTCGGCGCGGCGCGCGCGGCGTCGCCCACGCGCGTGGAGCTCGCGCTGCCCCGCTTCAAGGCGACGTACAAGGCCAATCTCGTGCCGCCCTTCAAGCAGGTGGGATTGAAGCTTGCCGTCAGCGATGCAGCGGATTTCAGCGGGATGACCGGGCGGCCGGCGACGAAGGGCAGTCTCAAAATCGACCAGATCGTCCACAACGCGGTCATCGAGGTGGACGAGCGGGGCACCGAAGCGGCCGCGGCGACCGCTATCACCCTGGTGCCGACCTCGGCCATACCACAGCCGGCCGAGCCATTCCGGGTGGACCGGCCGTTTCTGTTCTACCTCGTGGACGATGCAACGGGCGCAATCCTGTTCCAGGGCCGCATCATGGACCCGCGATCTTGAGAAATTGATTCAAGGCCCGGTCGTCAGGTTGACATGGCGATTTGAGTTCGCGGTATGAACTTGAAGTTTCGGTGCGAGTCGAGACGTTGATTCAAAAGACCGCCTTAAGTCCCTGTGCGGCGCTGTTTTGCCCCGCGTTCGGCGATCTCGGACACAAGGCTCGACAGGGTCGCGACAGGGTGCAAGGACAGGCCCTCGGCCGGCTCGCCGCGCATGGCCTCTGGAACGAACGCCCGGGTGAATCCGAGCTTTTGCGCCTCCTTGAGCCGCGCCGTCGGCTGGGCCACCGGGCGGACGGCGCCGGAGAGCGAAATCTCCCCAAAATAAACCGCATCCGCCGGCAGCGGGGCGCGTGCGAGCGACGATACCAGTGCGGCTACAGCAGCAAGATCAGCGGCAGGCTCCACAATGCGCAGTCCGCCCGCCACATTGAGATAGACGTCGTGGCCGGACAGCCGCACGCCGCAGTGCGCCTCGAGCACCGCGATCACCATGGACAGCCGGTTCTGGTCCCAGCCGACGACCGCACGGCGCGGGGTGCCGAGCGAGGTCGGGGCGACGAGCGCCTGGATCTCAACGAGCAGGGGCCGCGTGCCCTCGATGCCGGCGAACACCGCGGTGCCGGGCGTGCCGAGGTCGCGCTCGGAGAGGAACAGCTCGGACGGGTTCGCCACTTCGCGCAGGCCTGAGCCGGTCATCTCGAACACGCCGATCTCGTCGGTGGGACCGAAACGGTTCTTGACCGCGCGCAGGATGCGGAACTGGTGCGAGCCCTCGCCCTCGAACGAGAGCACCGCGTCCACCATGTGCTCGACCACGCGCGGGCCGGCGATCTGGCCGTCTTTGGTAACGTGGCCGACGAGGATGATGGCGGCGCCGGTTTTCTTTGCGAAACGGATCAGGCTTTGCGCGCTTCCGCGCACCTGCGTGACGGTGCCGGGCGCGGCCTCCACGGTGTCGGTCCACATGGTCTGAATGGAGTCGATCACCACGAGGCGCGGCGGCTTGCCGGAAGAAAGCGTGGCCACGATGTCCTCTACCGAGGTTTCGGCGGCAAGCTCGACCGGCGCATCTCTGAGGCCAAGCCGTTCGGCGCGCAGGCGCACCTGCGCCACCGCCTCTTCACCGGAGATGTAGATCGCGCGTTCCCCGGCGCGGGCGAGCGCAGCGGCGACTTGAATCAGCAAGGTCGATTTACCGATGCCCGGATCGCCGCCCACGAGCAGCACCGAGCCGCGCACAAATCCGCCGCCGGTGACGCGGTCGAATTCGGCAATGCCGGACGCCAGGCGCGGGGCCTCGTGCGCGGCACCCTTGAGCGGCTCAAGCGCAAAGATCCGGCCCTTGCGGCCGGCGCGGCCGGGAGCGGAAGGCGCCGCGGCTTCGCCTTCCTGAAGCAGCGTGTTCCAGGCGCCGCAGGCATCGCAGCGGCCCTGCCAACGGGCATGCGCCGCGCCGCAGCTCTGGCAGACGTAGATGGGGTTGCGGCGGGCCATGGTGCGTCAGGTTCCTGCGGGCACGAGTCGGCCCAGTGTAGCAGCCTTGGCAGGGCGGCGCGCCTCAGGGCGTCCAGATGCGGTGATAACGTCGGCCGAGACTGGTGAGAATCTCGTAGCCGATGGTGCCGGCCTCGGCCGCAACGCGGTCGATGTCGAGCTCGCCGCCGATCAACGTGACCCAATCGCCGCGCTGCACCGACTGCGGAAGGTCGGTCACGTCCACGGTGAACAGATCCATGGAGATGCGGCCGACGATGGGGCAAATGGCGCCGCCGACCAGCACGTGGCGGCCAGGCTCTGTTGCGGTGGCTGTGGCGGCGCGCGGGATGCCGTCGGCGTAGCCTGCGGCGATGATCGCAAGGCGGGTGTCGCGCTTGGCGGTCCAAGTCGCGCCGTAGCCCACGGTTTCATCGCGCGCCACGTCGCGCACCTGCAGGATGCGGCACTTCAGTTCGACCACCGGCTGCATCGGGTTGGAGGCGCCGGGGGTCGGGTTGACGCCGAACAGCCCCGCGCCGGGCCGTACCATGTCGCCATGGGCCGCGTCGCCGAGAAAGATGCCGGAAGAATTGGCGAGCGAAGCGGGGATGCCGCGGTAGAGCATGCGGATGTCACGGAAGCGTTGGATTTGCAGCGCGTTGAGCGGGTGCCCCGACACTTCCGAGCAAGCGAAATGGCTCATCAGCAGGCAGATGCCATGATTGGGCGCGTGAATGCGGGGGGCCACTGCGGCCGCCTCGGCGAGCGAGAGCCCTAGCCGGTTGATCCCGGTATCGACATGCAGCGCAATGCCGCCGCGCCAGCCGCTCGTGGCCACGAATTGGTCCCACTCGGCGAGCTCGACCGCGCTGTTGATCACGGGGCGGGCGCCGCATTCGGCAAAGGCGGGGCCGGTGCCGGTGGTGTAGCCGTTGAGCACGTAGATCGCCGCCTCGGGCGCGAGCTGCCGCACGCGCCTTGCCTCGGCCAGATGCGCAACAAAGAAGGTTTTGCAGCCGGCGGCGAGCAGCGTTGCCGTGACCTGCTCAAGGCCGCAGCCGTAGGCGTCGGCCTTGACCACCGCCGCGCATTCGGCCGGCAGCGATCGGCGCGCCAGCGCCCGATAGTTTGCAGCGATCGAGCCAAGGTTGATGGTCAAAACGCCGCCCGCTTCGTCGGCGGAAGGGCCGGCGGCAAGGGGCGGGGCGGTCGGCTGGCGCGGCGCGGCGCGGGAGCGACGGGGCGGCGGCATGGCTCGGTTATGGCGGCTTGCCGGCGCGGCGTAAAGCGGCTCGCGCGGCTGATCCCGTGGCGCGGGCGTCAGGCCCGCTCCGCCACGCTGTCCTCGCGCGCAAGATCGCTGAAGCGGGTGACGGAAGCGTCGAACTGCAACGGCACGGTGCCGGTCGGGCCGTGGCGCTGCTTGCCGATGATGATTTCCGCCTTGCCGTGGGCGGCATCCATCTCGGTTTGCCACTTGATGTGCTCGTCGGTGCCGGGCCGCGGTTCCTTGTTCGACAGATAATACTCCTCGCGAAACACGAAAAGCACCACGTCGGCATCCTGCTCGATCGAGCCCGACTCGCGCAGGTCGGAAAGCTGCGGCCGTTTGTCGTCGCGGCTCTCCACCTGACGCGAAAGCTGCGAGAGCGCGAGAATCGGAATGTTCAGCTCCTTGGCGAGCGCCTTCAAGCTTGTGGTGATTTCGGTAACCTCCTGCACGCGGCCTTCCGCGGCGCGGCGCGTGGAGCCCTGCAGGAGCTGAATGTAATCGATGACCAACAGATCGAGCCCGCGCTGACGTTTCAAGCGCCGCGCGCGCGCGGCGAGCTGTGCGACCGTGAGCCCCCCGGTCTCGTCCACGTAGAACGGGAGGTTCTGCATCTCGATGGAGACTTCGCGGATTTGCTCGAACTCCTGCTCGTTGATGCCGCCGCGCCGAATGGTGTGTGAGGGAATTCCGGTGCGTTCGGAAATGATGCGGGTGGCAAGCTGTTCCGCCGACATCTCAAGCGAGAAGAAGCCGACGATGCCGCCGTTGATGGTGCGTAAATGGCCGTCGGGGCGTGTCTCGCCCTGCCAAGCGCGCGCGACGTTGTAGGCAATGTTGGTGGCAAGCGCGGTCTTGCCCATTCCCGGACGACCGGCGAGGATGATCAAATCCGAGGGCTGCAAGCCGCCCATTTTGGCGTCGAGGTCTCTTAGGCCGGTCGCGAGGCCGGAAAGCCTTCCGTCGCGCTGATAGGCACGCGCCGCCATGTCGACAGCAGTGGTGAGGGCCTGGGCGAAACGCTGGAAGCCGGCACCAAATTTGCCGGTTTCGGCGAGTTCGTAGAGGCTGCGCTCGGCCTCCTCGGTCTGCTCGCGCGGGGCGAAGTCCACGGGCGCGTCATAGGCCACATTGACCATGCTCTCGCCGATGCGGATCAGGCTGCGGCGGATGGCCAAGTCGTTGATCGTACGGCCGTAATCGGCGGCGTTGATGACGGTCGTGGCCTCGGCGGCCAGCCGTGCCAGGTACTGGCTCG
>DATLYX010000012.1:0-44073 GCA_035574295.1 Xanthobacteraceae bacterium
GGCGAGCGTCAAGCCGCCGATGCCGCCGCCGATGATGAGGACGTTCATCTAGGTCTCCGCTCCAAGGCAGCCGCCTCGATGGGCTTTTGCCAACGACGATGGCGAGAGGCAAAAATCAAAACGATTCATTCGCATGGTCCAGGCCCATTGGTGTAGGGTGGGGCGCAGGACGGCCCGAATATGTACGGCATTTTCGGCGGTGTTTTGAACGTCATGGGGTTTGCGGCCGGCGCGCTCACGCTCGGCGCCGGGTCAGCCTTCGCGCAGATGGCTTCCGACGGCGCCTCAGGCCCTCCGCCGGGGCTGCCGCCGATGCTCGGCAGCGGCCTGCTGCCGCGTGATCTGTCGCCGTGGGGCATGTTTCTCAACGCCGATATTGTCGTGAAGGTGGTGATGGTGGGGCTCGTGATCGCCTCGGTCGTTACCTGGACAGTGTGGCTCGTCAAGACCGTCGAAATTTGGAGCGCGAAAAAGAGCGTGCGTGCGGCTCTGGCGGTGCTCGGCCGTGCGCGGTCGCTGGCGGAGGCGCAATCCCAGCTCGGGGGCGGGCATGATGCGGCCGCACGGCTGGTCGATGTCGCGGTGGGGGAAATGCAGGATGCAGGCAACGCCAGTGCGGACGCCCTGAAGGAACGCATCGCCTGGCTGCTCGAACGTCACGAAGTGGGCGCGAGCCGTCAGATCGGCCGCGGCATGGGTGTGCTGGCGAGCATCGGAGCGACGGCGCCGTTCGTCGGGCTGTTCGGCACGGTGTGGGGCATCATGAACAGTTTCATCGGGATTTCGACCGCGCATACCACCAATCTCGCGGTGGTGGCGCCGGGCATCGCGGAGGCGCTGCTCGCCACCGCGCTCGGACTGTTCGCGGCCATCCCCGCGGTCGTGTTCTACAACGTGTTCGCGCGACAGATCGGCGCCTATCGCGCGCTGCTGGCGGACGCCGGCGCGCTCGTGATGCGGCTCGTCAGCCGCGACTGCGATGGCGCGCGCGTGTCGCTTGCGCGCGCGGCGGAGTAAAGCCATGGCGATCCGGCTCGCAGGCGAGGACGAGGAACTCGGCGAGCTGCACGAGATCAACGTCACGCCGTTCATCGATGTGATCCTGGTGCTGCTGATCATCTTCATGATCGCGGCGCCGCTCGCCACGGTGGACGTGCCGGTCGATCTGCCGACCGCAAACGTGGAGCCGCAGCAGCGGCCGGACAAGCCGGTGTTTCTGACCGTGAAGGCCGATTTGTCGCTTGCGGTGGGGGAGGCTCCGGTCGCCCGCGAGGCGCTTGCGGCCGCGCTCGATGCGGCGACCGGCGGCAAGCGCGACGAGCGCATCTTCCTGCGTGCGGACCGTAGCGTGAGTTACGGCGACGTCATGGAGGTTATGAACGCGCTGCGAGCTGCGGGCTATCGCAAAGTGGCGCTGGTCGGGTTGGAGACGCGGGAGAGCAAATGAGACCGCAGACCATCGCGCTCGGGCATGCGGACTCCGGCACAGCCGCGCGATGGGCTGCGGCAGCGGTCATCGCGACCGCGGCGCATCTTGCGGTCGCGGCGAGCTACGTCTTGCTGCGCGGGGCGGAGCCGGACGGCGCGCCGCTGGCTTCGCCGGTGATCGTGGATCTTGCGCCGATGCCGGTCGCGCCGGCATCGACCTGGGACATCGCGCCGGGGCCGCAGATGCAGGAGTCGCAGGCGCAACCGGAACCGGACCAAAAGCCTTTGGAGCCGCCACAGAAACCCGAACCGCCGGTGCACACTTCGGCCATTGCGAGCGCGGAGGCAAAACCGCAGGTGCAGCCGAAGCCGGAAAAGCCGCCGGCGCCGCGCACGACCGCGCCCTTGCGCTCGCCGGTGCAAACGGCGAGCGCGCCGGCTGCGCCGGCGCCGGGTAGCGCGAAAACCAATTCCCTCCCGCCAAGCTGGATTCATCTTTTGTTTTCGCACCTCCTGCGCTACCGGCAATACCCGAGCGCGGCGCAGGCCGCGGGGCAGGAGGGGATTGTCACGCTCGGTTTCACCATGGACCGTCACGGCCGCGTTTTGTCGCGACACATCGTGCGCAGCTCGGGATTTGCCGCGCTCGATGCCGAGGCGCTGGCCATGATCGAACGCGCGCAGCCGTTGCCGCCGTTCCCGGCGGAGGTTGCGGCGGCAACGCGCAGCTTCGTTGCGCCGATCAGGTTTTCGCTGCGCTGAGGGCAAGCCGCGCACCTGCATTGTCACCGCCGCGAGCCGCAGCTAATGGTGTGGCCTCGATGCCCGGGCAGGACAAATCCGGGCGAACCAGAGGCAGCATGTCCGACATTCGTCCCGCGGTGGCTCCCCGTGTCCGCTTGCGCGTGGGCGTGACGGGGCATCGGCCGGGTCCGAAATTGCCGCCGGATGCGCTGGCGCCGGTGCGTGCCAATGTGCAGCGCATTCTTGGCGCGGTTGCTTCGTCGGTGCGCGATGCGGTGACAACGCACGGCGGGGGGCTGATCGACAAGCATTTCGAGCTGGCAGTGATCTCCGCACTCGCCGAAGGCTCCGATCGCATCGTCGCCGAGGTCGGCCTTGCGGCAGGATATGGACTTGAGGCCGTGCTGCCCTTCGCGCGCAGAGAATATGAGAAGGATTTCGAGACGGCGGAATCGCGCAACGCTTTTACCTCGCTTCTCAGCCGCGCTGCGGCGGTGTTCGAACTTGACGGCACGCGCGATCACCCGGGTCGCGCCTACGAGGCCGCAGGTCTTGTCACGCTCGCCAACTGCGACCTTTTGCTCGCAATCTGGGACGAGCGCGAGGCGGCCGGTGTCGGCGGCACGGCAACGATCGTCGATCGGGCGGTGAACGAACGCATTCCGGTGCTGCTGATCAATCCCGCGCAGCCGGAGCAGGCCAGCCTGTTGTGGGCGGGTGAGGCCACCGTCGTGCCGGCGAGCGTCCGCTACGAGGAGCTGCCGAAGCGGGAGGCGCTCGCTGCACTGCCCGCGGTAATCGATTTTCTGCTGACCCCGCCGACCGGCAAGCCGCAGCAGGATCTTGCGGCGTTTCTTGCGGAGACGGAGCGGCGCTGGAATTTCGGTCCATGGTATGCGCTGCTCGCCTTCGTATTTGGCGGCCGCAGGTTTCGGCGCACCGATTTCCAGTTGCCGCACTATCTGCCGAATGCGCGCGCACAATGGGCGGATTATTTTTCAGCCGTGCAGCGCAAGGATCGGCTGGGGGCGGCGATCGACGAGGTGCTGCTGCCGGCGTTCGCGGCGGCGGACAATCTGTCGGTCTATTACGCGCGCGTCTACCGGAGCACCTACGTCATCAATTATCTGGCGGCCGCGACAGTGGCCACCGTGGCCGTGCTGGGCCTCATTTTGCACGAGCGCGAGTGGCATGCGCTGGTGCGTGGGCTCGAAATTTTGGAGCTCGCGGTGATCGGCGCGGTGATCCTCACCTGGTGGCGCGGGCACAGCCAGCAATGGCACCGGCGCTGGATCGAGTACCGGCGCCTCGCCGAGTCGCTGCGCCACATGCGGCTGATGGCGCTGACCGCGTCGGGGGGTCCGATCGCTCGGCCGGGCCGGGCGCCGGGCGGCGAGGCCGACTGGGTGGACTGGTACGTGCGGGCGATCCGCCGCCAATTGCCGTTGCCGCATCAGGCCGTCGATCTCGCGTTCATGGAGTCCGTGCGGCGAGCAACCTGCGACGTTGAATTGCGCGACCAGATCGCCTACCACGACGCAAACTGCGCTTTGATGAACAAACTCGATCACCGGCTGCACGCGCTGGGCCATATTTTCTTCGTGTCAACCGCGCTGGCGTTGATCAGCCTCTTGTTGCTGCCGGAGCGCATGCATCAGGCAAAGACGATCCTGATCTTTCTCACCGTGGCATTCCCTGCGTTCGGCGCGGCGTTCAACGCCATCCGGGCACAGAGCGACTTCAGCACTCTGGCGCGACGCTCGCGGCAGACGCGAGATCGCCTGGCCGCCTTGCGCCGGGCTTTCGCCGGCGAGCAGCCGACATTCGCCCGGGTCGCTGATCGGGTGGAGATGGCCTCGGACATGATGATGGACGATCTCGCGGAGTGGCAGATCGTGTTCCGTACCAGGCCGCTGTCGCTGCCCGCATAGCGCGCCGCAGCGCGGAGTTGGCGCAGGCATGGCTTCCGGCCCTCCGCTGCGGTGGTATTATTTTTTGGCGGCGGGGGAGGCTGCGGCTGTTAAGCATTGTTAATGCCGCGCGGAGGCGGACGGGCGCCTGGAAACGGCGCTTCAGGCGTTAACGAAATTTCTTTAAGGATGCGCGGCTCGTAAACCGGCGCCGACCCTACGTGCTAAATTTTTGCTTGCGTGGGTGCAGCCATGAAGGCGTTTCGCGCGATTTTTGTCGTTGGAGCGATCTCCGTTGCGTCCTTTGCCGAGGCTTCCGTTCTCGGTCCCGGCGGCGCTTCGTGCGTGACCTGGAGCCAGGATCGACAGCGCAACGAAGCGCACAGCCAACTCAACCAGGCTTGGGTGCTCGGCTTCGTCACCGGCTACATCGTGTACAAGCCGCCACAGCGGTTGAGCCCGCGGCCGATGGATTCGCGATCCATGATGCTGTGGATCGACAATTATTGCGATGCAAACCAGGAAAAGGACATCGCCGACGCGGCAAAGGCGCTGATTGAAGAATTGACCGGCGGCGCACGCTGAAAGGCGCTGCAATTGCGGAAAACACGGGTCAGGTGCCTTTTCTGCATCGCAATCGGCGCCTGTGTCATTTAGACTGACGCCAACAAACTGACCGACGAGGCCGCATTGCAGCAGGCGGCTCGCGGCAACAAGAACTCAACAAACGCAAAAGCAGGGAGGAACAACTATGCAGCGCATCGCTTTAATCGCATTTTTTCTGACGTTTTTCTGTGCCGCGGTTCCACAGGCGAATGCCGACACCTATCCATCGCGTCCGATCCGGCTAATCATCGGATTCCCGCCTGGCTCGGCGGCCGACATCACCGCGCGCGTAGTCGGCGAGCACATGAGCAAGACGCTCGGGCAACAGATCGTGGTGGAGGCGCGGCCGGGTGCGGGATCAAGTCTTGCGGCGGAGTCCGTCGCGCGGGCGACACCCGACGGCTACACGTTGTTCATCGGCACGTCGTCGAACGTCACCAATGCGGCCGTCAGCTCCGGCCTGCGCTTCGACTTCGTCAAGGACTTTGCGCCGATCTCGCCGCTCACGGGACTGCCGCTGATTCTCGCGGTGCATCCGTCGCTCGGGGTGTCGAGCTTTAAGGAGCTCATCGAGCTTGCCAAGAAGAAGCCCGGCGAACTGACTTACGCGTCGGTCGGCGTGGGCACCGTGCCGCACTTGGCGTGCGAGCTGCTTGCAATCCGCACCAACACGAAGTTCGTGCACGTGCCCTACCAGGGCAGCCCGCCGGCCATGACCGATCTGCTCGGCGGCCGCGTGTCGTTCATGCTCGGAGTGGCCTCGACGATCATGCCACATGTGCAAGCCGGGCGCGTCAAAGGGCTTGCGTCGGCTTCCGCCAAGCGGCCACAGATCGCACCTGAGCTGCCGACGCTGATGGAGGCCGGACTGCCGGATTACGAGGTCACCGTCTGGTTCGGGTTGCTGGCGCCGGCGGGCACGCCGCGGCCGGTCATCGACAAGCTGAATGCGGCCGCGCTCGCGGCGCTTAAGTCGGACGAGGTGGTGAGCAAGCTGCGCGCCTCGGGTTTCGAGCCGCTCGGCAGCTCGCCAGACGGCTTTGCAAAATTCATCGCGAGCGAGCTGACCAAATGGAGCGACGCCGCCAGGGCCGCGCAGCTCAAGAAATAACGGCCGACCCGCGGGCGGGTTCGATTTGATCGTCCCGCCCTTGCCGCTCGTGAATTTGTTCGCGCGCCGAATGGCGCCGTCATGCATTGGACGACGGAGCGAATCCTTTGTTATTCGTAGGCGAACTCGGCCGAGACACACATGACCGAGACGCCCGATCGATCCGCCGGCAGCTCCGTAGACGCACTGCTGCCTCCTGCCATGGCGCTGGCCTGCGAGGCTGCGGGCGCCACGAAGGCCAGCCGCGACGCGCTCGCACTTCTTATATTGGGATTGCTCGCAGGCGCCTTCATCGCATTCGGGTCGATCTTCATGACGGTGGTGATGACCGGCAGCGCGGAGCTGCCGTGGGGCGTGGCGCGGCTTCTGGCCGGCCTGGTCTTTTCGCTCGGGCTCATCCTGGTGATCGTCGGCGGCGCCGAGCTTTTCACCGGAGATGCGCTGATGGTCGTGGCTTACGCGAGCCGCCGCATTACGCTTGGCGCGCTGCTGCGTGCCTGGGCGCTCGTGTATCTCGGGAATATTGCCGGCGCGATCGGAACCGCGGGGCTCGTATTTTTTGCCGGGCACTACGGCTTTGCCGGCGGCGCTGTGGGCAAGACGGCGCTCGTCGTGGCGTCGATGAAGGCGGCTTTGCCGACGATCGATCTGTTTTTCCTGGCCGTACTTTGCAATGTGCTGGTCTGTCTTGCGGTGTGGATGTCGTTCGGCGCGCAGAGTGCGGTCGACAAAGTTGTGGTGATTGTTCCGCCCATTGCGGCTTTCGTGGCCGCAGGGTTCGAGCATTCGATCGCGAACCTCTATCTGCTGCCTTACGGCCTTGCGATCAAATCCTGGGCGGGGCCCGAATTCTGGGCTGCAATCGGGCAGACTGCCGTCGCCTATTCCGACCTGACCGCGGCCAATGCGGTTCACAATATCATCGTGTCGACGGTCGGCAATCTGATCGGCGGTAGCCTGATGGTGGGTGCGGTCTATTGGTTCATCTATTTGCGCGGCCGCGACCAACAGGGGGAATGCCGATAGTTGTCAGTGGGGATATAGACATCATTCCGTTGAGTACCGCTCACCGCAACGCGCGCAATTGTGTCGCAAAGTCGATGACGTGACGCGCCAGCGCGATCTGTTCGGCCTCGCCGGTCATGATCGTATCGGCGACCAAGGCCCGCACACCAAGCGCCTCGATCGCCGGCGCGAGCGCGGCGTCCCGGCGATCGATCACAAAACCGTCGAGAAAGTTTTGGTAGTGGCGCGCCACGCCGAGGGCGCTCGGGTCGTAACCCAGTTCCTGCAGCATCTTGCGGGCCGGTCCCTTGAGCGCCTGCCCGCCGACGATCGGCGATACCGCAATGATAGGGGTTTTTAGTATCGGCAGGCGATCGCCGACCCCGCGCAAGGCGAGGATCGGATCGATGCTGACGAACGGATTGGACGGACAGATCACCACCGCCCGCAGCCTTGCGTCCCGTTGCAAGGTCCGCTCCAGCCCCGGACTCGGCCTGGCCGTCTCGATCCCTTCGAACCGGATTTCGAGAACCTGCGGCTCACATTGCAAACGCACGAAGTAGTCCTGGAACGCAAGCCAGCCTTGGTTCGAACGAACCATCGTGCTCACCCTCTGATCGGACATGGGCACGACCGGATGGCGAATGCCGAGCCGGACGCAGAAGTGCGCGGCGATCTGCGAGAGGGTCTCGCCCGCCGCGAGCCTGCGCGTGCGCTCAACATGCGCTGCAAGATCGCGGTCCCCGAGCCTGAACCAGGTCGGTCCGCCAAGTTCGCCCAAGGCAGCCATGAAGTTCCAGGACTCGTCTGCACGGCCCCATCCCGTGACAGGATTGGCGACGCCGGCGAGGGTATAGATCACGGTGTCGAGATCGGGCGAGACATGCAGCCCAAGATGCTCAAAATCGTCACCGGTGTTGACTGCCACCACCAATTCCGCCGGCGACAATATTCGGGCCAGCCCATTGGCCAGCTTCGCGCCGCCGACACCACCTGCCAACGCCAAGATCATCGGAACAGGCCCAGCTCGCGGCTGCGGATCAGCACCGCGCCGCTTCCCTTGCTGCTTGCAAAGCGCAACCCGCGGATCAGCACGATCGGCGGTCCTCGTTGCCCTGAGCTATGATCAGCAACGCCGCAGCCTCGGCCAAGGCCAAGCCGCGAGCGAGCACGCCTCCCTAGTACCCAGAATCACTGGAGCGCGAAACGCCTGGGACCGAAGGTGACTCATTCGATTCTGCGATTCGGCCGGTAGCGTTGACTCATGCTCCAATGAAGTTCTCCAGTGAAGTTGGGTACCAGTGCCGGAGCAAGCGAGCGGCTTCGCTATCGGCCCCAACGACAGGGCAAAACAAAAGTGTTACCCATGCCTTCGGAATAAACCGTAACCCATTTGCCGGAACGGACTCACTGAGATTTGGCTGGGGGACTAGGATTCGAACCTAGATTCTCGGAGTCAGAGTCCGATGTTCTGCCGTTGAACTATCCCCCAAGCGGCATTTGCCCCAAGCGGCATTTGCCCCAAGCGGCATTTGCCCCAAGCGGCATTTGCCCCAAGCGGCATTTGCCCAAGCGCGCTTGCCGGCCGCGCCAGTTTTGCGTCCGCCGGCAAGCTATGGGATGGGCGGCGCGTAAATAATGATTTAAGACAGCCGGTCGCGCCTGCCAAGCGGGATCGTATGGCGTCTGTGGCGTCCGTATTGCGGCGTTGCGGCGCGGATTTGCGCCGCAGGCGTCGTTGTTTCGCGTAAGAATCATCCTATTTGTGGTGGATCGACGCGGGTTTGTGCAGGATCGGCGTTGGTTCGGCCGAACGGGCATTGCCCGTGCCGCACGTTGGAGACGCTTCTGCCTGACGCCGGTACCGCCGGACCGCGCGCCGGTCCTTGCGAAACTTTCGGCGGGGCTCGGTCTTTAACCTTAGCGGAGCCGGACGCATGCAGGCGCTGTTCATCGGGCAGACCTATATCGACGTCACCTTCCTTGCCGACCACATCCCGATCGGCGACGAGAAATCCGTGGCGCAGGAGTATGCGGTGTCGTTCGGCGGCAATGCGGTGACCGCGGCGTTCTGCTGCGCCAAGCTCTCGGTCAAGCCGGACCTCATCGCCACCCATGCCGACGACTGGCTCGGTCGGATGTTCATGGACATGGCGGAGCGCTACGGGGTGCGGCTGCACCCGCGCAGGGTGGCGAAATCCTCGCTCTCCTTCATCATGCCGAAGGACGGCAAGCGGGCGATCGTGCGCTGCCGCGACGACCATTATCTCGAACCGTTCCCGAAGCTCGACCTTGCGGGGTGCCGCGCGCTGCACGTGGACGGCCATCAGGCAGACGCGGCGATCCACTATGCGCGCGAGTGCCGCAGGCGGGGCATCCTCACCTCGCTCGACGGCGGGGCGGTGCGCAGCAACACCGACGAGCTGCTGGCCTCTATCGACGTGGCGATCGTGGCCGAGCGGTTCTGCGAGCAGCTCGGCAAGACGCCGGCGGCCACGCTCGACTACCTGAAGAGCCGCGGTTGTCGCATCGGCGGAGTCACCCTCGGCGAGCACGGGATGCTCTGGTACGACGAGACGGGGCGCGTGCAACAAATGGCGGCGCTGCCGGTGCCGCCGTCGCGCGTGCGCGACACGAGCGGCGCAGGCGACGTGTTCCACGGCGCCTATGTGTATTCGTACCTCGCCGCGCCGCACCTGAGCTGGGAAGAGCATTTCAAATTCGCCCGGCGCGCCGCGGCATTCAAGATTCAAAACCTCGGCAACGAGGCCGGTTTGCCGACCCACGACGACATTGCCGCAGTGGGGCGCGAATTCGAGGCGCCGACCGCGGCGCTGAGGCGGGCGTCGGCGTCGGCCGGGCAGCCGCGCTGATTTTCTGTTCGCGCGGGTTTTCGCTCCGACGGGCGTCGACCGTTCAGCCTACGAGCCTCACGACGGCTTCGGCGACGCGCGCCGCAAATGCCTTGGTGCCGAGCGGGCCGCCGAGGTCCGCGGTGCGCCATTCGGGCACCGCAATCACCTCGTCGAGCGCTCGGTCGATCACTTGCGCGGCGCTGAGCAGCGCCTTGTCGTCACGCCGCTCCCCGAGCCAGCCGAGCAGCATGGCGGCCGAGCCGATCAGCGACGAGGGGTTGGCGCGGTCCTTGCCCGCGATGTCCGGCGCCGAGCCGTGCTGGGCCTGCGCGACGCAGTGGTCCTGGCCCGCATTGATGGAGGCGGCTAGTCCGAGGCTGCCGGCGATTTCCGAGGCTTCGTCGGACAAAATGTCGCCGAACATGTTGGTGGTGACGATCACGTCGTAGCGGCCGGCGTCGCGCACTAACAGCGCGGCCATGGCGTCGATGAGCTGCTCCTCGTAGGTCACTTCGGGAAAGCGTTTGGCGACCGCGCGCACGCAGTCGAGATAAAAACCGTCGGAGACGCGGAACACGTTGGCTTTGTGCACGTTGGTCAGCTTGCGGCGGCGGCGCATGGCGAGCGCAAACGCAGTCTCGGCGATGCGAGTTGCGCCTTGCCGGGTGATTTTGCGCACCGCGAGCGCGACGTCCGGGGTGGGCATGAATTCGCCGCTGCCCACGTGCATATTGCGGTCGGCATAAAACCCCTCGGTATTCTCGCGCACGATGACGAGATCGACCGGCGCTCCGCAGCGCGGCGGCAGGCCGGGCCGCGAGCGGGCAGGGCGGATGTTGGCGTAGAGGTCGAGCCGTTTGCGCAACTCACCGGAGGGGTTGAGCCCGCCTTGGGCGACTGGCGGATAATCGTGGTGCGACACCGGCCCGAGGATGATGCCGTCGGCGGCCTTGGCCGCAGCGACCACGGTCTCGGGCAGGGTGGTGCCTTGCGCGGCTAGGGCTTTCAGGCCGATATCGGCGTGCTCGAAGGCAAGGCGCAGCGACAAGGCCCGGTTTGCGGCGTCGAGGACGTGCAGGGTGGCGGCGACAATTTCCGGGCCGATGCCGTCGCCTTCGAGCACCAACAGGCGGATGGAGGATTGTGCGGGATGCATTGGACCTCTCGTGAGGGGCGCAACTTAGCAACCCCAGCCTTGATCCTGAAGGTGCGTCCGCGCATCATGCGGCCTCCTTCGTGCCGAAAGAGTGCAGAACCTTCATGACCGAGCAGAGCACCGAACAGAATTTTGCCGCGCAGATCGCGGCCGGGACCGGGGATTTCCTCAACCTGCACGAGATCATCGCCAAGGCGCGGCAAAATCTCGATCAGAACCAGTGGGACTATATCGTCGGCGGTACCGAAAGCGAGACCACACTCAAGCGCAATCGCATGGCGCTCGATGCGATGGCGTTCCGGCCGCGCGTGCTGCGCGACGTGAGCAAGATCGATGCATCGACCACCGAGTTTGGCCGCAAATTCCGGCTGCCGGTGTTTCTGGCGCCGGTGGGCTCGCTGGAAGGCTTTCATTCCGAGGCGGCAGCCGCGGTGGTGCGCGCGGCGCGCGAATTCGGGGTGGGGCACATGCTCAGCTCGGTGTGCGAACCGGGCCTGGAGAACGTGGCGAAGGCCGCGCTCGACGGCACGCGGCTGTTCCAGCTTTACGTGCGCGGCGACGAGGCCTGGGTCGACGATTACGTGTCGCGCGCCATCGACAACGGCTATCTCGGATTTTTTCTCACCGTGGACGTTGCGGTTTACAGCCGGCGCGAGCGCGACATCGCCAAGCGCTTCGTGACCGGCGGTCGGCGGCGCGCCTCGGGACGCAGCTATCAGGCCGCGCTCGACTGGCATACCGTCGAGCGCCTCAAGAAGAAGTTTAAGATCCCGCTCGGCATCAAGGGCATCGCCACCGCGGAAGACGCCAGGCGCGCGGTCGAGCACGGCGTCGAGTGGGTCTATGTGTCGAACCACGGCGGTCGGCAGCTCGATCACGGCCGCGGCTCCTACGATGTGCTGCCGGAAATCGTCGCGGCGGTGGGCGGCAGAGCGAAAATCATGATCGACGGCGGATTCAACCGCGGCACCGACGTGGTGAAGGCCATCGCGGCAGGCGCGCACCTGGTGGGCCTCGGCCGTATGCAGTGCTATGGCCTGGCTGCTGCGGGCCAACGGGGTGTGGTGCGGATGCTGGAGATTCTGGAGGACGAGGTGATCCGCTGCCTTGGCCTGCTCGGGGTCACTAAACTCGCGGAGCTCGATCGCTCCTATCTGCATCCGGCGCCGCCGGTCACGGAACCGCACGTATTCAGCGCCTTCCCGCTGCTCAAGATCCAGGAATACCGGTATTGATTTGTGATACATTGATAAGAGCCATGTTGAATCAAAGCGTGGCTTGCGGCGTTTCCCGATAACCAGGGCCCATGCCATGAACATGCACGCTCCGCACCGACTGATCCCTGCCTCCCTCGATGAGGAGCGTTTTGAGCGCGCTTCGGGCGAGGTCTACCTCACCGGCAACCAGGCGCTGATCCGGGTGATGTTCGACCAGAAGCGGCGCGATGCGCAGGCAGGCTTAAGGACCGGATTCTTCGTCACCGGCTATCCGGGCTCGCCGCTCGGCGGCATGGACGGCGCGCTGCGTTCGCTACGCCCAATGATGCAGCGCTACGACATTCTGCACCGGCCGGCGCAGAACGAGGAGTTCGCCGCCACCTCGCTCATGGGCACACAGATGCTGGACGAGCATCCGCACCCCGATTTCGACGGCGTGGTCGGTTTCTTCTACGGCAAGGGGCCGGGCGTGGATCGCTCCATCGACGCCATGAAGCATGGCAATTTCGGCGGCACCAGCAAGCACGGCGCCGTGGTGATCTTGAGCGGGGAGGACCACGAGGCGAAAAGCTCGAGCATCCCCTATCAGCAGGAGTTCGTGTTCGAGCACGTCGGGATTCCCGTACTGTATCCCGCGAGCGTCGCCGAGTTCCTCGAGTTCGGCCATCACGCCATCGCCATGTCGCGCTATTCGGGCTGCTGGGTGGCACTCAAGCTCGTGGCGCAGATTTGCGAGGGCGGCGAGACGGTGCTGTTGCGGCCGGATCATCCGCAAATCCGCATTCCCGACTACCAGGTCAACGGCAAGCCCTACGTCAAAAAGGCCGACTTCAAGTTCTTCCCGATCGTCAATGTGGCGCAGGAACGGGAGTTGTACTACGACCGGCACGGCGCAGTGCGCGCCTATGCGCGTGCGAACGAGCTCGACCGCATCGTCGTGCGCTCCGATCACGACCGCGTCGGCATCATCGCCGCGGGCAAATCGTACACCGACGCACGGCAGGCGTTGCGCGACCTCGGTTTCGACGAGGCGGGCCTGCGCGCAGCGGGGATCCGGCTGCTCAAGCTCGGGCTCATCGCGCCAGTCGAGCCGCAGATCGTGGAGGAATTCGCGGCCGGACTCGATGAGATTTTGGTGATCGAGGAGAAGCGGGATTTTCTCGAGCGGCAGATCGGCCGCATCCTGTGCAACCTCGCCAAGCGGCCACGGCTCTACGGCAAATACGACCGCCAAGGGCAGCCGCTGTTCCCGATCCAGGGCGGCATGGACTACGACCAGATCGCGGTTCTGCTCGGCCGCCATTTCCAGGACCGGGTGGTGATTCCGCAGCAGGGCAAGAAGTGGCTTGCGGAGCTTGCGGCGATCCAGGGCCGCAGCACGGTGTCCTATCTGCGGCGCACGCCGAATTTCTGTTCGGGGTGCCCGCACAACATCGGCACCAAGCTCGCGGACGGGCAGGTGGCCTGGGGCAGCCCCGGGTGCCACATCTTCGCGATGCTGCGCAGCGAGCCGAACCGCACCATCCAGGGCGTGACCGCCTACGGCGGCGAAGGCATGCCGTGGATCGGCCTGTCACCGTTCACCAGCCGCGAGCACATCGTGCAGAACGTCGGCGACGGCTCGCTGTTCCATTCGAGCTATCTCAACATCCGCTACGCGATCTCCGCCGGCGTGTCGATGACGTTCAAGGTGCTCTACAACGGCGCCATTGCCAACACCGGCGGCCAGCCGCCAGTGTCGGTGCGCTCGGTGCCGCAATTGGCAAGCCTATTGGCCACCGAAGGGGTGGCAGAAATCGCCATCGTTACCAAGGATCGCCGCACCTATCGTCGCGCGAAACTGCCGGCCATCGCGCGGGTGTACGAGCCGAATGAAATCGAAGAGGTGATGGCCAAGCTTGCCAAGGTGAAGGGCGTCACTGTCCTGATCTACGACGGACAGTGCGCGAACGAGCGCCGCCGGCAGCAGAAACGGGGCAAGCTGCCGCCGCCCACCAAGTTCACCATCGTCAACGAGGACGTGTGCGAGAACTGCGGGCACTGCGCGGAAGTCTCCAACTGCATGTCGCTGCAGAAGGTGCCGACGGAGTTCGGTGCCAAGACCGCGATCCACCAATCCTCCTGCAATCAAGACCAGTCGTGTCTTGGCGGCGAGTGCCCGTCGTTCGTCACCGTCACGACGGCGCCGGGACAAGGCGTGCGCAAGCCGCCGCTGCCGCAGATCGAGGATGATTTCCCGGCGCCGCGCCTGCCGCAGCTCGATCGCCCCTATCACATCTATATCCCCGGCGTGGGCGGCACCGGCGTGATCACCATCAACGCCATCCTCGCGCAGGCGGCAAATCTCGACGGCAGCCAGGTGCTGTCGTTCGACCAGACCGGTGCGGCGCAGAAATGGGGGCCGGTGCTCTCCAGCCTGATCGTGGCGCGGTCCGGCGAGGAGATGGCGGCGAACAACGTGGGGCTCGGCCGCGCGGACCTTTATCTCGCGCTCGACCTGCTCGGCGCAGCCGACGGCAAGAATCTGATGCGCTGCCGGCCGGACCGCACCACGGCGGTGATCAATTCCTCGGTGCTTCCGAACGCGGAAATGATCCGTAACGTGTACCTAAAAGTGGCCGCCGATCCGATCGTGGAGAGCATTTTGGGCGTGTGCGATCGCGCGCGCAGCCTGGTGTTCGATGCCCGCACGCTCGCCGAGAACCTGTTCGGCGATTACATGATGACCAACATGATCGCCGTGGGTGCGGCCTATCAGGCGGGACTTTTGCCGATCACGGCGGAGAGCATCGAGGCGGCGATCCGCCTCAACAAGGTGCAGGTGGAGGGCAATCTCGCCGCCTTCCGCGCCGGCCGGCTCTTGGTACACGACCGCGCGCGGCTCGAGGCCATGGCGCGGCGGCCGTACCTGACGCTCGCCGATCGGGTGGCGGAGCTGGGACGGAAACCTTCACCGGCGCGCGCGGCGGCGCGCGACGGATTGCTGGCGCGCATCGGCCAGCTGGACGCGGAATCGCAGCGGTTGCTGCGCGTTCGCCTCGAAGATCTTTTGGACTATCAGGGCAGCGCCTATGCCGGACGCTATGCCGACGTGGTGGCCAAGGCGGCGGCGACCGAGCGCAACGTTGCGGGGGCAACCGGCGCGGTGACGCAGGCGGTGGCGCGCAATCTGCACAAGCTGATGGCGTACAAGGACGAATATGAGGTGGCGCGGCTGCTGACGCAAACCACTTTTCGCGAGCGGGCGTTGGCGACCTTTGATCCGGGCGCCAAGCTCTACTTCAATCTGCAGCCGCCGCTGTTGCGCGCGTTCGGGCTCAAGAAAAAGGTGGCGTTCGGCGTCTCCTGGTTCGCGCCGGTGCTGAAGGCGCTTGCGGCGCTTCGGTTTTTGCGCGGCACGCCGTTCGATGTTTTCGGCTATGCGGCCACGCGGCGGCAGGAGCGGCAACTTATCGACTGGTACGTCGATATCGTGCTGCGGGCGCTGGCAAAGATGCATGCGGGCAATGTCGAGCTCGTGCGCGAGGTTACAGAGCTCCCCGACATGATCCGCGGCTACGAGGAGATCAAGCTGCGGTCGCTGCCGAAGGTACGCGAGCGGGCCGACGAGCTGATGCAGGCGCTCACCGGCGGCCAGAGCGCCCGCAAGGCGGCGTGACAGCGTCATTTCGGGTCGCGCCGAAGGCCGCGTGCCCGGAATTCTACTCCCGGCCTGTGGCTATGGATTCCGGATGCGCCCTGCTTCGGGGCGCTCCGGAATCACTAAAGACGGGCCTGCTTTGCCGCCTGAATGGCCGACCAGATGCGGTAGGGAGTGGCAGGCATGTCCAGGTGCTCGATGCCGTAGGGCGAGAGCGCGTCGACGATAGCGTTCATCACCACGGCAAGCGCGGGCGTGATCCCGGCCTCGCCGCCGCCTTTCACCCGCAATGGGTTGCCCTTGGTCGGGTCCTCAACCAGGGAGACATCGAAGGAGGGCAGCGCCCGCGCGCGGGGCAAGGCATAGTCCATGAAACTTGCGTTGAGCACCTGGCCGGAGCCGTCGGCATAGGCGACTTCCTCCATGAGCGCCTGGCCCACGCCCTGCGCGATGCCACCGTGCACCTGGCCGTGCAGGATCATGGGGTTGATGGGCTGGCCGGCGTCGTCGATGGACGTGTAGCGGGTGATGTCCACCACGCCGGTTTCGGGGTCGATCTCGACCTCGCACACCACGGCGCCGGTGGGATAGGCGGGAATGCGGCCGGTGAACACCGCCTTGGCGTGCAATTGCTGTGCGGGCAGGAGCAAAGGGTTCTCTTTCAGGGCCTGCGCGATGTCGAACACCGAAAGCCGGCGGTTTGTGTTGGGCGCACCGAACAGCCCGTCCTCGAACGCGATCTCCGCCTCGCGCGCTTCCAACAGCTTGGCGGCTACCGTGCGCGCCTGCGCGATCACCTCGGTCGAGGCCCGGTGCATGAGCGTGCCGGCAAGGCGCATGGAGCGGTCGGAATGGGTGCCGCTGCCCGAGGCCACGAGCGCGGTGTCGCCGCCGATGAATTTGATGTCCTCCGGCCGCACGCCGAGCAAATCCGCCATCACCTGGGCAAACGTCGTCTCGTGTCCCTGGCCGGTGGACTGCGTGCCTACCGCAAGCTCGACCTTGTCCGGCGTCACCGTGATCTCCACCCGCTCATGCGGGATGCCGACCGGCGTCTCCACATAATTGGCAATGCCGATGCCGGCGAGGCGGCCGCGCTTTTTGGCGGCGCGGCGGCGGGCGGGAAAACCTTTCCAATCGGCGGCCTCCAGCACGCGGCGCATGTTGCCGAGAAAATCGCCGCTGTCGTAGGTGAGCCCGCTCGCGGTGCGATAGGGGAGCTGCGTGCGCTTGATGAGATTGCGGCGGCGAAGCTCCACGCGGTCGATGCCGAGTCGGGCCGCGGCAAGGTCGATCAGCCGCTCCATGACGAGCGTTGCCTCCGGCCGGCCGGCGCCGCGGAACGGCGCTGTCGGCACCGTATTGGTCATCACCGCGCGGCAGCGCATGTGCATGTGCGGGATGTCATAAACGGTGGTGGCCACGCGATAGGCGTTCGACAGCGGCACATAGGTCACGGTCTGGCCGCCGACCGCGCCGATGTGGTCGAAGGCGATCGCCAGCATGCGGCCTTCGCGGTTGAGCGCGAGGCGAGCGGTGGTCACCATGTCGCGGCCTTGGTAGTCGGTGAGGAACGCCTCGGTGCGGTCGGAGGTCCATTTCACCGGCCGGCCGACGCGGCGCGCCGCCCAGGCCACCGCCGCCTGCTCGGGATACAGGTTGTTGCGCGGGCCGAAGCCGCCGCCGGTGTCGGGATTGATGAAGCGCAGTTTGCTTTCCGGGATGTTGAAACTTTCAGCGAGCACCTGGCGGGGGCGGTGCGGGCCCTGGCCACCGGAGATGACGGTGTAGGTATCGCTCGCGGGGTCGTAGACGCCGATAGCGGAGCGCGGCTCCATCTGCGCGTTGACGATGCGCTGATGGCGGAAGTCGAGCTCGACCACGAGATCGGCGGAGGAAAACGCAACGGCCACCGCGTCGCGGTCGCCGAATTCCTCGTCGAGCGCCACATTGTCGGGCGCGGCAGGCCAGATGGGGGCAGTGCCGATGGCCGCGCAAGGATCGGTCGCCGCGGGCAGAACTTCGTATTCGATCATGACCGCCTCAGCCGCGTCACGCGCCTGCCACGGGGTTTCGGCCACGACCATGGCCACCGCTTCACCGGGATAGCGCACCCGATCCACCGCAAGCGGAAACTGCGGCTGGTCGAGAATGGGATGACGTCTGCCCGCGAAGGCCTTGAACCGGATGTCGACGGCGTCCGCGGGGACCGGGCCTTGCATGGCGCCGTTGAGGCCGTCGGCCACATAGTCGGCACCGGTGAGCACCACGAGCACACCGGGCATGGCGCGCGCAGCGGAAGCCTCGATGCGGCCGATACGTGCATGGGCGTGCGGGGCGCGCAAAAATGCCGCATGCGCCTGCCCGGGCAGCGAAATATCGTCGGTATATCGGCCGGCGCCACGCAGCAGACGCAGGTCCTCGAAGCGGGGCAGCGAACGGCCGATGTAAGGGCCGCGCGGAAGCGATTCATCACGGCGAATGGTCATGCTCGATCTAAGGCGGGGCGGGGAAACCCTAGCGAAGGACGGGCCGTGTTGCCAGCCATACGGCAGCGTCATTGGACAGGGTCGGCGACGTCCTGTAATTGCGAAGTGGGGTACCAGGGCCGGGAAGGCGATGCGTGGCGTGCGTGCGGGGTTTTTTGCAGTACTGAGCATGGCGCTCTGCGCGGCGGCGCACGCCGAGACCGTCGTGCGCGTTGCGGCCACGCGGTCGATCGCAAATGCCCCCGAGCTGATGGCACTGCGCAACGGCTACTTCAAGGAGCACGGACTGAGGGTCGTTTGGGAGATCGCGCCCACGTCTGCGGACGCCATTACTAAAGTTGCGCAGGGCAAATTTCAGGTCGCGGCGGCGGACGTTTCGGCACACTACTTCCGGGCGCTGGAAAAAGAGTTGCCGATCACGATCGTGGGTGACCGCGTCTCCTCTCCGGTCTCCCACATTCTGATGCTGCGCAGGGACTTGAAAGGCAAGGTGAAAACCCTCCGGGGCCTGAAGGGAAGGGTGGTGGCGACCGACGCGCGCGGTTCGCTCGCAAGCTACGTGATCGGCAAGATTTTGGCGAAGGATGGCCTCACAGTTGCCGACGTGGATCTGGTTCCGTTGTCGTTCGTGCACATGTCCGAAGCCTTCATCGGCAAGGCGATCGACGCCGGTCTGCTGGTTCCGCCGTTCGTGTATCAATTCGAGGAGCAGAAGCTCGCCGTACCGTTCGCGAGCGCCGATGTGTTGATCGAGCCGCAGCCGATAACGGCCGCGGCGATCATGGTCAATACCGAGTGGGCGCGAACGAACCCGCTGGTGGCACAAAACTACATCCACGCCTGGCTGCGCGGGGTGCGCGACTATTGCCAGGGCTATCACGGCGGCGCGGTGCGCAACCAGATCGTTGAGGAGCTGCTCAAGTCGGGTACCGAACGGCCCGAAATCCTGCACAAATATCCGTGGCCGGCGCGCAGCGCGGACGGCCGCGTCAATATCGCGAGCCTGCTCGACATTCAGGCATGGTTTGTCGGCAACGGACTTGTGAAAGTCGAGTTTCCGGCGGAACGTCTTGCAGACATGAGCTTTGTTGAGGCGGCGTTACAGAAGCTCGGGCCGTTCGAGCTCATCAACAGCGCAAGCCGCCTGCCGGGGTGCCGCCCTGCGCCCGCACGGAGCGAAGCGGAGCGGGACGGGTAGGCAAGGCGCCAAAGGCACCATGGCGCATTCCGCCAGCAGAGCAGGGTGAAAGGCTATTTCGGTTTCCAGTTCTTTTTCCAGGCCGGAGGGTCTTGCCCGTCGATCAACACAAAGCAGATGCGGCAGGGTTTGCCGGAGTTGTTGACCCAGGCGTGGTTGGTGCCTTGCTGGATCAGGATGTCGCCGGCTTTGACGTGCACTTCCGAATCGTCCAGCAGCATGTCGATCTCGCCTTCCAGCACAATGGCGTAGTCGACGGAGCGGGTGCGGTGGGTGAGCGGATGACGCACGTAACCCTGCGTCGCCGGGTCGATACCCATGAGACGCAGCATCTCGTTGTGATCTATGCCTTTGACCTCGCCCTTCAACGGGGCGAATTCAACCACGCGGCAGATGGTGCCATTTTTCGGTGGCGGCACGCCGACTTTCTGGTCGGCATTATCCCGCGTATGTGAAAGATCGACCGGCATTTCGTTGGTGACCCAGCACAGCGAAATTAAGTTCTCGCCGCGTTTGGCGACGTGCGGCGTCGGGCCGTCGAACAAGACCACGGCCTTGCCGTCGGCGTCATGGCCGGTGACGATGCGTCGGACTGACATTGCTCCTCCCCTTTTCTTTGGGTGCGGCATCATTCTGACCCGCAACTGCAAAGTCAATCCGCAGCCTCGTCGGCGCGGGTGGTGAAGGCATCGAGAAAGAATTCGTCGGCGGGCAGGCCGGCGGCGAGAAAATCGCGGCGCGCGGCACCGATCATGGCCGGCGGGCCGCATACATAGGCCTGGAATTTTGCAAGCGAGGTATGGTCGGCGAGCACCGCCTGGTGCACGAAGCCGAAGCGCATGTCAGGCTCGCGCGCTTCCGAGAGGACGGGCACGTAGCTGAAATGCGGCACGTCGCGCTGCCACTTGCGCGGCAGGTCGGAGTAGAGGCCGGCCCGCGTGCGCGCGCCCCAATAGAGCGACATGGGGCGCCGGATGCCTTTGCGCAGCGCGTCCTCGATCATGGATTTGATGGGGGCGAAGCCGGTGGAGCCGGCAACGAACAGGATCGGCTTGTCGCTCTCCTGCAGCGTGAAGCTGCCGAATGGCAGCTCGACTTTAAGAAAATCTCCGCGCGTGAGCTTGTCGCGGACGAAGCCGGTGAAGATGCCGTTCGGCACGTGGCGGATGTGCAGTTGCACGCCGTCGCTTTCTTGCGGCGGATTGGCCATGGAGAAATTGCGGCGCTCGCCGTCGGGCAGGATCACCTGCAGGTTCTGGCCGGCCTTGAAATGAACGCGGATGCCAGCCGGAAAACGCAGGTGCAGGAAGGTGACGTCCTCGGCGACGCGGGCGATACGAAACACGCGCGCAGTAAGCGTGCGGCGGGCATAAGGATCGATCTTCTTGATCTCGCGCGGGGCAATCACGAGGTCGGAGCGCGGGCGCGACTGGCACAAGAGCACGAGGCCGGCGGCCTTTTCCGCTTCACTCAGTGTGTCGCCGGCAAACGAACGCACTTCGCCGGAGGCGAGCCGGCATTTGCAGGTGCCGCATACGCCCTTGCGGCAGGAATAGGGCAGCTCATAGCCCGCGCGCTGGGCGGCGTTCAGCACGGTCTCGCTGCGGTCGCAGGGGAAGGTGATCGGGCTGTTTGCGACGGAAACGGTGAACATTATTGTCCACAATCATCACCCTCCCCTGGAAGGGGAGGATCGCTCGCCTGAGCGGAGCGAAGGCGGGGGTAGGTTGACGTTGCAAGGTTTACCCCCTCCCGATCGCGCTTCGCGGGATCGAACTCCCTCTTCCAGGGGGAGGTGAATAGAGAGCCTGGCCCGTTCGAACGCATCACAGCGGTATGGCCAGCAGGGTGTCGATGCGCGAGGAGTCGCACACCACAATCTTGCTCGCGAACTTGATGTTGTTGCCTACCAGGCGGCAGGTGTCGAGATAGCGGCCGGTGGCGAACAGGTCGGTCTTGCCGTCGTGCATGATGCGGGCGACGATGAACGCCGTCTCGCATTCGACCTCGCCGCCGCCGTTCTTCAGGATGGTCGGCAGGCCGAGGATGTGGCGGTAGCTCTGCTTCTCGTACACGTTGGCCTGGCGCAGCGAGACGATGCGGTCGATCAGCATGGCCTTTGAGTCGGCGTAGATGATGCCGGCTTCAAAGCCCTGCGCGTGGTTTTCCGCTGTGGTGACCTTGTAGAGGCACTCGTCGGTGAAAAACTCCGGCCAAAACTCCAGCGCGTTCGAGTCGATGCAGCGGGCGTAAGCGGCCTGCACCGCAATAATGCGATCAAGCCCGATCTCGGCCATGTCAGATGCCCATATGAGCGCGGTAGCACTTCCAGAATCCGCGCACGGAAGCTTCTGTTGCGCGCGTGCCTTCGTTGGCGGTGCCGGAGCCGCCCATCTCGACCACGGCGCGTTCATCCTCGGCCGCCGCAATGCCGCGCTGCACAAAGCCGCCGACCGCGCCGTCCTCCATGGACACGTATCCCGCGGGGCCGGCGAGGTTGCCCTGCCGCAGCCGCGCCCGACGCAGCTCCGGCGTGTCGTCGGCAAAGCCAATGTAGGTCCAGTTCAGCGCGGTGGAATTGAGCCCCTTGGGCAATACCTGGCGTACCGCGAGCGCGTTCTGGATCTGTTGCAGCACGAAACCGGGAAACACGGTGAGGATCTGCAAACTGCAACCGTCGTTGAATTCGTCGTGGAAGGCCACAAGGCTCTTGTCCCTGAGCGTCAAATCCTCGTTCTCGGAGCGGATGCCGGCCTGGGCGTAATCGCCGCCTTTCATGTGGGGGTCGGCGTAGGCGTAGCTTGCGTGGTTGCCGCCGCTTGCGTCGATCACCAGGCCGCCGCGCTGGGACAGGCGGTTGATCTTGAAGGTGGTGAAGAAGGTGTGCAGGAGGCTCGCGTGATAGGTGTCCTTGACGTTCTCGAAGTAGAGCTTCCAGTTGTTGGGCAGGTCCTGGGTGAAGCGGCCGATCACAACAAGCGGCTTGTGCAGCACGCGCGCGATGCGGCGGGCGATCTCCTCGCCCAAATATTCCTCGATCGGCGGCACGTCGTCGTGCAGGCTGCCGAACACGAGTCCTGAAAAGGTGGCGATGCGCAGCTTGCGCGGGCTGTGATGCTCGCGGCAGAAGGTTTTGGGCATGCCGCCTCTGCCGCCCACGCCGTCTTCGAAGGCGACCGCCTTCAGATTGCCCTTCAGGTCGTAGTTCCAGGCGTGATAGACGCAGGTGAAGTCGCGTGCGTTGCCGCCGGAGTCGAGCGCGATCAGCGCGCCGCGGTGGGCGCAGCGGTTCTCGAAGGCGTAGATCTCATTGTCGTAGTCGCGGGCGACCACCACCGGCATCACGCCGACGAAAGTGGTGCGGTAGTCGCCCGGCTTGGCGAGTTCGCATTCGAGGCAGAGAAAGTTCCAGACCGGCCCCTCGTAGATGCGGCGCTGCTCAAGCGCGTAGAGCTCGGGGGACTGGTAGACCCAGAAGGGGATGCGCGTCAGTTCGCCGGCAGGCCACTCGTGCGGCACCCCCGTTGGTGGGGTTGTTGCAAGGCTGCCGTTGGTGCGGAGCGGAGCGTCCATGACCTGTCTCTCAACCCGTCTTGCGTGCGACAGTCTCGTTCCACCACGGGCAGACGTCGCGCGCGCGCTTGTAGTTGCCGTCCATCACATTGAGCGGAATTCGGCCGCCGGCCTCCGCCACGCGGATGCGCAATTCGCGCGCCTGCTCGCGGCCTTCCGGCGTGAGCCAGGCGCGGTCGTGGCCCCACAGGCTCGGGCCCTCGGTGCGCTCGTGCGGGTTCCAGGTGGCGGGGTCGATGCTGCGGCCGCCCCAGCCGTACTCGAATAGAAATTTGGAGGGGGACCAGGAATAGAACGAGGTCACCTCGTCGTTGACGTGACGGCCGAGCGTGGTGCCGATCATCTCCGGCTTGCGTAAGGCGAGGTCGTAGGCCTGGCCCACGTCGTCGAGCATGCAGGTTTCCACCATCAGGTGGTGGATGCCGTTTTTTCCGGCCTCGATGAAGGCGAGGCTGTGGTGCCGCGGGTTGATGTGGAAGAAGTAGGCGCGGAACGGTTTTAGGATGTAGTCGCTGAGGCGGAAGCCGAGAATGTCGGTGTAGAACGGCATTACCGTGTCGACGCGCTCCACGTTGAGCACGGCGTGGCCCATGCCGAGCGGCCCGGTGCGGAAGCCGGAGATCGAACGACCAGGCCTGAACGGCTCGCTTGCCACCTCAGCGCCGTGGAACACTTCGAGGCGGTTGCCGAGTGGATCGTGGAACACGATCAGATCCTTCACATGGCGTTCGTCGGCCAGCGCCGGCGAGCCGCGGGCGACCTTCACCTCGTTCTGTTCGAGGCGCGCGGCGAGCGCGTCGAGCGCGCGGCTGTCGGCCACCTCCCAGCCGAAGAAACCGGCGCCTTCGTCATCCGCCGCGTTGATGACGAGCCGCTGCTTGCGGTCGTCCATGCGGAAGGCGAGCGTTCGCTCGCTCTTGTCCACGAGCTGCATGCCGAGGAAACGGCCGGCGTAAGCCTGCCAGTCGTCGAGATGGGCGCTGCGGACTCCGATGTAGCCGAGCGTTTGCAGATTCATCGCAACGGTTCCTGCGATCCTGATACCGACGAAAATATATCATGGCAGACCAGCATTACGGAACGATTGCCCCCTGAAAAACGCATAGCGCAGCCCGGCCGGAAACCAATTCGAGCAGCGCATACCCAGGGACGCATGCGAGGGACGCGGGAGTGCACCCACTTCGTAGGCAGGCCACGGCTTGGTCCCATATGGGCCGATTTTGTGGAGCGTCTTGCGGCAAGATCGCCCGAAACCCATCTGCCGAATGTGAGCAGCCGGGGGCGGCCCGCAGTCGGGAGGGCGCCATGAGCGAGGACCGCATTCGGCAGAATCGACGGCTCAGCAACAGGCTTCACCCGCGCGTCTATACGGCGATGGCCGTGCTGGCCGGGTGGATCGCAGTGGCGGTATGGGCCTTCGGCACGGACGGCTATACCGACTATCTGCTTGCCATCGTCAGCGGGTTCATTTTCATCGTGGTCGCGCTGGCCCATGTGCTCTCGCGCGTCGGCACGCGCGATCCCGGCGCGCGTGTATCGGACAGGACCGAGTCGTCGCAGCAGGACGAGACGTTTCACGATTGGGCGCTCGGCGAGCTCGACACCTGGCAGGATCGCGTCAGGGCTTCGAATGCGGCGGTGGAGGTTCTGCTGCCGATGGCGGCCATCGCTTTCGGAATGACGGCCATCGGCATCGTGTATCTGTTCGTGCACAGCACAAGCTGAGATCCCGGCCGAATATTCGCGTCGCCAACCCCGACATCACTCGTCGAGCGGCGGGGCAAGGCGCGGGGGCGGCGCGGCGAGCGCCTCCTGCGCCACGTGCGGCAGGGCCGAAGGATCGTTGTGCACGTGGTAGAGCGCGGGTGCGGCGCGGTTGATGTGGAGCTGGAAAATGTCGGGCCGGTTGTAGTGGCCGGCGAAATCGTGGCGCAGCTTCTGCTGTATGCTCAAATCGATGTTGCAATCCGCATACAGGATTCCCTCCTCGCCGCCCATGGGTCCGGCGATGATGCGGCTCATCGGATCGACGATCATGCTGCCCCCGGAGTTTTTCGGCTCGCGCAAAAATTTCTCGCCCTCGGGGCTGGGCTTGAGCAGCTCGATCATGCGTTCGTCGACGGTGCCGCAGGCGGAGACGACGAACGCCTTGCTGATTTCGGCAAACGCCTGCGAGGCCACGGCGACGCGGTGGCGCAGATAATCGCCGCTCAACGGAAAATGATTGGGCCAGCTCATGACATGGATGCGGGTGCCCTCGGCGGTGAGCGCAAAAATGGCGAGCGGATTGGTGTTCTCGCCGCAGATCAGGCCGGAGAGCGGCCCGAACTCGCTGCGAAAGGCGCCGAAAGTGTCGCCGTAACCACCCATGTGCACGAGCCGCTCGCCGACCGTGGGCATGATTTTCTGGTGCTTGCGGATCAGCGTGCCATCCGGACCGAGGTAAACTTGAGTGTTGAACATGGTGCCGGTGGTGTTCGGCAGTTTCTCGCAGACGCCGATCACCACATAGGCGTTGGCGGCGCGGGCGGCGTCGCAGAGCGCGTCGGTCTCCGGGCCGGGAATTTCGACGGAATTCTTGAACAGCTCGACCGCAAGCCGGTTGGAGTGCGCGCTGGTCGCGGGGTGGTGGTGGTACCAGAGCGGGTGCGCGGGAATGAAGCCTTCGGGAAAGCCGATCACCCGCGCGCCGTTCCTGCCCGCCTCGCGGATCAGGCGGCAGGCCTTTTCGGTGGAGCCTTCGCGGTCAAGAAAGACGGACGCCGCCTGGACCGCGGCCACTTTCACCACGCCGTAGGTATCGCCCATTTGCAGCTTCTCCGAACTTGCATCATAGCACGCAGCCAAACCGCCCCTTCAATGCTTCCGCACGGCGGCGAACACGGTGAGGATTGCCGCCAGCGAGCAAACACCGATCAGAACGAATACCGCACGCGGCGTGCCGTGATCCATCAACGCACCGAAGATCAGCGGCGAGATAATGCCGGAGATGTTGAAGCCGTTGGTAACGAAGCCGAATACCTTGCCGAAGGCGCCGGGCGGGGTCACCGCACGCACCAAAAGATCGCGCGCCGGCATGATGACGCCGCTCGCAAACCCGGCGAGCGACATCAGCGCCACGAGAAGGACCGCATTCGGGTCGATGAGGCCGATCAAAAAAACTGCAACTGCGGAAGTGACGAGGCCGTATGCCGCAATGTGCCTGTGGCGCAGGGTGCGGCTCGCGATCCAGCCGCCGATCAGCACGCCGGTCGCGCTCAAGAGCAGATTGCCGGTGAGCGCGGTGTTGGCGGCGAGCGGTGCGGTGCCGTAGAGCGCGCCGAGGGCGACCACCGAGAAATTCTGCAGGCCGCCGTTGGCCGCCGAGATCAGCATGAAGAACACGAGGCTCACCAGAATGGGCCGCGAGAGCAAGAGCCGCCAACTGCTGTCTGTTTCCGCGGTACTGTTCGGCTTGGCTGAAGGCGTGGCCACAGAAGCGGCGTCCCGCTGCATCAGCAGCAGCACCGCGACCACAGTGCCGAGGGCCGCCGCGCCGAAAAACGCACCGCGCCAGCCAAAATAACTGTGCATCAGGAGCACGCTCATGGGCGCGGCGGCGCTGCCGAGAATGCCGGCGAAGGTATGGATCGAATAGGCCTGCCCCATGCGCTCGGCGGATACGCGGTGCGACATGATCGCGTAGTCGGCGGGGTGGTAGACGGTGTTGCCGACGCCGATCAACGCGAACATGGCAACCAGCACCCAGAAGGAATCCACGGCCGCGGCGACCGCATAGCCGGCGGCGCCGAGCAGGAGGCCGGCGACGAGGGCGTGGCGGGCATCGATGCGGTCGATCAGAAATCCGGCCGGCGTCTGCAACACGGCCGAGACCACATTGAACACGGTGAGCGCCAGACCAAGCTCGACGTAGCTCACCCCGTAATCCTCGCGCACGAAGGCGAACAGGGGCGGCAGCACCAGCATGTAAAAATGGCTGACGAAGTGGGCAGCGCTGACGCCGGCGATGACGCGTGCATCGCCGGCGCGTGCGGTTGCAAAGATTTGTCCGGTCGCCTGGGTCATCGAGCCTGCCGTAACAGGGCGTGAAGATGGCACGGCCGGTTTGGCGGCGGTAGCGGTTCCGGCGCCGAGGTGGGTTGCGCCGGCGAGGGAAGCTCGGTGGCGCTCTGGACCTGCGCGCAGGGGCTGGCCGGCCTCAGGTTCGCTTGGCTTGTGCAGCGCGGATCGCCTGCCACACGCGTTCGGGTGTTGCCGGCATGTCAATGTGGGTGATGCCGTAGACCGAAAGCGCATCAACCACCGCGTTCATTACCGAGGCAAGGCCGCCGGCGCAGCCGGCCTCGCCGCAGCCCTTGACCCCGAGCGGATTGGTCTTGGCCGGAATGGGGTGGCTGACCACGGTCATGTCAGGCACGTCGGCGGCGTGCGGCATGGCGTAGTCCATGTAGGATCCGGAGAGCAACTGGCCTTCCGCGTCATAGACCGTGCGCTCGATCAGTGCCTGCCCGAGGCCCTGCACCACCCCGCCGTGCACCTGTCCGTCAACCATCAGCGGGTTGATGACGGTGCCGAAGTCGTTGACCGCGGTGTATCGCACCACCTCGATGCGGCCGGTGTCGGGATCGACTTCGACTTCGGCCACATGGCAGCCGTTCGGGTACGCGGCGGGCGCGCCGTCACTCACGTGGCGCACGTCGAGCGAGGTCGGCGTGCCGGGCGGAAGTTGCAGGCCGCCGCGCAGTTTCTCTGCAAGCTCCAGGATGCCGATGCGGCGATCGGTGCCGGCCACCACGAAGCGGCCGTTGGCGAATTCGATGTCGCCAGCGGAGGCTTCGAGCACATGCGAGGCGATGGCCTTGCCTTGCTCGATCACCTTGGCGCTGGCTTCGACGATGGCCGCGCCCGAATTCATCATCGAGCGGGAGCCGCCGGTGCCGCCTCCGGCAAGGAGCTGGTCGCTGTCGCCCTGCAGGAGCCGGATGCGGTCAAGAGGAATGCCGAGCCTCTCGCTCAGCACCTGCGCGAACGGCGTGGCGTGACCCTGCCCGTAGTCGAGCGTGCCGGTGATGATGGTGACGCCGCCGTCGGGGTCGAAGCGGATGCCGCCCATCTCCTTGTTCGCCGGCGCGGTGACTTCGAGATAACAGCCGAGCCCGATGCCGCGCAATTTGCCACGCTTCTTGCTCTCGCGCCGGCGTCTGGCAAAACCTTTCCAGTCGGCGAGCTCAAGCGCCTGCTTCAGGATCGCGGGAAAATCGCCGCTGTCGTACATCTGGCCCGAGGCGGCCTTGTAGGGCAATTCGCGCGGCCGGATCTGATTGCGGCGGCGCAGCTCCACGCGGTCAATGCCGATCTCGGCCGCCGCGTAGTCGATGAGCCGCTCCATGAAATAATTTCCCTCGGGCCGGCCGGCGCCGCGATAGGGACTGACAAAGGTGGTGTTGGTGAACACGCACTTGGTGGAGACTTCCAACAGCGGCGTGCGATAGACGCTCGCCACATTGCGCACGATGTTCAGCGTCGGCGGCTGCGGCGCCATGGCGCCCATGTAGCCGCCGAGATTGGCGTAACCGGAAAGCCTAAGCGCGAGGAAATGGCCCTGCGCGTCGAGCGCAAGCTCGGCGGTCTGCACCTGGTCACGGCCGTGGTTGTCGGAAAGAAAACTGGTGGAACGTTCGTCGGTCCATTTCACCGGCCGGCGGAGCGCGCGGGCGGCGTGCAGCACGCACACCTGCTCCGGATAGGCCTGCGCCTTCATGCCGAAGGAGCCCCCGACGTTATATGTGACGACGCGCAGTTTTTCGGGCGGCACGCCGAAGATGTCGGCAAGGCCGGCGCGCAAACCCATCACACCCTGGCTGCAGGTGTAGAGCGTGAACCGTTCGGTCGCACTGTCATAGACGCCGATGGCGGCGCGCGGCTCGATCGCGTTGACGATCATGCGGCTGTTGACGAGCTTCAGCCTCACCACGTGTTTGGCGGCGGCGAAAGCCGTGGCCACTTTTTGGGCGTCACCGTAATGGTAGTCGAGCGGCAGATTGCCGGGCACCTCCTCATAGACCAGCGGTGCGCCCGGTTTGGCCGCCTCCTGCGGATCGATCACCACGGGCAGCGGCTCGATGTCGATGAGGACAGCTTCGGCGGCATCCTTGGCCTGGGCGAGGCTCTCGGCCACGACACAGGCGACCGGATCACCGACGAAGCGCACCTTGTCGGCAGGGATCGGCTGCCGGCGCGGCTTTTTCATCTCCGAGCCGTCGCGGTTTTTGAACGGCAGGTTGGATTTCATAGGCCCATAGCCGGCGAAGTCGGTACCGGTGTAGACCGCCAGCACGCCCGGCATTTTCTTCGCAGCGGATGTGTCGATGGATTTGATGATTCCGTGCGCGTGGCGGCTGCGCACGATCGCGGCATAGGCTTGGCCGGGCAGGTTGATGTCGTCGGTGAAGCGACCTTCACCGCGCAACAGCCTCGGATCCTCGATGCGCGCGATGGGCTGGCCGATGAGGGCTGCAGTGTGTGCTGCGGAAGTATGGTGAAGATTCATTGAAGCCGGTCCGGCAGCACTCACAGGATTGGTGCGCCAAATGCAGGATCCTCAGATAACGAAGAGCCGACGTTTCCACAAGCGCGCTTTGTACGCGGAAAGGCATGCTGTTCCGGCTGTCCTGTGTTGCGCATGCCGCCCCGGCTGCTACACTTTGCCCGATTTTGCCAACAGCATCCGGCGCGCCGTCGAGCTTTGAGGGCTTCGGCGCGGGGAAGGGATTCAATGAGTGACGAGGCCCGGGGAACCGGCCTCGACCGCGCATCCGACCCGCTGCCGCGGCGCCGTCGGAGCCGGCGGTCGCCCTATCATCGGCCGCGCCGCCGCGATGCGGAGGGCTCCGATATTCCGGGCCCGACCTACGCGGCGCTCGATCTCGGCACCAACAACTGCCGGCTCTTGGTGGCGCGCGCGACGCGCGAGGGCTTCCGCGTCATCGACGCCTTCTCACGCATCATTCGGCTCGGAGAAGGCGTCAGCGGCTCGGGGCGGTTGAGCGAGACGGCGATTGCGCGCGCGGTGGAGGCGCTGCGGGTCTGCCGCGCGAAAATGAAGAACCGCGGCGTCACGCGCGCGCGAATGGTGGCCACCGAGGCGTGCCGAGCGGCGGAAAATTGCGATCAGTTTCTCGATCGGGTGCGCGAGGAGGTCGGCATCGAGCTGGAAGTGGTCGATCGCGAGACCGAGGCGCTCCTGGCGGCGACCGGCTGCACCCCGCTGATCGACCCGGAGGCGAGCGGCGTGATCCTGTTCGATATCGGCGGCGGATCGTCGGAGCTGGTGCGCCTCGATCGGCCGGCGCCGGCGCAGTACGGGCCGCCGCACCCGGCGATCCGCGCCTGGGCCTCGCTGCCGCTCGGGGTGGTGACGCTGGCCGAGCGGCACGGAGGCATCAACGTGAGCCCTGCGCTGTTCGAGGCAATGACCGCGGAAGTGGCCGAACACGTGCAACGCTTCGTCGCCGCGCACGGCGACAGCACCGACGGCCTGCATCTGTTGGGCACGTCGGGCACGGTCACCACCATCGCCGGCGTGCATCTCGAACTGCCGCGTTACGAGCGACGCCAGGTGGACGGCTGCTGGATGGGACAGGCCGAGGTGACGCGCGTCATCGAACGGCTGTTGGCGATGTCATACGAGGAGCGCGTGGCGAACCCGTGCATCGGCGTCGAACGCGCCGACCTCGTGCTCGCGGGCTGCGCGATCCTGGAGGCGATCCGCCGCGCGTTTCCCTGCACGCGCCTGCGCGTCGCCGACCGCGGCCTGCGCGAAGGCATGCTGGTGCAGATGATGCGGTAGGACGGCGTGTGGGGCGGTTGCAAGGGCGGTGCATCATGATGCGCAGGCTCAAGCAGCGGGTGCGCGCGAAGGGCCGCACCGCATCCTCGCAACGCTGGCTCGAACGGCAGATCAACGACCCTTACGTGGCGCGGGCCAAGCGCGAGGGATTTCGTTCGCGGGCGGCGTATAAGCTCGCGGAGATCGACGACAAATATCATCTGTTGCGGCCGGGCGCGCGGGTGGTCGATCTCGGTGCGGCGCCGGGCGGGTGGAGCCAGGTGGCGGCCCAACGGGTGGGGCCCGAGGGCCGCGTGGTCGCGGTCGACATTCTGGAGATGGCGCCGGTGCCGGGTGTCGAATTCATACAGCTCGATTTTCTCCATCCGACAGCGCCGGAGCGGCTGGAAATGGCGCTCGGCGGACCGGCGGACGTGGTGCTCTCCGACATGTCGCCGAAGGCGACCGGCCACCGGCAGACCGATCATCTGAAAATCATGGCGCTGGTCGAGGCTGCGGCGGATTTCGCCCGCAGGGTGTTGCGGCCCGGCGGCGCGCTTCTCGCCAAGGTGCTCCGGGGCGGCACCGAGCGCATGCTACTCGAGGCGTTGAAGCGCGATTTCACAACCGTCCGGCACGTCAAGCCGCCGGCAAGCCGCACCGATTCGGCCGAGTCCTACGTTCTGGCGACCGGATTCAGGCCACAGCCGCGTTGAAGCGGACGTTTTTCCGAAGCTCTATGAATCTCCGAAGCGGCGTGCTATGCACCGTCGCCAACCCAAAAGCGGGCCGCTACAGAAGTCGGGCGAGGCGCACCTTTCCTTGCAAAACGCGATCTCCTCCCGACGGCGGGCCGCAACAGCCCGCGCGCGGGCGGATTGGATTGGCGATGGCCGCAAACGACAACGCAAGCTTCCCCGAAGCTCTCACCTACGACGATGTGCTGCTCAAGCCGGGGCTCTCCGACGTGCTGCCGGCAGAGGTGGACATCCGCACCCGCATCACCCGCGAAATCCCGCTCAACATTCCGATCGTCGCCTCCGCCATGGATACGGTGACCGAGGCGAAGATGGCGATCGCCATGGCGCAGGCGGGCGGCATCGGCGTGATCCACCGCAATCTCGACCCGGAGGCACAGGCCGCGCAGGTGCGGCAGGTCAAACGCTTCGAGTCCGGCATGGTGGTCAATCCGATCACCATCAGTCCGGACGCAACGCTTGCGGATGCGCTCGCGCTGCGCAGGGAGCACAACATTTCCGGCATTCCGGTGGTCGAAGGCGGCGGCAACGGTCCCGGCAAGCTGGTCGGCATTCTCACCAACCGCGACGTGCGTTTTGCCACCGACCCGAAGCAGAAGGTCAGCGAATTGATGACCAAGGACCGGCTCATCACCGTGCGCGAGGGAGTCGGTCAGGAGGAGGCCAAGCGTCTGCTGCATCAATACCGGATCGAAAAACTGCTCGTGGTGGATGAAAACTACCGCTGCGTGGGATTGATCACGGTCAAGGACATCGAGAAGGCGGTGGCCAATCCGAACGCGTGCAAGGACGAGCAGGGCCGGCTGCGCGTGGCCGCGGCAACCACGGTGGGGGATGCAGGATTCAGGCGCACCGAGCTTTTGATCGAAGCCGGCGTCGATCTCGTGGTGGTGGACACCGCGCACGGCCATTCGCGGCACGTCTTGGCGGCGGTGGAGCGCATCAAACGGCTGTCGAATGCGGTGCAGGTGGTGGCCGGCAATATCGCCACGCGCGAAGGCGCAAAAGCCCTGATCGACGCCGGCGCCGACGCCATCAAGGTCGGCATCGGGCCGGGCTCGATCTGTACCACGCGCGTGGTGGCCGGCGTGGGCGTGCCGCAGCTCACCGCCATCATGGAGGCGGTCGAGGCGGCGAAGCTGGCCCGCGTTCCGGTGATCGCCGACGGCGGCATCAAATACTCGGGCGACTTGGCAAAGGCGCTGGCAGCCGGTGCGGACGTGGCCATGGTGGGCGCGCTGCTCGCCGGCACCGACGAGACGCCGGGCGAGGTGTTTTTGTATCAGGGCCGCTCCTACAAGAGCTATCGCGGCATGGGTTCGGTGGGCGCCATGGCGCGCGGCTCGGCCGACCGCTACTTCCAGCAGGACATTCGCGATCACCTCAAGCTCGTGCCCGAAGGCATCGAGGGCCAGGTGCCCTACAAGGGCCCGGTGGCGACCGTGCTGCATCAGCTCACCGGCGGCCTGCGCGCGGCGATGGGCTATGTCGGCGCGGCGAATCTCGTGGAGTTCCACAACAAGGCGCAGTTCATCCGCATCTCGGCCGCGGGCCTGCGCGAGAGCCACGTGCACGACGTGGTGGTCACCCGCGAGAGCCCCAACTACCCGAGCCGGGAATGAAGATCTTGGGGGATCCGTTTGCCGGGGTGCGCGCGGCAACGCTCCGGCACCGCGAGAAGCACGGCTGCGGTGCGTGGCCCTACGACAACGGCCCGCTGTTGGCGGTGCTGGCTGGCGCGGTGGACGCGCGGCGCATTCTCGAGCTCGGCTGCGCGCTCGGCTATACGGCGCTGTCGTTCGCGCACGGCGCGCCAAAGGCGAGGATCGACACGGTCGAGCGCGATCCGGAGCACATCATGCTCGCGCAGAAAAATTTCGCGGCCGCCGGTGTGGCGAAACGCATCACCGTGCTTCAGGGCGAATTTTCCAAGGTGGTGCCGACGCTGAAAGGGCCTTATGACGTCGCCTTCTTCGACGGCGGGGCGCCGGTTCCGGCGCTGCACGAACGGCTGCGCAAGCTGCTCAGGCCGCGCGGGCTGCTGATCACCGCCAACCTCAACCACGGCGGCACGGCGGACGAGGTGCTGAAGGCGCTGCTCGACGGAAAACGCTGGTTGACCGCGTTCGTCGACGAGGAGCGGGAGACCGGCATCAGCATCAAGTTGTGACGTCCAAGCAACGTCCCGGATGCGGTGCCGCGTGAGCGCGCAGCGTGAGCGGAGAACCGCTGCTTCGGGATCGTCGGAAGCGCGGCGCTTGTTGCGGTCCCGGGTCTGCAGTGCAACACTCCGCTTCGCGGCGTGCTGCGTTGCGCCCGGGACATGGGATTGCGGAGTTCCGGGATTCACTCCTGCCCGGCCCACACGGCGCGGTAGCGCACTTCGTAGGTGTCCGCAGCGGTGGCGCGGCGCGGGGCGGTCTGGCCTTGCTCGGCCACGAAATCGACCCGCTGCCACGGGCTGAGCTCGCGCGCGTGCTTCGGTTCGCGGCCGAGCAGCTTCAGGGCGAAAATCTGGTCGGGCTGATTGGGTAGGCGCAGCACCAGCAGACGGTTGGACTCGCGATAGATGATGTCCACCGAGCCGACGATGATCGGCCGGTCGCCGTCGCGGCGGAACTGGGCACCGAGGATGGTCGCCGGCATGTGACTCTTGATCGAGTCGAGATGCACGGTGACGTCGGCGGGCATCGGCGTGGCGGTGCCGGCCGGCAGTCGGATTTCGAACGCAAGCTTTGGCGGTGGCCCGTCGGTGGTGACGAGGTCGCGGTTCCAGTACATGAAGGCAATGCCGCCGGCGATGAGCGCGATCAACACGACCACCGCCAGGCCGAAGCGGCCGGCAATGGCGGCGCCCGAGCGCATGCCGGAGAGCCGCGCGGCCAGCACGATACCGGCAGCGAGCCCGACGATTGCGCCGATCGGGCCGCCGATGAAAACCGCAAAATATCCGGCGGCGCCCTCGAAATCCGAAATGCCGAAAGCCGGCGCCAGCGCCGCGCCGCCGACGACGCCTAAAAATCCGCCGAGTCCGGCGCCGATGAGGCCGGCGAGCAACGTGAGCAGAAGCTTCATCAACAATCCATTTGTGACCGAAGGTGGAGTATGCGTCGCGCCCAGTCTAGACTCTTTTGGCCATGAGCGGGAACGCCGGTCTCATCCTCTGGCCGATGCTGGCACATATCGGCCTGACCTTCTTCCTCTATGCATGGCTGACGGTCGCGCGGGTGGGCGCGGTGCGGCGCGGGGAGGTCGAATATTCCTGTTTTGTGTTCGGGCAGGGCGAGCCGCCGCAGGCCGCGCGCATCAGCCGCAACCTTTCGAACCAGTTCGAGCTGCCGGTGATCTTCCATGCGGTCGTCGTGCTGCTGATCGCGCTCGGCCGGGTTACCATGGTCGATGTCGTTGCCGCATGGGTGTTCGTGGCGGGTCGGATCGCGCATACGCTGGTGCAGACACTGACCGATAATGTGCCGTTGCGGGGCAACGTATTCGTCATCAATTTTCTGGCGGTGGCGGTGCTGGCAGGGCATGTGCTGTTGATCGCGATCGAGGGGATTCGATGACCGCAGCCCGAAAACCGCGCGCAGACGCATGACGCCGGGTGCCCGGATTGCCGCCGCGATCGAGGTGCTGGCGGAGATTTTTGCGCGACGCCGGCCGGCGGCGGAGGCGCTCAAGGCGTGGGGCCTCGCACACCGTTTCGCCGGCTCCGCTGACCGGGCGGCCATCGCAGGACTTGTGTACGACGCGCTGCGGCGGCGTGCATCCGCAGCCTGGATCATGGGCGAGGATGCCCCGCGCGCGGTCGTGCTCGGGATGCTCAGGTTGGAGCGCGGGCTCGGTGCAGAGGCGATCGCCAACCTGTTCGACGGAGCGCGCTACGCGCCGCCCGCGCTGACGGAGGCCGAAGACGCGCGGCTGAGTTCGGCGACGCTCGACGGCGCGCCGCCGCACGTCATCGGCGATTATCCCGAGTGGCTCGATCCCTATCTTGCGCGCGTGTACGGAGCCGAACGCGCCGAGGAGGGCACGGCGCTTGCTTCGCGCGCGCCGCTCGACCTGCGTGTCAATACGCTCAAAGGCGGCCGCGAGAAAGCGGCGCAGGCGCTCGCCGAATATGCGCCGGAGCCCACCCGCTGGTCGCCGTGGGGCTTGCGCATCAAGCTTGCGGCGGACGCCAAGGCGCCGGCGATCCAGGCAGAGCCTGCGTTCATCAAGGGCTTGGTCGAAATCCAGGACGAAGGCTCGCAGCTTGCGGCGTTGCTTGCGGGCGCAAAACCGGGCGAACAGGTGGTGGACTTGTGCGCCGGCGGCGGCGGCAAGACGCTCGCGCTCGCGGCGGCGATGCAGAACAAGGGCCAGATCTATGCCACCGACGACGACAAACGGCGGCTCGCGCCGATCCATGCGCGTCTCGAACGGGCCGGCGTGCGCAACGTGCAGGTGCGCACGCCGCGGGGGCAGCAAGATGTGCTTGCGGATGTCGCCGGGCGTGCTGATCTGGTGCTCATCGATGCGCCGTGCACCGGCGTCGGCACCTGGCGGCGCAATCCGGACGCCAAATGGCGGCTGCGGCCGGGCGCGCTTGCCGAACGGCTCAAGGAGCAGATCGCGGTGCTCGACCGCGCGGCGGCGGTGGTGAAGCCGGGCGGGCGCATCGTCTATGCGACCTGTTCGCTCTTGGGGGAGGAAAACGATGACCAGGTGCGCGCCTTTCTTCAGCGACACAGCGAATTTTCCGTGGAAAAGCCGCAGGCTGTCGCCGCCGCACTGGGCGAGAGGGCCTATCTATTTCTGCGCGCGGTGCTGGTGACCGAGCGAGGGATTTTGATGACACCGCGGCGGACCGACACCGATGGTTTTTTCGTGAGCGTACTGAGGCGAAGGTAATGATGCATTTTTGTCGTATATTCCTTTTTCATCCCCCTCAAAGCAGCTTGAGCGCATGTGGATCATGCCTCCCTCTGGATGGGGAACGTCGACGCGACAAAAGCCCGCTCGCGCGCGTCTTAGACGTACTATGGCGCGTCGGGTGGGGGGACCTCCGTGCAGCGAAAAATGACCCCCACCCGGCTCGCTTGCGCTCGCCACCTTCCCCCTTTCAGGGGGAGGGAGATCACGCCTTGGCTTCGGCGCAATTATCGAGGGCGGCATGAACGTAAAAGCACCGTCTCGACAGGCGGAAACAGTGGGTCTAGAACCCGACATGGCGAAGCGCTCCCACGACAAAGTTCTGATCGTCGATTTCGGCTCGCAGGTCACGCAGCTCATCGCGCGGCGCGTGCGCGAGGAAAAAGTCTATTGCGAGATCGTCCCCTATCAACGCGCCGCGGAAGCCTTTGCGGCGATGCGGCCGAAGGCGGTGATCCTGTCCGGCGGGCCGGCCTCGGTATTGGACAAGGACGCGCCGCTTGCGCCGAGGTCGCTATACGAAGCGGGCGTGCCGCTGCTCGGCATCTGCTACGGCGAACAGGCCATGGCGGTGCAGCTCGGCGGCAAGGTCGAGGCGGGGCACCATCGCGAATTCGGCCGCGCCGAGGTGACGGTCATCGAAGACAGTCCACTGCTCGAAGGCGTCTGGCGCAAAGGCGAAAAATATCCGGTGTGGATGAGCCACGGCGACCGGGTGACCAAGCTGCCGGAGGGCTTCCGCACCATCGCCACATCGGAAAACGCGCCGATCGCCATGATCGCCGACGAGCAGCGAAAATTTTATGCCACGCAGTTTCATCTCGAAGTGGTGCACACGCCGCACGGCGCGGCGATCCTGCGCAATTTCGTGCGCAAAATCGCCGGCTGCCGCGGCGATTGGACCATGCGCGCGTTCAAGGAGGAAGCGATCGAGAAAATCCGCGCACAGGTGGGCAAGGACAAGGTCATCTGCGGACTGTCGGGTGGCGTGGACTCGGCGGTGGCGGCGGTGCTGATCCACGAGGCGATCGGCGACCAGCTCACCTGCGTGTTCGTGGACCACGGGCTGTTGCGGCTGGCGGAGCCGGAGCGGGTGGTGGCGCTGTTCCGCGGCCACTACAACATTCCGCTCGTGCACGTGGAGGCGTCAGAAAAATTTTTGGCGGCGCTCGCCGGCGTCACCGACCCGGAGGAAAAGCGCAAGATCATCGGAAAGATGTTCATCGACGTGTTCGAGGCCGAGGCGAAAAAAATCGGCGGGGCGGAATTTTTGGCGCAGGGCACGCTGTATCCGGACGTGATCGAGAGCGTCTCGGTCACCGGCGGGCCGTCGGTAACCATCAAGTCGCACCACAACGTGGGCGGCCTGCCCGAACGCATGAACATGAAACTCGTGGAGCCGCTGCGCGAGTTGTTCAAGGACGAGGTGCGCGCGCTCGGCCGCGAGCTCGGCCTGCCGGAGGTTTTTGTCGGGCGGCACCCGTTTCCGGGGCCGGGGCTCGCGATCCGCTGCCCGGGCGAAGTGACCAAGGAAAAGTTGGATATCCTGCGGCTCGCCGACGAAATTTTTATCGAGGAAATCCGCCGCGCCGGGCTCTATGACGAGATCTGGCAGGCGTTTGCCGTGATCCTGCCGGTGAAGACCGTGGGCGTGATGGGTGACTACCGCACCTACGACTACGTGGTGGCCTTGCGGGCGGTGCAATCGACCGACGGCATGACCGCGGATTTCTATCCGTTCGAGATGAATTTTTTGAGTCGCGTGGCCACGCGCATCATCAACGAGGTGAAGGGCGTGAACCGCGTGGTGTACGACGTCACCTCAAAGCCGCCGGGGACGATCGAGTGGGAGTGATATGGCCAAAATCACGATCTACGGCATCAAGAACTGCGAGACCATGAAAAAGGCCCGTGCTTGGCTCGATGCGCGCGATATCGCCTATGATTTTCATGACTACAAGACACACGGCATCGACAAGGCAAAGCTTGAAGCCTGGACCAAATCCGTCGGCTGGGAGGCGCTGCTCAACAAATCCGGCACGACGTTCCGCAAACTGCCGGACAAGGACAAGCGCGACCTCACCGAAAAGAAGGCGTTGGCGTTGATGTTGAAGCAGCCGTCGATGATCAAGCGGCCAGTGATCGAGCTCGACAGCAAGCTGCTTGTTGGGTTTGATGCGGATGCCTACACAAAGGCGCTCGCGCGCAAGCGTTGACCTGTGCCCAGATCATACGCCGCGATCCGCCCGCTTCATGCTCGCAAGGTGCATCACCGCGTCAGAGCGTTCACCGCCGCGGGGCGCCTTGCGCGTCACGCAGTAATGAGGAGGACAAATTTGCATGCAGATTGATCTCACCGGCCGCTGCGCCATTGTCACCGGCGGCAGCAAAGGGATCGGGCTCGGGATGGCGATGCGGTTTGCGGCGTCGGGCGCGGACGTGGCGATCGTGGCGCGCGGTCGCGAGGCGCTCGATCAGGCAGTGCATTCGATCAGGGGCGGCGCCAAGGGGCGTGTGGTCGGCGTGCAGGGCGACGTGGCCAAGCCCGACGACATCAAACGCGCCTACGACGAGGTGATGCGCGCGTTCGGCAAGGTGGACATCCTGATCAACAACGCCGGCACGTCGCGGACCGGCGCGTTCGAGACGGTCAGCGATGAAATGTGGCGCGAGGATTTCGACCAAAAACTGTTTGCGGCGATCCGGTTTACGCGGCTGGTGTGGCCGCAGATGAAGGAACGGCGCTGGGGCCGCATCATCAACGTGCTCAACATCGGCGCCAAGGCGCCGCGGGCCGGCAGCGCGCCGACGTCGGTCACGCGCGCGGCGGGCATGGCGCTCACCAAGGTGCTCGCCAACGAGGGCGCGCCGCACAACATCCTCGTGAACGCGCTGCTGGTGGGATTGATCGAGGCGGACCAGCATGTGCAGCGCGCCGCGCGCCTCGGCATGGCTTACGAGGACTATCGCGCCAAGAACGCCAAGGAGGTTCCGCTCGGCCGCATGGGCAGGCCGGAGGAATTTGCCAATCTCGCGTGCCTTCTGGTGTCGGATGCCGGCTCCTATATCACCGGCACCGCGATCAACGTGGATGGCGGCCGCTCGCCGGTGGTGTGACACCGCCGCGCCTTTGCACCGGACGCGACCTTCGACCGACGATTTTCAGTTCGGCAGATCGGGGCGTGGCGAGGGGGCCGGCGCGGGCGGAGCAGGGACCAAGCAATAGGTCGAGATCCACTTGGCACTGCACATCCAGTCGTGGGCGGAGATCGCAACGTGAATGGCGCCGCTTGCGGCAATGATCAGCGCGGCCAGGCTTACGATGATGGCAGCAAAAGTCTGCCAACCGCTGAGCAGGATGCGCCGGCGGATCACCACCGGCTTGTTGTCCCAATAGAGCCGGCCGTCTTCGCCGACGGAGAGGCGGCTCAAATCGCTCGCCACCGACTCGCGCCGGACAGGGCTCGGTCCGCTTGCGGGCGTACTCATACTGGTCGGCACCACGCTCATGGGGAAAGATTTGCCGTCGGGCCCGGCAAAGTCCAGCAGTGTCACGCGACGCCGGTGGAAAACTTGTTAACGGCCGCGTTTGCGCGTCAAGTTGGAATTTCCGGAAGCGCCGGAGCTTGCGGAACGGGCGTGGATGCCGGCGTGCAATAGGTCGTGGCAAAACCCGTGCGGCAGCTCCAATGATAGGCCGCCACCCAGCCTGATGCGGCCATGCCTAACGCGCCGACCACCAAGGCGGCTATGGCGACGGTGAGTCCTGCAGACTGCCAGCGGGTGAGCGTGAGGCGGAAATGGTCGTCGAATGTGGGACGAAACGGCGCACGCACACCCTGCTGGGGCAGCGGTACGGTCGTGATTTGCCGCATCCGGACCGCTTGCACAGTCAGGGTGGTGTCGCCCGGGGGCGGCAGTCGGGTTCCGCCGCTGACCGGCTGCGCAGGCGTTGTGCCCGTCCGGCGCGGCCGGCGCGCGGCCATTTCGCGCGCTGCGCGCTCGACGTACTCAAGCGAGATCGGCTCAAGGCGGTCCGACGGTTTTTCGGCCGCGGGCTCGGAACTGCTCGAGGGCGGGGGAGCGGGTTTGGGGTCGGTCAAGCGCAAATCCGAAAAATGGCCCCTAAGCCGAATCTGTTGATTTCAATAATATAGTTAACTGATTCACGATAAAGCGCGAAACTGGCGGTTTTTACCGGCTGTTAACCAATAGTCGGGGGGCCGGGTGGGGTGGGCAGCCCCCGGCTTGCCTTGCGGAGGTGCGCCATTGCCCGGCAAGCGGCGGATTTCTACCCTGCGGAAAATGGGCTACCGATCCCATTGCGGGCATGGCATGCACGCCCGCGAGGGGTGGGCAGATGCGGGCGACAGGTTAATCCCATGGCGGCGCAAGAGGACATCCGGCGGCTGACGGCGCCTGACATTCGTGCGCGCAAAGGCGGCGAGCCGATCGTATGCCTCACTTCCTATCACGCGCACACCGCGCGCCTTGTGGACAAATATTGCGATGTGATCCTGGTCGGCGACTCGCTCGGCATGGTGATGCACGGGCTGGAGACCACCGTGCCGGTCACCCTCGAGATGATGATCCTGCAGGGCAAGGCGGTGATGCGCGGGTCCAAGCGCGCGCTCGTGGTGGTGGACATGCCATTCGGTTCCTACGAGGAGTCGAAGGAGCAGGCGTTCCGCAACGCCGTGCGGGTGATGAAGGAGACCGGCTGCGGCGCGATCAAGGTGGAGGGCGGGCGCCGCATGGCGGAGACCATCGCGTTTCTGGTCGAGCGCGGGGTGCCGGTGATGGGCCACGTCGGGCTCACTCCGCAGGCGATCAACACCATCGGGTCCTTCCGCGCGCAGGGGCGCGAGGAGAAGGACTGGGGGCCGATCGAGGACGATGCGAAGTCGGTGGCGCAGGCCGGTGCCTTCTCCATCGTGATCGAGGCGGTGGCGGAGCCGCTCGGTGCACGCATCACCAGGCAGGTTCCGGTGCCGACCATCGGCATCGGTGCGAGCGCAGCCTGCGACGGACAGATTTTGGTTCTCGAAGACATGCTCGGGCTGTCGCCGCGGGTGCCGAAGTTCGTGCGGCGCTACGGCGAGCTCGGCCCGGGGATCGAGGCGGCGATCGCGGCCTATGCGAAGGACGTGCGTGCCCGCGCGTTCCCGGGGCCGGAGCATACCTACCCGATGAAGAAGGAACGGTAGGGCAGCCCGCTCGACCAAGAGTACGTCCGAAAATATGAACTGTCGGGAACAAGATCGCGTCATGCCTTAGTCCCGGCATGAGGGGACGAAGGCGTGCGACGGAACTCAAACTGACAGATTGGCGCGGCCAATCATCATATGAGAAGAGACCTTGCATCATCTTGAGGGGAAACATGCGGACCATCACGCTTGAGGAACATTTCGTCAGTCCGGCGTTTCTTGCCGGTCCAGGCCGGGATTTTGCGGAGCGGCTGCGCGGTTCCGGTCCCCGCGGCGCCAAGATCTATGAGCAGCTTCAGGAAGTCGGAGACAACCGAATAGCGGAGATGGATGCGGCCGGCATCGACATGCAGGTGCTCTCGCTCAATTCCCCCGGCGTCGAACAGTCGGAGCCGGCCGAGCAGGTTTCAATTGCGCGCGAATCGAATGACTTCCTCGCCGAAGCGGTGAAGAAGAATCCCAAGCGGTTCGCCGCATTTGCCGCGCTGCCCGTTGCTGCGCCGGACAAAGCGGCCCAGGAATTGGAGCACAGGGTTCGCCAGCAAGGATTTCGGGGAACGCTGATCAACGGCCATACCCGCGGCCGCTATCTCGACGACAAGTTCTTCTGGCCGATCCTCGAATGCGCCGAGGCGCTCAATGTGCCGCTCTATCTGCACCCCACGGTGCCGCCGAAGCCGGTCGTGGACGCATCGTTCGGCGGGTTTGCGCCGCCGGTGAGCGCAATGTTCGCGGCGGCGGGGTGGGGCTGGCACATCGAAACCGCGGTGCATCTCCTGCGCATGGTCCTCGGCGGGGTCTTCGACCGCTATCCAAAGCTGCAAGTGGTGATCGGCCATCTGGGCGAGGGCATTCCGTTCATGCTGCCGCGGCTGAACAGGAATTTTTCGCCCGAGCTGACGAAGCTCAAGCGTCCGTTCGGGGCCTATCTGCGCGAGAACGTGCACTACACTTTCGGCGGGTTCAATTTTCCGGCCACGTTCCTCGATCTGCTGCTGGAAATCGGCGTTGAGCGGATCATGTTCTCGGTCGATTACCCGTATGGATCGATGGCGGAAGCGCGCGCGTTCCTGGAGCACATTCCGGTCAGCGCCCCGGATCGGGAACGCATCGCGCACGGCAATGCGGAGCGGCTGTTGGGGTTGTAGCGACGTCCCCCTCTGCCCTTGCGGAACAGAATGGCGGGGTCGTGCCTGCCCCACCCTTCGGGGGCCACCTTCGGCGGCCGCGTTAGGGTAACGGCAAACACCCGCTGCCTTGCCTCCGCCACATCAATAATTTACAGCCATTACACATCTTTATGGCCGCAAGGTGCGGCCGGCGTCCGCAAAGCGCATCAACCGGGAACGCAGCACGTGTCCGACATCTTTCGCGAAGTCGACGAGGAAGTCCGCCGCGAACACTATAAGAAATTGTGGGAGCGCTACGGCAAGTACGCCATCGCGCTCGCGGTGGTCTTGGTGGCGTCGGTTGGCGGCTGGCGCGCGTGGGAATGGTGGCAGGGCAAGCGCGCCGAGGAAGCGGGCGCGGCCTACATGGCGGCCGCGGCGCTGAGCGAGGAGGGAAAGCACCTCGAAGCCGAAACCATGTTCAGCAAGCTCGCCAAGGAGGGGCCGCGCAGTTACCGGATCCTCGCCGGCCTGCGCGCTGCGGCGGAGCTCGGTAGGCGAGATCCGAAGGCCGCGGTCGAGGCGTATGATGCCATGGCCGGCGACACGAGCATCGCTATGGATTTCCGAGATCTCGCGCGCTTGCGCGCGGGTTACCTTTTGGCGGACAGCGCCTCCTACGAGGATATGCGCCAGCGCATCGAGCCGCTCACTGGCGCGGACCGTACGTTTCGCCACAGCGCGCGCGCGCTGCTTGCGCTTGCGGCATGGCGCGCAAACGACGTCGCCGGGGTGCGACGCTGGGTCGATCTGATCGTGGCCGATCCCGATACGCCGGGCAGTATCAGGCTGCACACCGAAGTGCTGCTTTCGCTGCTTTCTACCGACGGCAAGAGTTGAGGACGACGATGGGCTGCTCGCCTCGCGCAATGCGGATGATGCGGATGATCGGTGTCCTGGCGGGCGCACTCGCGCTTGCGTCGTGCGAGAGTCTCGCCGACTTGGAAACGCTCTTCTACAACAAGAAACCGCTGCCCGGCGAACGCAAGCCGGTGTTCCCGGAAGGCGTGCCCGGCGTTCCCCAAGGCGTGCCGCCGGAACTGGTGCGCGGCTATCAGCCGCCGCAGGAGGCACAGCCCCCGGCCATGGATCAAGCGGCGACCCAACCACCGCAGAGCGAACGGCGCGTCGGTGAACAACCGGCCGTGCAACAGCCGCCGCCAAAGCCGCGGCCGCGAACCGCAGCGCCCCGCGCGCCGGCAGCCGGCGCCTGGCCAAAGCCGCCCGAGGCGGGGCAAGCCAAGCCGCCACCGCAACAGGCGACC
>DATLYX010000013.1:0-122561 GCA_035574295.1 Xanthobacteraceae bacterium
CGGTCTACAGCCGGAATTCCTCGCCCAAATAGAGGCGGCGGACGTCGGGGTTGTTGACGATGTCCTCGGTGCGGCCCTCCATCAGCACCTCGCCGGAATAGATGATGTAGGCGCGGTCGGTGAGGCCAAGCGTTTCGCGCACGTTGTGGTCGGTGATCAGCACGCCGATCCCGCGGTTGGTGAGATGACGCACCAGCGCCTTCAGGTCGCCCACCGCAATGGGGTCGATGCCGGCAAACGGTTCGTCGAGCAGCATATAGCTGGGCCGCGTGGCCAGCGCGCGGGCGATCTCCACGCGGCGGCGCTCGCCGCCGGACAAGGCAATCGCCGGCGTCTTGCGCAACCGCGCGATGTTGAACTCCTCAAGCAACGCATCGAGGTCGTGCTCCCGCCGGCGCCGGTTCGGCTCCACCACCTCCAGCACGGAGCGGATATTTTCCTCCACGGTGAGGCCGCGGAAAATCGAGGCCTCCTGCGGCAAATAGCCGATCCCGAGCCGTGCCCGCTGGTACATGGGCAACGCGGTCACGTCGTAGCCGTCCAGCTCGATGCGGCCGCGGTCGGGTTTGATGAGGCCGGTGATCATGTAGAAAATTGTGGTCTTGCCGGCGCCATTGGGTCCGAGCAACCCGATCGCCTCGCCGCGACGGACGTAGAGGTTCACCCCCTTCACCACCTTGCGGCCGGCAAAGCTCTTCTCCACCCCATGAGCAACGAGATAGCGCGGCTGCTGCGCCCGCTCGGCGGCCTCCGGCACGCGAGACGGCGCGGGCGACCGGCCGCTGCGGTACCCGATCACCGGCCCATGCATCGCGGCCACCTGTGCGCCTGGCCGCCCGCGCGGATGCCGCTGCGAGGTCGGCGCGCGGCGGCGAAAAAATGACAAGAAATCAAACACCCCCGCCTCGTGGTCTGGGATCGCGGCGCAACAGATAGATGCTCAGCAGTTGGCGTTCGACCGGCATCATCTCGGCCTGCTTTCAGTTCGATTTTGGCCGCAACAGATCGATGCGCGGCAAATCGCGGGCTGCGCCGGGCTTGCCCTCGCCTTGCTGTGCCGGCGGGATCATCAACATCTCCACCTGCCCGCGCTGCTTGCCGGATTCCACGCGCGAAATGCCGGTGTTGAGATCCACCACCAGCTGGTCGCCGCGCACGACGTTGCCGCCTTGGCTGACTACCACGTTCCCCCGCAGCGTGATGATGTTGGTCTTCAGATCAAAATGGCCGACGTCGCCGGTGGCGGTCTGATCCTGCTGCGTCACGATGACCCCGCCCAGCGCATCGAGCTTGCTGATCTGAGTCCTGCCGCCCGGACCCGCCTGTGCAGCGCGTAATCCGGCGCCGGCCTCGGCGACGTAGGTCACCACCAAGGTCTTGCAGCGAATGATGGTGTCCCCCTGTACCACCTGTACGTTGCCGCTGAAGGTCGCAGTCTTGTCTTTGTCGCGGATCTCGAAACTCTGGGCGCGGATCTGCACCGGCTTGTCGCGGCTCTTCGTAAACCCCTCCATGAGGTTTGGCGCCGCCTGCCCGGTCTGCGCAAGGGATGCCGCCGGCGTCAAAACCGCAACGACCGCAAGAACGGAACCAGCGAAAACGTTGCGCAGGGCCATCATGGCCGTACCCCCTCAGCGGGGCCCGGTTCCGCGGAAACGATCAACATCTCCACGCCGCCGTCGAACCGGATGACTTCGCCGGATTTCGACACTTCAAGCCGGTTGCCGCGCAACGTTCCCTGTTGCGTCTTCACCTCGACAGGCAGGCCGGAGGTGACCGTGCCCTCGCGCAGATCAATCACGGCCTCGCTCAGGTGCGCCTCATGGCCCTCGGAAGTGTGGAGAACAATTTCGCGTCGTAAAGTCAGAATATTGGCTTTGCGGTCAAACGTGCCTTCGACCGCCCGCATCTCAAGCTTGCTGTGCTCGGAGATTTCGAACAGCGCATGCGGCCGCTCGAGACTTACGACATCGGCACGTGCGATATCCTGCGCCGCGGCGCTGGCGGAGAGTTCGAAGCGGCGGCCGTCGCGGGTATAGCCGGCAAGTTTTGGCTCGGTCATCGTCATCTTGGTACCGGACAGCGACACGCCGCTCACTGTGACCGGCAGCCGGGTCAACAGGCGCAGCGGATTGAGCCACACCGCAAGGCCCGCCACCGCCAGCCCTCCCACAATGATCACCGGAATCAGAACGCGCAAAACCCGGACCCGCCGGCTATGGCGGCGCGCGCGGCGAAACAGCACCTCGATCGACGGGCGCTCGCTCACGGCGAAACCGAAAGGTTCGCGGCCGGTAGGGTGGGCGGTGGTCAGTCGGTTCACGCTGAATACCCTGATCTACAGCAGGGATTTCGCTTCATCTTGCAGCAGGCATCTTAATACATTCCGACCACCGAGTAATCACGCGCGAATATGGCTCAGTCGCGGCACAATTGGCGCAGGCGGTCAGGAATGGGCAAAAATATCCTCGGACGCCCAGCCGGCCAGGTCGAGACGCACGCGGTCGGGAAGAAACCGAAAACAGGCCTCCGCCAAGCCAGCGCGGTTCTCGCGCGCCAGCAGGGCATCGAGCTTCTCCTTCAGCGCGTGCAGGTGCAGCACGTCGGCGGCGGCATAAGCGAGCTGGGCATCGGTCAATGTCTCCGCGCCCCAATCGGACAACTGCAACTGCTTGGAAATTTCGATGCCGAGCAGCTCGCGGATCAAGTCTTTCAGCCCATGTTTGTCCGTATAAGTGCGCGTAAGCCGTGAAGCGATCTTGGTGCAATACAGCGGCGCGGCCATGACCCCGAAGGTCTTATACAACATGGCGAGATCGAAGCGTGCAAAGTGAAAAATCTTCAGCAGCGCTGGATCGCGCAACAGCCGCTGCAAATTCGGGGCGTCAGTCTGCCCCGGAGCAATCTGGATGATGTCGGCGCTGCCGTCGCCGGGCGAGAGCTGAACCAGACACAGCCGGTCGCGGTGCGGGTCGAGCCCCATGGCCTCGGTATCGACGGCGACCGATCCGCGATAGCGGCTCAAGTCAGGCAAGTCGCCGCGATGCAGGCGGATGGTCATTGCGGCTCCCTTGCGGACCCTCCGGTGGTGCCCAGGAGAGGACTCGAACCTCCACGGCTTTCACCGCTAGTACCTGAAACTAGTGCGTCTACCAATTCCGCCACCTGGGCTCGACGGCAGAGATAAGGTCCGCGGTTTCAGCTTGTCAACGTGGCAACCGACGCATCCCGATGCTTGTCCATGGCGCACGCGACCCGCTATACAGCGAACCGGCCCGCGGACATTCGCCGGGCGCTGCAGCAAGGCGGCAAAGCATGACTCCGCAGGCAAAAACCGACACGCTCGTTACCGTCTTCGGCGGCTCGGGGTTCCTCGGCCGGCACGTGGTCCGCGCGCTCGCCCGACGCGGCTACCGTATCCGCGTCGCGGTGCGGCGGCCGGAACTCGCCGGATATCTGCAACCGCTCGGCACTGTCGGTCAAATTCACGCGGTACAGGCCAATGTGCGCTATGCAAACACCGTCGAGGCGGCGACGCGCGGCGCGCGCGTGCTCATCAACCTCGTGGGCATCCTGTTCGAGCGCGGGCGGCAGCGGTTCGATGCGGTGCAGACGCTCGGCGCGGAGGCGGTGGCGCTTGCGGCGGCGCAGTTCGGCGCCCGCGTGGTCCATGTCTCCGCGCTCGGCGCCGACGAAAACTCGACCGCGCGCTATGCGCGCAGCAAGGCGGCAGGCGAGAAGGCGGTGCTGGCGGCGGTCCCCTCGGCCGTGGTGATGCGCCCCTCCATCATCTTCGGACCGGAGGATGACTTCTTCAACCGCTTCGCCGCGCTCGCCCGCGTGCTGCCGGCATTGCCACTGATCGGCGGCGGGCACACGCGGTTCCAACCCGTGTTCGTCGGCGACGTGGCGGCGGCGATCGCCGACACCGTCGACGGCAAAGCGAAGGCGGGTACCATCTACGAGCTCGGCGGGCCGGAGGTGCGCACCTTCAGAGAGCTCATGGAATACGTGCTAGCTACCATCGAACGGCGGCGGTTGTTGCTGCCCATTCCGTTCAGCCTCGCGCGCCTGCAGGCGCAATTTTTGCAGTTCTTGCCGAAGCCTCCGCTGACCCCCGATCAGGTCGAGCTCCTGCGGTACGACAACGTGGTGTCTGCCGCGGCCGAGCGCGAAGGCCGCACGCTGCGCGCATTCGGCATCGAGCCCACCGCAATGGAAGCCGTCGTGCCGGAGTATCTGTGGCGGTTCCGCAAGACCGGCCAGTTCCGCGGGCAGATGGCATGACGCTCAGCGCGTCAAGACCAACAGCGCCAGACCGATCGCACCGACCGCGATGCGCCACCAGCCGAACAACGCAAAGCCGTGGCGCTGCACATAACCGAGAAACGTCTTCACCACGATCCAAGCGGAAATAAACGACACCACAAAGCCGACGGCGACGATCACCGCATTGTCGAAGCTCAACTGCTCGCGGCTCTTGTACAGGTCCCAGACGAAGGCGCCGAGCATGGTCGGCATGGCCAGCCAAAAGGAAAACTCGGCGGAAGAGCGGCGGTCGGCGCCGAGCAACATGCCCGAGACGATGGTGGTGCCGGATCGCGACACGCCGGGAATCATGGAGACGACCTGCGCCAGCCCAATCACAAAATACATCGGTATCGTGTACTTGATGACATCGTCAAAGCGCGGTTTCAGATCCAGCCGGTCGATCCACAGCAGAATGGCGCCGCCCACAATCAGCGTGACGCAGATGATCCACAGATTGAACAGCACCGTCTTGATGAAATCGTGGGCGAGGGCGCCGACCACAGCCGCCGGCAGGAACGCGAGAAGCACGCCAAAAACAAAGCGCCGCTCCACCGCGCTGTAGAAAAATCCGAGCGTAAGCTGCCATATGCGGACGGCGTATATAGACAGCAACGCAAGGATCGCCCCGAACTGAATCAGCACGGCAAAGGTGTTCCAGAACGCCTCGCGACCGGGGTCGGGACCAAACAGACTGTTGGCGAGCAACAGATGCCCGGTTGAGGACACCGGCAAAAACTCGGTGAGACCCTCGAGCACGCCGAGAACAAAAGCCTTAAAGAGATCGAACAGCATCGAAGCTCCGTGAGCAAGCGCCGGCGGAACAAACGCAGCGGGCGGTGCCGCGGTCAGATTTGCGGTCTTCGCCTTGTGGCGCAATCGGACGACGGGAGCAATGGAGAATCTGCAGGGAGGGCTCGAACCGGCGCCAGTCGGCAATTTCTTGCGTAGCGCCCCCCGCCTTCGTTAGGGTTGCGGCGGGCTGATTCTTCCCGCTTTTCAACGGCTGCGGCGCGTGTCGGTGTCCATGTTTACCTTGTTTCATCATCCGTTCTGCCCGCATTCGCGTTTCATCCGGCTCGTGCTCGGCGAGCTGGGACTGGCCGCACATTTGATCGAGGAACGGGTGTGGGAGCGACGCACAGAGTTTCTGGTGCTCAACCCCGCCGGGACCACGCCGGTGCTGGTCGAGGAAGGCCATCCGGCGGTCCCCGGCGCGGCGATCATCGCCGAGTATCTCGATGAGACGCGGGGCGCCGATCTCGGTGATCGCCGCTTGCTGCCGAGCGACCAGGGCGGCCGCATCGAGGTGCGGCGGCTGATGAGCTGGTTCAACGACAAATTTTTTGCCGAGGTCAGCGGGCCTCTGGTGACCGAACGGCTCTACAAGCGCTACCTGCGGCCCGAGCAGGGTGGCGGGGCGCCGGATACGGAAGCGCTCCGTGCGGCGCGCGCCAATATCCGCTACCATATGTCTTACATCGGATGGCTGGTGCGCACACGCAACTGGCTGACCGGCGACCGCCTCAGTTACGCGGATCTGGCCGCGGCCGCGCATGTTTCGGCGGTGGATTACTTCGGTGATGTACCATGGGAAGTCGACGAGAGCGCGAAGAATTGGTACGCCCGAATCAAATCGCGCCCGTCGTTCCGTCCGATACTCGCCGACCACGTGCCGGGCATCCAGGCGTCGAAAACTTACGCGGACCTGGATTTCTAAGCGCCGGCGACCGCGCGCGGCTCAAGGCAGAATTGAAAGAGACAGCGCATGCGCACGGCTTCGACGCCGTGGGCGTGACGCGGCCGGACGCGGTGCCGGAGGCCAAGGCGCGGCTCGAGCAATTTCTCGCCGACGGCGCGCACGGCGACATGTGCTGGCTGAAGAAACGCGCCGCACAACGCGGTGACCCGCGTCTTTTGTGGTCCGAGGTACGCTCGATCGTGATGCTGGGCATGAACTACGGGCCGGACGGCGATCCGCTGGCAATCCTGACGCAGCGCAGACGCGGGGCGATCTCGGTCTATGCACAATGCCGCAACGATTATCACAATGTGATCAAGAAACGGCTGAAGGCGCTGGCGCGTTGGCTGGTCGCACGGGCGGGCGGAGACGTCAAAGTGTTCGTCGATACCGCGCCGGTGATGGAAAAGCCGCTGGCGGCACGCGCGGGACTCGGTTGGCAGGGCAAGCACACCAATCTCGTGGCGCGCGACTTCGGCTCCTGGCTCTTTCTCGGGGCGATCTTCACCACCGTCGAGCTCGAACCGGATGACGCCGAGCGCGATCATTGCGGTACCTGCCGCGCCTGCCTCGACATCTGCCCAACGGCGGCGTTCCCCGAGCCATACCGGCTCGATGCACGGCGCTGCATCTCGTATCTCACCATCGAGCACAAGGGGCCGATCCCGCGCGAGTTGCGGCCGCTGATGGGCAACCGCATCTTCGGTTGCGACGATTGCCTCGCCGTGTGCCCCTGGAACAAATTCGCGCGCGCCGGCCGCGAGGCGAAGCTTGCCGCGCGCGAGATGTTGCGCGCGCCGGAACTTGCCGCGCTTGCGCGGCTCGACGATGCGCGGTTCCGCGCCATGTTCGCAAAAACCGCGATCAAGCGCACCGGCCGCGACCGGTTCGTGCGCAACGTCCTGATCGCGATCGGCAACTCGGGCGAGCCGACGCTTGCGCGGGAAGCAGAGCGGCTTATCGACGACCCCTCCCCGCTTGTGCGCGGCGCGGCAGTCTGGGCGCTGAGGCGACTCGATCGCGATCGCTGCTCAGCGCTGGCGGAGCGCCATCGGGCGGCGGAAACCGATCCGACGGTGATCGAGGAATGGGCCGCCGCGGCCAGCGAAAGGGCCGTCTGACTTCAGAATTCAGCCACGGCGGCAATCAACCGGTCGATGTCCTCGGGCCGGGAGAGGCGGTGATCGCCGTCTTTCACCAGCGTGAGCACCACGTCGTCGTGGGCAAGCCGCGTCGTGAGTTCGACGGCGTGTTGCCACGGCACGTCCGGGTCTTTTACTCCCTGCAGAATCCGCACCGGGCAGCCGGTCTCGATCAGGCCGCCGAGCAGAAGATGGTTGCGTCCTTCCTCAATCAGGGCGCGGGTGATGGGATAAGGCTCCTCGCCGTAGGCCGAAGGCCGCAGCCAGACACCGGTCTGCTCGATCCGGCGCCGGATTTCGGGCGGGAATTTTTTCCACATCAGCTCCTCGGTGAAATCGACTGCCGGCGCAATCAGCACAAGGCCCGCCACGGGCGCAGGCGGCGGAAACGCCGCGGCCCTGAGGTGGCGCACAAGCAGAAGCGCAAGCCAGCCGCCCATGGAAGAGCCGATCAGGATTTGCGGGCCGCGCGCAAACGCCGAATATACGGCGATGCTTTCCTCCAACCAGCGGCCAATGGTGCCGTCGGTGAACGCGCCTCCAGATTCACCATGACCGGAATAGTCAAAGCGCGTGCAGGCGCGGCCGTGCGCGGCAGCCCACTCATCGAGCGCCGACGCTTTGGTGCCCTTCATGTCAGATTTAAATCCGCCGAGCCAAAACAGACCGGGCGCCGCCCCACTGCGCGCACGCACCGCGATGCGGCGGGCGGCGGCGCCCGTTCCCACCTCCAGAAATTCGGGGGCAGCCTCAAGCATTGCACACATTCACTCTTGTCGGACGTATTGCCGCCGTGTTTCGCAGCAACAGACGATGGCGCGCAAGAGGGATGGCGCGGGTTGCAAACACAAGCGACATACAATGAGCGCGACTGCCAATGAGTGCGACTGCTGAGGTCGATACCGACATGCGCCCGATGCGCGGGCTGGCCGGCGCAACCGTGCTGCAGATCGTACCTGCGTTGCAGCCGAGCCGCACCGCGCAAGTGGCGGTGCAGGTCGCGCAGGCGCTGGTCCGGGTCGGCGCGCGCGCTATCATCGCGAGCGAAAGCGGGCCACTGGTGGAAACCGTGAAATCGTTCGGCGGTGAATGGATCGAGTATCCGGAAACGACCTTCAATTTCTTCAAGCTCAAAAGCAACGTCGAGCTTTTAGCCAGGCTGGTGAAGCGCGAGCGCATCGACATCGTGCACGCCAAAGGCGTCGGCGCGGCCTGGAGCGCGCTGCCGGCGGTCGAACATGCCGGTGCGAGCCTGGTAACCGAACTTCCCGATCTGTCGCCGGCGCAATTCATGCTCGGCGGCATGTATCTGCGCGCCGTCAGCGGCGGAGATCGGATCATCGCCCATTCGACCTTCGAGGCACGGCCGATTATCGAGCGCTACCGCGTGCCGCGCGAGCGGATCAAGGTGATCCCCCGCGGCATCGACACTGCCTCCTTTGATCCGGCGCGAATCAGCCCCGCGCGGGTGGTGGCACTGCGGCAGGCCTGGGGCGTGCCGTCGGGCGCCCATGTGGTGCTCGCCCCCGGCCGAATCGCGCCGTGGAACGGACAGACGACGCTGGTGGAGGCGGCACGGATCCTGATCGAAACCGGCGTGCGCACGGTCACCTTCGTGCTCGCCGGCGACGACCGGCGGCATCCGCGCCACGTGCGGGCGCTCGTCAAGCGAGCGCAAACGGCCGGTGTGTACCCCTTGTTTCGTATCATCGGGGAATGTCCGGACATGCCCGCCGCGTTCGCAGCCGCGGATATTATCGCGGTGCCGTGGATCAAGCCGCCGGTTACCGGCCGGGTGGTGGCCGAAGCGCAGGCCATGGCAAGGCCGGTCGTCACTTCCACGGCCGGGGCGCTCGGCGAATATCTTCTGGTGCCGCCGCAGGTACCGGAAGATCTGCGCACCGGCTGGACGGTGCGCCCCGCCGACCCGAGCGAGCTTGCGCACGCGCTCGGGGAGGCGCTTTCGCTCGACGTCGATGCCTACCGCAAGCTGTCGGCGCGGGCGCGGCAGTTCGCCACCTACATGTTCTCGCCGGAGAGCGTCGTCACCGCCACCCTGGAGGTCTATATTTCGCTTTTACAGGCCCCCACTTATGCAGATGTGGCAAAAACCTAACGCCGCATTCAGATCGCGGGGATGATGCCGCCGCCGGCGTTGACTTATTAACATTTTGTTCCGATCTTAATTGTTCCGGTAGCGCAGGCGGGAGTTTTGGCCCGTCAAGACGCTGCCGCTTCGTTGCAACAACTAGAGGAGATGGCAACCATTCGTCGACCAATGAAATCTGCGCCGCCGGTCCAGAAGGACGGCCCGCGCATCAACGAGGAGATCCGCGTTCGCGAAGTCCACCTGATCGACAAAGACGGCACCAACCGGGGCAATGTGCCTCTCGCGGTGGCATTGCAAATGGCGCAAGAGGCCGGTCTGGACCTGGTCGAAATTTCCCCCAATGCAAATCCGCCTGTGTGCAAGCTGCTCGACTACGGCAAATACAAATACCAGGAGCAGAAGAAGGCGGCCGAAGCCCGCAAAAAGCAGAAAGTGGTCGAGGTCAAGGAAATCAAATTTCGGCCGATGATCGACGACCACGACTACCAGGTGAAGATGCGCTCGATGAAGCGCTTCTTCGAAGAGGGCGACAAGGTCAAGGTCACCCTGCGCTTCCGCGGCCGCGAGATGGCGCACCAGGAGCTCGGCGTAAAACTGCTCGAGCGCGTCAAGGACGACACGATGAAGATCGCCAAGATCGAGATGGAGCCGCGCTTCGAGGGCCGCCAGATGGTGATGGTGTTGGCCCCGCGCTAGCCGCCGTCACGCGGGGCTAAAGACCAAATTGCGCCCGCGGTCGCCGCCGCGGGCGCCGCCATTTCGGGACCAACAGGTTGCCATTTGTGGGACGGTCTGCCATAACCCGCCCGCTCGCCGCCCGGCTGAAAAGGGCTGCCGTGGCAGCGTCAAAGAGCTCAATTTCCGCACGTTTCTCGTGCCGACGCCCGGGCTCCCCGCCGCGGGCGCCATTGCAAGGAGAGCCAAATGCCCAAACTCAAGACCAAGTCGGGCGCAAAGAAGCGCTTCAAGATCACCGGCACCGGAAAGGTGCTGGGCGCGCATGCCGGCAAGCGCCACGGCATGATCAAGCGAACGCCGAAGCAGATCCGTGACCACCGCGGCATGCGCGTGCTGTTCAAGACCGACGGCGAGAACGTCAAGCGGTATTTCTTGCCGAACGGCTGATCCCGTTCGCGGAACTTCGCTGACAGCGCCCAACAACCGTTCAACACAGGAGATCAGCCATGGCACGCGTCAAACGCGGGGTCACTTCGCACGCCCGGCACAAGAAGGTGATCAAGGCGGCGAAGGGCTATTACGGCCGCCGCAAGAACACCATCCGCATCGCCAAGCAGGCAGTGGAACGCGCGCAGCAATACGCCTACCGCGACCGCAAGCGAAAAAAGCGCACCTTCCGCTCGCTATGGATCCAACGGCTGAACGCGGCGGTGCGCCCGTTCGGCCTCACCTACAGCCGCTTCATTGCGGGGCTGGGCAAGGCCGGTGTCGCCATCGACCGCAAGGTGCTGTCGGACCTCGCCATTCGGGAGCCGGCGGCGTTCCAGGCCATCGTTGATCGAGCCAAGGCCGCGCTGCCAGCGTAACGCACGCGCAGGCGGGCATCCAGTAACCGCCGGCGTTTCGTATAAGCGCAAGACCGAAGGCTGCTGAATCAACCGCTTGCCGCGGATGATGACGGTCGAGGAGTTCAGTTTACATGTCCGACATCGCAGATCTCGAACGCAAACTGCTCGCCGAGATCGCCGCGGCCGGCGACGAGGCCGCGGTGGAGGCGGTGCGGGTGACAGCACTCGGCCGCAACGGCTCGATTACCGCCCTGCTCAAGGCGCTTGGCAGCATGCGCGCGGAGGAGCGCCGCGTGCAAGGCGCCGCGATCAACGCGTTGAAAGACCGGGTGACGGCCGCGATCGCCGAACGTCGGGCGCAGCTCCATGCCGCGGCGCTCGAGGCGCGGCTCAACACCGAGGGCGTGGACGTCACGCTGCCCGTGCGCGAGACACCGGCCGAAACTGGCCGTATCCATCCGATCAGCCAGGTGATCGACGAGCTGACCGCGATCTTCGCCGACATGGGATTCGCCGTGGCCGAGGGGCCGGATATCGAGACCGACGATTACAACTTCACCAAGCTCAACATTCCCGAAACCCATCCGGCACGGGACATGCACGACACGTTCTTCTTCAATCCGAAGCCGGACGGAACGCGGCTGCTCTTGCGCACGCACACCTCGCCGGTGCAGATCCGCACCATGCTGAGCCGACAACCGCCGATCCGCGTGATCATTCCGGGTCGCACCTATCGCGTTGATTCCGACCAGACACACACGCCGATGTTCCACCAGGTGGAGGGGCTCGTGATCGACAAGTCCTCGCACCTCGGGCATCTGAAATGGATCCTGGAAGAGTTCTGCAAGGCCTTCTTCGAGGTGGAACGGGTGAAGATGCGGTTCCGGCCGTCGTTCTTCCCCTTCACCGAGCCCTCGCTCGAAGTGGACATCCAATGCCGGCGCGAAAAAGGCGAAGTGCGGTTCGGAGAGGGCGAGGATTGGCTCGAAATCCTCGGTTGCGGCATGGTGCATCCGAACGTGCTGAAGAATTGCGGCCTCAACCCGGATGAATATCAGGGTTTTGCCTGGGGCTTGGGCATCGATCGCATCGCCATGCTCAAATACGGCATGCCGGATTTGCGCGCCTTCTTCGAGGCGGACGTGCGCTGGCTCACCCACTATGGATTCAGACCGCTCGACTTTCCGACGCTGGCGGGAGGATTGAGCGCATGAACGGCCCCGCCATCGCTCTGCACGCCTCCGCCCCGGGCGCTCTCCGCAGGCCGGGGAGACATCAGGCCGCGGATAGCAGGGAGGCAAGGCCGTGAAATTCACCCTCACCTGGCTGAAGGAGCATTTGGACACGACAGCGTCGGTTGCCGCCATCGCCGACAAGCTCACCATGATCGGGCTTGAGGTCGAGCATCTTGAGGACAAGGGCAATGTGCTCGCCCCTTACGTGATCGCGCGCGTCATTTCGGCGGAACAACATCCCAACGCCGACCGGCTCAAAGTGTGCATGGTGGACATCGGCGCGGGCGCGCCGGTGCAGGTGGTGTGCGGGGCGCCGAACGCCCGCGCCGGCATGAAGGGCGTGTTCGTGCCGCCCGGCGCCTTCATCCCCGGCAAGAACATGACCCTGCAGGTCGGCACCATCCGCGGCGTGGAGAGCCGCGGCATGCTGGTGTCCGAATTCGAGCTGCAAATCTCCGACGACCACGAGGGCATCATCGAACTGCCGGCGGACGCCCCGGTGGGAAAGCCGTATGCCCAGTGGGCAGGCCTCGACGATCCGGTCATCGAGCTGAATCTGACGGCGAACCGTCCCGATTGCGCCGGAGTCAACGGCATTGCCCGCGATCTTGCGGCGGTGGACATGGGCACCTTGAAGGAGCGCACGCCAAGGCCGGTGAAGGGCAAATTCCCCTGCCCGGTCGCGGTCAAACTCGACTTCGGCGCAACGCCTTCGCTCTGTCCGGCGTTCGCGCTCAGGCTCGTGCGGGGCGTGAACAACGGCCCCTCGCCGGAATGGTTGCAACGGCGGCTGAAGGCCATCGGCCTTCGCCCCATCAACGCGCTGGTCGATATCACCAATTTCATCACCTACGACCGTGCGCGGCCGCTGCATGTGTTCGACGCCGCCAAGGTGCGCGGTGACCTCGTGGTGCGGCGGGCGCGGCCGGGCGAAACGCTCACCGCGCTCGACGGCAAGACCTACACGCTCGACCAGAGCATGTGCGTGATCGCCGACGACAACGGGGTCGAATCGCTTGCCGGCATCATGGGCGGCGAGGCCACGGGCTGCTCGGAGTCGACGACCGACGTGCTGATCGAGTCGGCCTTGTGGGTGCCGGAAAACATCGCGTTGACCGGCCGCAAGCTCGGCATCAATTCGGATGCGCGCTACCGCTTCGAGCGCGGCGTCGATCCGCACTTCACGGTGCCAGGACTCGAGCTTGCCACGCAGATGGTGCTTGAGTTGTGCGGCGGCGAGCCGTCGGAGATCACCGTTGCCGGCAAGACCGAGGCCCCTGACCGCGCCATCGATTTTCCCCTCACCGAACTCAAGCGGCTTGCCGGCGTGAGCATTGCGCTGCCGGAGGTCAAGCGCGTGCTCGGCCGTCTCGGGTTTTTTGCCGCGGGCAGCGGCAACAGCCTGAAGATCGCGCCGCCGTCCTGGCGGCCGGACATCGAGGGCAAGGCCGATATCGTCGAAGAACTGGTGCGCATCGTCGGCGTGGACAGCATCCCGGCGACCCCGTTCCCGCGCGGCGAATTCGCGCGCAAGCCGGTGCTGACCGCGATCCAGGTGCGCAGCCGCAAGGCCAAGCGCGCGGCCGCGGCGCGCGGATTGGTGGAAGCCGTCACGTGGTCGTTCATCTCAAAGGCGCAGGCCACCCTGTTCGGCGGCGGCAAGCCGGAGCTGGCGCTCGCCAATCCGATCGCCGCGGACCTCTCCGACATGCGCCCCAGTCTTATTCCCGGTCTCGTGGCGGCGGCGCAGCGCAATGCCGACCGCGGTTTCCCCGACGTGGCGTTGTTCGAGGTGGGGCAGGTGTTTTATGGCGACCGGCCGGAGGATCAGGTCACCGCCGCAGCCGGAATCCGCCGCGGGCTGGCCAAGCCGGAAGGCGCCGGCCGGCATTGGACCGTGCACGAGACCGCCGTGGACGCCTTCGATGTCAAGGGTGATGCGTTTGCGGTGCTCGCCGCCGCAGGCGCCCCGGCACAGGCCATGCAGGTGGTGCCGGGCGGGCCGGCCTGGCTGCATCCGGGACGTTCCGGCACGATCCAGATCGGGCCGCAGAACGTGCTCGGATACTTCGGCGAGCTGCATCCGCGCACGCTGGAAGCTCTGGGCGCGGAAGGTCCGGTGGTTGCATTCGAGGTGATCCTGGAGCGCATCCCCGAAGCGCGCGCCAAGGCCACGCGGGCAAAGCCGGTACTGGAGCTCTCGCCGTTCCAGCCGGTGCGGCGCGACTTCGCCTTCGTCGTCGAGCGCAGCGTGAGGGCCGGTGACCTCGTGCGCGCGGCACAAGGCGCCGACCGAAAATTGATCACCGGCGTCACCGTGTTCGACGTGTACGAAGGCGAAGGGATTGCGCCGGGGAAGAAGTCGATCGCGATTGCCGTGACCATCCAACCGCGCGAGAAAACGATGACCGACCAGGAGATCGACGCTCTCGCGGCAAAAATCGTTGCGGAAGTCAGCAAGCGGACGGGTGGCACGCTCAGGGGTTGATCGCTTAACGACCAACTCGCAGTTTCACGAGCGCGGACGCCCGGTCTGCGGCGGTGACTGCCGCGGCGATTGTTTGGGCGCCTGCTTCGGTGCCGGCTTGCCCTTCGGCTCCTCCGGCTCGCGCAACAGGCCGAGCTTGCGCAATGCGGCTTCCGCCGTTCGCGTGCCGGATTCCCAGGCGCCGTTCACGGTGCCCCATTGCACTTCATGCATCGCCTCGCCGGCGAACCAGATGCGGTCGCGCACCGGCTCCATGAGCACCCGGCGTGCGCCCTGCCGGCCGGGCGCGGCAACAGAGATCGCGCCGCGCACGTGAGGCTCGGCGTTCCAGCGCGTGGCCTGGGCACGCTTCACCACCTTCCTGATGTCGGATCCGTAGAGCCCTGCAAGCCAATCGACGGCAAAATCGATCATGGCTCGCTCACCCTGGCGCGACAGGTCGCGACCGAAGCTGCCGCCGACGCTCACCGTCGCGATGGACGTGCCGCCGATGTTGGCGAGCAGCGCGGCGGTGCGCGGACCGTCGGACTTCTCGAACACCGGCTCGTCGCGGTCGAGGCCCAGCGGATTGTCGGCAAGCTCCAGCGCGATGTGATCGTAACTGCCGAGCCGCAGGTGGCCGAGCGCGTCGAGATGACGTTTGGGCAATTCCGGCACGAATTTCAGCTCTCCCGCCAACACGGCGTCGGTCGACGCCGTGATGATGACGGCGCGGGCGCTCAATCGACCTTTCTCGGTCTCGACCTCGACGCGGTCCTTCCACTCGATGCGGGTGGCAGGTGTCGAAAGCCGGATCGGCAACCCGCGCGCAAGCCGCGCCAGCAGCGCGCCGTAACCCTGGCGGCAGAAGGCGGCGCGGTCGCGCTCGGCGGCCTTGTCAAAATCCTGCGCCGAGACTTCGCGCAAATCCTTGCCGCACAGGTGGGGTCCGAGCATGAATTCGATGGTCGGCCGCCAGTCGCGCAAGTCGCGCGGCAGGGCATCGGCGCAGCTTGAGTCCGACTTGCCGCGTGCCGCCTCTTCGATGGCGCGGTTCGTGCGCACCAGCATGCCGAGCAATTGTTCGAGCTCGGCGTCGCGCCCGTTGCGCCGGCCCACGCGCAGGTTGAGTCGCATGGATGCCGGTTCGATGGTGAAATCCTGCCTGGCGAGTTTGACGAGCGGATTCGTCTCCGGCCACCAGATCCAATGAGCGCCGCGATCGAAAGGCACGCCGAACAGGCTCGTGTCGGTGACGCAGCGGCCGCCGACGCGACCTGCGGCCTCCAGCACGACACAGCGGCGCCCGGCCGCAAGGATGCGGCGCGCGGCGGCGATGCCGGCGGCGCCGGCCCCGACGATGATGACGTCGATGTCGGCCGGCGCGGCCGGTGCGGCCAGCGCCGGGGCGGCGATCGCTCCCGCCGAGGCGGCAAGAAACGTGCGGCGCGTGATGTGCTTCATGGTTGGCAGATAGTTATCGTTTTGAGCGCCGCCCCGCGCAGGCCCTACAGTCGGCGGCATCGCTAAAAATGGGTTTCCGCGCTTGCCGACGTGAACCGAATTGCAACGGGTCATCTATAGATTTTCAGGGCAGGAATTCAATAAGGCGGCGGCACAAGAACCGCCCTCGGGGAACGCGCCAAGGACTGCGCCATGAGTTTCGTTCTCGATCGCATCGGGCGCCGCATTGCGCGCTATCTTGACCGGCCGATCGAAGGCTTCCACCCTTATACGCCGACTGATCCGGAAGCGTTGCGCGCCACGTTGCAGCCGGCCGACGTGCTTCTGGTGGAGGGCACCAATCACATCTCGGGCGTGATCAAATACCTCACGCAATCGACCTGGTCCCATGCCGCGCTCTATGTGGGGCCGATCGGCGAACGCACGACGGTGGACGGCGAGCCGCTGGTGCTGGTGGAGGCCAATATCGGCGAGGGCGTCGTGGGGGTGCCGCTGTCAAAATACTACCGGCATCACACGCGCATCTGCCGACCGATCGGTCTCACGCCGGAGGATCGCCACCGCGTGTGCGCCTATGCCATGGAGCGGATCGGATTCGACTATGACGTCAAGAACATCATCGACCTGATGCGCTATCTGTTTCCCCTGCCAGTGCCGCAACGCTGGCGGCGGCGCATGATAGCACTCGGGTCAGGGCATCCGACCCGCATCATCTGCTCGGCGCTGATCGCGCAGGCGTTCGAAAGCGTGCGCTACCCGATCCTGCCGAAAGTCACGATGCAGGACGACGAGGATGTGCGGCGCGAAATATTGGAAATCCGCCATTCTTCGCTCTATGCGCCGCGCGATTTCGATATTTCGCCGTACTTCAAACTGGTCAAACCCACGATCGAGCGCGGCTTCGATTACAAGAAGATGCGCTGGGCGCACCTGCCGCCGGAAAAGAACATCATCTGCGGGCCTGAGAGCGACGCACTCCCCGCGCCCGCCGTGCTCGCCGCCGAAACGGAGAACGCCGGCCGCTGATCCCGCTTGGCCTCAGCAGGGCCCGCCGCTACGGTGGCGCGCAGAAGGAGGCGGGCATGTTCGGGGCGGCGGGCAAGGCTTTGGCGCAAATCTTTACCGCGCCGTTCCGGCGTGTGCTGTTGAAATCGGTCGGGCTTGCGCTGTTGATCCTCATCGTTCTCGGCATTGCGCTGCATCGGCTGATTGCCGTGCTCGGCGCCCAAGGCGCGGATTGGGCGACCGGAATGTGGGGCACGCAATGGCTGTGGAATTTTTTGCTCTGGGTCGTTTCCTTTGCGGCCGGGCTCGGCATCTTCGCCGGCGCGTTGTTCCTGATGCCGGCGGTGACCGCCTTCGTCGGCACCTTCTTCGCGGACGAAATCGCGGAACTGATCGAACACGAGCATTACGGCAACGCGCCGCCCGGCCGGGCGATCTCGTTCGGCCGCGCGCTGGTGGAGGGAACGAAGACCGCGCTGCTTGCCATCGCGGTCTATGTTGCCGCGGCCCCGTTCCTGCTGATTGCCGGGCTCGGTTTCATCGTGATGTTTCTCGCCAACGCCTACCTGCTCGGCCGCGAATATTTCCTGCTTGCCGCCATGCGTTTCCGCCCGCCGCGCGAGGCCAAGGCGCTGCGTCGCGCGCGGCGGGCGGAGGTATTTCTCGCGGGGCTGATCGTCGCGTTCGTCGTGTCCGTGCCGGTGGTGAATTTGCTCACCCCGCTGTTTGCCACGGCGCTCATGGTGCACGTGCACAAGCGGCTGTCGGCGGGGCCTGCGCTCACGCCGCTGGCTTGAGCGCGGTCTTCCCGGGCCATTTGCACAGATCGGCGATCAGGCATTTATCGCACAACGGGCGACGCGCAAGACACACGTAGCGGCCGTGCAGAATGAGCCAATGATGGGCGTGCCGCTTGTATTGCTCCGGCACCACCGCTTGAAGCTTCTGCTCCACTTCGAACGGCGTTCGGCCGGGCGCAAGTCCGGTGCGGTTGCCGATGCGGAAGATGTGGGTGTCGACGGCGATGGTCGGCCGGCCGAAGGCGACGTTGAGTACGACGTTGGCGGTCTTTCGTCCCACCCCCGGCAACGCTTCCAGCGCCTCGCGCGTGTCCGGCACCTGACCACCGTGTTCGGCCACGAGTTTTTTCGACAGGGCGATGAGGTTCTTGGCCTTGGTGCGGTAAAGGCCGATGGTCTTGATGAGGTCCCGCACGCGCGCCTCGCCAAGCTTCGCCATCTTCTCGGGCGTGTCCGCGAGCTTGAACAACGCTGGCGTGGCCTTGTTCACTCCGGCGTCGGTCGCCTGGGCGGACAGGACCACGGCAACCAGAAGCGTGAACGGATTGATGTGTTCGAGCTCGCCTCGCGGCTCGGGCCTTGCGGCCTGGAAGCGGCGAAAGGCTTCGGCAACTTCGGCGGGCGACCACAGCGGAGGGCTTTGCTGCGCGGCTTTGGCCGGGTCTGCCCGCTTTCGCCCTCTTGCGGCCGCCTTGCTGCGGCGTGGCTTGGTCGATTTTCGTGCCATCTTTCCCGTATAATGAGCCCCATGACGCAGGACAACGAGCCGAACACAGAGCCGACACTGTTTTCCGCCATCATCACGCCGCACCGCTCGCTCAGTCGCGCCGGATTCCTGCTGGTGATGCTGCTGATCGGGGGCGTGAGCTTCGTCGGAGGCGCCGTGTTTTTTCTCGTCGGCGCCTGGCCGGTGGTCGGCTTTCTCGGCCTTGACGTACTGCTGGTCTATCTGGCGTTTCGCGCCAACTATCGCGCCGCGGCGGCCTACGAACAGGTCACCGTCACGCCGTCGGAATTGCGGCTCAAGCGGGTGAGCCACCGCGGCGAGGCCCGCGAATGGACCATGAACCCGCTGTGGACGCGGCTCGAACGAGAGACCCACAACGAGTTCGGTCTGATGCGGCTGTTTCTGGTCTCGCGCGGGCTGCGGCTCGTGGTGGCAGGATTCCTCAGCCCGAGCGAGAGGGAAAGCTTCGCCCATGCCTTGTCGGCCGCGCTCGCCGAAGCCAAGCGCGGTCCGACGCAGACGGCATTCTAGCGCATGTTGCGGAAAACCCGGAAACCGGTTTTCCGAAGAGGACAGGCGCAACTTAAAGATTGCCGGGCAGGAATCGGGTGGGCTGATGGCGCGCGCGGCGCTACATGTGACGCAACATGGAACACAACATGATGGGGACAGTCATGCTCTCGCCTGAGCGCATCAGCGCACCGGATCTCGCGCCGCTGAAGACCGCGGCTGCGGACTACGACATCGTGCGCCGGGCCATTGCCCATATCCGTGGCCATTGGCGCGCGCAGCCGGAGGTCGAGGACATCGCGGAGGCCGCCGGCGTTACCGCGACCGAGCTGCATCACCTGTTCCGTCGCTGGGCCGGAATTACGCCCAAGGCGTTTTTGCAGGCGCTGACGCTGGACAGGGCGCGGCAATTGTTGCGCGACTCGGCAAGCGTGCTCGAGACCGCCTATGAGGTCGGGTTGTCGGGACCGGGGCGGCTGCACGACCTGTTCGTCACCCATGAGGCCATGTCGCCGGGCGAATGGAAGTCCGGCGGCGAAGGGCTCACCATCGCCTACGGCTTTCATCCCTCTCCGTTCGGCACGGCGCTCATCATGGCGACGCCGCGCGGCGTGTGCGGCCTTGCCTTCGCCGACCCCGGCAAGGAGAAGGCGACGCTCGCGGAGATGCGACGACGCTGGCCGAAGGCGCGATACGCCGAGGACGCAGCGGCGACGGCTCCGCTTGCGCAGCGCATCTTCGACCAAAGCCATTGGCGCGCGGACCGGCCGCTGCGGGTGGTGCTGATCGGTACGGATTTCGAGGTGAGGGTCTGGGAGACGCTGCTGCGGATTCCGATGGGCCGGGCGACCACCTATTCGGACATCGCAGGCGCGGTCGGGACGCCGAAGGCCGCGCGCGCGGTCGGCGCCGCGGTCGGAAAAAATCCGCTCGCGTTCGTCGTGCCCTGCCACCGCGTGATCGGCAAGTCCGGCGAGCTGACCGGCTATCACTGGGGGCTCACCCGCAAGCGCGCGATGCTGGGGTGGGAAGCCGGCCGCGTCGCGGCGTAGCTCGCTTTCCGGCACCGTCATCATTCAGGCGCAGGGCGTGCAGCGCCGAGCCTCGAAGGATTGCGGCGCGATCCCTGGCGGCGATCGCTCATGATGAGGCTCGCGCACTGAGTTCTGGTTGGAGCGCGGCGCTACAGCAGCTTGAGCTGGCGATCGTCGGTTTTGCGGCGGAGGAATGCGGCACGGCGGTGGTCGAGCAGCGCGCTTTCGATGGCGGCAAGAAACGGCGAAGGCGGAAGCTTGCGCGGCGCGCCGCGCCAGAGCCGTTGCTCGGCGCGACTCAGGATGAGCCGATCCTGCGCGCGGGTCATGCCGACGTAAAACAGCCGGCGCTCCTCGGCGAGCGCGGCCGCGTCGCGCGCGCCGAACTTCAGCGGCAATAGTCCATCCTCCAGCCCGACGATGAACACCACGCGGAACTCCATGCCCTTGGCCGCGTGCAACGTGAGCAGCGCCACGCGATCGGCGCGTGGGTCGAAGAAATCCGCATCGCCGGCCAGCGCCGCGGCATCCGCCAGCGCCGCGGTATCCGCGCAGGTATTGGCAAGCGCGCTGAGCCGCTGCCAGGCGACGACGACGGCGGCTGCATCGACGCCCGCGGCAAGTTTCAGCCGCTCCGCGGCAGTCTGCAAACGCACGGGAAGCGGTGCATCGTCGGTGGTGCTTTGGACTTCATGCAGCAGCGCCCGCACCGCCGCGTCGGCGGCGAGCGGGGCGTGGCCGTGCTGCTTGAAGGGAATGCCGGAGCGGATAAGCGCCTCGCGCAATGCGGCGGCTTGCGCCTCAGTGCGGTAGAGCACGGCGATGTCGGCAAAGGAGAGGCCGGTGAGCGCGGCGGCGCCGGCGCGGCCCGTGTCGATGGAAAAGAAGGTGTGACCGCCGATCAATTGCTCGATGGTGGCGACCACGTGCTCGGCTTCGGCGCGCTCGGTCGGCGCCACATGCACGGTAATGCGGTCGGCCATCTCCTGTGCAACGGCGGCCATCTCGCGGTCAGCATGCCCGATGAGTTGGGCCGCGGCCGCGACGATAGTGCCGCTCGAACGGTAGTTGCGGCCAAGCCGAAAAATTTTTGTCTCCGGATAGTCGCGGCGGAAGCGCTCGAAGCAGCTGGCGTCAGCGCCGCGGAAGCCGTAGATCGCCTGGTCGGGATCGCCGATCACGCACAGATCCGTACCCGGCGGCGCGAGCAATGTCATCAGGCGGTACTGCGGCGCGTCGATGTCCTGAAATTCGTCGACGGAAACGGAGCGATAGCGCGTGCGTGCGGCAACGTTCGGATCATCGGCAAACGCCTGGGCTGCAAGCCCGACGAGATCGTCGAAGTCGATCCAGTTGCGCTGGGCGAGCGCGCGCTGATAGGCGGCCAATGTGTCGGCAACATCGCCTGTTGCCTGGCCGCTGCGCTTGGCTCTGGAAATCGCACGGAGAAGCGTTTCTGCTTTGCGCTCGCTGGCACCCAAAATTTCGGCCAGCAGGGCGGCGCGTTCCGTTTCGCCAGCGACGCGGAAACCGCGGTGCAGCCCCACAGCGGCGTAATGCGCGCGCAACACCGCAAGGCCGAGCGAATGGAAGGTATGGACCGCGACGCGGTCAGCTTCGCCGGGCACGAGACAGGCAAGGCGCTCGCGCAGCTCGGCTGCGGCGCGGCGGGTGAAGGTGACGGCAAGGCACGACTCCGCAGCGAAGCCTCGCTCGGCGATCAGATGCGCGATGCGGTGGGTGAGCGTGCGCGTCTTGCCCGAGCCCGGCCCCGCCACGATCAGCACCGAACCCGTGGCGGAGGCTGCGGCGCGCTGCTCGGCGTCGAGCGCGGCGAGAATGCCGGTTGCATTGATGATCCCGTCCTCAACTCTCCTCACCTCCCAGGAGGAGGCCGGCGCCGAAGGCGCGAGGAGGGGGCGATCTTGAGCGGTCATATGCCCCTCACCCGAATGATCCTCACCCGACCGCTTGGCGGTCGATTTCCCCCTTTCAGAGGAAGGTTTTGGAGCCCGCGGCGCGGCCGGTGCGTCGAACAAAAGCCCGCCCGTGGTCAGGCGCTTCATCTCGCCCGGCTCGAACAGGCGGATGACGCCGTATTCGCCGTCGTAACCCGCCTCGCGGATCACTTTTCCGGCGCGCAGGCGCGCAATGGCTTCGGCGAGCAGCGCGGAGCCGGCGCGGGCGATGTCCTCGCACGGCACCTGTTGCAGCACGTCGAGCTCGGCGCCGAGTTTGGCGATCGCCTGGTCGTATCCTTGCGCCACGGCCTTGGAGCCCACGCTGCTCTCGGTGAGCTCGGACAAAATTTCCGGCAACGGCACGAGACTCGCCACCGCGCCCGCGGATGGCGGCGGTTTGATGTCCGCCTCGCTGCGGTCGGCGAGCGCCTCGACGCGATGCTCGACTCCGATGGTGAGCGCGCCGCCGCACACCGGACAGCGGCCGCCGGCTGCAATGGTTTCGCGCGGGGTGAGCCGCACGCCGCACTTGCGATGACCGTCGAGATGGTACTTGCCTTCCTCGGGGAAGAATTCGACGGTGCCGACGTAGCCTTCGCCGGTCGCAAGCGCGCGGCGGATGGCGAAATAGTCGAGGTCGCAGTCGAAGGTGGTGGCCTCGCGGCCGAGTTTTGCCGGAGAATGGGCATCGGAATTGGAGGTGAGCCGATAGCGGTCGAGCATCGATAGCCGCCAGTTCATGGGCGGGTCGGAGGACAGACCGGTCTCCACCGCAAAGATGTGATCGGCAAGATCGCCGTAGCATTCCGCAATCGAGTCGAAGCCGCCCATGGCGCCAAGCACGGCGAACCACGGGGTCCAGATGTGCGCGGGCACGAGATAGGCATCGGGACTCGATTGCAGCGTGATCTCCAACAGATCGCGCGAGTCGAGGCCGAGGATGGGCCGGCCGTCGGAGGCGATGTTGCCGATGCGTGCCAGCGCCCCCGAGAGGCGATCGGCGGCGGCAAAATCCGGGGCGTAGATCAGGTGGTGAATTTTCCGGGTTTTGCCGCCCTTCTTGTAAATGGTGGAGATTTCCACCTCGAGCATGAAGCGCACCGGCCTGCGGCAGGCCGCGGGCAGTTTTGCCATGACCGCGGCCTCGATCTCGGGATGCAGCCGGAACAGGCCGGGCTCGGCAGGCACGAGTTTTTGCTTAAGCTCGGCGCGCCAGGCGGGGTGCGTGAAATCGCCACTCGCGACCACGGCGATGCCCTTCAGCGCAGCCCAGGAGGCCAGATGCTCAAGGTCGAGGTCGCGGCTCGTTGCGCGCGAATATTTGGAGTGGACGTGCAAATCCGCGTGAAAGCGCATCGGTGCGCGCCTTGAGCATGCAAGGTGGGCGTGCAAGGTCGCGCGCACTATAGGTGGAGTCAGCGATTCTCACAGGCGCAAAGGTTGCGTCTTGTGGAAAGCTTCTGTGCGCCACGGCCTGGCGTCCGGATCGAGCGACCTTCGCACGCATCTTGATGCGATGAACGGACCGTTGCAGGCGCGGAGTCCGTAACGGTCCCGGGTCTGCAGCGCACCACTCCGCTTCGCTTCGTGCTGCGCTGCGCCCGCGACACGTCAGGTTGTTTCGCTGAACTCGTGCTGCGCTGCGCCCGGGACACGTCAGATTGTTTCGCTGAACTCCGTGCTGCGCTGCGCCCGGGACACCTGTTCGTGCGTGGAGCGCTCGTGCTTCGTGTTCGATTTCTGTAGATTTAGTCGTGGCATGTGCTCGGTTGTGGCCGGGCGGGCCGGGCTTATCCCTTTGTGATGACAGAAAAAGATCGAGAGGCGGACACATGGCTGTTCAATTCCCCGGAGAGGCGAAAAATTTCCGGCTGCTCGGGCACGATCCGAGCGCGGCCTGGGGCTGCGGCAGCCTCGTGCAGGTGCACAAAGGCTATGCCTATGTCGGCTCGGTCGGCACATCGAGCGGGCACGCGCCGGAGGGCTTTACGGTCCACGACGTGCGCGATCCGCGAAAGCCGCGCAAAGTGGCGGAGGTGAAATCGCCGCCGGGCGTGCATTCGCACAAGCTGCGGGTTGTGGACGGCGACATTCTTTACGTGAACTCGGAGCGGCTCGGCGGCGAGGCGGGCCGCAATGCCCGCACCGGGCTGTTCATCTTCGACATCTCCAAGGGCGGCGAGCCTAGGCAAATCGGGTTTTACGACACACCGGGCACCGGGCCGCACCGTTTCGGCGTGGACAATGAGCGCAAGCTCGCCTTCCTGCCCAACAACGCGGAAGGCTGGAACGGCCGCGTGATCTGGGTGCTCGACATCCGCGATCCGCTGAAGCCGGAAGTCGTCACGCAATGGGGCCTGCCGTGGATGCGGGCGAACGGCAAGGGTGAGGAAGGCTCCGCCGTGCCGCACGAGGAAGCCATCACCTGCCACGGCCCGCCGGTGATCCGCGGCAACCGCATGTATTGCGCCTGGTGGGGCGGCGGCATTTCGGTGATCGACTGCAGCGATCTTCGCAACCTGAAACTGGTCGGGCATCTGTCGTGGGCGCCGCCGTTCCCCGGCTCTACCCACACCTGCTGGCCGATCGGCGACAAGCCCTATCTCGTGGTCACCGACGAGGCGCGTGCGAAGCAAAAGTATTGGGATGCGCAGTTCATGTGGATCATCGACGCGCGCAAGGAGGACAAGCTCGTGCCGATCGCGACCTTCATGCCCGAGCGGGAAAAATATTTTGAGCGGCCCGGCCGCTACGGCGCGCACAACATTCTGGAGAACATCCCGAGCACGGGGCCGTGGAAGGATCTCGTGTTCCTCACCTATTTCAACGCTGGCCTGCGCGCGGTGGACGTGAGCGACCCGTTCCATCCCGAGGAGAAAGGCCACTTTGTGCCGGCGCTGGAAGAGGGGCGCGCCGCGGTGCAATCGAACGACATCGGTTGCGACGAGCACGGCCGGCTGTACCTGATCGACCGTGCCGGCGCTGGCATGCATATTCTGGAATACACGGGGTGAGCGATATTTCGTCGTGGCCGGGATTGTGCCGGCCATCCACCTCTTCGGACATGGGAAACAGAAAGACGTGGATGCCCGGCACAAGGCCGGGCATGACGTTGAAAGGAAGAATGCAATGGATCTCGGACTGAACGGACGGGTGGCGATCGTGACCGGTGCAAGCCGCGGCATCGGCAAAGCATGCGCCGCGGCGCTGGCGGCGGAGGGCGCGCATGTGGTGATGGCGAGCCTTGATCCCGCGCGTAATGCCGACGCCTGCGCCGCGGTGAAGGCTCAAGCGAAGGGCGACGTGCTCGGCGTCCCCACCGACATCACCAATGATGACTCGGTCCGCGCGCTCATCGACCGCACAATGGAGAAATTCGGAAGAGTCGACATCCTGGTGAACAACGCCGTGCATGTCGGCGAGGGCGATTTTTTTACTCTCGACGAGACAAAGCTCGCGCGGGCGTTCGAGCACAAGCTCAACGGCACGGTGCGTTGCATCCGCCACGCGGTGCCGCACATGCGCGCACGCAAATGGGGCCGCATCGTCAATCTTGCCGGCGGCGCAGCATGGCGGCCGCAGCTCAACGCCATCACCGTCGGCCTCAACAACGCCGCTCTGCTCAATCTCACCGTGGCGCTCGCTGCCGAGCTCGGCAAGGACGGCATTCTGGTGAACGCCGTGGTACCCAACAGCATCCGCACCGAGCGACACGAGCAAAACATCCGGCAGGCCATGGCCAAGACCGGCAAGACCGAGGCAGAGGTGTTAGCGCCGCGGCTTGGCCGCATCGCGCTCGGCCGCATGGGCAAGGTGGAGGAGGTGGCCGCGGTAGTGGCGTTTCTTGCCTCCGAGCGTGCAAGCTTCGTCACCGCCAGCGCCTGGGCCGTGGACGGCGGCGCCTCGTCGCGCATGTGATGGCGCAGGAACAGCGCTATCGGAAATATATTTCCGCAGCAATCTGCGACATCGGGCATGTGACAACGCTACGATTGCGTTCAACGCAAAACACGCTAGGCTCGAACAGGAATTCGCGCCTGGATGATTGCATTATAGTGCGGATCGTGCGGGCGCCGGCGAGCAAAGCCGCGATCAGGGAGCAGGGATCATGCAAGAGGCAGTGCGCAAGGAACAAGTTCGACCGGCGACGGGGCGGCCGCGCGACCTGCGCGAGACGCTGGAATGGCTGCGCGCGCAGGGCGACCTGATCGAGACCGACAAGCCGGTCAATCCCGACCTCGAAATCACCGGCCTGCAAAAACACATGGACGGCGGCTGCCCGGTGCTGTTCAACAACGTCAAGGGCAAGCCGAACCACCGCGTCGTCACCAACCTGTTCGGCGACATGAACGTCATCAACAAGATGTTCGGTTGGAAGGACGACGTCGAGCGCACGCGCGCGCTTGCCTACGCGCTGTCGCATCCGATCAAGCCGGTGGAAATTTCGCAGAAAGAAGCGCCCTGCCAGGAGCACGTGGTCACCAATCCGAAGGACGTCAACGAATTCATGGTGCCGATCCGGCACACCGAATACGAGCCGGAGCTCACCGTCGGCTCCGGCATCCGCTGCGTCACCGGCCCGCAGTTCGACGGCGGCTCCGACCTCGGCTACAACCGCATGAATTTCCGCTGGGGCAATGTCGGCACGTTCCAGATCTCGCCCGGCTCGCACATGTGGCAGGTGGTGAACAAGTACTACAAGTCGAACGAGCCGGTTCCCATCACCATGTGCTTCGGCGTGCCGCCCGCGTGCACGCTCTTGGCCGGCGCGGGTTTTGACTACGCCATCCTGCCCATGGGCTGCGACGAGATCGGCATCGCCGGCGCTGTGCAGGGCGCGCCGATCCGCCTGGTCAAGGCGCGCACGGTGGACGCGATGGCGCTCGCCGACGCTGAAATCGTGCTCGAAGGCTATGTCAATCCGCGCGACCGCCGCTTCGAGACCAAAGAGGCGGAGGACGCAGGCATCCAGGGCCGCTTCCACTTCCACCCCGAATGGGCGGGATACATGGGCAAATCCTACAAGGCGCCCACCTTCCACGTCACCGCCGTCACCATGCGGCGGCCGGAGACCAAGCCGATCGTCTATTGCCTCGGCGTGCACATGCTCGACGACCACAATATCGACACCACGGTGCGCGAGGCGGCGATCTTCGAACTTTGCAACCGGCTGCAGCCGGGCATCATTCAGGACGTGGTGATCCCGTACTGCATGACCGACTGGGGCGGCTGCATCATCCAGGTGAAGAAGCGCCACCAGATCGACGAAGGCTGGCAGCGCAACTTCCTTGCGGCGATTCTGGCGTGCTCGCAGGGCATGCGGCTCGCCATCGCGGTGTCGGACGACGTCGATCCGTATTCGATGGACGACATCATCTGGTGTCTGACCACCCGGGTGAATCCGAGGACCGACATCTTGAATCCGATCCCCGGCGGGCGCGGCCAGACGTTCATGCCGGCGGAGCGCATGACCGCGGGCGAGAAGCAATGGACCGCCTCGAACACAGTGTTCGAAGGCGGCATGGGCATCGATGCCACGGTGCCGTTCGGCTACGAAAAAGATTTCATGCGGCCGGTCTATCCGATCGACAAGGTCAAGCCGGAAGACTTCTTCTCGAAAAAGGACATCGAGAACGCGAAGTCGCGCATGGTCGGCTGGGTGCACTCGCTGTCGCGGACAGGGCGGTAAACGAAGTTACGGCAGAGAACGACGGTAGAGAACAGACGACCGAGGACGCGCCACTGCGATCTGTCGTCTGTCATCCGTCCGCTATCGTCTGCTGCGCCCATCTCTCCGCCAGTGCCTTGCGGTCGAGTGCAAACAATTCAGGAGTTCCCTAGAATTGCAATGGAGACCCCAGTTGATAAATATGCGCGATGTTTCAGGAAATCACGTTCAACAAACTCATCCAAGCTCGGAATCGTTGTGAACTCGACCGTATTCAAACGGAGTCCAATGAAATCTATGGTGATGATGTAGTTGATCCGATCGTTTCCAATAATCGATCGAAACAGCGTGAATACCTCATCGGAAAGCTTGGACGGCATGAGTATGCTGGCACCGACGGCCGCAGAATTCCGCTCGTCCTTATGGTGATAGTGTATGAGCGCTACGGCTCTGCCGTCATTCTGCTCAAAGACGCGTTTTAATCCAAGACCGGCGGGATCGTATTCTGCCTCTTCCGCATCACTTGAGTGTAGGCTCCAGATGCCTTCGATTCCTTCTACGTATTGGAGGACTCCGATATCGCCACCACTCGGCATGCAGGTTTGTGCGCACGTGCCATATGCGTGCCAGACGCCACGCCTTGAAAGCGATAAACCCAGCTGGCTACCTTTGCCTTTAAAGAACCAAGCCATAACCTGCTCCTATATCATGCAGGTGATAAACGATCACAGAAAGGTCGGGAGTCTGTTCTGTACGGTGAGCAACGGCGTGGCAATATTCCTCACTTCTCGGCAAGCTCATTCTACGCCATTGCCACCCTGCGTTTCACGGCCCCACCTCTCCGCCAGTGCCTTGCGGTCGAGCTTGCCGCGTTCGGTCTTCGGCAAGGCCTCGCTCAGCACAATGCGTTTGGGCGCCTTGAAGGCGGGCAGCGCCGCATGGCAGTGGCGCAAGATGTCCTCGGCGCTCGCGCGTGCGCCCGGCTGCAGCACCACATAGGCGACCACTTCCTCCCCGTAGGTGGGGTCGGGAACGCCGACGCTCGCTGCCTCGACCACCTCCGGCGCCTGCATCAGCACCGAGTCGATCTCGACGGGCGAGATATTGACCCCGCCGCGGATGATCAGCTCCTTCTCGCGGCCGGTGAGCCGTAAAAATCCGTCGGTATCGAGCGCGCCGAGGTCGCCGGTGCGGATGCGGCCGCGGCTCGACACCTTCACCGTGCCGTCGTCGGCGAGATAGCGATAGTCGTTGTCCGGAAAGCCGCCGACTTCCACCTCGCCGATCTCTCCCTGCGGTCGAGGGCGGCCCTCGGCATCGACGATGGCGAGCGCATGATAGGCCAGCGGCCGGCCCGCGGTGCCGAACCGGCGCTTCTCCCCCGGTATGGCCGCAATCCAGCCGGTTTCGCTCGATCCGTAGCCTTGCGCCACCGGAATGCCGAAGCGGGTCTCGAAGCGGCGCCACTCCTCCACGGTGAGCGGGGCCGAACTTGAGGTGATGTAACGCAGCGAGGGCAAGTCCTCGCCCCGCACCTGCTCGTCGCTGTTGAGCAGAAGGTTGAGCGTGGTCGGATTGCCGGTGGCAATGGTGGCCCGATGCTGCCGGATGTGATCGAAGAACCGGCTGCGCGAAAAGCGCCGACCGAGAATGAGGGTGGCGCCGCACATGAGCGGCGGGACCGCGCTCAGCGTCTGCGCCGAGCACCAGTTGAAGGAGCGGTAATCGTAGATACGGTCGTCGGCGGTAAGGCCGAAACCTTCGGCGGTCGGCGGCGCGTTCGCCAACAGCTCGCGGAAGCTCAACACTACGCCCTTGGGGCGTTCGCGGGTGCCGGAGGTGAACAGGATCACGGCATCGTCGGTCGGTCGCGCCGGAACATGTGCATCGCTCGGCACGCAATGTTCCAACGCGGCAAACAGCGTGTCGGAGGACGGCTGATCGATGATGCCGAGCGGAACGCGCGGCGTCGACACCTGCGCAAGCAGGTCATCGAGCTGCAAGCCGGCCTCGTAGAGCACGAGCTTCGGGTTCAGGCGCGCAAAAATATTGTCGAGCTGATTGCGGTTCATTTCCACGTGCACGGTGCAGATGGCGGCACCATAGGCCATCACGCCGAAGTAGCAGACGAGATGCTCGATCGAATTGTTGGAGAGCAGTGCGACGCGGTCGTTGACGCCGATGCCCTGCGCGCCGAGGTAGGCCGCCATGCGCCGGGCGAGGTCGTGCAGACGGCGGAAATCGATGCTGCGGCCATCCTCCGCCGAAACGATGAACGGCTTGTCAGGACTGCGCGTGACCGCCCGCCCAATCCATTGGCGCAACAGTTGCGGACCGGCGGATTGCGACACGGGATGCGGCCTTTGCTTCAGAAGTCCGAATTATACCGCAAAATCCCACGGATTTTGAAATGCGGTCTTGGCGGATGTGGTCTCGGAGGTGGTTGCGTCGCTATGTCTTCGCGGCGCGATTGACCGCCGCGCGGTTCAGGTTCACCATTTTGGCGCGTGCTCCCGGCGGAACCGTCCGATGAACGGCGGAGAACGACCTGCTCCATCACGCTTTGCGGCGGAGCGCGGCACACAGCGCGGGAGCCGCTCGAAGAACGGACAGAATCCATGGCGGCGGGGCGCTTCACCTCGCGGTACATCGTGCCGGCGCTGGCGGTGGCGCTCTTGGCCGTGGCTGCGCCGGCGCAGGAGCGCGACAACAGCCGCGAGGTCGCGCAGCTTTTCTGGCAACATGGCTATCTGTTGCACATGCTCGGCGCCTATGATCAGGCGGTGGTCTTTTTTGAGCGTTCGATCAAGGCGCATCCTACGGCGGAGGGACACACCTTTCTCGGGTGGTCGCTGAGCCATCTCGGCCGCATCGAGGAGGCGATCGCCGAGTGCAAGAAGGCAATCGCCCTCGATCCCGACTTCGGCAATCCCTACAACGACATCGGCGTTTACCTGATGCAGCTCGGGCAACTCGACGCGGCGATCCCGTGGCTTGAGAAGGCGATCCAATCGAAGCGCTACTGCTGCTACCAGTTTCCGCACTTCAATCTCGGCCGGATCTATCTGGACAAGGGCAACGTGGCGGAGGCTCGGCGGCTGTTCGGCCGCGCGCTCGAATTCGATCCCGACTACCTGCCGGCAAAGCTCGGGCTTGAGGAAATCCGCAAGCGCTGGCTGTGAAGCGGCGCTGGGCGACGGACGTTTCGATTCTGCCTTACCGCACCTACAAGTATTGCAATTGCAATTATTGCAAGTGTGTACCCCCCGCCGAACCGCGTGGCGGCGGACCCGATCCACGGGGCTGTGTCCCGCGGCCGGGCGGGCGGGGGCGCGGTCGAGACACAAGCACGGCCGAAATGGTAAAAGGTCCAACATTCCGAGGATTGCCCATGGCAGCGAATATCAACCAAAGTCCCTTCACCACCCGGCCCGAGATCGAGGGCACGTTCGGCGTTGTCGCCTCCACCCATTGGATCGCCACGGCGGTCGGCATGGGCATTTTGGAGCGGGGCGGCAATGCCTTCGATGCCGCGGTGGCAACCGCGTTCACCTTGCAGGTGGTGGAGCCGCATCTGAATGGACCTGGCGGGGACGTGCCGGCGATCATTTACGACACGCGCAAAGGTAAAGTGGAAGTCGTGTGCGGCCAGGGGCCGGCACCGGCGCGTGCGACCATCGCGCATTATAAGGCCGAGGGCCTCGACATGGTGCCGGGCACCGGGCTGCTTGCGGCCTGCGTGCCGGGCATGTTCCAGACCTGGATGCTGCTGTTGCGCGACTATGGCACCATGCGGCTTGCCGATGTGCTTGCGCCTGCCATCGGCTATGCGGAGCGCGGGCACCCGCTGGTGGAGCGCGCCAATGCCACCATCGCCACGGTGCAGGACTTGTTCCGGCAGCACTGGCCGACGTCGGCTGCGGTTTATCTGCCCGGAAACAAGGTGCCGGAGACCGGCTCGTTGTTCTGCAACAAGACGCTTGCCGCGACGTACACGCGCGTCCTGAAAGAAGCCGAGAGCGCGGGCGGCGACCGGGAGCGACAGATCGAGCGGGCGCTGAAGGTCTGGATGGAAGGTTTCGTTGCGGAAGCGATCGACAAATTCTGTCGCACGCAGGAGATCATGGATACGAGCGGGCGGCCGCACCGCGGCGTGCTTTCGGGGGAGGACATGGCGCGCTGGCGGCCGCGCATCGAGCCGCCGCTCACCTATGATTATGGCCGCTACACCGTGTGCAAGACCGGGCCCTGGGGGCAGGGGCCGGTGATGCTGCAGCAGCTCGCGCTCCTGAGAGGATTCTCCCTCGACGGGCTCGACGTGACCGGACCGGAGTTCATCCACCTCGTGGTCGAGTGCGCAAAACTCGCCTATGCCGATCGCGAAAAATTTTATGGCGATCCGGACTTCGTCGCAGTGCCGATGGCAACGCTGCTGTCGGACGCCTACAACGCGGAGCGGCGCAAGCTCGTGTCCGACAAGGCCTCGCTCGAACAGCGGCCGGGCTCGGTGGAAGGTTTTGGCGCGGTGGTCAAGCTCAAGCGCGAGGAGGGCCAACGCGCGGGGGCCGCAGCGCTCGGCGCGGGCGAACCGACGGTCGGGCGGCTCGGCGAGATGCGCGGCGACACCGTGCACTTCGACGTGATCGATCAGACCGGCAACATGGTGTCCGCCACGCCCTCGGGCGGATGGCTGCATTCCTCGCCGGTGATCCCGGAGCTCGGCTTTTGTCTGGGCACGCGGGCGCAGATGTTCTGGCTCGAAGAAGGGCATCCGGCTTCGCTTGCGCCGGGAAAACGGCCGCGCACCACGCTCTCGCCCACGCTCGCCCTGCGCGACGGCGAGCCGTATATGGCCTGGGGCACGCCGGGCGGCGACCAGCAGGACCAGTGGACCACGCAGTTCTTCCTGCGGCACGTGCATGCAAACATGAACATGCAGGAGGCGATCGACGCGCCGGCCTGGCATACCGAGCATTTTCCGATCTCGTTCTGGCCGCGCACGGCGCGGCCGGGCGTGGTGCAAGTGGAGGGTCGGGTGCCGAAAACGACGCGCGAGGAGTTGGCCCGGCGCGGGCATATCGTCGAAGTGGAGCCGGATTGGTCGGAGGGGCGGCTCACGGCAGTCTCGCAGATCGGGCCGCGCCGCCGCGCTGCCGCCAATCCGCGCGGCATGCAGGGCTATGCCGCGGGGCGGTGACCATGGCTGCTCCCGCCATCATTGCCGAGAATGCCGCGAAGCTGTTTCTGGACGGCTCGGTGGTGGCATTCCGCCAACTGAACCTCGCGGTTCTCACGAACGAGATCATGTGCATCGTCGGCCCCTCCGGCTGCGGCAAGACCACGCTGTTGCGCTGCATCGCGGGGCTCACCGACATCAGCTCCGGAACGCTCACCGTTCACGGCAAACCGGTCGCCGGGCCGCCGGACGGCGTCGCCATGGTGTTCCAGCATTTCGGCCTGTTGCCGTGGAAGACGGTGTATGACAACGCGGCGTTCGGCCTCGCCATGGCGCAGACGCCGGCGGATCTCATCCGCGAACGGGTCGCGCACTATCTCGACGTCGTGGGGCTTTCCGGATTCGAGAAGCACTATCCCTATCAATTGTCGGGCGGCATGCAGCAGCGCGTCGGGCTCGTGCGCGCGCTGGTGATGAACCCCACGGTGCTGTTGATGGACGAGCCGTTCGCCGCGCTCGATGCGCAGACGCGCGAAATCCTGCAGGAGGAGCTGCTGCAGCTCATGGAGCGGCCGGACGAGCGCAAGACCGTGGTGTTCATCACCCATTCGATCGATGAGGCGATTTTGCTCGGCGACCGCGTCGCGGTGATGAGTGCGCGGCCGGGGCGCATCAAAGAAATCCTCGACGTGCCGTTCGGGCGGCCGCGCGATGTGGATGCCATGCGGCTCGATCCGCGCTTCGGCGAAATACGCCAGCACATCTGGCATCAGTTGCATACCGCGCGTCCGCAGCGCGTGCGCGCGCCGCGGGAGGTGGCATGAGCACAGTCGAACATGCGCGCACCGATCCGTTGAACGCGGCAGAAGAGCAGCGCGCGCTCGATGCCGACCGGACGCGGGCGGAGCGCGTGGCGGCGGAGCGTCGGCGGCGCACGCAGGCACAGAATTTCGTCATCCGCGCCGTTTCGCTCGCCATCGCGCTGACGCTGTGGCAGATCGCGGGCCTGAGCGTCGATCCGGTGCTGTTCACCACGCCGACCAAGGTGGCGGTGGCCGCGGTCGACATGGTGACAAGCGGCGAATTGTGGTTCGCGCTGTGGCCGAGCCTGATCGTGTTGGCCATGGGGCTGACGCTTGCCATCGTGTTCGGAACGCTGATCGGACTTGCGCTGGCGCGCTTTCACATCCTCGACGTCGGGGTGATGGTCTACATCACCTTCCTCTATTCGATCCCGTCGGTGGCCCTGGTGCCGCTGATCGTGCTGTGGGCCGGCTACGAAACGACGGCGAAGGTCATCATCCTGTTTCTGTTTGCCTTCTTTCCGATGGTGATCAACACCTATCAGGGCGTCAAAGCCGTGGACCCGAAGCTGTTGGAAGTCGGACGCGCTTTCCGCTGCAACGAGCGCCAACTGTGGGGAAACATCGTGTTGCCGGCGGCGCTGCCGTTCATCGTCACCGGCATCCGCCTTGCGGTGGGGCGCGGCATGATCGGCATGGTGCTCGCCGACCTCTACACCGCCATCTCCGGCATCGGGTACTTGATCGTGCGCACCGCAAGCACGTTCCAGGTGGACAAGATGTTCGTGCCCATCGTTACCCTCGGGCTGCTCGGCGTCACGTTGACGGCGCTCCTGCGCATGGCGGAGAAGCGCGTCGCGCCATGGACCGCGGCCGCGCAGGAGGATTAGCCAATAACGACAACAATGTGTGGAGGAGAAAACATGCGAACCAAGCAATGGACCGTTGGGTTGATTGCAGGTGCGGCATTCAGCGTGTGCACCGCAGATTTCGCCAGCGCGCAATCCGCGCCGAACTGCCCGACCATGCGCAAGATCAACGTGGGCGTGTCGGTGGCGCCGCCGAACGTGGTGCACACCACCCCGTATGTGGCAAAAGAGCTCGGCTTTTTCGCCAAGCGCTGCATCGACGCCAATATCATCCAGTTCGAGGGCGGGCAGTCGCAGACCGCGAACGTCGCCGCGGCGCAGGGCACCGCCATCGTCAGCGTCAGCGACGTGGCGATCGGACGCGGCCTTAAAGTGCAGCAGATCTGGGGCCTCGCGCCGCGCATGCCGCAGGCTTACGTGGTGCAGGAGGGCATCAAGACCGCTGCCGATCTGAAGGGCAAGCGCCTGTCGGCCACCGGCGGCGGCGTCGGCGGCTTCAACTGGCGCATGGGCCGTGAGGTGTTGAAGACTGCCGGTCTCACGGTCGAAGATGCACAATTCATTCCCTCGCCCACCGCCGGCCGTCTGCCGGGCCTGGTCGCCAACCAGATCGACGGCGTGGCGCTGCATCCCGAGGACGTCTATCTCGCCAAGAAGCAGAAGCCGACGCTGAACCTGCTCGTGCAGCTCGTCGATCTCATGCCGCTTTACATGTTCAACGCCTACGGCGCCTCGCTTGACTGGATCGCGCGCGACCGCGCGCTTCTGCGCGACACGGTGGCGGCCATGATCGAGGCCAACCGCACCATCTACCGTGAGAAGGAGAGGGTCATTCCGATCATGGTGGAGGCCACCAAGAAGCCGCGGGATGCGGTCGAGTACGCTTGGGAAGTGGAGACCAAAAACTGCATCTGGTCGGTGAACACCGGCTTCGATCCCAAGCGCACACAGTGGTCGATCGACAACTCAGTGGCCAACGGCGACATTCCGGCGGACAAGAAACCGACGGTGGAACAGGTCGCCAACATCAAGCTCGCCGAAGAGGCGGTACAGCTTGCCGGCGGCAAGGTGAAGATCGGGAACTGCACGGAGTGAAGGAAGGCGGCCTCATGGTGAGGAGCCGCGAGAAGCGCGGCGTCTCGAACCATGAGCCCCCCTCATCCTGCGCGAGGCGGTTTTCGGTCGCTCCCCAGGATGAGGACGGTATCAAATCGGAGGGCTCAAACGATGAACGAACAGCCGCGCAGACCGTTGGGGCCGCAGCCCTGGGAGGCGGTCCGTAACAGACTCGACCAGTCGTTGCCGTTCGCCAACATGCGCGGCACGCCGTACTACCGCGATGCGGTGTATGAGCAGTTTTCGCCGGCGGAATACGCACGTCGCTACGCGGCGCTGCGCGAGAAGATGCGCGCCCACAAGCTCGATGCGATCATCGTGCCGGGCGGGCCGAGCCACTGGAGCTTTGGCGGCGGCATGCTGTGGCTGACCGGCCATTGGGAATGGCACGCGCTCTGCTGCTATGTACTGGTGCCGCTCGAAGGCGAGCCGACCATGGTCTATTCCATGGGCGGCACGCATGCGGAAGCGGTGCGGCGCAACGTCGAGGTGGCGGTCAAGGACGTACGCCACAGCCGCAACGGCCGCTACGCCGAGGTGATGGTCGAGCGGCTGCGCGAGCTGAAGCTGGAGCGTGGACGGATCGGGCTGATGGAGATCGATCCGCGGCACGGCGATTATCTGCCAGTCAATCAATACAACGTGCTGCGCGAGAGCCTGCCCGAGGCGGAGCTGGTGTTCACCAAAGGTTTTTTGCACGACCTTTTGGTGATCCACAGCGCGGAAGAGCTCGATTGCATCCGCAAGGCGGGCAAATTGTGCGAGGATGCGATGAACGCGATGGTCGAACGCGCGCGGCCGGGCGTCAAGGAATACGAGTTGCGCGCGGCAGCCGGCGCCGCCATTCTCGAAGGCGGTGGCGACATCGACTTCCTCATCATCGGCTCAACGTCGATGCACAATCCGGCGCTGATCTTCGGCAATCCGCGTCCCTCGGGCCGCGTGCTGCAGCAGGGCGACATCATCAACATGGAGCTGGCCGCCGGCTACCGCGGCTACACCGCGCAGATCGGCTCGCCGATCACCATCGGCAAGCCGACCGACATGGTGCAGCGGTTTTGGGATGAGGTGGTGCTGCCCGGCTATGAGCGCATCGTGCAGGAAATCAGGCCCGGCAATACGTGCGAGGCGATCCGGCAGGCAAGCAGATTTTTCCGCGACAAGGGCTATCAGTCGCGGCCGACACAGTGTCACGGCATCGATCTTGTTACCGACAATCCGCATATTTCGGCAGAACACGTGACCGGCACCGAGGCGGACATGGTGCTCAAGCCCGGGATGGTGATCATGGCGGAGCCGAACCCGATCACAGCGGACGGCATGTTCGGCATTTTCCTCGGCCACACTTTCATCGTCACCGCCAACGGCCACGAATGCGTGGACAAGTTCCCGCTGAAAATCGCCGTCTCCGGCTAGCCCCATGGGCGCCAAGCATTTCGGCGCACGGGTGACGCGCACGGAGGATCCGGCGCTGCTCACTGGGCGCGCCCGTTTCGTGGACGACATCCCGCTGCCTGGAACGCTGCACGCCTGTTTCGTGCGCTCGCCGCACGCGCACGCGCGCATCCGCGCGATCGACGCGTCCGCAGCGCGGGCGATGCCGGGTGTGCATGCGGTGCTCGTCGCCGACGATCTGTCGCCGCGCATGGCGCACGGGCAAATCCCCATGCTGGTGCCGAACCCTTCGATCAAGACGGCGCGCACGCAGCTTGCGCTGGCGCGCGAGGAGGTCTGCTACGTGGGGCAGACAGTTGCGGTTGTCATCGCCGACTGCCGTTATCTGGCGGAAGATGCGGCCTCGGCGGTGAAGGTGCATTACGAAATCCTCCCGGCGGTCAGCGATCCGCGCGCCGCTATCGCGCCCGGAGCGCCGCGTGTGCACAGCGACATTGCATCCAATGTGGCGGCTTACGTGCCCATGGGCTACGGCGACGTCGAGGCCGTGTTCAGGAACGCACCGCATGTGTTCGAGGAGGAATTTTTTCTCCACCGCGGCGGCGCCATGTCGCTCGAAGGCCGTGCGGTGCTGGCGCGCTACGATGCTGTTGCCGATCGGCTCGACGTGTGGTCCTCGACGCAAACGCCGCATCTTGCCCGCGGCACGCTCGCCGACCTGTTCGAGCGCAATCTGGAATCGATCCGGGTGGTGGCACCGTTCGTCGGCGGCGGGTTCGGCACCAAGGCGCCATTCTATGCCGAGGAGGCGGTGATCCCGGCGGCGGCGATGAAACTCGGCCGCCCGGTTAAATGGGTCGAGGACCGGCGCGAGCATTTCATCTCGGCGACGCAGGAGCGCGACCAATATTGGAAGGTCGCGATTGCGGTCGACAACGACGGAAAAATTTTGGGTCTGCGCGGCAGCATGCTGCACGACACCGGCGCCTTTCTGCCCTGGGGCATCATCGTGCCCTATATCGCGGCCACCACGTTCCCCGGGCCATATGTGGTGCCGGCCTACAAAATCGAGGTCACGGTGGCGCTGACGAACCGCGTGCCGACCACGGTGGTGCGCGGCGCGGGCCGGCCGCAGGCGGTGTTCGCCATGGAGCGGCTGATGGATCGCGTGGCGCGCGAGCTCAAAATCGATCGTGCGGACGTGCGTCGGCGCAACATGATCAAGCCCGAGCAGATGCCCTACGCCATGGGGCTCACGTTCCGCGACGGCAAGCCGCTCGTGTACGCGAGCGGCGATTTCCCGCGCAGCCAGGAGCGTGCCATCGAGCTCTCCGGCTACAACGGCTTTCGCCGTCGGCAGGCGCAGGCCCGCGCGCACGGGCGTTACATCGGCATCGGGCTTGCCAATTACGTCGAGGGTACCGGGCTCGGCCCCTTCGAGGGCGTCACGGTGCGCCTCCTCCCGAACGGCAAGGTCGCGGTGGCGACCGGCGCGACCAACCAGGGCCAGGGACAGCAGACCACCTTGTCGCAGATCATCGCCGACAGGCTCGGCTGTCGCATGGAAGACATCGTGATGACGGTCGGCGACACCGGCGCCATCGCGCAAGGGGTCGGCGCCTTTGCCAGCCGGCAGGCGATCAATGCCGGCTGCTCGGCCATGATCGCGGGCGACGCGGTGCGCAGGCAGGTGGTGGCGCTCGCCGCACGCGCCCTCGGGGTGGCGGAAAGCGACGTCGAGGTGGAGGACGGCCGCGCCATTGCGCGAAGCGGTAACCGCCCCTCGCTCACGTTCGGCGAACTGGCGCGGCTCGCGCAGGGCATGCCGGGATTTTCGCTTCCGCCCGGGCAAGCGCCGGGACTCGAACATACCGCCTATTTTGCGCCGCCGCAGGCGTCTTACTGCAACGGCACCCATGTCGCGGAGGTGGAGGTCGATCCTTGGACCGGCAGAGTGACGCTGTTGCGCTACACGGTGGCGCACGACAGCGGCAACATCATCAATCCGATGATCGTGGACGGACAGGTGCAGGGCGGCGTTGCACACGGCATCGGCAACGCGCTGTTCGAGTGGATGAAGTACGACGACGGCGGCCAGCCGCTCACCACCACGTTCCAGGATTATCTGTTGCCCGCCGCCCCCGACGTGCCCGACTGCATTATCGAGCACGTGGAGACGCCGAACCCGCTCAATCCGCTCGGCGTGAAGGGCGCGGGCGAAGGCGGCACGATCCCGGCGCCGGCGGCGATCGTCGCGGCGATCGAGGATGCGCTCTCGCCCTTCGGCGTGCATTTTGCGCAAATGCCGCTCCCCCCGGCGCGGATCGTCGAAGCGCTGCACGCGGCCGGCGCCTATGGCAGACTGGACGCAGCCTAAGCCGAATTTTACCCCGCGATGACAGCTGTCCCGAGCAAAGCCGAAAAATCGAGCTCGCCGTTCTGGCAGTTTTCGGTCAAGTTCTACGCCGTGCCGGGCGTGGCGCCGGCCTGCATCCGCCTGCAGGACGAAGCCGGCGTCGATGTCAACGTGCTGTTCTTTTTGCTCTGGAACGCCACGCAGCGCCGCAGCCTGAGCGAGGCCGAGGTGAAGGAAGCCGACCGCGCAGTCGCCGCATGGCGCAGCACGACCGTGATCCCGCTGCGCGAGATGCGCCGCGCCTTGAAAAGCGCGCCGCCGATTGTGGACCGCGACACGGCCGAGGCGTTCCGCAATCGCATCAAGGCGGCGGAGCTGGAAGCGGAACGGCTCGAACAGGAGGCGCTCTACGCGCTGGCGCAGAGCGACCGCTTCGGCACAACGGGTGCGGCGCCGCTCGATGCGGCGCGCGCGAGCATCGCCGCCTATGCGACGCTCTTGCGTCCGCTGCCCGGTGAGCCGCTCGAGACCATCCTTGCGGCATTTGCGCAGCATTGCGGCAACGGCTAAACCGGGCGGCAAGGGAGAGGTTGATGGACAGCAAGATTCCGCAGCGGCTGGTGGTGGGCATCTCCGGCGCGTCCGGCACGATCTACGGCATTCGGCTCCTGGAAGTGCTGAAGGCGACCGACATCGAGACCCATCTCGTGATGAGCAAATCGGCGGAGATGACGCTGGTGTACGAGACCGACTACAAGCCGAAGGACGTGCGTGCGCTGGCCAAGGTCAACCATTCCGTCGCCGACATCGGCGCCTCGATCTCCTCCGGCTCGTTCCCGACCATGGGCATGGTGATCGTACCGTGTTCGATCCGCACCATGAGCGAGATCGCGACCGGCGTCACCAGCTCCCTGCTTTCGCGCGCCGCCGACGTGGTGTTGAAGGAGAAGCGCCGGCTCGTGCTCGCGGTGCGCGAGACGCCGCTGCACGGCGGGCATCTGCGCACCATGGCGACGCTCGCCGACATCGGCGCGGTGGTGGCGCCGATCGTGCCCGCCTTCTACACGCGACCCAAGACTATCGACGACATCATCAACCATACGGTCGGCCGGCTGCTCGACTTCTTCGGCATCGACGCCAAGCTCGTGAAACGATGGAAAGGCGGCCCGCCGGAAGAGTGACGGCGCAGTAAATACGGCCTCATACTGAGGAATGCCGAGGGCGCGTCTTGACGCATGAGGCCGTCCACATCCTTCGAGACGGCGCTTCGCGTCCCCTCAGGATCAGGGCGGAAGGACCAATCGCAAGCGGAGGAACGTTATGGACCAGAAAACCTACGACATCGGCTTAAAGATGCGCCGCCAGGTACTGGGCGATGAATACGTGGATCGCGCCCTGCAGAACGTGGACGATTTCAACCGCGACTTCCAGCGCATCGTCACGCAATACTGCTGGGGCGAAGCATGGGGCGACGAGACGCTGAAACCGCGCGAGCGCTCGATCCTCAACCTCGGCATGATCGCCGCGCTCGGCAAGATGGAGGAATTCCAGACCCACGTGCGCGGCGCGCTGCGCAACGGGCTCACCCCGAACGAAATCCGCGCGGTGCTCACGCAGATCGCGGTCTATTGCGGCATCCCCGTCGGCGTCGACTGTTTCCGCGCCGCCAAGCCGATCATCAATGAGCACCAGAAGGGGAAGAAGTAGCGCGGGTGTCCCGGATGCGGTGCAGCGCGGAGCGGTGCGCCGCTGATCCAGGAGCGTTTTAGGCGCGGTGATCGTTACGCTCTCCGGCTCTGCAGCGCGCCGCTTCGCTGGTGCTGCGCTGCGTCCGGGACAAGTGCTACAGTCGATTTCGATGCTCGATCAGGCCAACATGCGGCGCAGGGCCGGACCGGTTGCCAGACCGGCGCTCGATTTTCACCAGCATCTTGCGGCGTTGGAGGCGCAGGGACTGCTGGTGCGCATCGCGCGGCCGATCGATAAGGACACCGAGCTGCACCCCCTGGTGCGTTGGCAGTTCCAGGGCGGGTTGCCGGAGGAAAAACGCCGCGCGTTCCTGTTCACGAACGTCGTCGATGGCCGTGGCCGGCGCTACGCAATGCCGGTGGCGGTCGGGGCGCTGGCAGCCTCGCCGCAGATCTACGCCATCGGCATGGGGCGGCCGGTGGAAGATATCGGCGCGGCCTGGGTGCACGCCATTGCCAACCCCATTGCTCCGGTATCGGTGACCTCGCCGCCGTGCCAGGACGTGGTCATCACGGGCGATGACCTGCGCAAGCCGGACGGCGGCCTCAAAAACCTGCCGGTGCCGATTTCGACGCCCGGTTTCGACGCGGCGCCTTATTTGACCGCCACGCTCTGCGTCACCAAGGATCCCGAAACCGGCGTCCGCAACATGGGCACCTATCGCGCGGCGCTCAAAGCCGCTGACCGGCTCGGCGTGCGCATGGCCTCGCGCGTCGGCGGCGCCGGCGGCTATCTGCATTGGGAAAAATATCGGGCGCGGGGCGAGCCGATGCCCTGCGCCATCGTGATCGGCTGCGCGCCGGTGGTGATGTTCACCGGGCCGCAAAAGCTCGCCGTCGACATGGATGAAATGGGCGTGGCGGGCGCGCTCGCCGGCGCGCCGATCCGCACGGCGAAATGCGTCACGGTCGATCTCGAAGTGCCGGCGGATGCGGAAATCGTCATCGAAGGGCTGATCGATCCGGAGCTGCTCGAACCCGAGGGTCCGTTTGGCGAGAGCCACGGCTATGTGGCGCTGGAAGACTACAACATGTCCATGCAGGTCACCGCGATCACGCACAAGCGGTCGCCGGTGTTCGTCTCCATCGTGAGCCAGGTTACGCCGAGCGAGTCGAGCGTGATCAAGAAGGTGGCCTACGAGCCGATGTTTCTTGCGCACCTGCGCGACCAGCTCGGCATCAAGGGCATCCGCGCGGTGTCGCTGCACGAGCCGTTGAGCAACATCCGTCCGGTGATATTTCTGCAATACGTGCATGGCGCGGTCAGGAGCGAAGTTTGGCGCGGGCTCGACGCGGCGGCGCATTTCCGCGCCGATTGCGGTAAGATTTGCGTTGCGGTGAGCGAGGACATCGACCCCACCAATACAGATGCGGTGTGGTGGTCGATCGCCTATCGCGCGAACCCGATCGAAGACGTGCATATTTTCGGCGGACGCTCGGGCGGACATGGGCCGAAGTCCGGCCGCCGCGACAACGATTCCACCATGCTGATCGATGCCACGCTGAAACAGCCGTTTCCGCCGCTGGCGCTGCCGGCGCGCGAATACATGGAGCAGGCACTGAAGATCTGGCAGGAGCTCAACCTGCCGACGCTCTCGCCGCGGCCGCCGTGGCACGGCTATCAACTGGGCGACTGGGATGCGGCCTGGGACGAGTACGCGCGGCGCGCGGTGGGGGGAGCGTGGGAGACGAGCGGCAAGGAGACTTTTGCGCGGCGGCGGGGCGGGCTCAAGCCCGAGACGCCGGTGCGCAACGTGGAAGACGCGGCAAAAAAGTTCGATCAATAGCTGGAGCAGATTATGAGCATGGCGGAGCGGGCAACGGCCGATGCGGAGGTGCCGGCGGCACTCACATTGCGGCCCTACGTGGCGCAGGCGGCGCAATTTTCTAGCGGCAAAACCACGCCGCGCGAGTTTCTCGAATCCTGTCTTGAAACCATATCCCGGCTGGAGCCCGCGGTCGGCGCCTTCGTCGAGATGAACGTCGAGCGGGCGCGGCGCGACGCCGACGCCGCGACGGCGCGTTGGCGCAGCGGCAGGCCGCTGTCGGCAATCGACGGCATGCCGCTCGGGATCAAGGACATCATCGAGACCGCCGACATGCCGACCGGGCAAGGCTCGCCGCTGTGGCAGGGATTTCGCACGCGGCGCGATGCCGCCTCGGTGTTCGCGCTGCGCGAGGCGGGCGCGATCATTTTGGGCAAGACATCGACGACGGAATTTGCGGCGAGCCACCCGTGGGAGGGGACGTTCAATCCGCACCACCGGACGCGCACGCCGGGCGGCTCCTCCAGCGGCTCGGCTGCAGCGGTCGGCGCCGGCATGATTCCGGCGGCGCTCGGCACGCAGGTGGTCGGGTCGATCTTAAGACCGGCGAGTTATTGCGGCTGCGTCGGCTTCAAGCCGACGGTGGGCGCCATCAACCGCGGCGGCGCCTACGATCAATTGAGCCAGAGCGTGCACGGTGCGCTCGCGGCGAGTCTTGCCGACGCATGGCTCGTGCTGCGCGCGATTGCGGAACGCGCGGGCGGCGATCCCGGCCATGTAGGGCTGCAGGGCGAGGTGAATTTCGCGCGGCGGCCGCAACCGGCGCGATTTGCGGTGCTGGAGACCGGCGGCTGGAAGGACACAAGCGAAGGCGCACGCAAGGCGTTCGATGGCATGAGGCGCAAACTGGCGGAAGCCGGCGTTGCAATCGACTCCCGCGCAGAGGATCCGTTGGTCGAGGCGGTGGAACGGGAGATCGCCGATGCAGTGACGCTGACGCGGCGGATCAACGAGTGGGAGGGGCGATGGCCGCTCAATACCTACGCCGAGACCGACATCAGCAAGCTCAGTGCACCGTCGCAGGAACGGCTGCGCAACGCACAAAAGATGACGCAAGCAGACTACGCCGCGCTGCTCGCGCAACGCAACCGCGCGCGCGCCGCCTTCGCGAAGGCCGCCGAAAAATACGACGCCTTTGTCACGCTTTCCGCAACCGGCGCGGCGCCGGTCGGATTTGAGACGACCGGCAATCCGGTGATGAACGCGCCGGCATCCTACCTTGGCGTCCCGGCCGTCTCGCTGCCGCTGCTCAAGGACGAGGGATTGCCGCTCGGCCTGCAGCTCATGGGCGGCGCCGACCGCGACGCCGCGCTGTTCGAGACGGCGATGTGGGTGGTCGCGGCGCTCGGCCGCGAGGACCTGATCGGAGCGGGCCAATAAGCATACGTTCGTCCCCGCGAAGCGGGGACCGGGAGCCGCTTGCTGGCTGCCCGCTTTCGCGGCAATGAGCAGTTTGGTTTACCGTGAAGCCTGCTTCCAATATTCGCCGAACTGCACGGCGACCGCGGCCTCGTAGGCGGCGGGTTGCTGCGCCAGTCCCATCGCCCGGCTGAAGCGGCCGCAGGCATCAAAGGTTTCGCGCGAGATGCTTGCGTCGTAGAACGGCAGGTCGCGCTCCACCACGTCGGCGATCAATGACGCTTCGAACTCCGGAAACCATTTGCGGCCGACCTCGGTCGCAAGCTTCACGTTCGCCTTGAGCGCGGCCTGCGTTTTTACCAGCGCGCGCACCGCGGCGGCGGCCTGATCGGGTGCATGCTCGACCAATGCGGCGGTGGTGACCAGCGCCGGAAAGGTGTAGCCGAACGCCGCCTTAGGTCCGTCGCCGCGACGCACATCGAGCACGATCGTGCCGACGCCGCGGCGCACTGCCACTTCCGCGCCCATGCCGTTGGCCCAAAACCCGTCGACCTTCCCTTCTTCGAGGGCCTTTGCCGCGTTGACGCCGAACGAAACGCCGGCGCCGGTGGAGCCGGGCACCGGCGCGATCTCCACCTGATCTCGCTGCACGTCGATGCCGGCATCCTTCAGCAATTGCTTCAAGCCGAAATCGACCCACGGCGCGGCGCCGATCCTTCGGCCTTTCACCGCCGAGAGGTCGCCGCGCTTTGCGCGCAGGTCGGCACGCATCACCAGAAACCAGTACATGCCTTGCGCGAGCGCGCCGAGTAACTTGGCGCCTCGCCATTCGGGAAAAGCCGCGAGCACGGAGTGGGCCGAGCCGCCGACGAAATCGGCCTCCCCATCGCGCAGCCATTCGTAGGAGCGGTTGACGGGGAAGACGAGCTCGAGCTCGACATCGAGCCCTTCGCGCGCAAAGTAGCCGAGCTCGACCGCCGCGACGGCGGGGAAATACGAGTTCGATACAAGATCGGGAATGACGATCTTCATGTTCAACCCTCGTCCGGCCGCAGATGTTTCGACCCCGGCGGCTTGACGCACATCTGCGTCCCGCAGCCGCTGCCCACCTTCAAGTTTTTGACACTACACGCCAAATCTTTGATCTTAAAGTGCGGCGGACGCCCTCGGCGGCTGGAAGCTCCTCCGCGCTCGACTCCGGTCGCCGGTCGCGGCAAAGATCAAAGCGGGGGAATGCGGCGTGTTCCGAAGTCCGCCCCCGTAACGTGGGAGATATTCATGAACATACCGGTGTCGCATGCGGCCGCGCGCGGCCAGGAACACTGGACCAAAAAAGGCGACGTGCGGCTGTTTTTGTGGGAGAAGCCGGCGTTAACGGAGCCGAAGAAGGGTACGATCCTGTTCGTGCACGGCTCCTCGATGGCCTCGCAACCCACCTTCGACCTGCAGGTACCGGGCCGGCCTGGCGCCATGGACTTCTTCGCCGCGCAGGGTTTTGACACCTGGTGCATGGACATGGAAGGCTACGGCCGCTCCGACAAGCACCGCGGCATCGACGCCACCATCGCCGAGGGGGCCGACGATCTTGCGGCCGGCAGCGCCTACATCATCAAGACGCGGAACACCGGGCCGTTGCTCGTGTATGGCATCTCCTCGGGCGCCCTGCGCGCTGCGGTGTTCGCGCAGCGGCACCCTGAGCGCGTGAAACGGCTCGCCCTCGATGCGCACGTGTGGACCGGCAAGGGCAGCCCGACGCTCGAGCAGCGGCGCAGGAAGCTGCCGGAATATACCAAGACCAAACGCCGGCCGATCGACCGCGCCTTCGTGCGCTCGATCTTCGAACGCGACCATCCGGGCACCGCCGACGATCATGTGATCGAGGCGTTCGCCGATGCGATCCTGAAACTCGACGATTCGATCCCGAACGGCACCTACATCGACATGTGCAACAACCTGCCGGTCTGCGATCCGACCAAGATCACGGTGCCGACCATGGTCATGCGCGGCGAATACGACGGGATCGCGTCGTTCGACGACCTGATCGAATTCTTTAAGTTGCTGCCGAACCCGGACAAACAATTTGCCGTGATGCCGGGTATCGCACACGCCTCATTTCACCAGAAGAACTATATGCTGGTCTATCACATCCTGCTCAGCTTCTTCACTCAGCCGGAGCCGATCTATCGCGGCGCAAACCGTTGACGCGCCCGCATCGACGGAACGTGCGGGGGCAGTGCAGATCTCCAGCGCATCAGCGCGGGAGGCTGTGCGGCGGCAGGTTGACGCCGACCGCAAGCCTGCGCACATCGCCGCCGCCCCACAGGCGGCGGTGCAGGCGGTCGAGCAAAAGGTAGATCACGGGCGTGGTGTAGAGCGTCAAGATCTGCGACACCAGGAGCCCGCCGATGATGGTCATGCCGAGCGGGCGGCGCAGCTCCGAGCCCGGGCCGGTGCCGAGCAGGAGCGGCAGCGCGCCGAGCAGCGCCGCGAGCGTTGTCATCAGGATCGGCCGGAAGCGCGCGAGACAGGCTTCGTAAATGGCGCGCTCGGGCGAAAGCCCCCGTTCGCGTTCTCCGGCGAGCGCGAAGTCCACCATCATGATGCCGTTCTTCTTCACGATCCCGATCAGAAGAATGATGCCGATGAAGGCGATCACCGTGAGATCGGCGTTGAAGATCTGCAACGCGAGCAGCGCGCCGAGGCCGGCGGACGGCAGCGTCGAGATGATGGTGAGCGGATGCGCGAGGCTTTCGTACAGAACCCCCAGAATGATGTAGACCGCGAGCAGCGCCGCCAGGATCAGGAGCGGCTGCGCGGTGGCGCTCTGGCGGAACTGGCGCACGTCGCCGGCGCTTTCCACGCGCAGGGTATCGGGAATGTGCAGCTCGGCGACCGCGCTCTGAATGGCGCGCGTAGCCTGATCGAGCGTCACGCCGGGCGCGGTCGCGTAGCTGATGGTGACGGCGGGAAATTGTCCCTGGTGATTGACCACGAGCGGCGCCAGGCCTTTTTCGATGCGGGCGACGCTCGACAGCGCGACCTGGGTATTGCCGGCGCCGGACACGTAGATGCGCGAGAGATCGGAGGGGTCGCGCTGGAACTGCGGGTCGATTTCCAGAATGACGCGATACTGGTTGCGGTCGGCGTAGACGGTGGAGATCTGCCGCTGCGCGAAGGCATTGTTGAGCGCATTGTCGATGTCCTGGATGCGGACGCCGAGCCGAGCCGCCGCCTGCCGATCGACCACCACGTTGGCCTGCAGACCGCCCGGCTCGCGATCGGTATTGACATCGACCAGTTCGGGAAGCTGCTGGACCCGCGCCACCACGCGTGGAACCCATTGCTGCAATTCCTGCAGGTCGGGGGTCCACAACGTAAGCTGATATGCCGAATCCGACTGCCGGCCGCCGGCCCGGATGTCCTGTGCGGCGCTCATGAACACGCGCATGCCGCCGACGTTGGTGAGTTGCGGCCGCATGCGGTTGATGAATTCCTGCGTGGTAATGCCGCGCTCCTTCAGCGGCTTGAGGCTGATGAACAGGCGTCCACGGTTGACCGAGGCATTCCAGCCGGAGGCGCCGACCGAGGAGCCGACCGCGGCGACCGCCGGATCGCGCAGCACGATCTCGGTGACGCGCTGCTGCAGCTCCTTCATGCGCTCGAAGGAGATTTCCGGCGACGCGCGCGTGCCGGCGAACACCAGCCCGGTGTCGTCCTGCGGGAAATATCCCTTGGGCGTCTTGATGTAGAGGTCGACGGTGACCGCGATGGTGGCCAGGAACACCAGCAGCGTGATGAAACGGTGGCGCAGGACGAAGTCGAGGCTTACGGCGTAAGCGTCGATCATGCGGTGCAGCGCGGTCTCCACAATACGATCGAGTAACGTCGCAGTCTTCGACGGCGGTGAGCGCACAAAATGCGCGCAGATCATCGGCGTCACCGTCAGCGAGACGACCAGCGATATGGCGATGGCAAAGGACAGGGTGAGGGAGAATTCGCGGAACAGGCGGCCGACGATCCCGCCCATGAACAACAACGGAATGAAGGCGGCGATCAGCGAGACGCTGATCGAGAGCACGGTGAAGCCGATTTGGCGGGCGCCCTCGATGGCGGCACGCAGGGGTGAATAGCCTTTCTCCAGGTTGCGAAACACGTTCTCGATCATGACGATCGCGTCGTCGATCACGAAACCGACGGCGATCGCCAGCGCCATCAGCGAAAGATTGTTGACCGAGAAGCCGGCCAGCCACATGGCCGCAAAGGTGCCGGCCAGCGACAGCGGCACGGTGACGCCGGCGGCAACGGTGGCCGCGGTGCGCCGCAGGAAGGTGAACACCACAAGCATCACCAGGGTAATGGCGGCCAGCAGCGTCCACTGCATGTCGCGGACGCTGGCACGGACGGTCTGGGTGCGGTCGGAAAGTACGGAAAACTCGATGTCGGCGGGAATCCAGCGCTTCAGCTCGGGCAGCAGCGCACGAATCTGATCGACGGTATCGATCACATTGGCGTCCGCCTGCTTGGTAATGATGAGAAGTACCGAGGGCTGCAGATTGAACCAGGCGGCCGAGCGGGTGTTGCGCACGCCCTGCTCGACCGAAGCGATCGCAGAAAGCCGCACGATGTTGCCGTTGGTCGCCTTGATCACGAGCGTTTCGTATTCGGGCACCTCGCGCATCTGGTCGTTGACGGCGATGGTTTGCGCGCGCTCGGCACCGTCGAAGATACCGAGCGGGCCGCGCGCGTTGGCGTTGACCACGGCCTGGCGCACGTCCTCCATGCTGAGGCCCATGGAGGCGATGGCGACCGGGTTGACGCGGATGCGGATGGCCGGCTGCTCTGAGCCGGTGACGCTCACCTCGGCCACGCCGTCGATCTGGGCGATGCGTTGGGCGATCACGCTGTCGGCGGCGTCGTAGATGGCGCTGGCGGGGAGCGTCTTGGACGTCAGCGCCAGAATCAGCACCGGAGCCGCGGCCGGATTCATCTTGCGGAAACTCGGCAGCGTCGGCATATCGGCGGGGAGATCGGTGAGCGCAGCATTGAGGGCCGCCTGCACGTCGCGGGCGGCGCCGTCGATGTTGCGCTTGAGATCGAACTGCACGGTGATGCTGGTGGAGCCGAGCGAGGAGACCGAGGTGATCTCGGTCACGCCGGAGATTTCGGCAAGCCGCCGCTCGAGCGGGGCAGCCACGGTGGCGGCCATGACGGTAGGGTCGGCGCCCGGCCGGCTCGCGGAGACGCGAATGGTGGGGAATTCCACGGTCGGCATGCTGGCGACCGGAAGGAAATGATAGGCGACGAGGCCGACCAGCAACAGGCCGATCGCCAGCAGCGTGGTGCCGACCGGGCGAAGTATGGCGGGGTAGGAGAAATTCATCGCGCTACTCGGCCGGTTGCCGCGTCGGGCGCGGCGTGTCTCCGATCGGCAAAAACGGTCGTCGCGACAGCCACTGCTTGAGGCGGTCCATGTACAGATAGATCACCGGTGTGGTGTAGAGCGTGAGCACCTGGCTGAGCAGCAGGCCGCCGATGATGGTGACGCCGAGGGGATTGCGCAACTCGGAGCCGGTACCGCCTTCCAGCGCAAGCGGCAGCGCGCCGAACAGCGCGGCAAGGGTCGTCATCATGATGGGGCGGAAGCGCAGCATGGCAGCCTGCACGATGGCCGCGCGCGGCGTAAGCCCCTGCCCGCGCTCGGCGTCGAGCGCGAAGTCGATCATCATGATCGCGTTCTTCTTGACGATGCCCATCAGCAGAATGATGCCGATCAGCGCGATCACCGACAGGTCGTAGCCGAACAGTATGAGTGCCAGCAGCGCGCCGACACCGGCAGAGGGCAGCGTGGATAGAATCGTGAGCGGGTGGATGAAGCTTTCGTACAGCACCCCGAGCACGATGTAGATGGCGATCACCGCCGCGAGGATGAGCCACGGCGTGTTGCGCAGCGATTTGGCGAATTCGGCGGCATCGCCGGAGTAGCTGCCCAGCACGTTGGCCGGCATGCCGATTTCCTGCTGCGCGGCAGTGATGGCGGCGACAGCATCCGACAGGGCAGCGCCCGGCGCCAGATTGAAGCTGATAGTCACCGCAGGGAACTGCTCCTGGTGGGTGATGGCGAGCGGCGCGGTGGTGCGCACGAAACGGGCAAAGGCGCTGAGCGGCACCTGGGTGCGGTTCGCGGTATCGGTGCCGAGCGGCTGCGCGGTGCGGCCGGCGGTGAGCGAGGTCGATTGCTCGGCGATGAGCGAGGCCTGGGTGCCGGCGGCAGGGACGAACAGTTTCGACAGCGCGGCGGGGTCGCGCTGATACTGCGGCATGGCTTCGAGGATGACCCGGTACTGGTTGGCCTGACCGTAGATGGTGGAGATCTGGCGCTGGCCGAAGGCGCTGTACAGCGTGTCGGTGACGGTCTGCATGGAGACGCCGAGGCGGCTTGCCACCTCGCGATCAATATCGACCAGCATGCGCAGGCCGCCTTCCTGAGCCTCGGACGCAACGTCAAGCATGATCGGATCGGCGCGCAGGCGCTCGACCAGGCGGTTGGACCACTCGATGATATCGGCGCGATTGGCGGCGGTGAGCGTGTACTGATACTGCGCCCGGCTGGTGCGGGTGCCGATCTGGATGTCCTGCACCGGCTGGAAATACACGGTCATGCCGGGGATCGAGGCCACGCGCTGCTTGAGTCGGTGGACGATCTCGTCGGCCAAGGCGGGGCGTTCGTTGCGCGGCTTGAGCGTGATGGCGAGCCGGCCGGCATTGGGCGTCGGATTGAGCTTGCTGACACCGATCACCGACACCACGCCGGTGACGTCCGGGTCGTCTTTGACCGCGTTCTCCACCGCCTTCTGCAGCCGTTGCATCTCCTCGAACGACACCTCGCTGCCGGCCTCGGTGATCGCCATGATCAAGCCGGTGTCCTGCGACGGCAGAAAACCCTTCGGCACGATGATGTAGAGCCAGATGGTGCCGGCAAGCGTGAGCGCGGTGACCAACAGGGTGAGCGGCTGGTTGCGCAAGACCCAATCAAGGCTGCGGCGATAGACCTCGACGAACGCATCGACCGTCCGGTTGAAGAACCTTGTCACCGCATGAGTGGCGGCGTGGCTGCGTTGGCGGAGGATGCGGCTGCACATCATCGGAGTCAGCGTCAGCGAAATGACGGCGGAGACCACGACGGCGATGGTCAGCGTGAGCGCAAATTCGCGGAACATGCGGCCGACAATGCCGGTCATAAAAATAAGCGGGATGAACACCGCGATCAGAGACATGGTCAGCGAAATCACGGTGAAGGCGATTTCGCGCGCGCCGCGCAGCGCGGCGTCATACGGCGATTCCCCGTTTTCAATATGGCGGACGATGTTCTCGATCATCACGATGGCATCGTCGATCACGAAGCCGGTGCCGATGGTGAGCGCCATCAAAGACAGATTGTTGAGCGAGAAGCCGCAGAACCACATGATGCCGAACGTCGCGATCAACGACAGCGGCAGCGCGACGCCGGCAATGACAGTGGCGTGCACCGTGCGCAGGAAGATCAACACCACAAGCACCACCAGCACGGTGCTGAGGATGAGCGTGAACTGCACGTCGTTGATCGAGGCGCGGATGGTGTCGGTGCGGTCGCTGACGACGGTCAGTTGCACGTCGAGCGGCATGGCAGCCTGCAGCCGCGGCAGCTCGGCGCGGATGCGTCGGACGGTATCCACCACATTGGCGCCGGGCTGGCGCTGGATGTCGAGGATGACCGCGGGCTTGCCCTGGTACCAGCCGCCGACCTTCTCGTTCTCGAGGCCTTCCACAACCTGCGCCACATCGCCAAGCAAAATCGGCGCGTTGTTGCGGTAGGCCACGATCAGGTTGCGATAGGCGGAAGCCGCGGCAAGCTGGTCGTTGGCGGTGATGGTGTAGGACTGATGCGCGCCGTCGAGCGCACCCTTAGGGCCCGATACGTTGGCGCCGCCGACCGCAAGGCGGATGTCCTCAAGGCCGATGCCATAGGCGGCGAGCCGCGCAAGGTCGGCCTGGATACGGATCGCGGGCCGGATGCCGCCTTGGATGGTGACGTGACCGACGCCGGTCACTTCGGCAAGGCGCTGCGCCATCAGCGTGTCGGCAAGATCGCTGAGCGTGCGCAACGGCACCGTATCGGAGGTGAGCGCCAGAACCATGATAGGGGCGTCGGCGGGATTCACCTTCGAATAGGTCGGCGGATAGGGAAGATTGCGCGGCAGCGAGGAGCCCGCGGCGTTGATTGCGGCCTGCAAATCCTGGGCGGCGCCGTCGATGTCACGGCTGAGGTCGAACTGCAGCGTGATCTGCGAGATACCGTAGGAACTCGACGAGATCATGGTCTGCAGCGCCGGAATCTGTCCGAACTGACGCTCGAGCGGCGCGGTGACCAGCGCCACCATGGTGTCGGGGCTGGCGCCCGGCAACTGGGTGGTCACCTGAATGGTGGGAAAATCCACCTGCGGCAACGAAGAGACCGGCAACGAGAAATAGCCGAGCCAACCGCCGAGCATGGTGGCGACGCCGAGCAGGGAGGTGGCGATCGGACGGCGGATGAAGGGAGTGGAAACGCTCATTGCGAAGGTCCCGGCGCGTTCGTGCGCTCACCGCGCCGCCCGCCCGGCACGCCGCCCTGCCCGCCCCGCCGCACGCGCCGCTGTTCGGGCTCCGGGATCGTTGAGACGGCCGGGACGTCCTCTGCGTTGGTCACCACCACCTTGGCACCGGGCGTGAGCCGGGCAAAGCCGGTGGTCACCACGCGCTCTCCGGGCTCAAGCCCGCGCCCAATCACGGCCCGGGTCTCGTCCTGCTGCGACACCTGAATCCGGCGGACGGCGACGGTGGAGTCCTCCTGCACCACGTAGGCAAACACGCCGGTCGGGCCGCGCTGCACCGCCGCGGTCGGCACCACGACGACCTGGCGTAGCGTGTCGATGAGCAGGCGCACGTTGACGAACTGCCCCGGCCAGAGCTGGGTTTCTGCGTTGGGAAATTCGGCCTTGAGCCTGACCGTACCGGTGGTCTGGTCCACCTGGTTGTCGATGACCATGAGCGTGCCGCGATCGATCACGCTCTTGTTGTCGGCGCCGAGCGCCTCGACGGGCAGCGGGCCGCGGGCGAATGCCCGGTTGACCTCGCCGAGCTGCTGCTGGGGCAGCGTGAAGAACACCGACATCGGCCTGAGCTGGGTGATGACCACGATGCCCGTGGCATCGGAGGCGCGCACGATGTTGCCCTCGTCCACCAGCCGGATGCCGGTGCGGCCGTCGATGGGCGCGGTAATGGTGGTGTAGTTGAGAATGGCGCGGGCGTTGTTGATGGCGGCCTGATCGAGCTTCACCTGGGCCTCGAGCTGAGCGACCAGCGCCTTCTGCGTGTCGAGCTGCTGACGCGCGATGGAGTTGGTCGCTGCAAGATTGGCATAACGCTCAAGGTCGATGCGCGCATTGGCCAAGGTCGCTTCGTCCTGCGCCTTCTTGGCCACCGCCTGGTCATATTGCGCCTGATAGGTGGTGGGATCGATGCGCGCGAGCACGTCGCCGCGCCTGACCTCCTGACCCTCGCGGAACAGCACGCTGATGAGCTTGCCGTCGACCTGCGGGCGCACGGTGACCGTGTTGAGCGCGCGGGTGGTGCCGACGCCGTCGAGATAGACCGGAACGTCGGCGAGCTTGGCTGTTGCGGCAATCACCGGCACAGGAAGATTGGCATCGCGCGCCACGCGCGTGCGCTGCTGCGATTGCTGAACCTGCACGACGACGGTGACGAGGATGCCGATCGCGGCGGCGGCGGCAATCGCGATAACGAACAGACGGCGCTTACCTGAAATCATCGACCTGCCCGATTTGCGCCGCCAGTATAGGCATAAATGGGGCGACGCGCGCCGGAAAGCGGGCACATTACGGATATTTCACCCGCGATACATTACGGAATTTTCATCCGCGGGTGAGCGCGAGTTAACGATGGTCCGGCGTCTCAACGCCCGGCGGGCTCCAGCCGCCGCCGAGCGCCTGAAACAAAGAAAGCACGGCCAGCAAACGGGCCAGGCGCACCTGGGCGAGATTGTCCAGCCCCTGGAACAAGGCCTGCTGCGTCTGCAATACGGTAACCAAATCCACGGTTCCTTCGCGCAGGCGCTGCTCGGCGATTTCGAACGCGCGACGCGAACTGCTGACCACGTCCCGCTGCAGGCGCTCCTGCTCCGCCGTCTGTTGCACCGCAACGAGAGCGCGCTCGACATCAGTGAAGGCATTGATCACCGCGCGGCGATAATTTTGCAGGAGCTCGTCCTGGCGGCCGTGCTGCAAATCGAACTGACCCTGCAGCAACGCGCCGTCAAAAATCGGCTGCGTCAATCCGGCGGCGAGCGAAAAGAAGGTCGACTCGGGACGTACGAGCGTTCTTAAGAGCGCGCTCTGGTAGCCGCCTTGCCCGGTCAATTGAATGCTCGGAAAGAACGCGGCGCGCGCGGCCTCGACGTTGGCGTTGGCCGCGGCAAGCTGCGCCTCGGCCTCGCGCACGTCCGGCCGCCGCGTCAACAGGTCCGAGGGCAGACCCGGCGTCACCGCGGGGATCGCGAGCTGCCACAGGTTTGAGCCGGTGATCGTAACGCGCGCCGGCGGCCGCCCGATCAGCAAGGCCAATACGGCGATGTTCTGCTGCAGCGTTTGCACCAGCGGCGGGATGGCGGCGCGCTGCGCGGCGACGAGACTTTCCTGCTGCGCGACGTCGAGGGCGGATGCCGTACCGACGGAAAACCGGTCGCGGATCACGCCGAGCACCCGCTCGGCAGCGGCCAGATTGTCGCGGGCGACGCGCAGCCGTTCCTGCGCCGCCGCCACCTGAAAATAGGCGGTGGCGACGCTGACTACGGTAGTAAGGGCCACCACTTCGCGATCGAAGCGGCTCGCCACCGCGGCGTTTTCCGCCGCGAGCAGCGCAGCCCGGTTCTTGCCCCAGAAATCGATCTCATAGCTGGCCGAGAGCGAGGTACTGTAAAGAGTGCGTGTCGAACCGCCACTTGATGTGCCGGAGGAGGGACTGGTGGTGCGCGAAGAGCGCGAGCGGCTGTAATCGGCGTCGAGCTGCACCGCCGGCAGCAAGGCCGCGCCGGCAATGCGCGCCTGGGCGTCGGCCTGCACGATGCGCGCCACTGCCGCGGCGATGTCGAGGTTGGAGGTCAGCGCCTCCTCGACCAGGCCCGTAAGCTGCCGCGAGCGAAAGCCGCGCCACCAGTCGGGCGTCGGCAACGCTGTATCGGGATTGCGCACCGGCGTCCGATAGGCACCGGGAATGTCGAGAGCGGCGTCGGGTTTCTCCCGGCCAACGAGGCAGCCGGCGAGCAAGAGCACCGATGCGATGCAAGCGACCGTCGCGGCGACACGGCAAAAACGGCACGCGCTCGGCAAAGGCTGGAACCTGAATAGAAGCATACGCCGGCTTTCGAATGCTACGCACGCAAGCCTCGGCGCCCCGCCGCTTCAGCCGGTCCGCCGGTCAGGGCAAAAGCTAGCAGTGAAAGGCGGTCGCACCAATCCACCCGGCAACGCCAGACAAAACAGTGTTGCGCCTTTGCACCGCGCTGGCAAGCCCATGGCGTAATGGGAGAATCCGAGGCTCCCGCGCAGCCTGCGCCAAAGAACAGAGGCGCCGGTAAACCGGCGCCTCGACGAAAATCGAAACTTCGATCAGTTTGGTTTGTAAACGATGTCGAACAGGCCGGCGATGTCGCGCGGGGTCTTTGCCGACGGAATCATCTTGAAGTCGAGCGCGTCCTTCAACGAACGTTCGACATCGCGAATCTCGCCGAGTTGCATTGCGGACTTGGGATAGAATTCGTCCACCGCCTGCTTGGCGACGGAGATCGGGACCTTCATGTTCTTGGCGAAGATTTCGATCGCCTTGGGATTGGTGTAGCCCCAGTCGATCGACTTCTGGATCACCTGCATGAATTTGACGATGGCCGGGCGCTTGGTCTTCAGCGACTCCACATTGGCCAGGTTCACGCGAATCGTCTGATTTCTCAGTTCGGTCGCTTCGCTGGCGCGGGCGATGATACGAATCTTGCCTTCCTGAACGTCCTGGAGGCGGAACGGCACCACCGACCAGCCGGCGTCGACCTGTCCGGTCATCGTCTGCGTGTAGCTCGCGGGCGCCCCGCCCACCGGCAACGGCTTGGCCTTCGAGCCGGTCTGCCGCAGCAAGGTCAGCAAAATCAGATGCGACGATGCGCCTGGCGAGGAGAACGCCACCGTCTTGCCTTCGGGCATGTCTTTCAGCGACTTGTAGGGGCTGTCCGCTTTCACGTACCAGAACAGCTCATGCGCGCCGGTCATCTCGGCCGAGATGACGCGGTAGGGCGTGGCGTCGCCGCCCTTCACATAGGTGCTGATGGCGCCGAGGATGCCGTTCGACATCGCGATGTCGACGCTGCCGGACACGACCGTGGCGATGGTCTGCGCGCCGCCTTCGGTATAGAAAACCTCGATCTCAAGACCGGCTTCCTTGAAGAAGCCTGCAGTCTCGCCGAATTCGACCCAAGAACTGTCCCAAAAACCCCGCTGCGGTACGGCGACTTTCAGTTTCTGGGTCTGCGCAAGGACCGCCGAACTGACAGCCGTGGCGGCGAATACGGCGAAGGCAAGAACAAGTTTGCGCATGCGATTTCCTCCCGCGGAATAAAATTGGTCGGCGTTGGCGGGCATTTTGCCCACTGGCGAGCAGCGAGACAAGCGTGGCGGGCGGCGCCGCCCGGTCATTTCTCGTCGACGATGCGCGCGCGGAGTGTGCCGATCTCGGAAATTTCCACCTCCAGAACGTCGCCGGCCTTCATCCACAGCGGCGGATTGCGGCGGGCGCCGACGCCTTCGGGGGTGCCGGTGGCGATGATGTCGCCGGGATACAGCGGCGTGAATTCCGAGCAGAAGGAGACGATGTGGGCGACGGAGTGGATCATCTGATCGAGGCCGGCGTGCTGGACTTCCTTGCCGTTGAGGCGGGTGGTGAGCACGAGCCGGCTGGGGTCGGGAATTTCGTCCGTGGTCACCATCCAGGGCCCGAGCGGCGCGGTGGCCGGAAAATTCTTGCCCGCAGTGACGGAAAATTTCTGATAGTCGCGCACACTGCCGTCGATGAAGCAGGTGTAGCCGGCGACATAGTTGAGCGCGCGCTCGGGCTTGATGCCCCGCGCGGTGCGGCCGATCACAACGGCGAGCTCGCCCTCGTAGTCGAACTGGGCCGAAGCCCGGGGACGGAGCATTTCTCCTTCGTGACTGACGAGGGTGTCCGGAAAGCGAATGAACATGCCGGGTCGCGTCGGAATTTCGCGGCCGGTCTCGGCGGCGTGCGAACGATAGTTGATGCCGGCGCAGAGGATCTTGGTCGGTTGCGAAATCACCGGAAGAAAACGCAGCTCGGTGAGCCGGCGCTCGGGGCTTGCGCTTTTCACCATCTTCCGCATCTCGTCGAGCGCGCCGGCGGCCAGCGCCTCGCGCAGGGTGCGATAGCCCCCCTTGAGCCGGCCGCCCAGGGTGACCACGCCGTCGCCGATCACCGCCCCGAAGGTTTCAACGCCATAAGCCAGATAGCTCGCCAGCCTCATGTCCGTGTCCCTACCTCCCCGCACCGCATAGCAGATTCCCGCGCGGAAAAGAGCGCCAACATTGCGATGATCACAGCGTTGCGCCCTATTATGATGGAGGAGCCGGCTCCGGAACGAGGCGCCCGAATGCTCAAGCTGTATCACAACGACATGTCGAGCTGTTCGCAGAAGGTGCGGCTCGTGCTCGCCGAAAAGCGACTGCAATGGGAAAACTGCCACCTCGAACTGCGCAAAGGCGAGCACCAGCAGCCGTGGTACGTCAAGCTCAATCCGCGCGCGGTGGTGCCCACCCTCATCGACGGCGACATCGTGGTGCCGGAATCGAACGTCATCAATGAATATCTGGACGAACGATTTCCTGAGCCGCCGCTGAAGCCGCCAACCGCATTCGGGCGCGCGCAGATGCGGCTGTGGACCAAGCAGCTCGACGAAGGCGTGCACGACGCCGGCATTGCTGTGATCAGCTTTGCGCTGGCATTCCGGCACCAGTACATCGTGCGCGGCGAGGCCGGAAAGGCGATGCTCGAAAGCATTCCCGATCCGATCAAGCGCGAGCGGCGGCGCGAGGTGATCGAAAAGGGGCTCGACTCGCCGCATTTTGCAGTCGCGCTCAAGCGCATGCTCGCGCTGTACGACGACATGGAGAGGGCGCTGTCCGAGCACCGCTTTCTGGTCAGCGACCAATACACGATTGCGGATGCGGCGTTCACGCCCTACGTGAATCGGCTCGACCACCTCGCCATCATGGGCGTGCTGGACCGCCATCCGCGCGTGGTCGACTGGTACCGGCGGCTGCAGGAGCGGCCGAGTTTTCACGAGGCGATCACGCGCTGGGAGAACGCGGACTATCTCAAACTGATGAAGCGCGCCGGGCAGGAGAATTGGCCGAAAATCCGGGAGATCATGGGCGCCCTGTGAGCGGTGTGTCGCCCGCGGCTCCTTGTTCTCTCCTATCACAAGAGCCGCGCGCCAAGTCAGGTCACCGCGGTCGGCGCCAGTGCTTCGATGTCGGTGACGACATCGATGACCGCGGGACGGTTCGCGGCGAGCGCCTGGGCAAGCGCGGCGGAAAAGGCGCTCGCCTGCTCGACGCGGATGCCGAGCGCCCCCATCTCTTCAGCGATGCGGGCGAAATTGACCTTGTTGAAGGTCCACAGTTCGCGCGCCTTCTCGGTCTGCCGGCCGCCGTAGGCGCGATCGAAGCCGCGCTTGGACTGGTTGCCGCTCGAATTGTTGTTGACCACGGTGACGGCGTTGATCTTCCAGCGCACCGCGGTCTCGATTTCGGCGATGTGGTACCAGAGGCCGGCGTCGCCAGTGAAGGTCACCAACGGCCGATCGGGCGCGCCGCATTTGGCGCCGAGCCCGGCCGGGAACGCCCAGCCGAGATGGCCGGCGCTGCGCATGTAGCTTTGTTTTGGGCTGCCGAGATCGAAGAAGCCGCCCATCCACATGCCGGCGTGGCCGGTGTCCACCACCACGATGGCGTCGTCGGGCAGGTGGCGCGAAAGTTCCGCGCAGATGCGTTCCGGCCGGATGGGAACGGCGTCAGATTCGAGCATGGGTTTGTATTTCGCGCGCCACTCGGCGCAAATTTTTTGTATCTCCTCGATCCACGCCTTGCGCTTTGCCGCGCTCGCCTTGTCGGCGGCGGCGAGCATTTTTGCGAGCGTCACCTTGGCGTCGCCGTTGACGGCCGCCTGCAGCGGATAGTTGCGGCCGAGCGCCTCCGGGTTAATGTCGATCTGGATCGCGGGCGTGCCGATTTTGGGCACCGCCCAGAAATGGGTGGTCATGCCGCCGGTCTCGGTGCCGATGAAGCAGACGAGGTCGGCGCGATTGACCACGCGGTTGGCGCTCTCGCGCGAATAGGTGCCGCAGACGCCGACCGCGAGCGGATGCGCACCGGGGATCGAATCCTTGCCGTTGAGCGAGGTGGCGACCGGAATTTGCAACGCTTCCGCGAGCGCGACCAGCTCGCGCTGGGCGGAGGAGGCGCGCACGCCGCCGCCGGCCACGATCACCGGCCGCGCGGCGTCCTGCAAAAGTCTCAGCGCGGCGAGCACGCTCGCCGCCTCCGGCTCCGGGCGGAACGGCGGCACGCGCGCAAACTGCGGCTCGACCAGCGGATCCATTTCCGCTTCTTCGGTGTCGATCTGGCCCTCGTTGCCGCGGAATTGCAGATGCACCGGCCCGGGCGTGCCGGTCGTCGCCGCCCGAAACGCCTGCCGCACCATGTCGGGGAAGCGCGCCACATCATCGACCGTGGCGTTGAATTTGGTCACCGGCTCGAAGGCCGGCACATCGTCCACTTCCTGATAGACCTTGCGGAATTTCGTGCGCGGCTCGCGCCCGCCAGTGAACGCGATCACCGGCGAATGGGCGAGCCACGCATCGCGCAGGCCGGCGGCGAGGTTGAGCGCGCCGATCACCTGCGCCATGCAGATGCCGGGCTTGCCGGTGGCGCGCGCGTAGCCGTCCGCCATGTAGGCGGCCGACGCTTCCCCATGCACGTGCAGCCGCTTGATGGTGGTGCGGCTCTCCATCACAGCGAAGGTTTTGCGCAGCACGGCGGGCACGTGGAACACGTGGGTGACGCCGTAGCCTTGCAGCATATCCGCCAGGCATTCGGCGCCTGACATTTTGCGGTTGTGGCCGAGCATGAGCGTCCGCCCGTTACTCGGGCACGAACTTCAGCGCCACCCCGTTGATGCAGTAGCGCAGACCGGTGGGCGGCGGGCCGTCCTCGAACACGTGGCCGAGATGGCTGCCGCAGCGGCTGCAATGCACCTCGGTGCGCACCATGCCGTAGCTGTAGTCCGTCTCGGTCTCGACCGCGCCGGGGAACGGATCGTTAAAGCTCGGCCAGCCGGTGCCGCTCTCGAATTTTTTCTTGGACACGAACAGCGGCTGGTCGCAGCCAGCACAGTAGAACGTGCCCGCGCGTTTCTCGTAATTGAGCGCGCAACTGCCGGGGCGCTCGGTGCCGTGCTCGCGCATGATGTGATACTGCTCGGGAGTGAGCAGCTTGCGCCATTCTGCCTCGGTGCGGGTGACCGGATATTGCTTCTGCATCGCACCTCTCCATCGTTTGATCCAGGCAATGCCAGCCAAGCCGGGATCAGTTCTTTCGCTTCAATCCGAGAATCTTGGCGATCGCCTCCGCGCTTGCGGCTTGTTGTTTGATGGTTTGCATCAATTCCTCCGGCCCGGCCGGAACCATGTCCTGGCCGGTGGCGGCGATGCGCTCGGAAATCGTCCGATCGTTCGCCACGGCGATGATGTCGGCGCCGATGCGCTTGCGCAGCTCAAGCGGCATGCCGGCCGGCCCGTAGAATCCGGCGGTGGTTTCGATCACAAGCTCGGGGAAGCCGGCTTCGATCATCGCCGGGATGTCGGGCGCGACCTTGCTGCGCGCCCGGCTGCCGACCGCAACCAGGCGCACTTTGCCGGCCTCCACCAGCGGCCGCACCACGGTGTAGGACGAAAGCAAAAATTGGATGCGGTTCTCGCCGAGATCGCGCCCTGCCTGCACCACGTCCCGATACGGCACCTTGGCGACATTGAGTTTCTGCGCCTTGACGAAGGCATCAACCGCGAATTCGGGCAGACCCGCCGCGCCGGCAACGTTGTATTTGTCCGGCGCCGCGCGCGCCCCCGCGACGAAGTCGCGCACGCTCTTGAATTCAGTGGCCGCCGGAACGGAGGCCGCCAGCACAGTGTGGCTGATGCGGGCGATCGGCTGCAGGTCGCGCTCCTGATTGTAGGGAAGTTTTTCGTGCAGATAGGGATGCGCGATGAACGAGGCGCTCGAGGCATAGAGTAGCACGTGGTCGTCGGCGGCCGAGACGAAGGCGCTGATGGCCACGAGGCCGTCCCCGCCGGGGCGGTTTTCGACCACCACCGGCTTGCCCCAGCGCGCCGCCAGGCGATCTCCCAACAGCCGCGCGGCGACATCGGTTGCGGTGCCGGCGCCGAAGGGCAGGATCAGCTTGACCGTCCGCTGCGGCCAGGTCTGCGCCTGCGCGAGCGACGGCGCAGAATGTACGAATGCGATGCATAGAAAGACGATCAGCGAAAGCAATCGAGCCATGGCCACCTCCCTTGCGGTCACCTCATTCTACTTTACGATGAAGCATTGCAAACGCGCAAAAATGTCGTAACGCATTTGACGGACAACAAGGCTCCGAAGCCCGATCTCGCGCGCGCTTATTGTTTGCTTGATTATTGTTACTTGATCGCCAGCGGGTTGACCGGCGAGCCGACGGCACCGGTGATGGGCAGCGCCGGTGCGACGAACAGAAATTCGTAGACCTTGTCTTCGGCGCAGTCCTCGGCAAGGTCTTTCACGTAAAAAATCTCGCCCATGGTCAGGCCCATGATCGGAATCGTGATCCAATGCCAGGGTTGGTTGATGCCGGGCTCGGTCTCGTTCGGCCGCACCTCGCAGCCCCAGGTGTCGCTGGCGATGGCGGCGATCTCGGTGCGCTGGATCCAGTCCAGCGTCTCGAAGGCGAAGCCCGGCGCGTCGCCGCCCGGATAGCCGTCCCAGCTCCCGGCCTTCAGCTTCGCTTCCATCTGTCCGGTGCGCACGATCACGTAGTCGCCGCGCTTCACCGTCACACCCTGCTTCTTCGCGGTGTTCTCGAGGTCGGCGCAGGTGATGCCGTAACCGTCCTCCAACACGTCCTTGCCGAGCGCGCGCGCCACGTCGAGGAACACGCCGCGGCCGACCATCTTGGTTTTGGTTTTTTCGATGCCGCATTTCTGCGCGCCGGCGGAGGTGACCTCGCGGCAGTCGTAACCGTTCCACATGTAGTTCTCATAGAAAACATGCCCGAGACCGTCCCATTGCGTGCCGCATTGCAATGGCATGGTCACCATGTCGTCGGCGGCGCGGATGCCGCGTTTGTCGAGCACGCCGGCATAGGCGTCGGTGCCGGTGCGCAGCATGGTGTGGATCGGATTGGTGCGGCCCATTGCAGGATAGTTGCTCTTGGCCCCCTGCGGCCCGTTGTGGTCGAAGTTGAGGGCAAGCGAAATCACCTTGCCCTTGCGGACGAGCCGCGCCGCGGCGACGATATCCTCGGGCCGCGTGTAGTTGAGCGTGCCGATCTCGTCATCTGGCCCCCATTTGCCCCAGTTCTTGTATTTCTCTGCGGCGTTGCGGAGGTCTTGTCGCGTGTACTTGCGGGGAGACATCGTGCATCCTTGTCTTGACGATGGATCGGAGGGTGGTCGGGACGGTTCGCCGCATTATTTTCAGGTTTACTGCCTCGCAGACAAGGGCGATGATAACGTCCCCAGAGGCGCGCGGCGTTGACCGTCGCGTGAAGGGCCTGACGCGGCCGAAGTTCGTGCGAACGGAAAAGGGAGGAATGGCCATGAAATCAATCATCCGCTTCGTCGCGCTCTGCGCGGCGGTTCTAATTTCGGGCGCCGCCTTCGCCCAGCAATATCCGACCAAGCCGGTGAAGATCGTGGTTCCGTTTCCGGCGGGGGGCGTCACGGACATCGCCACGCGAATGATCGCCCAGAAGCTTTCGGAGAAGCTCGGCCAGCAGTTCTACGTCGAGAACATAGCGGGCGCCGGCGGCAACAACGGCATGGGCCAGGTCGCGCGCTCGCCGGGCGACGGTTACACCATTCTGGTGGCGTCCTCCAGCATCGTCGTCAATCCAAGCCTCTACAACAAGGTGCCCTACGACATCGAGAAAGACTTCATCCCGGTGACGAAGGCCGGCGGCACGCCGAATTCCTGGGTGGTCAACGCGGGCTTCCAGGCCAAGACGATCAAAGAACTCATCGACATGATGAAAAAGGAGCCGGGCAAATACAGCGTCGCATCGCCCGGCACCGGCACAACGCCGTCGTTGTCGATCGAAATGTTCAAGCGCGCCGCAGGCGTCGAATTCGTCACCGTGCCGTTTGCCGGCGGCGGGCCGATGACGCAGTCGCTGCTTGGCGGCCATACGCCGATCGCCTGCGCGGCGCTGGGCAACTACGTCAATTTGATCAAGGAAGGCAAGCTGCGTGCGCTCGCGGTCACGGCGCTGAAGCGTTCGGCCGCGCTGCCGGATATTCCGACGCTCGAAGAAATGGGAATCAAAGGCCAGGCGGCGGAGACCATGACCGGCGTGTTCGTGCCGGCTGGAACGCCGAAGCCGATCGTCGATCTGCTGCAGAAGGAGATTGCCGCGATCGTCAATATGCCCGATATCAAGGCCAAGCTGCTGGCCGCCGGCGTCGAGGCGGAGGGCAACAGCCAGGCTGAATTCGCCGCCTACGTTAAAGAGGAAGTCGCCAAGTGGCGAAGAGTGATCAGCGAGGCGAACATTCCGAAGATTTGACGCGATACCTTCACGGCGTCATCGACGGGCCGGCGCCTCAGCGCGTTTCCGCGCGTCTTCGACGCGCTGCTGGCGCCGAGTCACGGTGATATCTCGCTCCGCTCGGTATTTCCTCAATTGAGAGCGCCGGGGCAAGCCCGGCGCTGACGGGCTTATGGCTTAAACTCCATGCGCATCGTCGATATCCGCGAGAAGGCCATCCCGCTGAAATCGCAGCTAGCCAATTCGAGCTTTGACTTTTCGGAAATGACCACGTCGGTGGTTGCCGTCATCACCGATGCAATGCGCAACGGCAAGCAGGTCGTCGGCTACGCCTTCAACTCCACCGACCGCTATGCCTGCGGCGCAGCGATGCGGGAGCGCTTCATCCCGCGGATCAAGAATGCGCCGCCGGAGTCACTGCTCGATGCGAGCGGCCGAAATTTCGACCCGGCAAAAATTCTCGCCTGCATGATGCAGCGGGAAAAATCCGGCGGCCACAGCGAGCGCTCGATCGCGATCGGCACCATCGAGGTGGCGGTGTGGGACGCGGTGGCCAAGATCGAGGACAAGCCCCTGCATCGCGTCTTGGCCGAGCGCTACAACAGCGGCAAGGCGGCCGATCGGGTGTTCTGCTACGTGGGCGGCGGCTGGTATATCCCCGGCGGGACCATCGACGACTTGCTTGACGAAATGCGGCGGCATCTCGACGCCGGCTACACCATGCTGAAGATGAAAGTGGGCGGCATGGCGCTCGCCGACGACATCCGGCGCGTCGAAGCGGTGAAGAAAATCCTCCCGCGCGGCGCGGAGCTGGCCGTGGACGCAAACGCGAAATTTTCGCGCGAAGAGGCGCTCGCCTATGCGCGGGCGCTTCTGCCGTTCAAGCTGCGCTGGTTCGAGGAGCCGTGCGATCCGCTCGACTATGCCTCGCTGGCGGAGATCGCCGCCGCCTATCCCGAGCCGCTGTCAACCGGCGAGAACCTGTTCTCCACCCAGGATGTCGAGAACCTGGTCCGTTTCGGCGGACTGAAGCCGGAACGGCGCGACGTGATCCAGGTGGACCCGCCGCAGGCCTACGGGATTGTGCAATACGCGCGCACCGTGGACATGCTGGAACGGCACGGCTGGCCGCGCCGTGCGCTGTTTCCGCACGGCGGCAACCAGATGTCGTTGGCGGTCGCCGGCGGGTTCGGTCTGGGCGGGGCGGAATCCTACCCGGGCGTATTCGGCCCGTTCGCCGGCTTTGCCGACGATGCCAAAGTGGAGAACGGATACCTCAAACTATCCGACCGTCCGGGCATCGGATTCGAAGCACAATCGGCACTCTACCGCATCATGCAGGAGCTTGCCGCGTAGACGCGCGCGGGCAAGGCTTGCTATGGCTCAAGCCATGACCCCGGCAAGCGGTCGTCCCAGTTGGAAGGCGCTGCTCAAGCGCGAAAAACCGCTGCTGCTGCCGTGCGCGTATGACGCGCTGTCGGCGCGGCTCATCGAGCGCGCGGGTTTTTCCGCCTATTCGATCGGCGGCTATGCGCTGGTCGGCGCGCGCTACGCCATCCCCGATATCGGGCTTGCCGGCTTCGGTGAAATCTCGGCCGGGGTGCGCGACATTATGGCCGCGACAAGCCTGCCGGTGCTGGTCGATGCGGATACCGGCTACGGCGACGTGAAGAACGTGGTGCACACGGTGCGCAGCTACGAGGCGATGGGCGTCGCCGCGATCTTCATCGAGGATCAGGTGGCGCCCAAGCGCTGCGGGCACATGGCCGGCAAGGACGTGATCCCGGCCGACGAAATGGCGGCCAAAATTCGCGCCGCGGTCGGCGAGCGCAACAATCCCGATTTCTTCATCATCGCCCGCACCGATGCGCGCGCGGTGCACGGCCTTGACGAGGCGCTGCGGCGCGGTGAACTGTATCTGGAGGCGGGCGCCGACGGTCTCTTCATCGAGGCGCCGCAGACCAGCGAGGAGCTCGAACGCATCGGGCGCGCGTTCCAGGGCGTGCCGCAGATCGCCAACATGCTGGAAGGCGGCGGGCAGACGCCGGTGCTGCCGCCGGGGGAATTGAGCCGGCTTGGGTTCGCCATGGTGGCCTATCCGACCACGCTGATTTTCCGCGTCGCGCGCACCATCGAGACCGCGCTCGCCGATATAAAGGCCGGGCGGCCGGCCAAGCAGGGCGACGGCGTGGATTTCGCCGCCTTCAAGGACATCACCGGCTTTGCCGACTGGGCGGTGATCGAAAGCGAATACAAGCGTTCGCGGGGGGAGACAAAATCATGACGTGCGCGTGGGGGCATGAGCGGGCAGGAACAAATCGTCATTGATCAGGTCAGCCACACCTATCGGCCGCCGCGCGGCCGGGAGGTGCTGGCGCTTGAGGACGTCTCGCTCAAGGTGCGGGCGCGCGAATTTCTGGCGCTGCTGGGACCGTCCGGGTGCGGAAAATCGACCCTGCTCTATCTGATTGGCGGATTTCTGCCGATCGAGAAGGGCACGATCACCGTGGACGGCAAGCCGGTGAAGGCCCCCGGACCGGATCGCGGCATCGTGTTCCAGCACTTCGCGCTGTTTCCCTGGAAGAGCGTGCGCGCCAATATCACCTACGGGCTGGAACGGCAGGGCATGCCGCGCGAGCAGCGCGAGGCGCGGGCAAAGGCGCTGATCGACATGGTCGGCCTCACCGGCTTCGAAGACAGTTTTCCCTCGCAGCTCTCGGGCGGCATGAAGCAGCGCACCGCGCTGGCGCGTACGCTCGCCTTCGATCCGAACATTCTGCTCATGGACGAGCCATTCGGCGCGCTCGACGCGCAGACGCGACACCTGATGCAGAGCGAACTGCTCGGCATCTGGCAGCGCACCCCGAAGACCGTGATCTTCGTCACCCACGACGTACAGGAGGCGGTGTATCTCGCCGACCGGGTGGCGGTGATGTCGGCGCGGCCCGGGCGCATCAAGGCGATCATCGACACCAAGTTCGACAAGAACGATCGCAACGTTTTGCGTACCAAGCGCTTCGTGGATCAGGTCGATGAGATCTGGAACCTGGTGCGCGAAGAGGCGCTCAAGGCGCAGGGGAGTCGCGGGTCGTGACTCCTGTGGTCCGCTATCTACCGCTGGTTCTCCTGGCGGTGGGCTGGGAAGCGGTGGTGCGCCTTGAGCTCATCTCCTCGTCGGCGCTGCCCTCGCTCACCGACGTGGCGGGCGCATGGGTCGATCTGCTGCGAGACGGCGATCTCGTCATCAACGGCAAGGCTTCGCTCTATCGCGCCGGCGTCGGGCTTGCGCTTGCGATCATCATCGGGGCCGCGCTCGGCATCCTCATGGCGTGGTGGCGGCCGCTCAATGTCTTCATGTCGCCGCTCGTGGAAATGTTCTATCCGATGCCGAAATCGGCGTTGATCCCAGTGACGGTGATCTGGCTCGGCTTTGGAGACGCCTCGAAGATTCTTCTCATCTTTCTCGGCTGCATGCTGCCGGTCACGATCGGCGCCTTCAACGGGGCGCGCGGCGCGGACCAGGCGCTGGTGTGGTCGGCGCGTAGCATGGGCGCGGGCCGCATCCGCATGCTGTGGGACGTGGTGGTGCCGAGCGCAATGCCCGAGCTGCTCAACGGCATCCGCACCGCGCTTGCGCTGTCCTTCATCCTGTTGGTGAGCTCCGAATTCATCGTGGCGCAGCAGGGCCTTGGCTATCTGATCGGGTTTCTCGGCGCCAACGGCTCCTATGAAGGCATGTACGCGGTCGTGCTGACGGTCGCCTTTCTCGGCTTCGCAGCCGATCGAACCTACCAATTGCTGATGCATCGGATGCTGCTATGGCGCGAGTAGACGAACCGGTTCCGGCACCCAGCGAGCCCGCCATAGGCGCAGCGAATGCGATCGCGGAGAGCACGCTCGCGCGCGGCCTGCGTTCTGTGTTCTGGGGCTTGGCGCGGGTGTTCTCGGTGCTGCTGCTCGCCGCGGCCTGGGAGTTGCTTGCCCGCAGCGGCGCTTTCACCCCGTTTCAGTTGCCGGCGCTGAGCGCCGTGCTCGAGCGCGTCTGGATCGATATCCGGTCGGGCGAACTCGCGGTCAACGCCGGTCTTACGCTCTACCGCGCGCTGGTCGGTTTCGCGATCTGCGCGGTGCTCGGCATCGCCATCGGCATGGCGATGTCGCGCATCCGGCTCGCCAACTGGTTCTTCGACCCGATCATTTCGGTCGGGTTTCCGATGCCGAAGATCGCGTTCCTGCCGGTGGTGATGCTCTGGCTCGGCGTCTATGACGTGTCGAAAATCACCATCATTGTCATCGACGCTATCTTCCCGGTCATCGCCGCGACGGTGATCGCCATACGGGGCGTGGAGCGCGAGCTGATCTGGTCGGCGCGCAACATGGGCGCGAACGACCGCGAATTGATGTGGCAGGTGATCCTGCCGGCCGCGCTGCCGCAAATCCTCACCGGGCTGCAGGTTGCGCTGCCGTTGTCGCTGATCGTCGCCGTGGTCGCCGAAATGCTGATGGGCGGATACGGACTGGGCGGCGCAATGATGTCGGCATCGCGTTTTGCCGACTCGCGCGGCGTGTTCGCCGCGTTGGTGGAAATCGCGGTGATCGGCTATGTCGTGGTCAAGGGCATGGCGCTGATCCGGCGGCGGCTGCTGATCTGGCACGCCGAGGCCAACGAGCCCACCACCGTCTGACGGCCGCAAGAGGCCGCCCGCCGTTTCGACACCTCGGTCGCCGGCCGCAAGGCCTTGCCCTGAAGCATCTCGGTATGCTCTAATTTTTTGTCGCCCCGCCTCGAACCAAAGCAACTCGTCACCGTTCCCAACGGAGAATACACATGCGTCCCATCAAGCTGATCATTGGCGCGTTTGCGGCAACGCTTGTCAGTACGGCCGCCGCCGAACCGGTGAAAATCCGTGCCGGCTGGGTGGCCCCGGTGTCAAACTGGGCCTCGATCTGGCTGGAAAAGAAGGAACTCGCCAAGCACCTCGGCAAATCCTACGTGTTCGAACAGATCCGTTTCGCCGGCACGCCGCCGATGGTCACGGCGCTGGCCAACAACCAGGTGGAAATCGCAAACCTTGCGTATTCCACGCTGCCGATCGCGATCCAGAACGCCGGGCTCGAAGACTTGCGCATCATCTCCGACGAGTTCCAGGACGGTGTGGCCGGCTACCACACCAACGAATTCATGGTGCTCGACGCAGGACCGATCAAATCGGTGGCGGATCTGAAGGGCAAGGTGGTGGCGACCAATGCCGCCGGCAGCGCGGTGGATATCGCCATGCGCGCCATGCTCAAGAAGCACGGGCTCGAGGACAAGCGCGACTACACCGTGGTGGAGGCGCAATTCCCCACCATGCGGGCGATGCTGGCGGAAAAGAAGGTCGATCTGATCCCCGCGGTGCTGCCGTTCTCGCTTGACCCGGAGCTGCGCAAGATTGCGCGCCCGCTGTTCACAAGCCGCGACGCGGTCGGCATCTCGCAATTCATCATGTGGAACGCACGCAAACCCTTCATCGACAAGAATCGGGCGGCGATGGTCGATTTCATGGAGGACACCCTGCGCATCGTGCGCTGGTACCTCGACCCCGCCAACAAGAAGGAAGTGGTGCAAATCGCGGCCCGCATCACGCGCCGGCCGCCGGAAACCTTCGGCTGGCTCTTCACCAAGCAGGACTACTACCGACACCCGGACATGCTGCCGAATCTGGAGGCGTTGCAGAACAACGTCAGAATCACGAAGGAGCTTGGCTTCGTGAAGGCCGATCTTGACGTGAAGAAATACGCCGATCTGAGCATCGTGCAGGAGGCGGCCAAGCGGTTGAAATAACCGCGCCGCCTGCATTGCTTGCTTCTCCAGGCCCCGGCGATGCGTCCGTCGCCGGGGTACGATTTTGGACGCCGAAATCCGCTTCCGATTCCATGCCGCGCCTGCTCATCCTCCTGACCCTGCCGGCCGAGGTCATCGAGCAATATCGCGCGCGCCTGCGCGCCAAATTTCCCGCGCTTGCCATCGATGTCGCCGATCAGAACAGCGATTTCAAGCCGCTGATCGCCGGCGCCGACATTCTGCTCACGTTCGGCCAAGTGATGAAAAATCTGAAGGCGGATTTCGCCGCCGCTGGCAACCTCAAATGGGTGCAGGCGCTCGGCACCGGGGTTGACGGAATCGTCGACCAGCCCACGCTGCAACCGAACGTCATCGTCACCAACGTGCATGGCATTCACGGCGAGCCGGTGTCGGAAGCCGCGCTTGCCGGCATGTTGGCACTCGCCCGCGACATCCCGCGGGCGGTGCGGGCGCAGGACCGGCACGCCTGGCTGCGCTGGCCGGCAAAGCTGCTGAGCGGCAAGACGGTGGGGATTTTTGGCGTCGGCGCCATCGCCGAGAGGCTTGCACCGAAATGCAAGGCGCTGGGCATGACGGTGATCGGGATTAGCTCGGGGGTGCGCTCCGTTCCGGGCTTCGACCGCATGCACGGTCGCGACGAACTGCTGCGCGTCGTGCCGGAGCTCGACTACCTCGTGCTGCTCACGCCCTATTCGCCGGCAACGCATCGGCTCATCGGAGCGGCGGTATTTTCGGCCATGAAGCCGGCGGCCTTTCTTGTGAATCTCGCCCGCGGCGGGGTGGTGGACGAGGAGGCGCTGGTCGAGGCGCTGCGCTCGCGCCGGATTGCCGGCGCCGCGCTCGATGTCTTCCAAGAGGAGCCGCTGCCGGCCGGGCATCCCTTGTGGTCGTTCGAAAACGTCATCATCACCACCCACCAAGGCGGCTTCTGCGACGTCTACGTGGACCTTGCCATGCCGACGATCGAGCACAACATGCGCTGTTTCCTCGCCGGCGAATTCGCAAAGATGGTCAACGTGGTCCGGCGCGCCGATTCACTTCGGTGAAACTCGGCGGCGAATCCGGCACGCGCGGCGCAAAGGGATCCGCAGGTCGTGAGACTGGCAGCTCCCGGGACCGGCGCGAATCACCCCTCATCTGAACGCTTGGCAAAATTCGAATCGACGAATCGCGCGAAGGTTGCCGCTTTAAGTTAACGCGGGAGCATCAGTTGCGTTGCGATGTATACGAAAAATAAACCATAAGGCCCGTTCGGTTTCACCCGCGGATACCCTGTTAATTCTGTGAATAACTTCAATAAGAGCTTGGCGTCTCGCCCGTATTCGGCTCCCGATAACTTTGGAAATGTCGACGCGCGCAGTGACAGGTGAGGCGGATGGTAAATTTTTTTTTGGCATTTTCCGTCCGACAATAATCTTAATGGCGAGCGGCTGTAGACGAGCAGACTTGTAAAGTTGCACCAGCAAGATCGGACTGATACTTTGCCTCGCGTTTCCCAGAGAGCCGTATCGCAAGTTTGGGGGAGATCAAGATTGGCCCGCATCGCGGTGATTCCCCTGAGTTTTTTTGGATTTATCGCCGCCGCAACAGGAGCTGCTGTTGCGGCTGAACCATTTACGATTCAGGATGCCATCCTTCAGGCGGTGCGCACACATCCGGGCGTCGGCGAAGCCGCTGCCAATCGCCGCGCGACCGATGCCGAGATGCGCCAGCAGCAGGGCACGCTGCTGCCGCAGGTGCGGCTCGAAGCGCGCACCGGCTACAGCCGGTTCGATCATCGCGACGCGGCGGTGCCGCTGCCCGGCAACGACCAGCGGCTGGCGACCACCAGCCAATCGATCGTGGTGCGGCAACTGCTGTTCGACGGCTTCACATCGCTTAACGAAATCTGGCGTCAGGCGGCGCGTGTCGACGCCGCGGCCGCGCGGGTGTTCGAGCGCACCGAGCTGATCGCGCTTGATGCCGTCGAAGCCTATGTCGACGTGCTCCGCTACCAGAAGATCGTCAACCATTCGATGCAGAATCTCGAAGCGCATCGGCGGATCGCGGCAAACGTGCGCGCCCGCTTCCAGGGCGGACGGGCCGGCGAAGGCGATCTCGAGCAGGTGCTCGAGCGGGTGGCGCAAGCGGAGGCTTCGCTCGCACGCTACCGGCAGAATCTCGAGGAAGCGCGCGCCATATATCGCCGCGCCATTGGGCTTGAGCCGTTCAACCTGCGCGAGCCGCGCCGACTGACGCGCCTGCCGAAGTCGCGCGACGAGGCGGTGGCGATCGCGCTCACCCACAATCCGACCATCAAGGCTGCGCGGGCGGACGCCGATGCGGCGCGCCATGCCTTCCGCGCGACTGACGGGGCTTTTGTACCCTCGATCTCGCTCGAAGGGCGCGCCTCGCGCGACTACAACGCAAGCCTTTCGCTGCCGGGACGCAGCACCAACCAGAGCGGCTTTCTGGTATTCAGTTGGGATGCCTTCCGCGGCGGCCAGGATGCATGGCGCCGGGTGGAAATGAGCGAACGTTACATCGAGGCGTCCCAGCGCCACGCGCGCCTGCAGCGCGAAGCGTTCTCCACGCTTGACCGGGCCTGGGCGGCGCGAACCATTGTCAACGACCAGATCGCCGCCTTGCAGCGCGATGTGGAATCCGGCCGCAAGGTGATTGCGGCCTACACCAAGGAATACGAGCTCGGGCAGCGATCGCTGATCGATTTGCTGAACGCGCACAACCAGTACTATGCGGCGCTGGTTGGTCTTGAATCGGTGCGTGGCCTGGCCGTGTTCGCGGACTATCAACTGCTCGCGGCGACCGGGCAGCTGCTGGCCCATGCCAAGATCCCCCAGCGGCCGGAGGCCGCGCCGCTTGAACAGAAACCGATCGGCGTCCTGCCGATGAAAATCCCGCCGGTACTGATCAATCCGCCGGAACCGAGCGGCCCGGAGCCGCTGAATCTCTCGGCGCCGGTGCCGACACAGGGCGGCCGCTGAATCTTGTGAAGTCCTGCGCAATTCGGCTCCGCCGGATGGGAACCAACCTGGCCACAAGCTCGTTAGCGTGAGCGCGCGACCCCCCGCAGAGGGGGCAGGCGGTATCGTATTCGGTGGGGTATTGCAGGCTGATTTGGCGCCTTCTTATGGTTTCACTATGGTTAACAGGGTCATTCATAAAGCAATAATGATTCAATGACCTATATTCGTCAGAATTTTCCTCAGATGCTTCACAATAGCTTCTCTGCTATTGGTGCTAAAATCTGCACAATCAACTTCAGCGGCGGACTCCTTTGACGATCCAGGCGCCAAAACTCCAGGCACCCAAGCTCATTGTCTCCCCCAAGGGAGGGGCGGAGCCGCCCAAGCCCGCGGCGCCGCCGCGTGCGCCCGCGGATCCGCTCACCGATTCTCTCCTCTACCTTGCGGCGCATCACGGGCGCGCCGTGAGCCGCGAAGCCTTGCTGGGCGGGCTGCCCATCAGCGATGGCCGGCTGCGCGTCGCCCTCTACGACCGGGCGGCACGCCGTGCCGGGCTTGAGGCCGAGGCGGTCAAGCGCACCATCAGCGAAATCCCCGCCCTGGTACTGCCCGCGGTCCTGGTGCTGCGCGACGGCTCCACGCGCATCCTGCTCGCAATCGATCACAAGGCGCGGTCAGCAAAGGTCGTCAATCCGAGCGTCAACGCGCCGCCGGAGATTCGCACGTTCGATTCGCTGAACGCCGAACACCTCGGCTATGTCTTCTTCGTACGGCCGATCGCCGCCGCCGACGCCCGCGCGGTCGCCGCCGGGGGCCTGCCCAAGGACCATTGGTTCTGGTCGGTGGTCCGCCGCTACTGGCGCAACTACAGCCATGTGGCGATCTCGGCGTTCATCATCAACATGATCGCCCTGGCAACGCCGTTGTTCATCATGAACGTGTACGATCGCGTGGTGCCGAACGGGGCGATCGCCTCGCTGGTTGCGCTCTCCATCGGGCTTGGCATTGCCATCGTGTTCGATTTCGTGCTGCGCACGGTGCGCAGCCGGATTATCGACATCACCGGCAAGAAAATCGACGTGGTGCTGGCCGCCAATATCTTCGAGCACGTGCTGTCGGTGAAAATGGCGCAGCGGCCGACCTCGGTGGGAATTCTCGCCAATCAGCTCCGCGACTTCGATTCGGTGCGCGATTTCTTCACCTCGGGCAGCGTGGTGTCGGCCACCGACCTGTTGTTTGCGGTCCTGTTCGTCTTGGTGTTGTACCTGATCGCCGGCCCGCTGGCGTTCGTACCGCTGGCGATGCTGCCCATCATGATCATCGTCGGGCTGGCGCTGCAGCGGCCGCTGGATCGCGCCATGCGGCGGCTGCAGGCGGAATCGGCCGCGCGCCACGGCGTGCTGGTTGAGTCGCTGTCGGGCATCGAGACGGTGCGTGCCACCGGCGCGGAATCGCGGATGCAGATGGCCTGGGAGCGGTCGGTTGCTGCGACGGCGCGCTCCGGCGAAGATGTGCATTTCTGGGCCTCGCTTGCGCTCACCAGCGCCAATACCGCGCAGCAGTTGACCACCCTTCTGCTGGTGGTGATCGGTGTGTTCCTCATTATTGACGGCAAGCTTTCGGTCGGCGCGCTGGTCGCCGCCACCATGCTGGCCGGCCGGGTGCTGGCGCCGATCGCAGGAATTGCGTCGGTGATCACGCGCGGCACGCAGACGATCGCGGCGCTCAAGGCGATCGACCGCGTGATGACTCTGGAGCGGGAGCGGCCGCCGGACCGGACCTTTGTTCGGCGCAAGATCGAGGAAGGCCGCATCGCCTTCGATCGCGTGAGTTTTACTTATCCGAACGCGCCGCAGCCGGCGCTGGAAAACGTCACCTTCCAGATCAACCCGGGCGAGCGGGTGGGCATTATCGGCCGCGTCGGATCGGGCAAGACCACGGTGGGGCGCCTCTTGGTCGGCTTCTACGAGCCGAGAGATGGCCGGATCCTGATCGACGGCGTCGACGTGCGCCAATACGACCCGGCGGACCTGCGCAGCGGCATCGGCTTTGCGCTGCAGGACACCGACCTGTTCTTCGGCAAGCTGCGCGACAACATTGCGCTCGGCAAACCCGATGCCACCGACGCCGAGGTTCTTGAGGCAGCGCGGCTCGCCGGCGTGGAAGCGTTCATCGCCGGACATCCGCTCGGTTATGAGATGCCGGTTGCGGAGGGCGGCCGCAGTCTCTCCGGCGGGCAGAAGCAGGCGATCGGGCTTGCGCGCGTCCTGATCCGCAAGCCGAAGGTGTTGTTCCTCGACGAACCGACGGCGCATTTCGACGTGCGCAGCGAAGCCGAATTCCTCGATCGGCTCAAGACACTGGCCGCGCACAAGATGACGATCATCATTGCGACCCACCGCCTCTCGGTTCTAACCTTGCTCGATCGCCTCCTGTTGTTTGATCGCGGCCGCCTGATCGCGGATGGACCGCGCGATCAGGTGCTCGCCATCGTCCAGGGCAACAGGCGGCCACAACCGCAGTCCGCCCCGGGTCCGGCTGTCGTAGTCCCCAAATCCAATGCGACGCTCTGATTTCGCCTTTGCCAATGACGTGCGCGCCGCGGCCGAGCTGGATACGCCGCGGACGTCGCGCATGCTGCTCTACACGACGCTGGCATTGCTCGTCGTGGGTCTGATCTGGGCGCATTTCGCGGTGCTGGACGAGGTCAAACGCGGCAACGGCCGCGTGGTCCCCTCGCGTCAGACCCAGGTGGTGCAATCGCTCGAGGGCGGCATCGTCGGCGAGATCCTGGTCCGCGAGGGCGACATCGTTCAGCAGGGCCAGCCGCTGATGCGGATCGACGACACAAAATTCGCGTCCGAATTCGGAGAGGTGCGCGAGCGGCGCGCCGCGGTCGCAGCGCGGGTCGCGCGGCTCGAGGCGGAGGCGCAGGGGCAGAGCAGCGTCAACTTCCCGCCGGAGCTTGCCCAAATCGCTCCGGCGGCAGTGGCCACCGAAGCCAATGTGTTCGAAGCGCGGGCGCGCAAGCTCGCTCAGGACATCGACGTGCTGGTGAAGCAGGAGGCCAGGCTCACCGACGCCTACAAACTTATCAACGACGAAATTCGGATCATGCGGCCGCTGTTCCAGCAGAAGGTCGTGCCGGAGATCGAGTGGATCCGCCTGCACCAGCGGGAGGCCGACGTCCGCGGGCAGCTTGCTGAAACCCAGTCGAAAATAGCCAATGCCAAGGCCGCGTTTCGCGCCCAGGCCGAGGAGGATTTGGCAAAATCGCGGGGCGACCTTGCGGTGCTCGACGAGAACATCAAGTCAGCGCAGGACCGCGTGCGGCGCACCGAGCTGAAGTCGCCGGTGTACGGGGTGGTGAACAAACTCAACGTCACGACCATCGGTGCGGTGGTGCAACCTGGCGGCAATCTCATGGATATCGTGCCGCTCGATGATACGCTTTTGGTCGAAGGGCGCATCCGCCCGCAGGACATCGCCTTCATCCGCCCCAACCAGCCGGCGGTGGTGAAGGTCACCGCTTACGATCCTTCCGTCTATGGTTCACTGAAAGGCCATGTGGAGCGCATTTCCGCCGACACGATTTTGGACGAGAAGGAGCGGCTGACGGAACCGAGGCCCGAGCTGTTCTACCGGGTGATGGTGCGCACCGACAAAAATTATCTCGGCACACCCGAGCACCCGCTGCCGATCATCCCCGGCATGGTTACGACGGTGGAAATTCTCACCGGCGAAAAAACGGTGCTGGATTATCTCTTGAAGCCGGCCCGCACGCTGCGTGACGAGGCGCTGCGCGAAAGATAATTCAAAGTTTTACGAAATTCGACCAAACCCGGTGTCCTTGGGTCAATCCTGCGTCGGAGAATCCCGGGAATCACGAGGCGAATTAACCTGCCCGAACCGCCTCCACGGCTATCCAGAGCCCTGAAAACAAACAGGGACGCACGGCACGCTACAACCACGCGCGCCAAGTCCCTGACCACAGGGCGGCAGTGGTGGCAGGACACGGCGGTCTCGACGGCCTTAAGCGTTGGGTTGTGCTCGCCTTCGCGGCGACGCTGTGGAGCACGCACACGCCTGCAATTGCGATCGAGAGCGACAACCCGACCGCCGCACTGCCGCGCTACTTCACCATCAACGAAGTGATGGCCCGGCTCGACGGCCAGGCAGTCGATGCAAGATCTGGCGCCGAATCGCAGCTCGCGGCCATTGCCGCGGCTTCCACCGGTGCAACGCGGCGCGAAGCCCAGGCGCTCGCCGCACAGAGCGAGCCGTTCGGGCTCGCCAGCTTCCGCGCGCCCGAAGGTCCGCTGTGGGTCAAATGGCGCAACTTGGAAGGCGAACTCGCCGCCGAGGCGGACGTGCTGGCGCAATGCCGCGCCGAGCCGGAACGCTGCTGGAATCCGGCAGCGAAAAAATATCTGGCGCTGATCGGGCAGGCGCGGCAGCTCGGCGGGCGCGCGAAAATCGCCTGGCTCAACCGCGCCATCAATGCTGCGATCCGCTACATGAGCGACCCCGACCAACACGGTCTCGACGACCGGTGGACGCCACCGCTTGCGACGTTGGAATCGGGGGTTGGCGATTGCGAGGACTATGCCATCGCCAAATATGTCGCACTGCGCGATGCGGGCTATGCAGCGGAGGATCTGCGGCTCGTGATCGTGCGCGATCGCCTGGCGCGGCAGGACCACGCAGTGGCCGCGGTGCGCGAGGGCGGCCGCTGGATCATGCTGGATAACCGGCACGACGTGCTGCTCGAGCGCAAGGATGCCTGGCACTTCACGCCGATGTTTGCGCTCGATCGGGAGGGCGTCAAACTGTTCGCCGCGCCCTATGGGGCGCCGCCGAGCGCACCGCCGCAGGTCGCGAGCGGCGGAATTTCAAATGATTCGGCCGGATTCGCACTTGGCGCGGATGAGCGCGACGGGCTTGGCCTGCGGCTCGACGCCTTTGAGCCGCCGCCGTTGCGTGGCGGATTGTAGTTATCAGCCTTGTATTTCAAAAAACCCGCCGGCAATTGCCGGCGGGGAACCGTTTCTGGCAGATTGACGCGCGAGTGAGGGGCTAGGCCAGATCGAAATTGCCTGTCGTCACGGCTGCATTCGAATGGAAGATGCCGATCAGAGTCAATTCTCCGGCCTGGATCGTGTTTGGCGTTCCAGTCTCAATGTACCGCCAGACGGAAAAGTTGGTGCTGTCGGTGGCGTTGATTACTAGCAACGCATCGTCATCGGCCCCTGAAGAGCTCGACGTCATATTGAACTCGGCGTTAAACGCCGCCGCTACCGCCGAAGCGTTACCGAGATCTGCAGTGGCAACAGCTTCGCTGCCGGACAAGAGGAATGCCTCTACGTCGCTGTTGTCCTCGCCGAGATCGACAGTTACTTTTCCAGGTCCGTTATTCCCCGTGGCAAAAAGGAAAATGTTGTTGTTGTTGCCGTCGTCGAGATCCGAATTCAGCTGGCCCGTGAAGCGGATTAGATCGATCTGACCGGCACTCCCGGTGGCGTCAAAGTTATGGACAGTATCGCCAAACTCGGACGCCGATGAAAAGACGATGATGTCCTGGACGTTATCGTCCGCAGCACCGGTATCAATCGTGTCGGCACCGTCACCACCAATCAATGTGTCGCCGCCTGCCCCACCATTGATCGTGTCATTGCCGCTTCCGCCGTTGATCGTGTCACTGCCGGCGCCGCCGTCGAGGGTGTTATTGCCGGAATTGCCGGTGATGACGTTGTCGAGCTCGTTGCCGGTGCCGTTGATGTTGGCGCTGCCGGTGAGCGTCAGATTTTCAACGTTGGGGCCCAAAGTGTAGCCGAGGGACGATTGGACGGTGTCGGTGCCCTGGCCGGCGTTCTCGATAATCGCATCGCCCGCGCTGTCGACAACATAGGTGTCGTTACCGGCGCCGCCGACCATGAGATCGTTCCCGGCGCCGCCGTTGAGCGTGTCGTTGCCGTTGCCGCCGATGAGGACGTCGTTGCCCTCGTTGCCATTGAGGGTGTTGCTGGCGCCGTCGCGGCCAAGAAGGACGTCGCCAAGGCCGGTCCCGTTGATCGTGTTGTTCGTCTGGCGGATGAGCGTAACAGAGGCCGAATCCGACAGGCCGTTGGCGGTGCCGGTATAAGTGAAGGTGCCGCCGTCGGCTGCGCTGCCGCTCTCTTCGGTGAAGGTGACGTTGACGCCGGCGTGCGACACGCTGCCATCGGTCGCGCCGCCGACGCTGGAAATCGTGATGACATGACCCTCGGCATCGCTGTCGTTGAACAGCAACGCATAATCCGGAATGACGATCTGGTCGTTGCCGGGCACGGTCGGGAAATTGGTGATGACCTGGTCGTCGCGCACGATCGGCGCGTGGTCGGCGGTGGACACCACGATGCGCAGCAGGTTGCCGGCGGTGTCGCCGTCGTTGTCGGTCAACACGAACGGGATCAGGTCGGTGAAGCTGCTCGCGACGTTGGCGGGCGCGGTGTAGCTGAACGTGCCGCCGTCCATGTCGACGGTGAACACGCCGCCGGAGGCCGCGTTCACGGTGAGCACCTTGGTCGCGGTATTGAAACTGCCGTTGTTCGGGCCGCCGCTGACTAAGATCGAGCCGCCGCCAGCCGGATCGTAGGTATAGGTGGTGCCGTCGACGGTGACCGACTTGATGTAGCCGCCGTCGGCGCCGAAGCTGCCGGGCAGCACACCGTCGGTCAAAAGATTGCCGGTGGTTCCGGTGACGGTGCCGACCAGCGTCGCCTCGAGCTGTCCCATGTCGGTGACGACGATGGCGTTGGTGTTGGTGCCGGTCTGGCCGTCGTAGGCGATCGGGTTGAGCGCACTTTGGGTTACACCGGTCCCCATACCGAGCGCGAACGAGTCGATCTGGTTGGCAGAGAGGAAGCTCACCCATGCGGCTTCCTCGGTGGCATTGATGCCGGCGCTGCCGCTCGGTGCGTTCGGCTCGCCGTCGGACATGAAGTAGGACACGTTCTCCACGCCGGCGGTGGTGAGCTTGCCGGAGCTGGCGAAGGCGGTCTGCGCCGTCGAAAGCGCGGCATCGTAGTTGGTGCTGCCGTTGGCGGTCAGCGCGGCGACCGCCGCCTTGGCCTGGTCGACGGTCATCCAGACGCTGCCGATCGCCGAGGCGCTGCTGCTGAAGGTGACGATGCGCACGCGCACGTCGCCGAGATTGTCGTATTGCTCGAGCAGCTCGTTGACCGCGGCCTTCATCACGTCGAGGCGCGACAGTCCGGTGAGGCCCGACGGGTCGTCCATGCTGCCCGAGACGTCAAGGATCAGCATCAGGTTGGTGTCGTGGCCTGAGGGCGTGAGCGGTTTGATCACCTCGTTGGCGGCCGGCACGTCGTCGACGATGTTGATCGACAGGGTGTCGGTCGCCGAGGAGCCGTCGACGTCGGTGAGCACCACGGAGAAATTCTCGAACAGGCTGTTTGTGCCGTTGCCGAGCGGATGATTCTCGTTGTCAAGCAGCGTGTAGGTGTAGGTGATCTCGCCGGTCGCCGGATTGAAGGTGGTGAACGAGAGCGTGTTGCCGAGCGGCGTGGTGAACGAGGTCGGCGTGAACACGCCGTCGGTGATCACCGCATGGCCGCCGACGATGAGATCGTCGAGCCCGTCCGGCGCGCTGATGGTGAAAGTACCGGTCTGCGTCGTCGATTCCTTCGACAGGTCCGATCCCTCGGATTCGCCCGCGCCGCGGCTGGCGAGCAGGTCGTCTTCGTTCACGACCAGGTCGCCGCCCTGTGCCTGCGGAGTGAGCCCGCTGATGCTGACGCCGCCGTCGCTGCCGAAGATGGTGATCGTCAGCATGGCGAACGACTGATCGCCGTCGCCGTCCTCAATCCAGTAGCCGAAGGTTTCGGTGAGGGTGTCGCCGTTCCCAAGCGCAACGACGCTGGGGTGGCTGTGGTTGAGCGTGTAGGTGTAGGCGCCGTTGCTGCCGACCGTGATCGTGCCGTACAGGCCGCTCAGCGTGCCGCCCGCCGCGCCGACCCAGGTGACGATGGAATCGGCGCCGCCGATGTCTGCCTGGTCGGCGAAGCTGCCACTCGGCGCGCCGGGGTGCGCCTGACCTTGCAGCACGTTGCCGGTGGCGACGAGACTGGTGTTTTCCTGCACCCAGTTGGTGTCGGAAGCGGCTGCCGGCACGTCGTCGACGATCCTGATCGAGAGTGTATCGGTGGTGCTGGAGCCATCGACGTCGGTGAGGACGACCGTCAGGTTATCGAACAGATCGTTGGCACCGCTGCCCGGATCGTGCGTCTCATTATCGACGAGTGTGTAGCTATAGCTAACCTCGCCGGTGGCCGGATTGAAGCTGGTGAACGAAAGCGTATTGCCGAGCGGGGTGGTGAACGAGGTCGGTGTGAACACGCCGTCGGTGATCACCGCATGGCCGCCGACGATGAGATCGTCGAGCCCGTCCGGCGCGCTGACAGTGAAGCTGCCGGTCTGGGTCAGGGCCGTAGCGTTGGGGGCCGAGCCATCCGGCAAATTGGCCTCGCTCACGGTCGCGTCGCCGCCCTGCGCCTCCGGAGTGAGGCCGGTGATGGTCACGCCGTCGTCGGTGCCGTGGATGGTGATCGTCAACGTCGCGGCAGAGCTGTCGCCGTCTCCGTCGATAAGCGTGTAGCCGAAGCTCTCGGTCAGGCTCTCGCCGGCCGAAAGGGATTGCACGGCTGCCAGCGCATTGTTGAGCGTGTAGTTGTAGCTGCCGTCGGCGCCAACGGTGAGCGTCCCGTACAGGCCGGTCACCGTATTGCCGACCGCGCCGCTCCAGGCGATGGTGATGCCGTCAGCGCTCGCGGTGTCCGGGGTGCCGTCGGTGGCATTGGCGTCGCTGCCGCCTGAACCGGTGATGACGTTGCCGTCGGCGGTCAGCGGGCCGTCTTCGCTGACGGAGTCGACGTCGTCGCGGGCGACCGGCGCGTCGTCGAAGAATTGCGTCAGCACGCCGAGGTCGATGCTCTGGCTGGCGCTGTCGCCGTCGGCGTCGGTCGCCGTCGCCATCAGCAGCACCAGATTGGGATTGATGCTGACGGACTCACTAGCACCGTGCAGGACCGCGCGCTGCTGGTCGAGTGTGACGTTGGCGGCGGCATCGACCGAAATCACGAAAACCACGTCGCCGCTTGCGTTGCGGCCTTCGATGCTGCCGCCGTTCATGTACAGCCGCACCGGATCGCCGGTGAGCGTGTCGACGAGTCCGGAATCGGTGCCGTCGCCGCCGATGATGGCGAGCGAATACTGAAGGTTGCCCGGGCCATCCGCGCCGAAAGACACGGAAAACGCGGTCGCGAAATTCATGGCCGCATCCGTAGCCAGAGATGTATCGTCAACCGAGAGCGGTGCGGCCGGAATGGTGATCTTCAGGTTGTCGATCGCGTGCAGGTCGGCCGCATAGCCGGTGCGGGCGCCGAAGTAGAAATCGGAATCGACCGGCAAGGTGCCGCCGACATCGATGTGATCAAAGATCACGGTCCCATTGTAGGACACCGTGACGAGCGTGCCCTGCATCGTCACCTCGACCGGAACCGGCGAGGCGGTGTGCAGCGAACCGACAAAGGAGGCCTTTTTCACGCCGCCGAACCACAACGCGATCTCGTTGACGACGTCGGCGCCGCCAATCCAGGGACCGCCGTTGAACCAGGTGTCGAACGTCAACGCCAAGCCGGACACCGCGGGTTCTTCCGCATAGACACCCTGATCCGGACCGTTCGTGTTGAGATCGTTGCCGACCTGGAAGCTGAAGCCGTCGGCCCTTTCCAGGTTGCCGCTGTCCGCAATCAGGAGATCGAAGGAGGCGTGAAAATCGCCGGTAAACGACGGCCCGGCGTCGATCCGGAGCCAGTTCATCTGGTCCTGTGCCTCCGGGGTCAGAACCAACTGCCCGCCGCTGATGCCGGCGCCTGCGCCGCCCACGATGTTGAGCGGTGTCGCGCCTTTGAGATCGTTGGTCGAAAAATCGTTGTTGTAGATGATGGCTGAGCCGGCTTCGATGTTTGCGCTCACCGTCGGCATGTCGTCGTCGATTGTGACCGTGAGCGAGCCGTTTGCCGCATCCCCGTCGCTGTCGGTGACCGTGTAGCTGATTGTGACGGTGGCGTCGTTCTCGTCGTCGCCGGCAGCATGCAGGACCGGTTTCAACAGGGTGACAGTGTAAGCGCCGGTCGAGACGTCGGTAACCGTCACCGTCATGATGTCGCCGCGTGCCGACGAAATCGTGAGCGTGTTGGTGGCGGCGTTCCAGGTCGAAGTCACGCTCTCCGTGCCCAGCGTTGCCGGGCCGGAGAGAACGAGCGACTGCACCCCGTCGGCGCCCGCCACATAGCCGAGGCTGCCGCTCGTTGACGTCAGGGTTCCCGCCGCATCGCCGCTGCCGTTGCCGGCAATGCCGCCGCCGAGGCCCTCATCGTCGAGCAGGTCCGGCGCAGCAACGTCCGCGGCCGCGGGAGTATCGTCGATGACCCGGATGCTGAGGGTGGAGGCGGCGCTGTCGCCGTCGGTGTCGGTCAGGATCACCGGCATGTTGTCGAACACCGAATCCGCGCCGGCCGCTGCGTGCGTCTCGTTGTCGAGCAGTGTGTAGAAGTAGCTGACGGTGCCAGTGCCGGCATCGAAGCCGACGATTTTGAGCTCGTTGCCGAGCGGCGTGGTGATGACGATGTTGGTCGCGGCGCTGTCGGCAAGCGCGGCCGCCGTAACCGCCGTCCCATTGATGCTCAGCGTGTCGATCCCGTCGTGCGCGTCAATGACGAAGGTGCCCGCCTGGGTGAGAGCCGCCGCGTCGGGCGCCGAGCCGTCGGCAAGGTTGGCATCGTTCACCGTGGCGTCGCCGCCCTGAGCCTCGGGCGTGAGACCGCTGATGGTCACGCCATGATCGGCGCCGACGATGGTGATGGTCAGAGTGGCGACGGCGCTGTCGCCGTCGCCGTCGGTGATCGTATAGGTGAAGGTGTCGGTCAGCGTCTCGCCGAACCGCAACGCCTGCACGGCGGGATCGGCATTGTTGAGCAGGTACGAATAGTTGCCGCCTGCATCGACGGTCAACGTGCCGTAGGTACCGTTCACCTGGCCGCCGGATTCGCCGCTCCAGGCGATCGCCGTGATGCCGTCGGCGCCGGGTGCATCGGCATTGCCGTCGGTGGCATTGGCGTCGGAACCGCCGAGGCCGGTCAACACGTTGCCGTCGGCCGTCATTGGGCCGTTGACGACCACCGAGTCATCGTCGGCGGCGGCCAGAGGCGCGTCGTCGCTGACGGTGATCTTGAAATTGTCCACGAATGCGACGCTGTCGCCGTCATAGTCGACCGCCTTGATCAGGCTCGACAGGTCGAACTCGTTGGCGTTGCCGCCGTTGTCGCCGAACGGCGCGTGGCTGACCGGAGCGAGCAGGGTAAATTCCCATGAACCGTCGGCATGGATCGTCAGGGTGAAGACGTCGATGCCGCCGCCGGAAGCGGTGAGCGTGTTGCCGGAGATTGTCGCAGTGTCCACCGGCACGGCGGCGCCGAGCGCGTTCAGCGTGAACATGCCGAGGCCGGTCAGGTCGGCGCCGTCCGCTACGGCGAACTGGAAGGGTGCGGTGGCGTGCGGGCCGTCGGCGCCGAAATTCACCAGCGAATGGAGCGAGCCCGCGCCGCCGGTTGCGGTGACGGAGGCGCCGGGATTGTTCCCGGTCGTGCCGATCGCGGTCGTCGTCAGGCCGGCCTCTTCGACGGTGCCGAACACGGTCGGCACAAATTGAAATTCGCCTTCCTCAGAGCCAAGGTTGAGAACCGGAACGTCGTCCTCGACGGTCAGAACAAGGGTATTGGGCGTGAGCGTCAGGCTGCTGCCGTCGCCGGACACGGCCTTGATCAGGCTCGACAGGTCGAACGGATTGACAGTCTGGGCATCGTCGCCGAACGGAGAATGAACGATCGAGGCGAGCTGCTCGAACGTCCACGAGCCGTCGACATTGAGCGTCAGTGTAAACACTGCGATGCCGCCGAGCCCGCCTGCATAAGCGGTAAGCGTACTGCCGCTGACCGAAGCGGTGTCGACCTGAACGGGCGCGCCTCCGGCGTCGCGCGTGAACATGCCGAGGGCGGCAAGCGAGTCGCCGGTGGAGACGGTGAACTGGAACGGAACGGCGGCCGGGCCGGCGCTGCCCCAGCTTACGGCGCTCATCAGCGTTTGGCCGTTGCCGGAGTCGCCGGTGAAGCTGGTCGGCGCGCCGAGATCGTTGCCGAAGGTTCCGATGCTTGTGAAGGGCAGGCCGCCTTCGTCCACCGCGCCTTGGAGAAGCGCGGGCAGCAAAGCGGCAGGGATCGACGGTTGCGTAGCGGATATGGAGGGGGCGCCAACGATAACATCGATGACGAAATTCGGCAGCTCCTCCTCGCCGAGCAGCGCGAGCGGATCGGGACCGATAAGGGGATCCACATCGGCGCTTTTGAAATTGGCGCCGGAAGGCGGGGTGCCGATGAACGGCACGATGCCGGCTGCGGTCAGCACCGAGTGGTCGGAGGTGATGGGGAATGTCGCGGCGAATTCGCTCGCGGGAAAATCGCGGCCGCCGGCCTCCACCGTGACGTTCGGCAGCGGGGCGTTCATCGAGTCGAAGAACGGCTCGACCGTGACGGCCGATTTGTTGTCAAAGAGGATGATCAGCCTTTCGCCGATGTGAACAAGCGTGATTTTTTCGTTGGCGATGGCCGAAAGATCGAGCTTATACTTTTGCTCGTAGCCAAGCTGGATGGTCAGTGCCTGGCCGCTTTCCGGCTTGATGACCTTGATGATGCGAAGGGGCTTGTTGCCCGCACTCGCACCGGTGGTGTTGGCTTGCGCGACGACAAAAGGTGCGTTCATGGCCTCTCAACTTTCGTTGTTTCCCGCCAGGGAACCGCTTGGGGCGATGCCCGCGGCATTCGGGCATCGAGCCTAAGTGCCGCTAACTTCCTCTTAGGCTTGCCGGACCGTGAAGGATTTTTGGGCAATTTTGAATTCGAATTGGAAACTCTGGTTAAGCGGGGGACCGCGTTAAAAATGCTGAAAAGCGCAGTATATTCAGATGGATATGAGTTCGCGCCAAAGCCCGAGGCGGACTCGGCCGGCCGTTTTTCGAAAATTAATACTAACCGGGCAGCCTGGTTAGTCTTAAGCAAATACTGCGCAGAAAGGAGAAACACATGCGCTCTGCTTTACGCGGCCTGATGTTAACCATGGCCTGTGTTGCAGGCGGCGCGATCCTGGCGGCGCGCCCGGCCGATGCACGCGCGCTATCGGGCACGGCAACCCTTTGGCTGTCTTGCGAAAACGGTGGCACCTACCGCATTCGGCCGATCGCGGTGAGCGACGAGGGCGACCTCGTGACCGCGCACCTGATCTGGCGCGGCGGGCGCGGCGCGCACGTCCGACTGATCCCTTCGGGTGAAGGCTATCGCTACGCGGGGCGCGGCATCTGGTTTGATGGCTGGCGCGAAAGCGTGTATCTGTACTTAAGCAAGTACCGTCCGATCGCTTGCACGGTTGTGGGGGAACCGGAGCGGGCCAAGGGTTAGTGCCCGAGCCACCACTTGCGTTGCGGTGGGTGACGCCGCGGCGGGGGATGGTCTTGCGAACCGAGATGCGGTGAGGCGCGTGAGGGGCTCGCAAGGGGCCGCGTCATATGGTCCGCACGGTCGCAGCGGTCGTCGTTGCCGCTCTTGTTTTCGTTCTTGTCGCTTTTATCGACAGCCACACTCAGGCCGCCGCACAGGCGCAAAATCCTGGCCCGGCTTCCGCCGCACCGATGCCCATGCGCTTCGAATGGGTGCGCGAGGGTCCGGCCGAGCAATGCGGCGACCAATGCCGCGAATGGATTTCAGCCACCGGCGCAATCGTTGACAGCACCGTGCAGGATTTTGTCGCCTTCGCCCGGCAGCGGAACGTGCGCGGCGCGGTGATCGTGCTCGACTCCCCGGGCGGCAATGTGGTGCAGGGACTCGCGCTCGGCCGCGAGTTCCGTCGCCTCGAGGTGACTACCAGCGTCGGCAGAACTGTCAAACTGATACCCGGCAAGGGCGAGCAGCGCGCAGCCCTTTCGCCGCATGCCACCTGCAATTCGATGTGCGTCTTTGTCCTGCTCGGCGGGGTCAAGCGCCACATTCCGGATGAAGCGCGGATCTTCGTGCATCAAATCTGGCCTTCGAGCAAACGCAATGACGCCAATGCGGCAACCTATAGCGCCACCAATGTCGCAACGATCCAGCGGGTCAGCGGCGAAATCGGTCGTTACATCGTCGACATGGGGGCCCACATCGAGTTGTTCGAGATCGCCTCGCGCATTCCTCCGTGGGAAGACATGCGGCTCTTGTCGCGGGAGGAATTGCGACGGATGCAGGTGCACACGGTAGATGACCCGTTCGCCAAGATGCCGACGTCGCTGGCAGCCGGCGCGGTCGCCGCGCGGAAGGCCGAGCCCGCCGTGAACGCGCTCGGCTGGGTGTTCGTCGAACGGGAGGGCCGGCATGCCTTGGTACGTCGGCATCCGATCACCATCGAAGGACTGGAAATCGGCCACTTCGAACTCGCATTCGGCTGCAGCGAAAAGCCGGGCATGTACCGGGTCACCTACCGCGAGAAGCGCACCGTGTCGAATTCACCCTCGGGCGCGGCAGACAGGCTTGAGGCGGTGGGCATTTCGGTCCGACAGAACAACTCGCCGCAGCGCTCCATGCTGATTGTGGACGAATCCAGCCCCGCAGTCGGCATGGCGGAGCTGTTGTCGCGCGCGCAGGGCACGGTGCCGGTGTCGTTTCTGGAGATGGTCGCAATGACGGCAACCGGCGATGCCGTGGCGTCTTCGAGCCAGCAAGGGCTGGTCGTGACCACGACAACGGCGGAAAAGGTCCGCACGGTCATCCGACTTGGCCAGACCGGACTGGCCGAAGGCCTTCGTCAGCTTGCGAAAAGCTGCGAGACCGCCCAGCCAAATTGATCCCAAGTTGATCACGGTGTATTGACCGTGGCCGGGTGCGCCGTCCGCTTCGATCGGCGCGCGGGCCTTGCGCCCGAGGCAGCGCACACTCTAAATTAGGGGAAATGCACCATCCTGGAGCGCGGAAGGCCGAGGCGGCCTTCCAGAGGGGAGAGGCCGGCAGCACCGGCAGTGGACGAAAGAGGTTACGAACATGGCCTGGACGACCCCGACCATCGTCGAGATTTGCATCGGCCTCGAAATCAACGGCTACCTTCCGGCCGAACTCTAAGCTCCGCCCCTAGATGGGGCGCCTGACCGCCATCGTCTTGGGCTCGGCGGCGGGGGGCGGTTTTCCGCAATGGAATTGCCTGTGCGCGGTATGCCGGCTCGCCTGGGCCGGGGACCGGCGCGTGAAGCCTCGCACCCAGGCGAGCCTTGCCGTCAGCGCGGACGGCGAGGCATGGGTGCTTCTCAATGCTTCTCCCGATCTGCGCGCCCAATTGCAGGCAACGCCCGAATTGCACCCTCGCACGCCGCCGCGCGGCAGCCCGATCGCAGCGGTCATTCTGACCGGCGCCGAAGTCGACCAGACTGCCGGACTGTTGAGCTTGCGTGAGCGCCAGCCGTTCGCCCTTTACGCAACCGCGGAAACGCAGGCTGCACTGGCAATAAATCCCATGCTCGATGTGCTTGCCAGCGAGGTGGTCAGCCGGACCACTGTCACGCCGGGAGAAACGCTCGCCCTGCCCGGCGGCATCGAGGCGGAGTTGTTCACCGTGCCAGGCAAGGCGCCGCTCTATCTGGAAGGAGATCACGGCGCGGTCGTGCGCGAGGACGGCAGCAATGTCGGCATCGAGTTGCGGGCAGGCGGCCGGCGCTTGCTCTACGTCCCCGGTGCTGCGGCCGTGCCCGCCCCGCTTCAAGATCGGCTCAAGGATGCAGACGTGGTCCTGTTCGACGGCACGCTGTTTACCGATGATGAGATGATCGTAACGGGAACCGGAGCCAAGACCGGCCTCCGCATGGGGCACATGCCGATCGACGGAGACGGCGGCTCGCTTGCCGCGCTCTCCGGATTGAAAAGGCGACGCATCTACATCCACATCAACAACACCAACCCGATTCTTGTCGACGGTGCACCGGAACGGCGTAAAGTCGAGGCTGCGGGCTGGGAGATCGCCGAAGACGGCTTGAGGATCGCATTGTGAAGCTGTTGAGTCCCGAGGAACTGGAAACTGCGCTGCGCGAGATCGGCGCACGGCGCTATCACCGCCTGCATCCGTTCCACCAACTCCTGCATGGCGGCAAGTGCACAAAGGGGCAGGTGCAGGCATGGGCGCTCAATCGCTACTACTATCAGGCGATGATCCCGATCAAGGACGCAAACCTGATCGCCCGCTGTCCCGACCCGGACCTGCGGCGCGAATGGCGCCGGCGGCTGGTCGATCACGACGGAGAGAAGCCCGGCGAAGGCGGCATTGCGCGCTGGCTGCAGTTGACGTCCGGCCTCGGGCTTGACCGCGATTATGTCACCTCCTGTGCCGGCGTGCTTCCAGGCACACGTTATGCAGCGGACGCCTACGTGCAGTTTGTCCGGGAAAGAACGCTGCTCGAGGCTATCGCTTCCTCGCTCACCGAATTGTTCTCGCCGCAGATCATCAGCGAGCGCGTGGAAGGGATGCTGAAAAACTATCCTTTCGTTACTCAGGAGACGCTCGCCTATTTCACGGCGCGCCCACCGCAGGCGCGGGCGGATTCGGCATTTGCCCTTGCCTATGTGAAGCAGCACGCGAAAACCGCCGAGCAGCAACAGGCCGTGCTCGGCGCGCTCGAGTTCAAATGCAACGTGCTGTGGGCGATGTGCGATGCGCTGTATCATGCCTATGTGGATCCGAAGGCGATCCCGCCCGGAGCGTTCGTACCAAGCGACGCATAAGCGCCTTTCAGCGACAGGAGGCCGCTGTGGCCGATGACATTGCAATCACAGGCGAGGCCCGACCGCGGCTCGCGCGCGGCGTGCGGCTCATCCACAACGCGGCGCAGGGCGGCTGGGTATTGCTGGCGCCGGAGCGGGTGTTCAAGCCAGACGCGATTGCGGTCGAAATTGTGAAGCGCTGCACCGGCGAAGCGACGCTCACTGCCATCGTCGACGACTTGGCAAAAAACTACGCGGCGCCGCGCGATCGAATTCTTGCCGACGTGACCAACCTGCTGCGCGGGTTGGCCGAGAAGAAGCTGCTGGAGTATTGAAGCCCATGAGTGAGCGCGCGGGGAATTCCCCTCGCATCGAAGCCCTGCCGGCCGCCGGCGGGAGGACGCCGAACGCGCTGCCAAAGCCGCTCGGCCTTCTGGCCGAGTTGACCCACCGCTGCCCGCTTGCTTGCCCCTATTGCTCGAACCCGCTGGCGCTGCAGCCGCGCGACCGCGAGCTCGACACCGCCACCTGGGCGCGGGTGTTTCGCGAGGCGGCGGGATTGGGCGTGCTGCAGGTGCACCTGTCGGGCGGGGAGCCTGCCGCGCGGCGCGACCTGGTGGACATCACCGCCGCCGCGCACGCGGCCGGCCTCTATACGAACCTCATCACCTCCGGGATCGGCATCACGCCGGAGACCCTCGCGGCGCTGGACCAGGCCGGGCTCGATCACGTGCAGATTTCGATCCAAGACAGCGAGGCCGCATCGGCGGACCGCATCGCCGGCTATACAGGCGCCTATGCCCGCAAGCTGGCCCTTGCCGCCGAAGTGGTGCGGCGCGGGCTGCCGCTCACGGTGAACGCGGTGATCCATCGCGCCAATATCGACCGCATCGCGGAGATGGTGGAGCTTGCGCTGAAACTGTCGGCCAAGCGCGTGGAGATCGCGCACGTGCAGTATTACGGCTGGGCGTTGAAAAACCGGGCAGCGCTCATGCCGTCGCGGGAACAGGTCGAGCGGGCGGTCGCCGCGGTCGATAAACTGCGCCGGCGCCATCATGGCGAGATTGTCATCGACGCGGTGGTTCCCGATTACTACGCGCGCTATCCGAAGCCTTGCGTCGGGGGGTGGGGACGGCGGTCGCTGAATGTCATGCCCGACGGCCTGGTTTTGCCGTGCCACGCCGCGCAGACCATTCCGGGGCTTGAATTCTGGTCGGTGCGCGAACATTCGCTGGCGGACATCTGGGCGCATTCTCCGGTCTTCAATGCCTTCCGCGGCAGCGCGTGGATGCGCGAGCCCTGTGCGAGCTGCCCACGGCGCAGCGAGGATTTCGGCGGCTGCCGCTGTCAGGCCTACGCCCTCACCGGGGATGCGGCGGCGACCGATCCGGTCTGCCATCTTTCGCCCCACCACGGACGGGTCGAGGCCCTGGCGGCGCAACGTGACGCCGCGGAATTCATCTACCGCCGCATGTAGCCGGACGCTGCGGCCGGCGGCAAATGCAAATCCCGATTGCGCGGACGGGGCGAAATGCCCCAAACTTATCCCTGCGACGGCCCCGCAGTTGCCGGTGTTGCGCTTTGCTATGGCGGCGCGGTGTGAAGTCGAAGGACAAGGGAGGATGTCATGTCCAGCGCATGGTGGAGGCGCGGCGTGCTCGCCGCGGGCGGTTTTGCGTTTCTGGCAGCAACGGTCGATCCCGGCGTAGCGCAGGGTCCACCGCCCGGTTTCAGTCCGCTGGATAAGACCAACGTCAAGGCGAGCAAGCAGGACGAGTCGTTGCGCCCACACGCCACGCCGCCGACGGTGACGCCGGTCGAGAAAATCCCCGTCGATAAACTCAGGCTTCCGCCCGGCTTCCGGGCCGAGATCTGGTCGTCCGGCCATCCCGGCGGTCGCACCATGGTGCGCGGAACCAAGGGCACCATTTTCATGGGCACGCGGCTGATTGGCCGCGTCTATGCCATCGTGGACAAGGACGGCAAGCGCGAGGTCAAGACGCTGTTGCAGGGGCTGACCCAGCCCAACGGGCTCGCCTTCAAGGACGGCTCGCTCTACGTGTTCGCCATCCATCGCGTGCTGCGCTACGACAACATCGAGGACAAGCTCGACAACCCCGGCGATCCGGTGGACCTGACGGACAAGTTCGGGCTGCCCGACACCATCCATCACAACTGGAAATACGTGGCGTTCGGGCCGGACGGAAAGCTCTACGTTCAGGTCGGCGCCAACTGCAACATCTGCGAGGTCAACCCCGGCACCCACGCGCAAATCCGGCGCTATAACCCGGACGGCAGCGGGATGGAGATCGTGGCCCGTGGTGTCCGCAATACGGTAGGCTTCGACTGGCATCCGGTGACCAAGGAGCTGTGGTTCACCGACAACGGCCGAGACTGGGCAGGCGATGCAGGTCCGGAGGACGAGCTCAATCGCATCGCCAAGGGACGCGAAGGCGCCAACTACGGCTTCCCCTATTGTCACGCACAGGGTCTTCCCGATCCCGATATCAGGGTTCCGAACCCGTGTGCCGGCACCGTGCTGCCCGCCGCGCTGCTCGGGCCGCATTCGGCAGGACTGGGCATCATCTTCTACACCGGCAACATGTTCCCGCCGGCCTACAAGAATGTCGCGTTCATCGCCCGGCGCGGCTCGTGGAACCGCTCGCAGAAATACGGCTATGACGTGGTGGTGGCGCGGACCTCAGGCGGCAAGGCCACCATCGAGCCGTTCATGACCGGCTTGCTCGACACCAAGAAGAACGAGTTCTACGGCCGGCCGACCTATCTGTTGCAGATGCCGGACGGCGCGCTGTTGGTGTCCGACGAGCAGAACGGCGCCATCTATCGCATCACCTACGGGCCGAAAACGGCCGGAAAATAGCGGACGTATGCGGCTATTCGATCGGGCGTGGCTGCGGCCGCTGGCGTTGGCGCTGGCGGCCGCAATCCATTCCGGCGATCCCGCTATCGGCCAGAGCCTGTCGCTTGAGGAGCGGATCGCGCAGTGCAAAGCCTGCCACGGCGAGGACGGCAATTCGCGCCTGGAAAAGATCCCCTCGATCGCCGGCCAGCCGGAATTTTTTATCGTCAACCAGTTGGTGCTGATGCGCGAGGGCGTGCGGCGGATCGAGGCGATGAGCGCGGCGGTGAAGGGGTTGACCGACGCCGACATCGAGGCGCTGGCAAAATTTTTCGCAAACCTGCCCGCCAGGGCGAGCGATGAGCCGATCGACCCGCAACTCGTCAAGCGCGGTGGCGAACTTGCAACGAAGCTGCGTTGCGGCTCCTGCCACCTGCCAAACTTCGCCGGCCATCAACAGATGCCGCGGCTCGCGGGGCAGCGTGTGGACTACCTGATCGCGTCGCTGAAAGAATATCGCGACAACACACGTAGCGGCGCTGACACGCTGATGAGCGTGGTTGTGCAGGGGCTTTCCGACGCCGACCTTGCGGCGCTCGCGCATTACGCGGCGTCGCGATAGGGGCTTCAGGCGCGCAGCCGTGCGCGCGCATCGCCTTTGAAACGGGGGATCACCTCGCGGGCGAAAAGCTCGATCGAGGCGAGCGCCTTCTCCGCCCCGTACCACGGCGGATAATGCAGCATGATCGACGATGCTCCGGTCATGGCGCGCAGGGTCTCGATCTTCTGCACCACCGTGGCCGGGGAGCCGTGGATGATGATGTCGCGGGATAGCGCATCGTAATCGCGCGGGCTTGCACCGACGTCCTGCGAAACGGTGCCGAGATAGCCGGAGGTGTGGCCGCTGGAAAAATGGGCAAGGCTCTTGAGGATGCCGGCCTCGCTGTCCTGCCGCGCCCTGGCGTCGGTCTCCGCCACATAGACCCAGCGCGCGATGTCAACATGACCGCGCGCCGGATTGCCGCGCAGCGCTGGAGGCGTCTCCTCCAGCGCGGCGCGATAGATTTTGGTCTGCCGCGCCAGCTCGGCGAAAGGCGTCCAGCTCGACAGGAACAAGCCGAAGCCCATGCGGCCGGCAACGCCGATGGAGCGTTCGGTTGCGCCGGCGAGAAAGATCGGCGGATGCGGCTGTTGCAGCGGGTGTGGGAACAGCTCGTAGGCACCGTCCACTTGCAGCTTAAAATGCTTGCCCCGGTGCACGACGCGCTTGTTGTGAAACAGCTCCATCAGCACGGACAGCGCCTCCTCCTGCACATCGCGCCGGCCCTCGAAATCGGCACCGAAACCGTCGAATTCATACTTGCGATAGCCGGAGCCGAGGCCGAGCTGAAAGCGGCCGTTGCTCAGAATGTCGACGAAGGCGGCGTTCTCGGCGACGCGCAGCGGATTGGCGAGCGGCAACGTGACCACCGCGGTGCCGATCTTGATCCGTTTGGTCAGCGCCGCGAGATAGGCGGCATAAACGAAAACGTCCGGCATGATGCCGTATTCGTTACTGAAATGATGCTCGGCCACCCAAGCATAGTCGAAGCCGAGCTCGTCGGCGCGCAGCACCTGGCGTGTGACGCGGGCATGCACGTCACGGTGCGGGTACGGTTCGGTTTCGGTGTTGGGATGCGAGGTGAAGAGAATGCCAAATTCCATGAGGCCTGCCCTGGTTGAAAGATCACTATCCACCACCGGCAGCCTGCCGCCAAGCGCCGAATCGATGCGGGCGGATCCCGGTCATGTTCCGCGCGCGGCGATGAGACGCTGGATCTTGGCGGTGCGCGCGTTGTGCATTTCGACCACGCTTTCGGCGTCTCGGTGCAACTCGCCGTCGTTGCGGTGGCTGCGCGGCTTGGCTTGGGCGCTCAGATAGGCCCCCTCTTCCCGGCCGAGGGCGACGAGCCCCCGCCCGAAGGCGAGTTGCCGGCGCTCATAGTGGGCCAGGGCTGCTTCAATCTCGTCGCCCGCGGCACGAAGGGCCTCGGCAAGGCTTTGGGCATCGAGTGCGGCCTTGGTGACACCGGCACCCACATGCGGCCGCGCCACGAAAGCGGCATCGCCCATCAGCACCACGCGTCCGAACACGAGTCGCGGCGATTCCAAGTCGAAGATCGGCTGAAAGAACGGCTGCGCGGCGTTGAAAATGGCCGCGGCCTGCGGCGCGATCAGCGCACGGGCCGCGGCTTTGACATCGTTGATGATCTCGCGGCGGATCAACGGCGGCGGGATGGCAAGCCCATGGCGCCGACCGGCGGCGTCGGTGCACAGCTCGACGAGCAAGGTGTCCGCCGGCGCGGGCCGGTACCAGACGATGTTGTAGGCGCGCCGGCCGACGCTGGTCTCGTCGTTGCGGCCGGGCACGGGATAGCCGAGGAACAACTCCCCCTCCGGCAGGCAGAACGTATAGACGCCGAAAATCTCGCGCCCGCGCGGGGGGATGTCTTCCTCCGCGATCATTGCGCGCCAGGCGACGTAGCCGGCGTAGCTCGGCATCAGCGCGGGCAAAAATTGCTCCCGCACCGTGGAGCGTACGCCGTCGGCCCCGATCAACAGATCGGCCCGCACGCGCGAGCCGTCGGCGAAGACCGCAGTCACTCCATCTTGCCCCGGCTCGGCGCGGACGAACTGCATACCGAGGCGATATTTTTCGGCGGGCAGCTTTGCCAAAAGCTCGCCGTAGAGCCGCGCCCAGGCGCTCATGGTTCGTGCTGTGGGTTTTTCAAGAACGATGTTGCCGGAACGATCCAGGCAAATCAGCCGGTCCACTTGAATGCCCATGGAATCATCGAATGGAACGCCAATACGACGCATGATGTCGCGGAACTGAGCCTGGGTGCTGATGCCGGCGCCGCGGCCGGTGAGCTTGACCGCATTGCGCTCGAACACGATGGCGTCCCAGCCGATGTCGCGCAGCAGATGCGCCGCCAGAAGGCCGCTGATTGAGCCACCGATCACCACCGCGCGCCGCTGCATGTACCCCCGCCAAGAATTCCGCGGCGCACACCGGCGCCGCGACCGACGCTTATTTTAGGATACATGCGACGACGGGGGAGGGGATCACAAAACTCGAGAAAGGACCATCTCCGCCCATAGCAACCGCGATCGGCCGCGCCCGGCGTCGACCTATTGCAATGGACCGCCGACCGCTACGCCGGCGAGGCAAAGCCGATCGCCTGGCTCTGCCGCGGCACGATCCCGCTCGGCGTCGCCGCCCTGATCGCCGCCATGGGCGGCCTCGGCAAGAGCTATCTCGCGCTCGATCTTGCGCTGCAGATCGCCGCCGGCGTCGCCGGGCTCGAGCAGCCGCGCAAGATTTTGGGCGGCCGGATCGCGGTCGAAGGCACCGCGGTGGTGGTGACCGCCGAGGACAGCTTCGATGTCATCCACCGGCGGCTCAACCGCATCGATCCCGCGGCGCGCCGGCTGCGCCATCCGAAGCGGCTGATCGTGCTGCCGCTGCCGGACGCCGGCGGCCCGCGCCCGTTGATCGCCAGTACCGGCAAGGCGCTCGCGCGCACGCCGTTCTTCGACGACCTCAAGCGCCAGCTCCTGCAGTTGCCTGACCTGCGGCTCCTCGTGATCGATCCGTTGCAGGCGTTCGTGCTTGCCGACGTCAACGCCGATCCGGCGGCGGCGCAGTTCCTCTGGTCGGCCATGGCCGAGCTCGCCGCCGCCACCGGCGCCACGGTCCTGCTCACGCATCACATGCGCAAGGACGGCATGCTCCGCATCGCCGACGGCGACGATGCGCGCGAGGCGATCCGCGGGAACGACCGCCTTGGTGGACGGCGCGCAACGCGCGGGCGCATTCGGAGGATCAGATCGCGCAGATCGCCGCCTCGATCGCCGAGTTCGGGTTCACGAACCCGATCCTGATCGGCGCCGACGACGTGATCATCGCCGGCCATGGGCGGCTGCTTGCCGCGAAGCGTCTTGGCCTCGCCGAGGTCCCCGTGATCGTGCTGAACCACCTGAGCGAAGCGCAGCGGCGCGCGCTCGTGATCGCGGACAACAAGATCGCCGCAAACGCCGGCTGGGACGAGGCGATGCTGCGGGCGGAGCTTGCGGCGCTGCGCGAGGAGGAATTCGATCTCGGCGTGCTCGGCTTCGACGAGGCGGAGCTTGTCCGCATCCTCGATTCGATTGACGGCACTTCTTCGCTGGGGGGCGAGGACGCCGGCGGCACTGGTAATCCTCCCGACGGATCGCCGGCGTCCGAGCCCCACCGCGCTGGCGGAGCCCTTCGGCATTCCGCCGTTCTCCGTGCTCGACGCGCGCAAGGGCTGGTGGCAGGAGCGCAAGCGCGCGTGGATCGATCTCGGCATTCGCTCCGAGCTCGGCCGCGGCGCCGCGCCCGGCGGCAGCCCGCGGCCGCTCGATCGGGCGCGCATGGCGAAGATGGCATCTCCCGGCGGCTCGCCGTTGCCGGCCGCCGACTACTCGAAATCCAAGGCGCGCGGCGACGGGCGTGGCCGGGCAATTCCGAACCGTTGAGGTTGTTTTGATGACAAGGGCAAGGAACAACGCGGCGATGGCATCGATCGATAGCGACCGCCAGTGCCGTCCGGCGACGATCGTCGCCGGGCTGCTGGCGATCGCCCAGGCGCTCGATAACGTCGCGCACGCGATACACCGGCTTGGCAATGCCGACGCATGCACCCCGATGGGGCCATCGAGGCCTACGGCAAGCATAAGGGCGAAAAGCTGGACGGCTTGACCAACGCGATTCGGGAAATCGCGAGCCGATAACGGGCCCGCGAATGGCCAACCTCACCTTCGTAAAGGGCGATCGCGATTCCGAAGAACTCGATCCGGTCAGCCAGGCGATCCTTGAGGTCGGATCGGGTACGTCGATCTTCGATCCCGTCCTTTGCGAGATCGCCTATCGCTGGTTCTGCCCGCCGGGCGGCAGCGTGCTCGATCCCTTCGCCGGCGGCTCGGTGCGCGGCATCGTCGCCTCGCGGCTCGGCCGGCGCTCGTAGCGAAACCCCCGGAACTCTCAGCCAATGGCGCAGCTTCGTCATCGTTCACGAGCTCCTGCACCTGAAAGTGCCGAACCACGGTCGCCTGTTCAAAGCGCTCATGACGGCACACGTGCCCAAATGGCGCGCACTCGATGCCGCGCGCAGGGGCGCTCGCGATGTTTCGCCAGCCGCCCTCAGAGCAGCGGTGCGGCGATGAATTTGCGGACGTATTGCGGAGTTGACATGCGAACGCCCCGGACGCGGGTCCGGGGCGTATGCATAAACGATTTATTTTACTTCAAAAATTTGGTTGTGGAGGTAGGATTTGAACCTACGACCTTCAGCTTATGAGCCTCGACATCTTTCCGGACCAACCAAAGTCGGTCCATTCCCACAATTCCATTACAGTTCAATGCCAATTGTGCCACGGACGCTCGCTAGACCGCGCAGCGCCGCTTAACCACGCAGCGCCTCGAGCTGATTTCTCCGCCGGTCTCCTTCATCGCAATCGCGATCGCATTGAGGCCGGCCTGTGCCGCATAGTCGACCTCCGCGAGAATTCTTCGAAGCTCTTCAAGCAGAACTCCATTATCCAGCCCCAACGGCCCGGCAAAGGTGTTCTGCCTCATTGCAAGCGACGCGATGCTCTTTTCAACGCGCGTCAGCAAACCGCCAACGCCACGCGGCATGTATCTCGGGCCGCATTGTCCCGCGCGCGACAAAAAGCGACACATACGCGACCAGCTTGCTGCGCCGGCTGGAGCGTGTGGAAGCGCCTCGCAAATGTTTGATTTGCAAATGAGAAGTGGCGCGCCCGGAAGGATTCGAACCTCCGACCCCCAGATTCGTAGTCTGGTGCTCTATCCAGCTGAGCTACGGGCGCCCGGCGCTGCACGCGGTGAGGGCCGCAACGCAGAACGCGGGCATAGCTATAGGCTTCACCCGGCATTGACAAGGCGGACGCTCGGGCCCCCTCAAGCGCGCGCCCGCGTTCCGCGATGGGCGCTGAGGTCGATGGCGCGGTCAGGGATAGTGAGATGGAAGGTCGCCCCGATGGTGCCCTCCACAAGACGGAGGTCGCCGCCGTGGGCGCGCACCAGTTCCGCGGCAATGGCAAGCCCAAGACCCGTGCCGCCGCTGCGGGTCGACCCCTGGAACGCCTCGAACAGATGCTCGCGCGCCTTGGGCGACAGGCCAGGGCCGGTATCGGAGACCTCGATCACTACCACGGCGCCTTCGCGGCGGCCGGTAATGCGGATCTGATCGCGGATCGGATCGTTGGGCGCGCGGGTCTCCAGCGCCTGCAACGCATTGCGCGTCAGATTGAGCAGCACGCGGAACAACTGGTCGTAGTCCGCATCGACGACGAGACCGCGCTCGACCGCGACGATCCAGCCGATGCGTGCATCCGATACGAGGCCGAGCGTCTCGCGCACCTCCTTGAGCAGAGGTTCCAATTCGATCGGCTTGCGGTCCGGCTGCCGCTCCTGAGCGCGGCCGTAGGAAAGCGTGGATTCGCAGAATGCAATGGCGCGTTCCAGCGCGTTCATCAATTTGGGCGCGAAGCGCTGCACCCGCGGGTCGGGCAGACTGGTGAGGCCCTCTGAGAACAGGCGCGCCGAGGCCAAAAGGTTGCGGAGGTCGTGATTGATCTTGGAGACCGCAAGCCCGAGCGCCGCCAATCGGCTTTTCTGTTGCAGCATGGAGGCCAAATCGCGCTGCATGGCGCTGAGTTCCCGCTCGGCCAGTCCGATCTCGTCGCGGCGGCCGCTCACCGCAATGACTCGGGCAGGGTTTTCCGGACTCTCGCGGAACGCCACCATGTTGGCGGTAATCCGGCGCATGGGGCGGACAAACAGGAAGTTGAGGGCGAAATAGACCAGCATTCCGGTAATGCCGGAAATCAGGAACGCCACCGCCATGACGTAGGCGGAAAAGTCGAACAGCGCCTTCCGAAGCGGGCCCTCTTCGAGCACGATTTCAATGAACTCGCCGCCCATGGGCGCAGGACCGACGGCGCGAATCAGATCTTTGTCCTTGCGCAGGAACATGGTGTCGAAGGCGCCGACGATCGCCTCAAGGGCGGAGACGTCGCGCAAGTCGACGTCCTGGTGAATTGTCGTCGGCGTTTCGGTCACCGCCAGCAGGCGCCGCTGCTGCCCGAGCTTCATCACCATGACCTTGGCGCCCACGCTGTCCAGGATTTGCCGGCGCAGATTTTCGGGCAGGCTCTCGGGCGTCCGTGCCGGCGCGGCGTCAAGCACCAGGGCCGCTACGTAGGCGGCGGCGTGCCGGTCGTTGAGCCAGTTGATCCGGTAGTTGGCGACCGCAGGCACATAGATGAGCACCGCCGCGATCATCACGAACAGAATCGTGAGTCCGAGCAGCTTGGCCGACAGGCCGAAACGCGGCTCACGCGCGTTAGCGTTTCGTGGTGCCGGTGCCATTTCCGTCATGCGTCAACCCCAAAGAGCGGGCATTTAAGGTGCCGGTATAGATTACCACGATGTGGTCAAAAGTACGGAAATGGATTGATGCCGCCTTGCGCGGCACCGCAGGTCCCGCAGCCGGCGGCGCGGTTGGTTCGCACTCCGTGCGCCGTGCCGCCAATACCCTGTTTTCCGAAGCAAATTCGACCGGACCGCGGCACGGCGCGGTCGCATTGACGACCCTGGGGGGCTCCCTTATAAGCCCGCGAAACGCAAAGCCCCGTCAGCGCGACGCAAATCGCGCGACTCAAGATTGAAGCGTGCGGCACCGGGTAAGACAGCCTCAGGCCCGCCGCCGCGCCAAGCGGAGAGATTCCCGTGAAGCGGACCTATCAACCAAGCAGACTGGTGCGCAAACGACGCCACGGCTTTCGCGCCCGCATGGCGACCAAAGGCGGTCGGAGGGTGATTGCCGCCAGGCGCGCGCGCGGGCGCAAGCGGCTCAGCGCGTGAATTTGGCGCGGCGGCCCGCGTCGTCCATGGAAAGGCTGCGGCATCGGGCACAGTTTCTCGCTGCGGCAGCCGGCACCACCGCTCCGGGGGCGGCATTCGTGTTACAAGCTCATGATCGACGGGACGATGGACCGCCGCGGGTGGGCTTTACGGTGTCGCGCAAGGTGGGCAGCGCGGTCGAGCGTAATCGAGTCCGCCGGAGGCTGAAGGCGATCGCGCGCGCGGGGCAGGCGGCGCTGCGGCCGGGCCATGATTATGTTCTGGTCGGCCGACGGGCGGCGCTCGATCTTCCGTTCGAGCGATTGGCGGCGGAACTGGATCGGGCGTTGCGGCGAATTCACGGGGCGCGCGCAGGCAAGGCGCGGCAGGAGTGAGCAGGGTTCTCGCGCCGGCGGCGCTCCGCCACGGACCCGTTTGGCGATCAGGGCTTTGAAATGCAGCAAGACCAAAAAAATACCATTCTCGCCATCGTGCTGTCGGCCCTGGTGCTGGTGGCTTGGCAATATTTTGTGGGCTGGCCGCAGATGGAAAAGCAGCGGCTTGAGGCGCAACAGAAAGCCCAGCAACAACAACAGCAGCAGCAAGCTCCCGGACAACCAGGCCAGGTGCCGCAACCCTCGCAAACCGGGACGGGACCGCAGCTCCCCGGCCAGACCGGCGCACCGACGGCCGGCCAGCAGATGAGCCGTGCGGCGGCAATCGCGGACACAGGTCCGCGCATCAGGATCGAGACTGCGAAGCTGCAAGGTTCGATCGCATTGAAAGGGGGCCGGATCGACGATCTGGCGCTGGTGCAATATCGGGAGACGGTGGATCCCAGGTCACCGGCTATCATTCTGCTGTCGCCCTCCGGCAGTCCGCATCCGTTCTATGCGGAATTCGGCTGGGTCGCCGCGACCGGAAGCAATGTGAAAGTGCCGACGGCCGAGACGGTGTGGCGCCAGGAGGGCGCCGGCACGCTCGGCGTGGGCCAGCCGGTGAGGCTCGTGTGGGACAACGGTGAAGGGCTCGAATTCCGCCGCACGATTGCGGTGGACGAGAACTATATGTTCACCATCCAAGACCAGGTGACAAATAAGAGCGCAGCGCCAGTATCGCTCTATCCCTACGCGCTGATCTCGCGCCACGGCACCCCGGAGACGCTCGGCTATTTCATCCTGCACGAAGGCCTGGTCGGCGTGATCGACGACCGGCTCCAGGAATTCACCTATTCGGATGTCGAAAAGAAAAAGATCATAACCTTCAACAAGACGTCGAATGCCTGGCTCGGAATCACCGACAAATATTGGGCCGCCACCCTGATCCCCGATCCGAAGGCGAAAATCGACGCCCGCTTCATGGCGACCAACGTCGGCACCCTGAAGACCTATCAGAGCGACTATCTCGGCGAGGGGCAGACGATTGCGCCCGGCGCCACAGCGACAACCGGCACGCGGCTGTTCGCCGGCGCCAAGGAGGTGGCCATCGTCGACGGTTACGAGAAGCAGTACAACATCAACAAGTTCGAGCTGCTGATCGACTGGGGCTGGTTCTATTTCGTCACCAAACCCATGTTCTGGGCGATCGACCTGTTGTTTCGCTGGCTCGGCAATTTCGGCCTCGCGATTCTTGCCGTCACGGTGATCATCAAGATCATCTTCTTCCCGCTCGCCAACAAATCATATGCCTCGATGGCGAAAATGAAAGCGGTGCAGCCGCAGATGATGGCGATCCGCGAGCGGTACCCGGACGACAAGGTGAAACAGCAGCAGGAGCTGATGGAGCTCTACAAGAGGGAGAAGATCAACCCGGTGGCCGGCTGTCTGCCGATTCTCATCCAAATCCCGGTGTTTTTCGCCCTCTACAAGGTGCTGTTCATCACCATCGAGATGCGCCACGCGCCGTTCTACGGCTGGATCAAGGATCTCTCGGCGCCGGATCCGACCAATATCTTCAACCTGTTCGGCCTCATTCCCTGGGATCCGACGGTGATCCCGCTGTTGGGGCCGTTCCTGCACATCGGTATCTGGCCGCTGGTCATGGGGGTGACCATGTGGGTGCAGATGAAGCTCAATCCCCCGCCGCCCGACCCGACGCAGAAGATGCTGTTCGACTGGATGCCCGTGCTCTTCACCTTCATGCTGGCGTCGTTCTCGGCCGGGCTCGTGATCTACTGGGCGTGGAACAATTTCCTTTCGATCATCCAGCAAAGCGTGATCATGCGCAAACACGGCGCCAAGATTGAGCTCTGGGACAATCTCAAGGAGATGGTCACCCGCAAGAAAACGACTTGAGCCCGCCGCTCAAGCTGGCGGCGTGCCCATGAAGTCGCGCTTGCCGATCTCCACGCCGCAGAGCCGGATGATGTCGTAGGCCGTGGTGGTGTGGAAAAAGAAATTCGGCAAGCTGTTGCCCAGCAACAGGCCCTGCCCCTTGAACTGGCGCGTCGTGCCGTTCGGGAAGGTGATGGTGATGTCCTTCTCCTCTGTGCCGTCGATATCGCCGGGCTTGAACCCCTTCAGATACTCGATCGCCTTGGCGATTCGATCCTTCAATTGAGCGAAGGTGGTTTCGTCGTTGGCGAACTTGGGCGGCTCTTTGCCGGAGAGCCGCGCCGCGGCGTTGCAGGCGTGGTCGGTGGCGGCGCGCACCTGGCGGACCAGTGGAAACATGTCGGGCGCAAGCCGCATGTTCAGGAAGTCGGCCTCGTTCATCTTGCGCGCGGCGGCGTGGGCCGCCGCCTTGTCGAGAACGCTGGAAAGGCCGTTCAGATGCTGCATGAAAACCGGAATGGAGACCGTGTACATCGAGACTGGCATGGTAGCTTTCCCGTCGGATGACAGCGTTGAGAAGCAAGCCTATAGCCTAACCGCCGTGGTCATTGCATCTGATTTTTCCGCTGCTGAGATTGAGGCCGGGCGCCGGCTGTTCGCGCGCGAATGGCGATTTTTGTCGGCGGCGAATTCCGTGGCGACGCTGCCGGCGATGCGCGGCCTCGAGGTCGCCTTCGCCGGCCGTTCCAACGTCGGCAAATCGAGCCTTATCAACGCGCTGACCGGCCGCAAGGCGCTGGCGCGCACCTCCCACACGCCCGGCCGCACACAGGAGCTGTTGTTCTTCCGTGCGGACGCGCCGCTGACGCTGGTCGACATGCCGGGGTATGGCTATGCGGCAGCGCCGAAGCAGAAGGTCAAGGCATGGACGGCGCTGATCGAAGACTACTTGCGCGGGCGCGCCAACCTCGCGCGCGTCTATCTGTTGGTCGATGCGCGGCACGGTTTGAAAGATACCGATGCACCGGTGCTCGATGCGCTCGGGCAGGCCGCAGTCAGCCACCAAATCGTGCTGACGAAGGCCGATGCCGTGAACCCGGCCGCACTCGCGGCCTGCATCGCCGCGGTGCGCGCGATGATCGCGCGCCGTCCGGCCGCCTATCCGTACGTGATCGCCACCTCGGCGCGGCGCGGCAGCGGCATTGCCGAATTGCGCGCCGCGATCGCCCGCCTGGTCGCCGAACGCTCACCGTGACTCATCAGCTCGCGCATCCCGCTTGGGCTTGATGACCTCGTAGAGTTGAAAATGGGGGCCGTCGAAGAGCGGCTTGAGATCTTTCGGATCCGGGTTCGGGCCGTTCGTGGTGAACAGGATATAGACGTAGTCGTAATTGCGCGACCAGCGCGTGAAGAAATAGGGCACGTCGCGGTCCGCCGCCTCCAGAAAGTAGGGCAGCGAGGGCGGGAGGCGATCCTCGGTCTCCACGTACTTCCGAAACTCATCGCGCACATGCAGGATCTGCTTGCCGCTCACCGTGAAGGTAGTGCTCACGAGCGCCGATCGCTCGATGGTTGCGAGCGAGGCCGCATGCATGAGCTCGAAATCGCTGACGTCCGTGCCGCTCGACCGGTCGCCATGGACCACGAGCACACGCGCGCCGCGTTTGAGCAGCATCACGGAGCGATGGAACGCTTCGGAGACCAACTCCAAGCGATCCCAAACCACCTGGACTTCGGCGATGCGGATTGCCAAAAGCGCAACGACGAGCCCCGCAAAGACCCGCCGCACCAAGAGCTGGCTAAAATCCGCGCGAAAGCAGGCGATCAGCACGAAGGCGAGCGCGATGGGTAACCGCTGGTCGGCAAGATGCGCCGCGAAAATTGCGCGCGGCATGGCGAGGTAAACGAGTCCGCCGGCGACGAGGATGAACCATCCCGCGGGATGAAAATGCAGAATCTGCCGGCGACAGGCCCATACCGCGGCGGCCACCGTGCAACCCACAAGGATGACCGCCACGACGGTGTAATAGACCGACACCGCCAGTGAAAGCCCCTCTAGCTTGCCTTCGGCCATCCAGTAGTAGTCATTGACGGCTCGCAGCGTCGGGCTTGCGCCCAGCAGCGCCAGCACCGGCAGGAAAGGCAGGCCGGCGGCGAAGAACCCGATGAGCCGCTTGCCGAGCGGCTCGGCGCGTCGCACGTGCAACAGATGCAGCTCATAGGCCAGCACCAAGAGACCATAGATGCCGACGACATAAAGGTGGCAGAAGAACAGCGCCACCGAAAAGGCAGTCGACACCGAAAGTCGCAGCGGCCAATGTTGTTCACGACACGCGACCCAGGCCGCAAACGCCCAGAGAACGAGGCCGACGCCGAAGATGTAGTTCATCACCCCGACGAGCAGCACCCCGTTGTAGAGCAACGGAGAGGCAATGAGCGGTAGCGCCGACCAGCGACCATGGAGCGCGCGATTGAGCGCCAGCGTGCCGGAGAGAATGAGAACGAAGGCCGTGAGCGTGAAAACCTGTCCGGCCCTGTACACATCCATGAACGGCAGCAGGACCAACATGAACAGGTCGATCATCAAATTCGGCAACACCTGCCACTTGGTGTAGTAGTAGCGGGCAAAATAGGGATCGGTGTCGATGTGATTGACGATGAAGCCGCGCCCCAGATGGTTGATGTAGTCGGACAGTGGCGGCAAGGTGTGAGTGACCACCGGGATCGCGGCTATCCCGATCACTACGAGAAAGAATAGGGCGATGGACGAACGGCTGAAATCGCCGAAGCCGTGGACACCCGCCCCTGCGCGAGTCTCAGGCCCATGCATGCAGTCGATCCGCGGGAAGGTTCGATCCTCCCGCGGCCCCCAAAGGTCCCCGCGCATATTCCTGCCCCTTCCGCGCGGTCGGATAAATCAGCTAAAAGGTCGCGGCAGCCCATTCACCGCACCGCACCATGGCCGTCTCACCCCACGAAATCGCGCATATCCTCTCGGAAGCCCTGCCCTACATGCAGCGCTACGACGAGGCCACCGTAGTGATCAAATATGGCGGACACGCCATGGGCGACGAGGAGGTGGCGCGCGCCTTCGCCCGCGACGTGGTGCTCCTGGAACAGGCCGGGGTCAAGCCGGTGGTTGTGCACGGCGGCGGACCGCAGATCGAGGCCATGCTCAAGAAGGCCGGCGTGAAGTCGCAATTCGCCGCCGGCCTGCGCATCACCGATGCCCAGACGCTCGAAGTGGTCGAGATGGTGCTCGCAGGCTCGATCAACAAGCAGATCGTGGGCTACATCAATGCCGCCGGCGGCAAGGCCGTCGGGCTCTGCGGCAAGGACGGCAACATGGTGGTGGCGCGCAAGGTCACCCGCAAAGTCGTCGACCCGGATTCCAATATCGAAAAGGTGGTGGACCTCGGCTTCGTCGGCGAGCCGGAGAAGGTGGATGTCACGGTGCTCACCCAGATTCTGGGCCGCGACATCATTCCGGTGCTGGCGCCGGTGGCGAGCGCCGCCGACGGCGGTACTTTCAACGTCAATGCAGATACCTTTGCCGGCGCGATCGCGGGCGCGCTGAAGGCCAAGCGGTTTCTTCTGCTGACCGACGTGCCGGGCGTTCTGGATAGAAACAAGAAGCTGATCGAAAAACTTTCGGTCGCCGAGGTTCGGCGCCTGATCGCGGACGGCACCATCTCAGGCGGCATGATCCCGAAGGTGGAAACCTGCATTTATGCAATCGAACAGGGGGTCGAAGGCGTGGTCATCCTCGACGGCAAGGTGCAGCACGCCGTATTGCTCGAACTGCTGACCGACCACGGCGCCGGAACGCTGATCCACCGATAGCCCGATGGATCCGGCACGCGCGCGCGAGCGCCTCTACGACATCGGACCCGGTGTTATTGCGGCGACGGCATTCGCCATCACCGACGTGCTGACCAAGTTCGTCTTTGCGGCGGGAACCGATGTGCTGACATTGTCGTTGTTCCGCGGCTTTGTCGGGCTCGCCATCATGTACGCCTATTTGCGCGTCGGGCCGCCGCCGCAGCCGCAAACGGCGCAGACGCGCTGGATCCAGCTCGGCCTCGGCATCCTGTTCGCGGGCATCGTCTTCGGGATTTTCAAGGCACTGGAGCTCGTCCCGGTCTCGATCGCGATCCTCACCTATTTCGCCTATCCGCTGCTCACCGGAATCGCGGGCGCGGCGCTGGGAATCGACCGGCTGACCTGGCGCGGCGCCGCCGCCGCTGTGGCGGCGTTCTTCGGACTCGTGCTGACGATCAGGGCGCATCCGGAGGACATCGCCGTCGCCGGGGTTGCGTTCGCCCTGTTCGCCGCGGGTTGCCGCGTGGCGGTCCTGCTCATTGCACGCGCCAAACTCAACGACGCCGATCCGCGGTTGACGACCTGGAATTCGCTGGTGTCGTCCACGGTCATATTTTCCGTCGCCGCGCTCGTAACGCTGAATTGGAAAAACCCCGAAACCGCGTTCGGGTGGGCGGCGCTCATCACGGTCAGCGTCTGCACGGCCATAGCCACGTTGACGATTTTCATTTCCACCGCGCGCATCGGTCCGTTTCGCACCGCCTTGATCATGAACCTCGAACCGCTGCTGGCGACGTTGCTGAGCGTGCCGGTGTTGGGCGAGACCATGACACCGATCCAGGCCCTGGGCGGCGCTATCATGTTGGCGGCGTTGGTTGCCTTTCAGTTGCGACGCTGAGTCTTATGCGAGCGCGCCGTTTGGTGTATAACTCCGCAAAGGGTGGAGGGGCCCGATGGCCGTCCCGCGAAGTTGCCGTGTGCTGATGGTGTACCCGCGCTTCAATGCGGATTCGTTCTGGAAATTCACCGAAGCCTGCGAACTGGTCAATGCGCGCTATCCGGCCGCGCCGCTCGGATTGATCACGGTCGCCGCCTTGCTGCCGCGGCACTGGGACGTCCGACTCGTAAACCGCAACACCGAGGAACTCTCCGCAAGCGACATTGCCTGGGCCGACATGGTGATGACCGGCGGCATGCTCAATCAGCAGCCGGACGCGCTTGAGGTCGTCGCGCTCGCGCAGGCGCAGGGCAAGCCGGCGGTGGTCGGCGGTCCGGATGCAACCTCAAGCCCACATATCTACCGCGCCGCCGACTTTCTGGTTCTCGGGGAGGCGGAAGGAGTCATCGACCAGTTCATTGCCGCCTGGAACCGCGGAGAACGCTCGGGCACTTTCGTCGCGCCCAAATTTCAGATCGACGTCACCAGGAGTCCGCTGCCGCGGTTCGACCTGCTCAAGCTCAATCAGTATCTGTACATCGGCGTGCAGTATTCGCGCGGCTGTCCTTTTACTTGCGAGTTTTGCGACATCATCGAGCTCTATGGACGCGTGCCGCGCACAAAGACCACGCCGCAGATCCTGGCCGAGCTCGAGACGCTCTACCGGCTCGGCTATCGCGGGCATGTGGACTTTGTCGACGACAATCTGATCGGCAACAAGAAGGCGCTGAAAATGTTCTTGCCCGAGCTGCGCGCCTGGCTCGAAGCGCATGATTATCCGTTCGAGTTCTCCACCGAAGCCTCGGTCAACCTGGCCGACGACACCGAGCTCCTGGAAATGATGCGGCAGGCGAATTTTTTCGCCGTTTTCGTCGGCATCGAAAGTCCCGACCCGGAAACGCTTGTGGCTATGCGCAAGAAGCAGAACACGCGGCGCGACCTGGTACACAGCATCCATAAGATCTACGCGGCCGGCATGTTCGTGACCGCGGGTTTCATCGTCGGGTTCGACAGCGAGAAGGTCTCGGTGGCGGAGGCAATGGCGGACTTCATCGAGGATGCCGCCATCCCGGTCTGCATGGTCGGGTTGCTTTATGCGCTGCCCAACACCCAGCTTACGCGCCGCTTGGAAAAGGAGGGGCGACTGCACCCCCACCACGACGTGATGCCGCCGGCGGAGGCCGGCGACCAATGCACGCGCGGGCTCAATTTCGACACGCTGCGACCGCTGCGCGACGTACTGCTCGATTACAAGCGCATTCTCGAAGCCGTGTTCGACCCGGCGGCCTATGCCGGCCGGCTCGACCGGCTGGTCGGCATGCTTGACCGGTCAGGCCGCAATCGCGAATTGCCGGAAGGCGACGTGCGGCGCAACCTTGCTTCGATCGACACCGTGCAGAAGATCATCAACCGGATGCCCGAAGTGCGGGAGGTGTTCTGGAAATCATTCATGAATTGCGCGCGGAACAATCCGGCCGCGCTGCGTTATGTCGTCATGCTGATGGCGATGTATCTGCATCTCGGGCCGTTCTCGCGCCACGTCATCGCAGCGATCGACCGCCGTATCGCGGAGATCGATGGCGGGACAGTTGTCCGACCCGCAGCGGCGCCTGTGACGCAGGCAATTACGGCGGTTTGAGCTTGCGCAAGACGCAACCTTCGCCGATCCTTTCCACATTGCGGAACCGAAGACCCATCGCATGTCGCGTCACGCTCGTCGTTTTTCCCGCAGCGGCCGCGGAATTCCCCGCCGACGCGCTCTCGCCGGCGCCATGGCCTGCGTGTTCGCCGGTCTGGCACATCGGCGCGGCGCCGCGCAGCACACCGCCGTGGATGTGCAGCTCGTGTTGGCTGTCGATGCCTCGGGCAGCGTGAGCCAGGAGCGTTTCGAGCTCCAGAAACAAGGGTATGTGGCGGCGTTCCGCCATCCGCAGGTGGTGCGTGCCATCCGTTCCGGCCGCACGCAGTCGATCGCGGTCACCATGACGCAATGGACCGGGCCGACCATGCAGGTGATTGTCGTGCCGTGGACGCTGGTGCGCGACCAGGCGTCGGCCGATGCGCTTGCGGAGGCGATCGAGAAGTCGCAGCGGCAGCTCTTCAGCGGCGGGACATCGATCAGCGGCGCCATCGATTTTGGCGTGACGCTGATGCCGACCGGCCCCTACCGCGGCTTCAAGCAGATCATCGATGTGTCGGGCGACGGCTCCAACAACCGCGGCCGGCCGGTCACCCTCGCCCGCGATGACGCAGTGCGCGCGGGCATCACCGTGAACGGCCTGCCCATTCTTGCGCTTGAGCCCAACCTCGACCGCTATTATTTCGACAACGTGATCGGAGGACCGGGCGCCATCATGGTGCCGGCGGCCAACTACGACGCCTTTGCCCAGGCGATTCTCAAGAAACTCATTATGGAAATTGCCGCGACCGGACGCTGACGCCCCAAGATCTCCGGCAACGCCGGCTCTTGCCGAAGCCCGTGGTTCGATTCATGCCTAAGGCGGCAAGCGATTCGGCGGGGCTTGACGCATGAGTGCTAAGATTCGCAAACCGCTTCTTCGACTGGTGACGCAAGCCGCAGGCTTGGTCGCGGCGATCCTGCCGCTCGGCACCGCAGCGCATGCCGACCTCCAGCTCTGCAACCGCATGAGCTACGTGGTGCAGGCCGCGGTGGGTCTGGAGGACAAGGGCGCGGTGACGACCCGCGGCTGGTTCCGCATCGATCCCGGGCAGTGCCGGACCGTGCTGCAGGGCGACGCCGGAGCGGACGCCTACTACCTGCACGCGCGCACGCTGCCGCTGTACGGCGCTGCGCCCCTGCCGCAGGCAGGCCATGTGGACCTTTGCGTTGCGGAGCACGATTTCACGATTGCACAGGCGCGCCGTTGCGCCCGCCCGGGTGAGCGGCTCGCACGCTTTACCGCGGTCAGACCGAGCGCGGTGGAGCAGGGATTCTCGGCGAGTTTCGCCGAGGACGCGGAATACACCGGCGAGCAGGCGCGCGACGCCGGCATCCAGCGGCTTTTGGTGATCGCCGGCTACGACGCAACCCCCATCGACGGCGTGCGCGGTCCCAAGTTCGATGCGGCGCTCGTTCAGTTCCTGCAGGACAACAAGCTGCCACCCACCGCGGCCGGGCGCAGCGATTTTTTTGACGTCTTGATTGCGGCGGCGCGACGGCCGGAGGGTGCCGGGTTCGCCTGGTGCAACGACACGGCCTATCCGGTGATGGCTGCGATCGGGTTCGACGACAACGGCGCGGTGACGACGCGCGGCTGGTATCGCGTCGCCCCGGGCGCCTGCGTGCGGCCGGAGCTCCCCGGCCGACTCAAGCGCATCTACAGTTTTGCCGAAGCGGTGGACACCGACGGAAACACGCTAAAATCGAACGATCGGCCGCTGCGCTGGGGCGGCAACGAGGTCCTGTGCACGCGGCAAACGAGGTTTGAATTGTCCGATCAGAGGGATTGCAAGCTGAAGGGTCTCAACCCCGCCGGATTCGCCGTCATCGAGCTCGGCAGCGGCGGAACGACAGTGCGGTTCAAGTGAAAAGCAGACGTGCAGCGCGCAGCTTCGATGCGGTCGAGACCTGGGTGTTCGATCTCGACAACACGCTCTATCCGCATCATCTCAACCTGTGGCAGCAGGTGGACGAGCGTATCCGCGACTTCATCGTGCAGTTTCTGCGCGTGACCAAGGAAGAGGCCTTTCGCGTGCAGAAGGATTATTACCGCCGCTACGGCACCACCATGCGCGGCCTGATGACCGAACACGGCCTCAAACCGGACGGCTTCCTTGAAATGGTGCACGAGATCGACCATTCGCCGCTGGCGCCCAACCCCACGCTCGGCGCGGCGATCGGGACATTGCCGGGGCGGAAATTGATCATGACGAACGGCACGCGAAAACACGCCGAGACCGTGCTGCAGCGGCTGCAAATCGAGCAGCATTTCGACGATGTGTTCGATATCGCCGCGGCCGATCTTGAGCCGAAGCCGCTGCCGCAGGTGTATGACCGGTTTCTCGCCCGCCATGGCGTCGACCCGGCGCGTGCCGCCATGTTCGAGGATCTCGCGCGCAACCTGGAAGTGCCGCATCTGTTGGGCATGACCACGGTGCTGGTGGTGCCGGAGGGCACGCGCGAGGTGTTTCGCGAAGACTGGGAGCTGGAAGGCCGCGAAGCGCCCCACGTCGATCACGTGACCGACGACCTCGCCGGTTTTCTGAAACGCATCGGCGCAAGGCGCGCTTGACTTCGACCAAAAGCCAACCGACAAACGTGCGCCATGTCCCACGCCGAGCTTGCCAGAACGATCGACGACGCCTTCGAAAAGCGCGACGCCATCAGCCCCACGACCACAGGCGCGGTGCGCGATGCGGTGGAGGCGGCCCTGGATCTGCTCGACCGCGGCGTCCTGCGCGTTGCCGAAAAGCTGCCGGACAATTCCTGGCACGTCAATCAGTGGCTCAAAAAGGCGGTGCTCCTGTCGTTCCGGCTCAACGACATGACCGTCATCCCCGGCGGCCCGGGCAAGGCCGTCTGGTGGGACAAAGTGGCGTCGAAATTCGACGGCTGGGGCGAGAACCGTTTCCGGGCCGCGGGATTTCGCGCCGTCCCCGGCGCCATCGTGCGCCGCTCGGCCTACATTGCGCCGGGCGTGGTGCTGATGCCCTCCTTCGTCAACCTCGGCGCCTATGTGGACTCCGGCACCATGGTGGACACCTGGGCGACGGTCGGCTCCTGTGCGCAGATCGGCAAGAACTGCCACATCTCGGGCGGCGCCGGCATCGGCGGCGTGCTCGAGCCGTTGCAGGCGGGTCCGGTGGTGATCGAGGACAATTGCTTCATCGGCGCGCGGGCGGAAGTGGCGGAAGGCGTGATCGTGCGCGAGGGTTCGGTCCTGTCGATGGGGGTCTATCTCGGCGCCTCCACCAAAATCGTCGATCGCGAGAGCGGAAAAATTTTGCAAGGTGAGGTGCCGCCCTACTCCGTCGTGGTGCCGGGCACGTTGTCCGGAAAGCCGATGCCGAACGGGCAGCCGGGGCCCGGTCTCTATTGCGCCGTCATCGTCAAGCGGGTCGACGAGAAGACCCGCGCCAAGACCAGCATCAATGAACTGCTGCGGGACTGAACGAGAGCAACGGGCGCCTGATCGGTTGGATTTGAAAACAACGGCCCCCGCGCGATTGACGCCATTGTCCGCTGACCGATAAAGCCCAGGCATGAACAAAGCCGCCGACCCCGTCGTCATCGCCCGCGATCTCGTGCGCTGCCCTTCGGTGACCCCGACCGAAGGCGGCGCGCTCGACTATTTGGAGAGCCTCTTGAAGGCCTCAGGCTTCGAAGTCCACCGCGTGACATTTGCGGAACCCGGTACCGATCCGGTGGAGAATTTTTATGCCCGGATCGGCAGCGAGCGGCCCAATCTCTTGTTCGCAGGCCACACCGACGTCGTGCCGCCGGGCGAATTGCCCTGGTCGCATCCGCCGTTTTCCGGCGATATTGCCGGCGGCGAGCTATTTGGCCGCGGCGCGGTGGACATGAAAGGGGCGCTCGCCTGCGCGGTCGCTGCCGCGCTCGACTATCTGAAAGCCAACGGCGGTAAGCCGAAGGGCTCGATCTCGTTCCTGATCACCGGCGACGAGGAAGGAATCGCCGTGAACGGCACGGTAAAGCTGCTCAAATGGGCGGCCGATCGCGGCGAGAAATTCGATCACTGCATCCTGGGCGAGCCGAGCAACCAGGCGGAGCTCGGCGACACCATAAAACTCGGCCGGCGCGGCTCGCAGAACGGCACGCTGATCGTCACCGGCAAGCAGGGCCACGTGGCCTACCCGGAGCGGGCGGAAAACCCCATCCGCGGTCTCATCACGCTGATCGAGGCGCTGCAATCCACCCCGCTCGACCAGGGCAGCGAGCGCTTTGCGCCCTCGCACCTTGAGTTCACCTCCGTGGACGTGGGCAACCGCACGGTCAACCTCATTCCCGGCGAGGCGCGGGCGCGCTTCAACATTCGTTACAACGATTGCCACAGCCGCGTGTCGCTGAAAGCGCTGATTGAAAGACGCGCGGCGGAGGCAGCAGCGGGCCGCATCCGCTGGCGCATCGAATGGGAGCCGTCGAATGCCGACGTGTTCTCGTCGCCGCCAAGCCCGTTCACCGACCTCGTTATTGATGCCATCAAGGCGGTGACCGGCCGGACGCCGACGCTGTCCACGAGCGGCGGCACTTCGGACGCGCGTTTCATCAAGGACTATTGTCCGGTGGTGGAGTTCGGTCTCGTGGGCGCCACCATGCACCAGACCGACGAGCGCGTTCCGCTCTCCGATCTTGCGGCGCTCAGCGAAATCTATCGGCGCATCTTGGACGCATATTTCAAACCGTGAGCATATCGTCTTCGTCTTATTAAGGTTATTCGCGCTTTCGCCGCGACCTCGACGAAGCGGAACGCGCCGCTGCGCGTTGACGGACCGGAAATCGCCACAATGTGGGTCTTCAACCGACCCGGGTGGGTCGTCATTCGGGGACGTCATTGCGCGTCGGCGTTTGCATTGTTGTGCTGGTGAGCGTTCTGCTCGGCGCGCGAACAGGCGGCGCGCAAAGTGTGGATCTCGGCGCAAAGCCGACCGAGAAACCGCTCAGCCGGGGCTTCCAATGGTTCTTTGCCAACGTGAAGCGCCCCGATCTGCCGTGCGCAGGCGAGCTTGTGGTGGCGACATGGTACGCCTCTGGCAAGCGGACGGCCAACGGTCAGGCGTTCAATCCCGATGGGCTCACCGCTGCGCATCGCACGCTGCCGTTCGGGTCGCGCGTGCGGGTGATCAATCCGCACAGCGGAAAAGCCGTCACCGTGGTGATCAACGATCGGGGACCGTTCGTGAAAGGTGTCACGCTCGACCTTGCGCGCGGCGCCGCGCGCGTCATCGGCATGCATTCGACGCAGTGGGTCTGCATGTCGCAGTTGGTGCACGAGCCCTTGGCGCTCGGGGCCAGCGCGGACTGATACCGATATTCGGCTGAACCGTTCGCGCTTGTCGCGGGCATCCACGTCCTGAAAGCCGCCCACGGACAAAGCGGAACACAGCTACCTACTCATAATCCACCCGCACAAGATAAAGTCCCTCGGCCGGCGCGACCGGACCGCAAGCCGTGCGGTCGCGCGCCTCAAGGGCGCGCAAGAGGTCCTCGATAGTCCATTTCCCCTCGCCGACCAGCACCAGCGAACCCACCATGGAGCGCACCTGATGCTGCAGGAATGAGCGCGCCGCCGCGACGATGCGGATCTCCTCGCCCGAACGCGTCACATCGAGCCGGTCAAGCGTTTTGACCGGCGATTTTGCCTGGCAGCTTGCGGCGCGGAAGGTGGTGAAGTCGTGCCGGCCCACCAGGCGTTGCGCAGCTTCATGCATGGTTGCGGAATCGAGCGGACGCGGACACCGCCAGGCACGGTTGCGATCGAGCGCAAGATCGGCACGCCGGTTGACGATGCGATAAAGGTAATGCCGCCGCGTGGCGGAGAAACGGGCATCAAAACTGTCGGCCACTCTCTCCGCCGCGATCACCGCGATCGGATGCGGCCGCAGATGCGCGTTGAGCGCGTCGCAAATAGTGTCGGGGTCGCGCTCGCGGGAAAGATCGAAATGCGCCACCTGTCCGAGCGCATGCACGCCGGCATCGGTGCGGCCGGCGCCCTGCACCGCCACCGTCTCGCCGGTGAAGGCGGCGATGGCGGCGACCAGCAGCCCCTGCACCGAGGGGCCGTTGTCCTGCACCTGCCAGCCGACGAAGGGGGTGCCGTCGTATTCGACGGTGATCCGATAGCGCGGCACGTTTGATCCATCTCAAATCGGGTCAACCCCTGTCTTCTAGACTTCCCTGCAAAGCGGAGGAAGTCATGAAGCAACAGTTCAAGCGGCAAATCGTCGAGCTTCTGAACGCCCACAGGATCATGACGATTGCGACCAACCGGCCGGACGGCTGGCCGCAGGCCACCGTGGTCGGCTACGCCAACGACGGCCTGATCATCTATTGCCTGGTCGCGCGCGACAGCCAGAAGTTCGCCAATATCTCGCGCGACCCGCGGGTATCCATCGCCATCGCCAACGACTACCCGCAGCCGCTGCAGATCAAGGGATTGTCGCTTGCCGGCCGGGCGGTGGAAGCCTCCGATCCGGGCGAGATCGACCACGTCATGGCCATTCTGTTGCGCCGCTATCCCGAATACAAAGTGATGCCGCGGCCCAATCCCGCGGCGGTGCCGATGCTGCGGATCACGCCCGAGATCGTGTCGATCCTCGACTACTCTAAGGGCTTCGGGCACACCGACCTGGTCCGCGTCACGGAAAGCGACCTTGCCGAGTACATCGAGTCGCGCCGGCACAACTGGGCAGGGTATCGCGCGGCGTGACCCTTCAGGACATCTTGGCCGCTTTGACTGGCTGTTGAAAAACAGCCTCGACGGCAAGGGCTGATCGCGATTCTGATATCTTAAGAATACGCCTCAAAGAATAGCCCGCGTCTTTTGGAACGAAGCCGTGAGCAATCCCCCGGACGGCGACATCGGCTTCTGTCTCTTTCTCTCTCGGAACGACCTGCAAATCGCAAAAGCAATGAGTTTCCCGCAGCCTGTTTAGGCGGTGGCCAGCAAGGCCTCCACTTCCGCCCGCCGCGGCGCGCCGTCGCTGCCGCCAAGCCGGGTGCATTTGAGCCCCGCGGCGGCCGCCCCAAAGCGCATTGCGGCAAGCTCGTTTCGGCCTTCCGCCAGCGCCAGCGCAAAGCCGGCATGGAACACATCGCCGGCCGCAAGCGTATCCACCACCTTCAGCGCGAACACCGGCATGCGCCGGATCGTCTCCTGCTCCAGGTAAAGCACGTCGTCGGCGCCGTTGCTCACCGCAAGAAACGCCCGGGTCACCGGCTTAACGCGGCGCAGGCCCTCTTCGAGATCGTTGCTGCCCGTGGTTTCGCGCAGACACTCCGAGGAGAACACGACGTGCGTGGCGATGCCGAACAACGGATCGTTCAATTGCGTCGGCCGGTCGGCGTCGAGCACCACCCGGATCCCGCGCCTCCGCGCCGCTTCGCAAATCGACTTCACGAAGTCCGGAAAACGGTTGTCAGCCAGCAGCACCCCGACATCGGCCACCAGTGCGTCCGGATTGGCGTGGCGCGCCGCCTCGATGCTGCTATCGCGATAGGTCGCGATCATGCGCTCCCCTGCTGCGTCGATCATGATGCCGGAGACCGGCGCCTTGGCGCCGCTCACCCGCACCACGCCCCTAACATCGACGCCTTCGCGCCGCAGCCCCGCGAGCAACTGATTGCTCACATCGTCGTTCTGGTCACCCAAGGGGCCGGCGTAGCGCGCGTCTCCCCCCAATCGCGCCACCGCGATTGCCGCGTTCACCGCGCAACCGCCGTTCACAATGAAGAAACCGTCGGCCATGACCTTGCCGCCGGGCGGCGGAAAGCGCGGCACGCGGAAAACAATGTCCTGCACCGCGATGCCGGCGCACAGGACCGAAGCTTTTTGGCTCGATTTCTCAGCCGCCGCCAACCTCGTCCTCCACCCACGCGCGGATGATGTGATGCGCGATCGCCACCGGAGGCGGCGTGACCAACCCTTGCGGATGCCGCCGCATCAGCATGGCCGCCGCTTCCTCGCGGTCGAACCACCTCGCGTCTTCGAGCTCTCCGCGGTCCACGACGATCTCGGTCGAGCGCGCCTCCGCATGGCAGCCGATCATCAGCGAGGTCGGGAACGGCCACGGTTGCGAAGCAAAATATCGCACGCGCCCGCATGCAATGCCGACCTCCTCGCGCACTTCGCGCCTCACCGCATCCTCGATCGATTCGCCGGGCTCGATAAATCCGGCAAGGCACGACCACATGTTCGGCACGAAACGGGCCGCCCGGCCGAGCACGCATCGATCTCCGTCCGCCACGAGCATGATCACCACCGGGTCCGTGCGGGGAAAATGCTCTGCCTTGCAGGCCGGGCAATCGCGGCGCCATCCGCCCTGGGTCAACTGAGTGGCCGCGCCGCAATTGGCGCAGAAGCGATGCCGCGCGTGCCAGTTGAGCAACGCCTTGGCCTCGGCCAGCGGCGGCAGATGCTCCGCGCTCACCAGCCCCTGCACGGCGATGGAACGCAAATCGAGCACAACAAGATCCGCGCGTTCCTTGAGCGCCGCGGCCGTTGCCGGATCGAGCCCGTATCCGAACCGCGGCGCCTCGTCCATAAGGCCCAGGAACACGAACTCCATGAGCTTGCCCAGCTCCCGCGCCCGCGCGAGCGGGAAGGCCGGATCGAATGCGTCGCCGTCCTTCCTCAGAACGACATGCTCCCCGCCGATGATGTAGGCCAACGCGCGCGCATCGGCTTGAGCCGCATCGAGCCACGCCTGATCGGCGCGGCGCTCGGCAACGCGCTCGATTGCGCTTTCCACATAGCCGAGCCGGGGCTTGGGGCCGAGATCCGGGCGCCAGCGCACGTGTCACGAAACTTTATTCGGCCGCCTCACGCCGCGGCCGCGGATAGATCAGGTCGTACAGTTCCGGCCGCTGCCATTGCGGGCCCAAAAGTCCTTGCTTGACCGAGTGTTGCACCGAGGATCCAACCTCGTCCCGCGTGGAACGCAAAAAGCGGATGCGGTCGAGGCTCACGTCAACGGCGGTGAAGCCGGCTATCGTGCTCTCGAACAGGATCTCTTCCGGTCCCGCCACCATGGCAAGCCCTCGCTCACCGTGATGGAATAAGTTTTGCGTGGTGACCACGATGGCGAGGTTTTCGATCGCGCGCGCCCATATCAGCGCCCGCCAAGTGGCCCACAGCTTGTTCTTGTCCTTGCCCGCCGGCATGAAGATGATTTCCGCGCCGCGCAGCGCCAGCGCCCGCGCCACCTCCGGCATGTACACCTCGCTGCACATGGCGAGCCCCACCTTGCCGTGCACGGTATCGAACACCGGGAACTCGTCGCCCGGCACCCACTGGAACTCCCAGGCCGTGCCTCCGGTATAGATCCACGGGCCGTTGGGATGCGTGCGCTTGTAACGGGCCGGCGGCCGTCCGTCCGGATAGGCCATGCAGATCAGGTTGTAGGCCGTGGCAGCCTTCATATTGATCGGCTCGATGGTGCCGAACACCACATGCAGCTTGTGCTTGGCCGCCGCCTCCACCATTGCCGCGGTCGGATCGAAGCTTGCCGGCATGCGCCAGGGGCCGGGATAGGTCTCCGGAAAGCAGACGAAGTGCGCCCCTTCCGCCGCCGCCCGTTCGATGTGGCGGACGGCGTCAGCGACATTGGCCTCATCCTTGCCAGGTTCATGCGCGATCGGTTGAACGACGGCGATGCGGAAAGTCATGTGGGGCTCCCGATGCGTTGGGTTTTGGCACCAGATTTTGCTCGCACCGCAGATTGAAGCGGTACCTCAGCCAGGTCAAGCCAAGTCCTGCCCCCGCCCGTCAAAATTGCAACCCGCATGGCCCCTCTGCGCCATGATTGGCCCCACGAAACATCCGAGGTGAACTTTGGCACGGCTCGTCGATTGTCCGACCGAGTTTCATCGGGTTCGCCCAGGTGGTAATTTTCCTAACATCAGGGGATTGAGACAGCCGGCGTCGACCCTGCAGAGGTGGTTATTTTGTCCCGGCGCAAAAAAATTCTTTTGGCTGTGCTTGTGGTCGCGCTGCTCGGCGGCGGAGTGCTGTGGGCGCTGGATGCCTACTTGCCGTTCGGCCTGTCGGAATTGCGGCGGCCGCAACTTGCCGAAACGCCGCCGCTCAAGCCCCATGCGCCGACCTCGACCATCGTCGTCCCGATCACGATTCCGCTCGCCGCGCTCAGTGCCTCCCTTGACGCCGCGACCCCGCGCAGTTTTTCCGGCAAGCGCGAAAACCCGATGTTCATGCCGTTCGGCAAGACCGACATCAACTGGAGGATCAGCCGCGGTCCGCTCGCTGTGGTCGGGCGCCCGGAAGGTTTGACTCTGTCGACCACGCTGACCGGCACCCTGCACATCACCGATCAAGCCAAGAGCCGTCGCACCGGGGCCACCGCCAGCGCCGGCACCGATCTGCAGCGCTGGGTGCAGAGCCTGATCGCCGATGCGCTCGAACAGCGCGGCGACGTCCGCGCCATCGCGCGGCTGACCGCGCAGCCTGCGCTGTTGCCGAGCTGGCGCGTCGATCCGAAGCTGCGGGGCCAGATCAGCATCCCGGAGGGAGGGTTGCGCATCGCCGGCGTGGCCATCGAAGTCACCGACGAGGTCAAGGCGGCGATCGACACCGCGGTCTCGGAGGAACTCAAGCGCATGCAGTCCCGGCTGCGCGCCCATCCGCTGATGGAACAGATCGCGCGCCGCGAATGGGCGAAGATGTGCGGCTCCATTTCGCTTGCGGGAGTCGCCGCCGGCAATCCAAACCTTCATCTTGAAGTACGGCCGGTGCGTCTCCTCGCATCCCAGCCGGTGATTGACGCGACGTCGATCAGGCTTACGTTCGGGGCGCAGACGCAGATGCGCGTAATGGCCGCGCCGAACACGCTCGACTGCGCGTTTCCGCCCAATTTGGAAATCGTTGAGCCTGTGCAGGAGGGCCGCTTCTTTATCGCCGCACCCATTGAATTGTCGTTCGCCGAGATCAACCGACTCCTGAACCAGCAGCTTGGGAACCGGACGGTTCCGGAGCAAGCTGCTGCCGGCCAGATCACGGTGCATCGCGTGCGCGTTCTGCCATCCGGCGAACGGCTTCTGATCGCGCTGCGGGTGACCGCACGCGAGCAGGCGAGTTGGCTGGGGCTCGGCGCTACGGCAACCGTCTATCTGTCGGCGAGACCGGAGCTCGACCGCGCCCAGCAAGTGCTGCGGCTGAACGATATGTCGATCGACGTGCAGTCCCGCGCCGGCTTCGGCTTGTTCGGCGCCGCAGCGCGTGCGGCGCTGCCGTACTTTGCGAATTCCATCGAACGGAATGCGGTGATCGATCTGAAACCCTTCATGGCCGGCGCCCGCACCGGCATAGAGGCGGCGATCGTTCGGTTCGATCGCGCGGACGACGGAATCAGTACGGACTTTGCGGTCACCGATTTGCGCATCGTCGGGGTGGAATTCGATTCGAAGATTTTGCGGCTCATGGCCGAGGTGGAGGGCAGGGCGAAGGTCACGGTGAGCAAGCTGCCGGAGCGCCAGCCCTAATCGTCGCCCGCACGACGATTTTTGGCCTTGCGCACAAGCCCGCTTGCAGGGCCAAAGGGTCTGCTTGCTTTCTCCCCCCGCCCGCCCGATATAGGTAACGGGAGGTTGGCGGTGGACGAGCCACTCGCCAACCGGGTCAGGTCCGGAAGGAAGCAGCCCTAACGAGCACGGATCGGGTCGCTCGTCAGCCTCCCACCTGAAATTCACATCTTTTTTCCTGTCATGCGCGGGCTTGACCCGCGCATTCATACAGCGCTTCAACTCGCCGCAGGCGTTATGATGGGTCTCAAAGCCCGGCGGGCATCTTTGGAACCGCGGCAGATCAGGTCGGCATGAACGACACCAAACCCCCGAATGACATTGCGGAGCCCGGCCTTGGCCTCGGGGCGGCCGACGCCGGCAGCTCCTACCGCGTGCTCGCGCGCAAATACCGTCCGGCCACATTCGACGACCTGATCGGCCAGGACGCCATGGTGCGCACCATCACCAATGCCTTCGAAACCGGCCGCATTCCGCAGGCCTGGATCCTCACCGGCGTGCGCGGCGTGGGCAAAACCACCACCGCGCGCATCCTTGCGCGCGCGCTGAATTATCAGTTGCCCGACGGCTCGGTGCCCGGCCCGACCGTGAAGATGCCGCGTCTCGGCGTGCACTGCCAGGCGATCATGGAGAGCCGGCACATCGACGTGCTCGAGATGGATGCCGCCTCCCATCGTGGCATTGACGACATCCGGCAGATCACCGATGCGGCGCGCTACTCCCCGGTGAACGCGCGCTACAAGGTGTATATCCTCGACGAAGTACACATGCTGACGGAGCCGGCGTTCAATGCGCTGCTCAAGACCCTGGAAGAGCCGCCGGCACACGTCAAATTCATCTTCGCGACCACGGAAATTCGCAAGGTTCCGGTGACCGTGCTTTCGCGTTGCCAGCGTTTCGACCTCCGGCGCGTCGATGCCGGCTTGCTGGTGAGCCACCTGCAGCGCATTGCAGCGAGCGAGAACATCTCCGCCGAGCCGGAGGCGTTGGCATTGATTGCGCGCGCCGCCGAAGGTTCGGTGCGGGATGCGCTCTCGCTGCTCGATCAGGCCGCCGCCCATGCCGCGGGCGCGGTGCGCGCGGAAGACGTGCGTGGGATGCTCGGCATGGCGGATCGCGCCCGCGTGATCGACCTGTTCGAGGCGCTGATGCAGGGCGACATCGCCCGCTCGCTTGAGGAGCTGAGAAATCAATACGACGCCGGCGCCGACCCGGCGACCTTGCTCGCCGATCTCGCCGAGTTTGTTCATTTCGTGACCCGCGTGAAGGTCGTGCCGGCGGTGGCCGACGACATCGCGCTCAGCGAAACCGAGCGCACGCGCGGCCGCGCGCTTGCCGCCGCGCTGTCGATGCGGGTGCTTGCCCGCGCCTGGCAGATGCTGCTGAAGGGGCTTGCCGAGGTGCAAGACGCCGCCCGCCCCATTGCCGCCGCCGAGATGGTGCTGGTTCGCATTGCCTACGCCGCCGACCTGCCGACACCGGACGAAGTGCTGCGCGCCCTCGATCAGAACGGCG
>DATLYX010000014.1:0-14118 GCA_035574295.1 Xanthobacteraceae bacterium
AGGCGGCGGGCTGCGGCATCGAGACGGATCGCATCGCCGTCGCGGACGAGCGCCAGCGGTCCGCCGACAGCCGCCTCCGGGCTCACATGCAGCACCACGGTGCCAAAGGCGGTGCCGCTCATGCGCGCATCGGAAATGCGCACCATGTCGGTGACGCCCTGGGCGGCGAGCCGCTTCGGGATCGGTAGGGCGCCGGCCTCCGGCATCCCCGGTGCGCCGATGGGACCGGCGTTGCGCAGCACCAGCACAGTCTCCGAGGAGACCGGCAGGGAGGGATCGTCGATGCGGCGGGCGAGATCTTCAAGCGAGTCGAACACGAGCGCCGGGCCCTGGTGCGCGGTCAATCGTTTCGTCGCTGCGGCAAGTTTGATCACGGCGCCCTGCGGGGCGAGGTTGCCGGTGAGCACGGCAATCGCCTCGCCCGGTACCACGGGATTGTCCAGCGGGCGAATCACCTTGTCGTCCACATAGGCCGGCCAGCGCGCGACGATGTCGCCAAGGGTCTCGCCGGTGACGGTGCGCGCCGAAAGGTCGAGGTGATCGCGCAGGCGCCGCCACAGCGCGGGCAGGCTGCCGCCGGCATGAAAATCCTCCATGAAATTCGCACCGGCCGGCTTCAGGTCGAGCAGGACCGGCGTTGCGCGGCCCACGCGGTCGAGTTCGCCAAGGTCGTAGCTGAGGCCGGCCCGGCCGGCGATGGCGGCAAGGTGGACGATGGCGTTGGTGGAGCCCGAGACGGCCTGCAGCACGACCGAGGCATTGCGCAGCGCCGCGGGCGTGAGGATTTCGCGCGGGGTCGGCCCGCCGGCCTGGGCCATGGCCACCGCGCGCGCGCCGGTGGCCTCGGCAAGGCGCGCGCGGTCCGAGGAGACCGCGGGGGCAGTTGAGGCGCCGGGAAGCGAAAAGCCCAGAGTTTCCGTGAGCACAGCCATGGTGGAGGCGGTGCCCATCACCATGCAGGTGCCGGAGGTCGGCATGAGCTGGTCATGGGCGCGATCGAGGTCAGTTTGGTTCAAATTGCCGGCCCGATAGGCGGCCCACAGCCGCCGGCAGTCGGTGCAGGCGCCGAGCCGGGCCCCCTCATGGCGGCCGGCCAGCATCGAGCCCACCGGAATCACGATCGCCGGCATGTTGGCGCTCACCGCCCCCATGAGCTCGGCGGGGATGGTCTTGTCGCAGCCGCCGATCAGCACCACGGCATCGAGCGGCAGCGAAGCGATCATCTCCTCCACGTCCATGGACATGAGGTTGCGCAGCAGCATGGAGGTGGGGAACGCGAACGCCTCGTGCAGGGAAATGGTCGGGAAGATGAAGGGCAGACCGCCGGCCAGCCGCACCCCGCGCGCCACCGCGTCGGCAATCTGCGGGGCCGTCTTGTGACAGGGATTGAAGTCGGAGGCGGTGGACAGCACGCCGACGATCGGCCGCTCCAGCGCATCGTCGGTGTAGCCGGCGCCCTTCAGGAACCCGCGGCGGAGAAACAAGGCAAACTCCTCGTCTCCATACTGGGTGAGGCGGGAGCGCAGGCCCTTGCCATTTTTCATCGATAGTCCTCGGCTTACTGCGACGCTGCCAGCGCGCCGGGGCCGCATTGCGCCCGGGAGGAGGCGGCTGAGTCAACATGAAAGTCCGCTTGCTCCACCCCCGGCGGAACAGGGTATCTTGCGTCGCCATGCTGCAGCCTGCCCTTGAGTCGCGCCTGCGTCTTCGGCCCGGCACGCCCGCGGATCTCGACCATCTGCTTGCACTGGAGCGTGCGGCCTTCGCCACCGATCGACTGTCCAGCCGCAGCCTGCGCCGCTTTGTCGCCTCGCCCAATGCTACCCTGATCGTGGCCGAGGAGGCGGGCCTTGCCGGCTATGCGCTGGTGCTGTTCCGGCCGCGCAGCACCATCGCCCGCCTCTACTCGATCGCAGTCGCACCGCGAATCGCCGGGCGCGGCGTGGGGGCCCTGCTGCTCGCAGCCGCCGAGGAGGCCGCGCGGCGGCGCGGGTGCGACAGGATGCGGCTCGAAGTGCACATGCAAAATGCCGCGGCCCTCAACCGGTACCGCAAGTCCGGCTATCGGCAATTCGGTCGTTATCGCGCCTATTACGACGACGGCGGCGATGCCCTGCGATTCGAAAAACCGCTCGTGCCGTCCTCTCCCCAGCGCAAAAATTTCGCTTCACCTGCCCTTGCAATTGCACGATGATGCGGCTGCCCGACTCGGGGCACTGCGAGACTCATGCCACCGATGTCTTAGCAATCGAGGCAGTTGCCAAGACCCCGCCGAACCGCATGACCGACGCGCGTCTGAGGGCTCAGCATCTGACCCATGCAAGAGGATGCCTGCGATGAGCGGGTGGGTCATTCTTGTCGACAATCCGAAGGATTTTCCGAACGCCGAGACCCCGCACAAGGTGATCACGACGAGCGAGTATCTGGCGCGTCCCAAGCTGTTCGAGCAGGGGCGGCCGAAGCTCATCAACCTGTCGCGGTCCTATGCCTACCAGTCGAAAGGCTACTACGCCTCGCTGCTGGCGGAGGCCCGCGGCCACCGGGTGGTGCCGACGGTCGAGACCATGCTGGAATTGCGCGAGGCCAAGCTCTACGAGCACGCGCTGCCGGAACTTGAGGACGAGCTGAACCGCTGCGCCCGACGAACGGATTTCAAGCTCGACGCCGAGTTCCGGTTCCTGATCTGTTTTGGGATTTCCAGCGATCCGCAGTTCGAATCGTTCGGCAAGCTTTTGTTCGACTGGTTCCGCTGCCCGGCGCTGGAGGTCACAGTGGAGCCCGGCCAATGGCTGTCGATCGGCCGCATCCGGCCGCGCAACGTCAATCGGCTGGCCAACGGAGATGCCGAATTCTTCCGCCAGGCGCTGCACCAGCACACCAAGCGCGAATGGCGCGACGCCAAGACGCGCTCGGTGCCGAAATACGATCTGGCGGTGCTGTACGATCCGGACGAGAAGATGCCGCCGTCCTCGCTCGAATCGATCAAGCACTTTGCCCGCATCGCCGAGCGGCAGTCGGTCGACGTCGAACCGATCACGCGCCGCCAGCTCGCCGAGCTGGCCGAGTACGACGGCCTGTTCATCCGCGAGACCACGTCGATCGACAACCACACCTACCGATTCGCGCGCCGGGCCTGGCAGGAGGGTATGCCGGTCATCGACGATCCGATCTCGATGATCCGCTGCACCAACAAGGTGTTCCTGATGGAGCTGTTGTCCTCCAATCAGGTGCCGACGCCGCCGACCGTGATACTGCCCGAGGGCGGCGACCTGCAGCAGGCGGTGGATGTGCTGGGGCTGCCGCTGGTGGTCAAGATTCCGGACGGGTCGTTCTCGCGCGGGGTGCACAAGGTCGGCAGCTACGAGGAGTTCAAGCGCATCACCGACGAGCTGTTCGAGGAGACCGACCTGTTGCTGGCGCAAAAATTCTTGCCGACCGAGTTCGATTGGCGGGTCGGGGTGCTGGCCGGCGAACCGCTGTTCGTATGCCAGTATCGTATGGCGCGCGGGCACTGGCAGGTGGTGAAGTACCGCCCCGACGGCTCCTCGCACGAGGGCGGGTTTCGCGCCTTCGACCTCGACCAGGCGCCGCCTGAGGTGATCGACATCGCGGTGCGGGCGGCAAAACCCATCGGCGAGGGTTTTTATGGCGTCGATCTCAAGCAGACCGACCGTGGCATCGTGGTCATGGAGGTCAACGACAACCCCAACCTCGAGCACGGGATCGAAGACAGCGTCGGCAAGGACGAGATCTGGAACCGGCTGGTGCGCTGGTTCGTGGAGCGGTTCGAGCAGTAGCGGCGTCCTGCTGCGGCAGGCGTGGCCAACGACGCGCCCAGCCGATCCAGCAACTGCCTACAATTTGGTGTTCGGGCGCGGCGGCTTTTATCCTACACTTGTCTCATGATGATAGGGCGCATGTTTGCATTGATGTTTGCGGCGGTGGTGGTGGCCAGCGCCGCGCAAGCGCAAAAACTCGACAAGGTCACCTTCGCCACCAACTGGGTGGCGGAGGCCGAGCACGGCGGCTTCTACCAGGCGCTGGCCGACGGCACCTACCGCAAATACGGGCTCGACGTGACCATCCTGCCCGGCGGGCCGAACGTGAACCATCGCCTGTTATTGTCGGCCGGCAGGATCGAGTTCTACATGAGCGCCAATCCGCTCCTGGCGTTCGATGCGGTCGAGCAGAACATTCCGACCATCACGGTCGCCGCCGCGTTCCAGAAGGATCCGCAGGTGCTGCTCGCGCATCCCGACCAGGGCATCAACACCTTGCAGGACCTCAGGAAGCTGACGCTGTTCGTGTCGAAGGAGGGTCTCGCCACCTATTTCCAATGGCTGAAGCGCGAGTTCGGCTTCCGCGAGGAGCAGGTGAAGCCCTACACCTTCAACCCGCAGCCGTTTTTGGCCGACAAGCGCAGCGCCATGCAGGGCTATGTGACCTCGGAGCCCTATGTGGTCGAACAGGCGGGCAAGTTCAAACCGAAAATCTTTTTGCTCGCGGACCATGGCTTTGCCAGCTATTCGACGCTGATCGAGACCCGCCGCGAGCTGGTGGAGAAGAATCCCTCGCTCGTGCAGCGCTTCGTCGATGCCTCGATGATCGGCTGGTACAATTATCTCTATCATGACAACAGGGCGGCCAATGCGCTGATCAAGCAGCACAATCCGGAAATGACCGACGGTCTGATCGCCTATTCGACCGCGGCCATGAAGGATTTCGGCATCGTGGATTCCGGCGATACGCTCAAGCTCGGCATCGGCGCCATGACCGATGCGCGGATGAAGCAGTTCTTCGATCAGATGGTGCGCGCGGGCGTGGTCAAGCGCACGGTGGATTATCGCAAGGCCTATACGACGCAGTTCGTCAACAAGGGCGTCGGCCTCGAGCTGCGACCGAAGTGATGGGTGAGGGGACGGCCGAGGCCATCGTATCGCTGCGCGGCGTCGGCATGAGATTTGCGACCGGCACCGTGGCGCTGCAGGACTTCGATCTCGACATTCGCGAGGGGGAGTTCGTCACGCTGCTCGGACCCTCGGGCTGCGGCAAATCGACCGCGCTGCGGCTGATCGCGGGCTTGAGCGAGCCCACGGCGGGCACGATCAGTTGGGCAGGCGGCAAAAGGGCTCCGGAGCGGTCGATCGGGTTTGTGTTCCAGGAACCCACGCTGATGCCGTGGGCGACCGTGTTCGACAACGTCTTTCTGCCGTTGCGGATCGCAGGCCAATCGCGAAACGAGGCGGCGGGGCGGATCATGCCGATTCTCGCAAGCGTCGGGCTTGCGGACTTCGCAACCGCCTATCCGCGCGAATTGTCCGGCGGCATGAAGATGCGGGTGTCGATCGCGCGGGCGCTGGTGACCGGTCCGAGTCTGTTGTTGATGGATGAACCGTTCGCGGCGCTCGACGAGATCACCCGCTTCAAGCTCAACGACGATCTGCTCGCGCTCTGGCGCGAGCTGCGCAAGACCGTGGTGTTCGTGACCCATTCGGTGTTCGAGTCCGTGTATCTGTCGCAGCGGGTAGTGGTGATGACGCCGCGCCCCGGCCGCATCGCAACCACGCTTGCGGTCGAGGCGCCGCGGCGCGATGCCGCGTTTCGCACCTCGGCTGACTACGCGGGCTATTGCCGACTTGCTTCGGAGGCGCTCGGCCGGGCGATGGCGGGAGCGGCGGCATGAGCGAAGGGCGGCGCCAGAGTGACTCGCGGGTGATGCGGTTTGCGCTGCCGTGCGCCGTGCTCGCGCTCGGCGTGTTGGTTTGGGACCTCGTCGTGCGCATCAACCAAATCCCGCCCTACATCCTGCCCGGGCCGGGGCTGGTGCTGGCGACGCTCGTTTCCGACTGGTCGCTGTTGATGGGTTCGCTGTGGGTGACGCTGAAGATCACCTTGCAGGCGCTCCTATTGGCATTCGTCGGCGGAGTTGCGCTGGCGCGGCTGTTCAATATGTCGCGTATCGTCGAGCTTTCGCTTTATCCCTATGCGGTGATCCTGCAGGTGACGCCGATCGTCGCCATTGCGCCGCTGCTGTTGATCTATCTGCCGCAGGAGGCGGCGGTGCTGGCCTGCGCGTGGATCGTGGCGTTCTTCCCGGTGCTCGCCAACACCACGCAGGGGTTCAATTCGGTGGATCGCAACCTGGCCGATCTGTTCCGGCTATACGGCGCCTCGCGCTCGCAGGTGCTGTGGTATCTCAAATTCCCGTCCGCGTTGCCGCATATGCTTACCGGACTGCGCATCGCGGGTGGACTTTCGCTGATCGGGGCGGTGGTGGCGGAGATTGCCGCGGGATCCGCAGGCGCAGGCTCGGGCCTTGCCTATCGCATCGCGGAGTCCGGATACCGGCTCAACATTCCGCGCATGTTTGCGGCGCTCCTGCTGCTGTCGGTTACGGGAATCGTGATCTACCTCGCGCTGGCGGCGTTCTCGCATCTTCTGTTGCGCCGCTGGCACGAAAGCGAGGCGGCGCGTGAGGGATGATCATGAGCCGGAGATAAGCCGCACCGCGATCCCCAGCGCCGCCATCACCACGACCAGTTCGATGAGCCCGCGATGCAGGACGAACGTCAGCATCGCTGCGACGGCGGCCAGCGCAGCCACCTTCAGATCGAGCGCGGTCGGATCGAACGCATACCAGCGCAACCATCCGGCCCGCTGCTCGACAACCTCGCCGAACACCACATGCAGCGCAAACCAGACCGAGAGGTTGAGGATGACGCCGACCACCGCCGCGGTGATCGCCGCAAGCGCACCGGCCAGCCGGCGGTCGGCGCGCAGCCGTTCGATGAACGGGGCGCCGACGAAGATCCACATCATCGAGGGAACAAACGTCACCCAGGTGGTGAGGGCGGCGGCGATGAGGGCGGCGCTCAGGGGCGAGAACGGCGCGGGATTGCCGTAGGCGGCGAGGAAGCCGACAAACTGCGTCACCAGAATAAGCGGGCCGGGCGTGGTTTCGGCAAGGCCCAGACCGTCGACCATCTGTTCCGGCGTCATCCAGCCGTAGCTCTCGACCGCGGCCTGCGCCATGTAGGCGAGCACGGCATAGGCGCCGCCGAAGGTGACCACGGCAAGCTTTGAGAAAAATACCCCGATCGTCGTCAGCACATGATCGCCGCCCAGCGTCAGTGCAACCAGCGCCACCGGCGTCCACCAGACTGTGAGTCCGATGACGGATGCAACGGCCGCCTGGCGCCAGCGTCCCGGCATCGGGGCTTGCGCCACGTCAACCGGCTTGAGCGCAAGAAGGTTGGGTGCGAACTGCGCGGCGGCAAAGCCGATCAGCGCCGCGCCGAACACGATCAGCGGGAAGGGCAGAGCAACAAAAAAGATGCCGATGAATGCAAGTGCGGCAAGGCCCATAAGCACGGCGGACTTCAAGGCCCGCCGGCCGATGCGGATCAAGGCTTCGACCACGATCACCAGCACCGCCGCCTTGATGCCGAACAAGGCCCCCTCGACCCAGCTCACGCCGCTGCCCAGCACGTAGAGCAGGCTCAAGCCCAGCATCACGAACGCGCCGGGCAGGACGAACAGGATGCCGGCGATCAGACCGCCCCGCACCCCGTGCTTGAGCCAGCCGATGTAGGTCGCAAGCTGCTGGGCCTCGGGGCCCGGGAGCAGCATGCAGAAGTTGAGGCCGTGCAGAAAACGCGGCTCGTCGATCCAGCGCTTCTCCTCCACCAGCACGCGATGCATCAATGCGATCTGGCCGGTCGGGCCGCCGAATGATAGGCAGCCGATCTTGAACCAGACCCTGAAGGCCTCGCCAAGACTTGGCGTCGTCGCTGGAGCGGCAGGCATCTCAGCCGTGGCCATGTATCATGCCGCTTTCGCCGGCCAGTTGTGCCGCTCGGCGGCGGCAAAGCGCAGCCACGCGAACAATGCGTCGTAGACCATGAACCCGCGCTGCAGCATGCCGTGATCGTCGTCACCGGCCAGGGCCGACAGGCCGATCGATACTGCATGCAGGCCGGCGGCTTCCGGCGCAAGGTCGGGCCGCGCGGTGTCGGCGCCGCGTACGATCAGCGCAAGACGATTGAGCGAGGGCTCGCTCTCCAAGCCAAATAGTTTCAGCATCGTGTCGAAGCTGCAGCGGGGCCCTTCGTGGGAGATTTCCACGCCCTCGATATCGAAGGGAACGGCGCCGGTTTCTTTTGCAACTTCCGTCACCTGCTCGGGATCGACGTAGAGAATGTGGGCGGCGGGGTCGATAAAGCGGCGAATCAACCAGGGACAGGCGATGCGGTCGATCTTTGGCCGCCGGCGCGTAACCCACAGGCTGGGCGATTGCGGCGCGAAGCGCTCGACGGCTGCCTTATTGATAAGCGGAAGACCGGCCTGCTCCCAGGCCTCATAACCGCCGGCAAGGATGCGCGCCTCATAGCCGTCGCCGCGCAAATGGGCCGCGGGGATCTGACTCATGGCCTGGCCGTGGCCGCAGGCGAACACGATTGAACGTGTCCGGTCGAGGGTCGGCCGCCATTTGGCGAGGTCGGCAATATCGCGCCAGACAGCCCCAGGTAACAGACCGGACGCCGCGTCGTAGGCGGACCGCTTTCGCGCGTCGATGATTTGCGGGGCACGATCCGTGCCGATCAGGGCCCAAAGGTCGTGCGGGGCGATGGAATAGCTCGCGGAATGCATGAGCTCCCTCCGTACAGAGGAAGCGGTGCTTGGGCTCGCAAGCCTTGGGAACGCGGGGCGACCGCCGTGGGCCCCACACAACCGCTTTCCTATATCAGCCATGCCTGCCGTGCAAGAACCGTTTGCCCAGACTTCGGCTGGCGCGCTAATTTCCCGTCTCTAAGCGTGCGTCAGGGAGCAGTCATGCTGGAAAAGGCCAATCAGAGCGGGGTCGCCCTCAACGATGATATCGGTGAGCAGAAGCGGCTGGAAATGTACCGCACGCAGGTCGTGATCCGCGAAGCGGAGACCCGGGCGTATGAATTGTTCCTGCAGAACCTCGTCAAAGGCACGAGCCATCTGTCGCTCGGCCAGGAGGCTGTGGCGGCCGGATTTGCCGGCGCAATGCGCAAGGGCGATCTGACCTTCTGCACCTACCGCGGCCATGCGCATACGCTCGCCCGCGGCGTCTCCATCGAAAAAGTGCTGGGCGAATTGATGCAGCGCGACAACGGCCTGATGCGCGGCAAGGGCGGCTCCATGCACCTGACGTCGGAAGAGCACGGGGTGATGGGTTCTTACGCCATCATCGGCGCGCATCTACCGATTGCCTGCGGCGCCGCTTGGCGGGCGCAATATCGCGGCGACAAGGACGTCTCGGTCTGCTTCTTCGGCGACGGCACCACCAACATCGGCGCTTTCCACGAGGCGCTGAATTTTGCCGTGATCTGGAAGCTGCCGGTGGTGTTTGTGTGCGAGAACAATCTTTACATGGAATACACGCCGATCGGCGAGGTGACCGCGGTTCCCAATCCAGCCGCGGATCGCGCCGCGGCTTATGGACTTGAGGGGGTGATCGTCGATGGCCAGGACGCCGATGCGGTGTATCGCGCGGCGCTCGCTGCTTACGAGAAGGCGCGCTCGGGCGGCGGGCCTTCGCTGATCGAGTGCAAGACCTATCGCTACAGCGGCCATTCGCGCGCCGACCCGGCCAAGTACCGGCCGCCGGGGGAGCTGGAAAAATGGAAGCAGCGGGACCCGATCATCATCTACCGCGAGCGGCTGAAGCAGTTCGGCATCAGCGAGGAGGTGATCGCGCGGATCGACGCGGACGTGAAACGGGAAGTCGAGGAGGCGACCGAGAAGTGCAAGGCTGCGCCGCCGCCGCCGCTTGAATTGCTGACCAAGGATGTCTGGGCCGACGGAGGCTACGCATGGCGGAACTGACCTATCGCGATGCGGTCACCCGCGGCATCGCCCAGGAGATGGCGCGCGATCCGGACGTGGTGTTCTTCGGCGAGGACGTGGCGGCCGCCGGCGGGGTGTTCAAGACCACCGTCGGGCTGCTCGAACAGTTTGGGCCGAAGCGCGTGCGCGACACGCCGATTTCCGAGCAGGCGATCCTCGGCGCGGCCATGGGCGCGGCGATGACCGGGCTCAAACCGATCGCCGAAATCATGTTCTCGGATTTCTTTGCGGTCTGCTTCAACTATCTCGCCAACGAGTTTTCCAAGCACCGCTACATCTCCAACGGACAGACCAAGTGTCCGCTGGTGGTGCGTACGGCAAACGGCGGCGGCGTGCGGTTCGGTGCGCAGCACTCACAGAGCGTCGAGAACTGGTGCATGATGATCCCGGGGCTGAAAGTGGTGGCGCCATCCACGCCGACCGACGTGATCGGTCTGCTCGCGGCCTCGGTGCGCGATCCCGACCCGGTGATTTTTCTCGAACACAAGTCGCTCTATCCGACCAAGGGCGATGTGCCGGACGGCGAGATCGTGGATCGGCTCGGCACGGCGAAAATCGTGCGGCCGGGAAAGGATTGCACCATTCTAGCGCTGGCGCTCATGGTGCCGCGGGCGATGGAGGCGGCTGAGAAGCTTCAGGCGCAGAACGGCATCGACGCGGAGGTGATCGACGTGCGGTCACTCGTGCCGCTCGATACGCAAACCATCCTCGGATCGGTGGGGCGCACGCACCGGGTGTTCACGGTGGAGGAAAATCCGCGGCTGTGCGGCTGGGGGGCCGAGATCATGTCGATCATCGCCGACGAGGCGTTCTACGAACTCGATGCGCCGCTCGTGCGCATCACCACGCCGCACTGCCCGCTGCCGGCCGCCGACGTGCTGGAGGACGCCATGCTGCCCAACGTGGACCGGATCGTGGAGCGGGTGAGCAGGACTCTGAATAGTTGAGGCCCGGTCATCACCGGGCCGCGCCGAAAGTCGTTCATCTCGGTTTCGAGGGGAGCGCGGTGCCCGCCCAAGCGGGATGGCCGGGATAAGCCCGGCCATGACCACAGGATCAGGAGTGAAAAGATGGCTGCGTATGACAACCTGCTCGCCAACGTTCCGACCGATCTGTGGATCGGCGGCAAGTGGCGGAAAGCTTCCGACGGCGCGCGGTTCGACGTGATCGATCCGGCGACGGAGAACAAAATCGCGTCGGTGGCGAGCGCGAGTGTGGACGACGCCAAGGCGGCCATCGACGCGGCGGAGGCAGCGTTCGAGGGCTGGGCGGCGAAGAAGCCGCGCGAGCGGGCGGAAATTTTGCGCAAGGCGTATGAACTCATTGTGCGCGACGCCGAACGGTTCGCCAAGCTGATCACCATCGAAAACGGCAAGGCGCTGCCCGATTCGCGCAGCGAGGTGTTGTATGCCGCCGAATTCTTCCGCTGGTATGCGGAGGAGGCGGTGCGCAACATCGGTGCAGTGTCGCGCGCCCCCGCGAGCGGCGCGCGCATCCTTGTGCATCACAAGCCGGCGGGGATCGCCGTGCTGGTGACGCCGTGGAATTTTCCGGCGGCCATGGCCACGCGCAAGATCGGGCCGGCGCTCGCGGCCGGCTGCACGGTGGTGCTGAAGCCCGCCTCGGAGACGCCGCTCACCATGCTGGCGCTGATGCCGGTGCTGGAGGAGGCGGGCGTGCCGGCAGGGGTATGCAACGTCATCCCCTCGCGCCGCTCGGGGCCGGTGGTTTCGACGATGCTGCACGACCCGCGGGTGCGCGTGGTCTCGTTTACCGGCTCGACCGAGGTCGGCCGCCGCCTGCTGCACGAGGCCGCGGACAATGTGGTACGGCCGGCCATGGAGCTCGGCGGCAATGCGCCGTTCATCGTGTTCGAGGACGCCGACATCGACGCGGCCATCGAAGGCGCCATGATCGCCAAGATGCGCAACATGGGCGAGGCCTGCACCGCTGCCAACCGCTTCTACGTACACGAGAAGGTGCACGACGAATTCGCGCAGAAGCTCTCCGCCAAGATGGGCGCGCTCAAGATGGGCAACGGCCTCGACGAGGGCGTGAACCTGGGTCCGCTGGTGAACGCGGAAGGCCGCGACAAGGTGGTGGAACTGGTCGAGGATGCGGTGCGGAAGGGAGCCAAAATCCTCGTCGGCGGCAAGAAGCCGGAGGGGCCGGGATTCTTTTATCCCGCCACCGTGCTGTGCAACGTGCCGGACGACGCCAAGATGCTCAACGAGGAGATTTTTGGACCGGTGGCGTCGCTGCAGACGTTCAAAACCGAGAACGAGGTCATCAAACGCGCCAACGACACGATCTACGGACTTGTCGCCTATCTCTACACCAAGGATCTGAACCGCGGCTTGCGAGTGTCGGAAAAACTCGAATTCGGCATGATCGGGCTCAATCGCGGACTCGTGTCCGATCCGGCGGCGCCGTTCGGCGGCATGAAGCAGTCCGGCATCGGCCGCGAAGGCGCGCACGAGGGGCTGATGGAATTTTTGGAAACGCAGTACATCTCGGTGAATTGGTGAGGCACGTGCGTTGTGATGTAAGCGCCGTCGCTCTTCGAGAGCCGTCTTCGACGGCCACCCCAGGGTGACGGATTGAGGTTGGAGGGTGAATGGACGTCCTGATGCCGCAGCTCGGCGAAACGGTGGCCGAGGGTAAGATCACCAAATGGTTCAAATCGCCCGGCGACAAGGTGCAGCCGGGCGAGAACCTGTTCGAGATCGAGACCGACAAGACCTCCATGGAGGTGCCGGCAATCACCGGAGGCGTGCTCACCGAGATTCGGTTCCGGGTCGGCGAGATCGCCAAAGTGGGGGCGGTAGTGGCGGTGATTTCGAATGATGGCACCGCGGCGGCATCGACATCTTCACGGCAAGCATCCGCACCCGCGACATCCGCGACGTCTTCGCCGAGCATTGCCGCGCAAGCGGAAGTCCAGGAGCCCCGGGCTCCGGGTCCCCGCGCTCGGGGGGACGAGCGGTGGGGAGGGATTCCGCCTGTCGTCCAGCCGCAGGCGCCGGTGAGGCTCGATCCATATTTCGAGGTGCGGACGCCGGCGCGGAACTACGGTCCGGCGCGGTTCGGCGGCCGGACAGTGACGCCGCTGGCGCGGCGGCTTGCGGCGGAGCGCGGCATCGACCTCGGTTCCATTACACCCTCGGGGCCGCACGGACGAATCGTCGCGCGGGATGTTGAGGCGGCGCTGGCGCGCGGTGCCGGGGCGCCCGCAGGGCCGGTGCTCCCGGCGGGGCCGAGCGCGGAACAGGTCAAGGCGCTCTACCGAGACGTGCCGTTCACGGAAGTACCGCTCGACAATATGCGCGCCACCATTGCCCGGCGGCTCGTGGAAGCCAAGCAGACGGTGCCGCACTTCTACCTGACCATCGATATGGACGTGGACTATCTTTTGAAGCTGCGCGAGGAGGCGAATGCGGGCGCGCCCAAAACCGCGAACGGCGAGCCGGCGTACAAGCTGTCGGTGAACGATTTTGTCATCAAGGCGCTGGCGCTGGCGCTGCAACGCGTGCCGGCGGCGAATGCGGTGTGGGCGGGCGACCGCATCCTGCGCTTTGCGCATTCGGACATCGGCGTGGCGGTGGCGCTCGAGGGCGGGCTCATCACGCCCGTGATTCGCAAGGTGGAGGAGAAGTCGCTGTCGGCGATCTCGAACGAGATGCGCGAGCTTGCCGAACGGGCGCGGGCGCGGAAGTTGAAGCCGCACGAGTATCAGGGCGGGGCGACGACGGTCTCCAACCTCGGTATGTATGGGGTGCGGGAATTTTCCGCCATCATCAATCCGCCGCAGGCGACGATTCTCGCGGTCGGCGCCGCGCAGCGACGGCCGGCGGAGGCGGCGGACGGCAGCGTGCGCTTCACGAGCCAGATGACGGCGACGCTCGCCTGCGACCACCGCGTGGTGGACGGCGCGCTCGGGGCCGAGCTTCTGGCGGCGTTCAAGCAGCTCATCGAAAGCCCGGTGCGCATGCTGGTCTGAGCGCACGGCCGGCTTGGTCGAATATTCGGCCAGCAAATTCTTTCGTCTCTATAGACAAGATTGCCGCATCGCCCACCCCCTCACCCTCGCTCGCGCACGATCAAACGAGTGGGGGCTCCCGGCACGTGCGACCTGGATTCGCGGGCCGATTTCTCCTAAAACTTGAGGGCGGAGGAAGGCATGAATTTTGCTGCACTCAAACTCTCGCTCATTCTGCTCGGCCTCTCCTGGCTGCTGAAATA
>DATLYX010000015.1:0-63543 GCA_035574295.1 Xanthobacteraceae bacterium
GCATTTCGCTGTCCGTGCCGGCTTGCTGGCACTGGGCTTGGATCTCTGGTTGGGGAGGACGGCATGAGCCAGAACGCCCTCTTGCGATCGGGGAAGGGCTTGGTGACACCAGGTACCACCCGGAAGAAAGCCCCGGCGCTCGTTGCGACGACGCCGGTCGAGGATCGCGAAGATCATTTCGCCATCCGAAACGGAGTGAAGTGCGCGGGCGCGCACCTGATCATCGATCTGTACGGGGCCCAGCGCCTCGACGACATCGACCACATCGAGGCGACGCTGCGCCGCTGCGTGAGCGCGGCGAAGGCCACGCTCCTCCACATCCACCTGCACCACTTCACCCCGAGCGGGGTGTCGGGGGTCGCGGTGCTGGCGGAGAGCCACATTTCTATCCACACGTGGCCGGAAGCCGGCTATGCCGCGCTTGACGTTTTCATGTGCGGCAAGGCTAATCCGGACGCCTGCGTGCCGGTTTTGCGCGAGGCCTTCAAGCCCAAGCGGGTCGCCGTCGGCGAACACCTGCGCGGCCAGGGCCTCTAGCGCCATCCAGTTTGCACTCGCAACGGCCGGGCCCGGTCCCGGCCGTTTGTGCTTTAAGGGGGAAGCCATGGCGAAAAAGCGCTGGATTGCCGAAACTCTGTTCGACCCCGAAGGCTTCCGCATGACCTTCGAGGTGGAGAAGGTGCTCTACGAGGTGCAGACCAAGCATCAGCATCTGGTGCTGTTCCAGCACAAGTTCTTCGGCAAGGTGCTGATGCTGGACGGCGCGACCCAGGTCACCTCCAAGGACGAATTCATCTACCACGAGATGATGACGCATGTGCCGATCTTCGCCCACGGCAACGTGCGGGAGGTGCTGATCGTGGGCGGCGGCGACTGCGGCATCGCGGAAGAAGTGCTCAAGCATAAGGCGATCCGGCGGGTCACCCAGGTGGAGATCGACGCCTCGGTGGTCGAATTCGCCAAAGAACACTTCCCCGAGTTCACCAAGCCGGTGCTCTCGGACAAGCGTTTCGAGCTCATCATCGACGACGGCATGAACTACGTGGCCAAGACCGACCGCCGCTTCGACGTCATCATCGTGGACTCGACCGACCCGCAGGGTCCGGGGAAGGTGCTGTTCTCACAGCGTTTCTATGCGGCCTGCAAACGCTGCATGGCCAAGGGCGGCGTCATGGTGACCCAGAACGGCGTGCCGATCTATCAGCCGCAGGAACTGACCAAAGGCATCGCCAAGTTCCGCCGGCTGTTCAGGGACGGCACCTGCTATGTGGCGGCAATACCGACCTACGTGGGCGGGCACATGGCAATGGGGTGGGCGACCGACAATATGAAGCTCAGGCGACTGCCGGAACGCACCATCGCAGCGCGTTACGCGCGGGCCGGCCGCTTCCGCACCAAATACTGGTCGCCGGCCATGCACCAGGCGGCCTTCGCATTGCCCCGCTTCATCCAGGAGCTGGTGGACAGCGCGAGACTCTAGGCGCCCGTCGTCAACGACGCCCGCCATCTCAGCCGACGATTCACGCATTGCTAACCGTAAGGCGAGCGAATTCGCCACGCTTGGGCGCAGCCGGACGCAGCGATGCAAGCTTAAGCCGGCCTTTACGGCGCTCCGCCAACGTGTAGTCCGCCTGGCGGGGGGTGCGTTTTGTCGGCGAAGTTCGCAAAACTGACAGCGATCGTTGCGGGAATGCTGCTGCTCGGCGTGCCCTCGGCGATCTTCAACTATCGCCTGGTCGCTTCGGTCGAACGGCAGGCCACCGAGGAAATCGCGCTCGCGGCGCGGCGTACCATTGCGCTTGTCGAGACGCGCATCGCACAGGCGCTGGCGATCCTCGACGACCTTGCGGCGCGGCGCATCAACTCCTGTACGCCGGATCATATCGATGCGCTGCGGCAGGCGACATTCGCCACCACGCCGGTCAAGGAGCTTTCCATCATCGCGCCCGACGGCAGCATCCTGTGCTCCGATCTCGGGGGAACGCCGGAGCGGCGCGAAGCGATTTCCTCGGAACCGGCCGGGGAAGGGACCGGGGCGCTCTTGGAGGTGCTGCGACTCGGCGACCGGCCGGGACGGGCGGTGCGCATCCGCCGGCCGGGGCAAGACGGCGAAAACGGCGTTGCAGCCCTTATCCCCGGCGAGCTGCTGATCCCGGAGGATCTTCCCCAGGCAGTCACCCAAAGCGGACCGTTCGCCATCAATTCCCGCATCGCAACCCGCGGCGGGACAATCATCCGCGAGCACATCGTACAGCCGGAGGACGTCGGCGCGGACGTTCTGGCTGACAAGTTGACATCGGGGCGCTACGCCGTCGAAGCAACGATTTCGCTCCCCCGCTCAAGCCTTGTGCCACAGGAGGACGAACTGCGGACGTTCGGCGCCTTGATTACGGGCGGCCTTGCGCTCGTCATCTTCGGTTTCCTCCTGTTGATGCCGAAGCGGCCGCCAGACAACCCGATCACGGCCATCGAAGAGGGGCTCAAGGCCGGCGAGTTCGTCCCTTACTATCAGCCGATCGTCGACATCCGAACTGGGAAGTTGCGCGGCGCCGAAGTGCTGGCGCGCTGGCGCAAGCCGGACGGCACCGTCCTGCTGCCGGCCACCTTCATTCCGCTGGCGGAGTCGAGCGGGATCATGCTCGATTTCACCCGCATGATCATGCGGCAGGTCGCCAAGGAGCTCGGCCGCACGCTGGCGCAGCGGCCGCACCTGCGGGTGAGCTTCAACGTGATCGCACAGCATTTCGCCAACGAGGAGATCATCGACGACGTCAATCTCATCTTCCGCAATTCGCCGCTGCGGCTGTCGCAGATCGTGCTGGAGATGACCGAGCGTCAGCCGATCGAAAGTCTCGAAGAAACGCGGCGGGTGATCGCCGCACTGCAACGATTGGGCGTGCAAATTGCGATCGACGACGTGGGCGCCGGCCACAGCGGGCTGTCCTACATGCTCAAGCTCGGCGTGGACGTCATCAAGATCGACAAGATGTTCGTCGATTCCCTCGATGTCGACGGAAATTCCGCGGCGATCGTGCGGACGCTGATCGAGCTCGCACAGAGCCTGCGGATGGAAATCGTGGCCGAGGGCGTGGAGACGTTCGAGCAGGTGGTCCAGTTGCGCAACCTCGGCATTCGCGCGGCACAGGGACATGTGTTCGCTCCGCCGTTGCCGTGTTCGTCGTTCATCCAGTTGGTCGAGGCCATCGATCCCTTGCCCAAGACGACGAGCGCTGCGCCTGCGGCGGCGCCGGCAGGCGAATCGCTGCGGCACAGCGCGTAGCTGCCGCGGCGGGCGGCAAGCGCGGTTGCGACTTCAAGTCGCGCGATAAGTGCAAAGAAGGCACGAGCGAGTTGTCCTTTCCGGTGGTGGCGTTAGAGTTGATGCCGGATCGCTCCGGGCTCAATTCGATACCGTCGCGCGATCCGCCCGAGGAGGACGCCATGATCGTGATCAACCGGCGCACGTTGCTTGCATCCGCTGCGGCCGGCGCCGCCGCAGCCGTTTCGACATCGCGCACCGTCATTGCCCAGGCGCCGGCCGCGCCCGCCGGCCCATTTCGCCAACCGCCGTTGCCGTTCCTGGAGGCGCAGCTTGCGCCGACCATCTCCAATCGCACGGTGACGCTGCACTATGCGCGGCACCACGCGGGATATTTTACCGCCCTGAATGCGCTGACCAAGGACACCAAATACGCCGCGATGTCGCTCGAACAGGTGTGCATCGAGAGCGACAAGGAAGTCGATCGCCGCATCTATAACAATGCGACGCAGGCGTGGAACCACAACCTTTATTGGGAGCAGTTCAAGCCGGGCGGCGCCAAGGCGCCGACCGGAAAGCTTTTGGACATGATCAACGCCTCGTTCGGCTCCTTCGATCAGATGAAAATCAAGCTCAAGGCGGAGGCGGTGGCGGTGTTCGGCTCGGGCTGGGGCTGGCTCGCCCAGGAGGGCGACAAGCTCGTCGTTGTGGGCACGCAGGGCGGCGCAAACCTTTTGACGCAGCCGGCCATGACCACGCTGGTCGGCATCGACGTGTGGGAACATGCCTACTACCTCGATTACGAGAACCGCCGCGCCGACCATATCCAGGCGGTGCTCGACAACATCATCAACTGGGACGTGGTAGCGAGCCGCCTGAAAACCTGAAATATCTCGGAGCGTAGGTGGGCGGGAGGCGGAGGCCGGTCAGGCCTCGTGATGGGGCGCAGACATATGCTGAGCTGGGTGCTGACTTGGCGAATCTGACTTGGCGAATCGCGGCGGCGGGAATTCTCGCCGCCGGCCTCTCCGCATGCGGCACGGCCTATCAGGATCCGCAGCCGTGGTGCACGGTCACTTCGCTCACGGCATCGACCCAGTGTTTCTACCGAACCCGGGAGCAGTGCGAGGCTACCATTTCCGGATTGGGCGGTATATGCGTGCCGAACCCGGATTTCATCATGTCGGAGAGGTCGCCGCGCAGAGCGAGGTCGCGGTAGCTGCATCTACGCTCCATGCGTAGAAAAATACACGGAAAAATGGGGCGGCCTTGCAGCCGCCCCAAGTCTGATACGCCACGCGGGAGGAACCCCCAGCCAATTAGCCCTTCATTGCCCAGCCGCATCCGCGAAGAAATGTCTCATTGCCACAAGAGTCTGATTCGCCGCGATTCGTCATGCGTGTTTCTACGATGACGCGGATTTCGTGCGGCGCTGTGTCATCTGCGCCACACCACAAGCGTGACGTCCTGTTCCGTGTCGAGGATCTGTGCGGGTGAGGCCTTGAGCCCGTGACTTGCGAGCAGCTCCTCTGGCGTGCGCGCCGGAACATCGGGAAACAGCGGACGGCCTCCGGGAAGCCGAACGCGGCTGGCGCGCGTGAGGTAGAAGGTGTCAAAGCCCAACTTAAGAAAGTGACCATATACCTCGGTACCGCCGATGACCGTCAGCGTCCCTCCTGCGGGTGCAAGCATCGACCAGGCTTCGTCGAGCGAAGCGCCGGCAGGATTCCAAAGTACGGCGTTCGGATTGTGTGGATCACGACTCAAGGCTGCGATGCGGCGCGTCATGATGAGGCGCCGGCGGCTTGCCGCGCACGGGCCGTTTTCCCTGGAATTGCGGCCGTGCACCACCGCATCGGACCGCGCCAGCGCCTGATGAAAAAATTTTTGGTCCGCCTCGATCCGCAACGCGTCGGGCTGCACGCCGTTGGCATCGGCGATCATGCCGTCGGCTGAGATTATGGCATAGCCTTCGATGCGGGCAGGACCGGCCATCGGCGGCAATCGGAGCCAGAAACGCTGCGGCGCCCGCAAGGGGCGCCGCGCAACGTGGGTCATTCGACCGTGCGTACCACGGAGGATGTCGGCCGCTGGCTGGTCGGCGGCAGCTTCTGATCCTTGCGCACCATTTCGTCGTATTGGGCCAGCGTCGTCACCGCGAACTTCGGCCGCATGTGAACGACCTTGTAGCCGTTTGCCTTGAGTTGGTTGAGCAGCTCCGGAACTGCGGTCGCGGTGTGCTTCTGGAAATCATGCATCAGGATGATGCCTTTGCCGTGCTTCTTGAGCCGCGCCATGATGGAGCCGATCACCTTGTCGGGGGTGCGGAACTTGAAGTCAAAGGAATCGATATCGGTCGAGAAAATCCCGATATTGCGTTCGCCCAGATATTTGACCAATTCCGGCGGATGGCGCAGCGCCGGGAAACGGAAGAAGGGGGCCTGAACGCCGGGACCGAGCGCCATGGCGATGGCGCTGATGCCTTTCTCGATCTCGTCCTTGGGGTCATATTCCCACGGCACCACCTTGCCATAGTAGGCACAGGTGCCTTTGGTGAGGGAAAGATCCTTGTGGCAATAGGTGTGCGAGCCCACGGTATGGCCGGCCTCTGCCACCTGTTTCAGGATTGCCGGCTCGTACATGGCATGCAGGCCGATGGCAAAGAACGTGGCCTTGACGCAGTGATCGGCCAGCGCCTTCAGCACGTGCTGCGTCGTCATCGGCCAGGGGCCGTCGTCGAAGGTCAGCACAACCTCGCCCTCGCGCAGGAAGTCGTGCTGCTTGAAATGCTCGAACCCGAAGCCCGGCCCGCCGGTGGTGTCGATCTCCACGGTGCGGGCGACGCCAAGCGCGTTCGGGTTGGCGCAGGTGGTGGATGCTCCGCCACGGAACGCAGGTTGCGCTTGCGCGAGTTGGAGCCGCTGCGGCTGACCTGCAACCGGCGCCTCCGGTGGCGCCTCCTGAACGAAGCTGGCGCGCGCAGGCGCGTCAGTCGAGATGCCGGAGTTCGCCCAGACCAGTGTGAGGACGGATGCGGCGGCTGAAAATGCAATGGTGCAAACAACTGCTGTTCGCATTTTGGAGTCTCCATTCCGTATGTCGCCAGACAACGCCGGGCGCCGCATCAGGCCCGGAATTCGTCACAGGGATGGAACTATTCGGGAGCGAAGTCAACTGAAACTGCCCCGGAGCATCCATCGCAAGAGAACGTTAACCTTGGCGATCAATGCATTGAAGCCCGCCGTGATCGGCAATGCAACGGGCGATGCCCAAATTGTCCGGCGCCGAGGTCGCGACCGTGCTTGCGGGGGGCGCTAGATTCAAAATGGTAAAGGAGGCCGGGCGGTGCCTTTAGACGGCTCAAACCGCCGGCAGCTCGCGCTCGATGGCGGCAGTCAGTTCGGGATCCAGCGGATCGACCGAGGCAGGGAAGCTCCCCACGATGCGGCCGTCGCGACCGATCAGGAATTTGTGGAAGTTCCAGCGCGGCGCGCCCGGCCGCTGCAGCGACGCCCACTTGTAGAACGGGTGCGCATGCTCGCCGCGCACCGCGACCTTGGCCGCCAGCGGGAAGGTGATGCCGTAGTGCCCGCTGGCCGTCTGCAATATCTCCTTCGGTCCGCCCGGCTCCTGATTGCCGAAGTCGTTGGAGGGCACGCCGATGATCAGCAACCCGCGGGAGTGATAGCGTTCCCACAGCTTCTGCAAGCCGGCATACTGGGGGGTGTAGCCACACTGGGAGGCGGTGTTGACGACAAGGATCGGTCTGCCGGCGTGATTTGCCAGGCGGATGGATTGGCCGTCGATTCCGACGAAGGAGAAGGCGAAGGCGGTCGTTCGGCTTATCTCCTGCGCGATAACCGACGTCGGCGCAGCCAGGGCGGCGGTCATCAGCGCCAATAGGCTTCTGCGATCCATCATACGCTTACCCTCGCCTCATTCGTCGTTACGCCTTAGAAACACTGGGCAACGTCGAATATTGCGAATGGATCACAAGATAGCGCACTTTTGTCGCGCGCCATAGGCGCCGCATTCGGGTCTGCCTCTCGCGGTAACAGGATGCCATTCGGGGCGGTATCACCGCTGACCGGAAAGGAAGGTCAGAACCGAGTCCGTGTAGATGGCGGCCTGCTCGATGTTTGCGAGGTGCGAGGCGTCGGGGATGCTGACGAATCTCGCGCCCGGGATCTGCTTGGCAATGGTTTCGCCCCAGGAGGGCGGCGTTGCAATGTCCTTGGCCGCGCCGATTACCAGCGTGGGGGCGACGACGCGCTTGTTCGACTCGCGGAAATCCATATCGCGCACCGCCTGCGCGCAGCCGATGAAGCCGTCGGCGGGCGTGGCGATAAACATTGCCCGTATGCGCGCGACCTTTTCCGGGGCGCGGGCGCGGAACGGCGCGGTAAACCACCGCTCCATCATGACGTCGGCGAGCGCGGCAAGGCCCTTCTCGCTCACGAGCTTGATGCGCTCGTTCCAGGGCGCCTTGTCCTCGTAATAGAAATGGGTGTTGGAGATCACGAGCCGGCCGAGGCGTTCGGCTGCGTTGGCGCCGAGCCATTGTCCGACCATGCCGCCCATGGACAGGCCGCACCAGTTAAACCTTCGCGCGCCGACGGCGTCGGCAACGGCAAGGGCGTCGCGGCCGAGTTGGTCCATGGTGTAGGGACCCTTGGGCACCCCGGATCGGCCGTGGCCGCGGCGGTCGTACCGGACCAAGCGGAAGCGACGGGCAAATTCGGGCGCCTGATCGTCCCACATGTGCAAATTGGTGCCGATGGAGTTGCACAGAATGAGCACGGGGGCGTCAGGCGGGCCTTCGACCTGGTAGTGGATCGGGCAGCCGTCAGACTGGGTGAAGGGCATGGCACAGCGGTCGTGGCGGGAAGCCTATTGGAGCCGCAGACTTAGCGGTCCAGTGCCGCGATGTCCAATCCGCCAGCGGGCCTCGGCCATGCGGATTAGCTCTTTCCAGCCACCGGGCCGCAGCGTAATGCGTGGGCCACAATCCGTTGCGGGAATGGAGACATGCGATGGCAATGACCATGGTGGGTGAGCAGCTTCTGGCTGCCTCGCGGGAGAAGGTCTGGGCTGCACTCAATGACGTGGAGGTGCTCAAGCAGTGCATACCGGGCTGCGAAAGCCTGGAAAAACTGTCGGATACGGAGTTTCAGGCGATCGCCACCAACAAGATCGGACCGGTGAAGGCGCGCTTCAAAGGCAAGGTGAGGTTGTCCGACCTTGACCCGCCAAATGGTTACAAAATCTCCGGCGAAGGTGACGGCGGGATCGCCGGCTTTGCCAAGGGCGGTGCCACGGTGACGCTAACGGACAAGGACGGCGGCACGCTGTTGAGCTACACCGTGGAGGCGCAGATCGGCGGCAAGCTGGCGCAGCTCGGGCAGCGCCTGATCAATGGTGTCGCAAAGAAGCTTGCCGATGATTTCTTCGCCAAGTTCGCAGAGACGGTGAAGTAGCAGGCCACCCTCCGGATGCGCCAGTTGCGGCGAGGAAGGAATTGCGCGCGACGCTGAGATTTGGTCTTGTTCAAAACCCGGAATTGCGCGAAAAACGACCAGTTTCGGGTGGTTTTGGGTGCCGGTTTCCCAGGCCGGCGTGAAAATAAGGGCGTTTTGCCCAATACCGAGGAGGAGTTCATGCCTGCCGTTTCAATGACGGTGAACGGGAAAGCCGTCACCGCGGACGTCGATCCACGCACGCTCTTGGTGCAATTTTTGCGGGAAAATCTGCGGCTGACCGGCACGCATGTGGGTTGCGACACCTCGCAATGCGGAGCCTGCGTGGTGCATATCGACGGTATCGCGGTCAAATCCTGCACGACGCTTGCCGTGCAGGCCGACGGCTGCAATGTGCTGACCATCGAGGGCCTGGCGCCGCCGGACGGCCCGCTGCACCCCATGCAGGAGGCCTTCCGCGAGCATCACGGGTTGCAATGCGGCTTCTGTACGCCGGGCATGGTGATGACCGCGATCGACATTGTGCGGCGCAAGGGGCACGAGCTCGACGAAAAAACCATTCGGCACGAACTCGATGGGAATCTGTGCCGCTGCACCGGTTACCACAACATCGTCAAGGCGATTGCCGCTGGCGCGCGTGCGATGAAAGGCGCGTGAGGCCGATCGTTCAGGGAGGCCGCCATGAGTGCGACCGGAATCGGAATGCCGGTGCGGCGCCGGGAGGACATCCGCTTCGTCACCGGCAGAGGCCAATACACCGACGACATCACCCGGCCGGGTGAGACGCGCGCGGTATTTTTGCGTTCACCGCATGCGCACGCCAAGATCAAGCGCATTGATACTGCCGGGGCGGCTGCGATGCCCGGTGTCATCGCTGTCTTGACCGGCCCCGACCTATCCGCCGACAAGATCGGCAACCTGATCTGCGGATGGATGATCCATTCCAAGGACGGCTCGCCGATGAAAATGGCGCCGCATCCGGCGCTCGCCGTCGGCAAGGTCTGCTACGTCGGCGATCCGGTGGCGGTGGTAATCGCCGAGACGCTCGCGGAGGCGAGGGACGCGGCCGAAAAAATCAAAGTGGACTACGAGGTGCTGCCGGCGGTGGTCGAGCCCGCCAAGGCGCAGAGCGCGCCGGCCATTCATGAGGTGGCGCCGAGGAACACGATCTATGAGTGGCATCTCGGCGATGCCAAGGCGGTGGATGCTGCGATCAAGAGCGCAAAGCACGTCACCCGCCTCGACATCATCAACAACCGGCTGGTGCCGAACGCGATGGAACCGCGCGTGGCGATCGGCGAATTCGATCCGGGCACCGGCAACCTGACGCTGTGGAACACGACGCAGAACCCGCATGTGGCGCGGCTGGTCATCTCGGCCTTTGTCGGCATGGCGCCGGAGCACAAGCTGAGGGTGATCGCGCCGGACGTGGGTGGCGGTTTCGGCTCCAAAATCTTCATCTATCCGGAGGAGGTGGTGTGCCTGTGGGCGGCGCGCCGCGTCGGCCGCCCGGTGAAATGGACGGCGGATCGTTCGGAGGCCTTCGTCGCCGACGCGCACGGCCGCGATCACGTCACCCATGCGGAGATGGCGTTCGGCGAAGGCGGCAAGATCACCGCGATCAAGGTGAAGACCATCGCCAACCTCGGCGCCTACATGTCGACCTTCTCCTCGTCGATCCCGACCTATCTCTACGCGACGCTGTTGTCGGGCCAGTACGACATTCCGGCGATCTATTGCGAGGTCGATGCGGTCTACACCAACACGGTGCCGGTCGATGCCTATCGCGGCGCGGGTCGGCCGGAGGCCACTTTCGTAGTGGAGCGGCTGGTGGAAGTGGGCGCACGCGAGCTCGGCATGGATCCGGCCGAGCTGCGCAAAAGAAATTTCATCAAATCGTTCCCGCATCAGACGCCGGTGATCATGAACTACGACGCCGGCGACTACCACGCCTCGCTGAAGAAGGCCGTGGAGCTTGCGGACGTCAAAGGTTTTGGCAAGCGCAAGCGGGAGTCCGAGCGCAGGGGCAGGCTGCGCGGCCTCGGCTATTCCACCTACATCGAGGCGTGCGGGATCGCGCCGAGTCAGGCGGTCGGTTCGCTCGGTTGCGGCGTGGGCTTGTGGGAGTCGGCGGAAGTGCGGGTCAACCCCACCGGAACGGTCGAGGTGCTCACCGGATGCCATCAGCACGGCCAGGGCCATGAGACCACGTTCGCGCAGCTCGTGTCCGACCGGCTCGGGATTCCGATTGAGAACGTCAGCATCGTGCACGGCGACACCGACAAGGTGCAGTTCGGCATGGGCACCTACGGCTCGCGGTCGGGTGCGGTGGGGCTCACCGCGGTCGCCATGACGCTCGACAAGGTGGTGGCCAAGGCCAAGAAGGTGGCGGCCTTCATGATGGAGGCGGCCGAGGGCGACATCGTGTTCAAGGACGGCAAGTTCACTGTCGCGGGCACGGACAAGTCGGTGGCCTGGGGCGAGGTGGCGCTCAATGCCTATATCGCGCACAAATTCACCGGCAGTCAGCTAGAGCCGGGGCTCAAGGAGGGTGCGTTCTACGACCCGACCAACTTCACCTTCCCGGCCGGCTGCCACATCTGCGAGGTGGAGGTGGACCCGGAAACAGGGAACACGGAAATCGTGGCGTGGACCGCAGTGGACGACTTCGGCACGGTCATCAATCCCATGATCGTGGAAGGCCAAGTGCACGGCGGTGTGGCGCAGGGCGTGGGCCAGGCGCTGTTCGAGCAGGCAGTCTATGACCGCAACGGCCAGCTCATGAGCGGCTCGCTGCTGGACTACACCGTGCCGCGCGCCGAGCACCTGCCGTCGCTCAAGGTGGACATGACGGTGACCAAGTGCCCCTCGAACCCGCTCGGGATCAAGGGCTGTGGCGAAGCCGGCGCGATCGCCGCGCCGGCGGCGGTGATCAACGCGATTACCGACGCGATTGGAACGGAGGATTTGCACATGCCGGCGACGCCGGCGTCGGTGTGGGCGGCGCTGCGGAGGTCCGGGCACTTCCAGAAGGCCGCGGAATGAAGTCTCCCCGCGCGGCGGGGGAGGGACACGCACAAGAATTTTTGGAGGACTGAGCAATGTATGCATTCACCTATCACCGGCCGACCACGGTACGGCAAGCGGGCAATCTGCTCGCCAAGGATTCGGAAGCCAAGCTGCTCGCCGGCGGTCACTCGATCATTCCGGTGATGAAGCTCAGGCTCGCCAAGCCGAGCGCACTCATCGACCTCAACCGCGTCGAGGGCCTCTCGGGCATCGAGCTGAAGGGACGCTCGCTCGTGATCGGTGCCATGACGCGGCATGTGGAGGTGGCCACTTCCCCGGTGGTGCGCGAGGCGCTGCCGGCGCTGGCCGAGCTTGCCGGCATGATCGGTGATCCGGCGGTGCGGCACCGCGGTACGCTCGGCGGCTCGCTTGCGCACAACGATCCGAACGCCGACTATCCGGCGGCTGTGCTCGGGCTCGGGGCCACGATCATCACCAACAAGCGGCGCATTGCGGCCGACGATTTCTTCAAAGGGCTGTTCGAGACTGCGCTCGAGCCGGACGAGATCATCACCAAGGTGAGCTTCCCGCTCGCCAAGAAGGCAGCCTATCAGAAGTTCAAACAGCCGGCGTCGGGGTTCGCGCTGGTCGGCGTGTTCGTGTCCAAGCGCGGCTCGGACATCCGCGTGGCGGTGACCGGCGCCGGCGCCAACGGCGTGTTCCGCGTCAAGGCGTTCGAGGAGGCGCTGAAAAAGCGGTTCTCGCCGAAGTCGATCGAGGGGATCACGATTCCGCCGGACGGGCTCAACAGCGACATCCACGGCAGCGCCGAATACCGTGCGCACCTGATCGGCGTGCTGGCGCGGCGGGCGCTCGCAGCGGCTTAGAGCAATCTTACGTGGCGCATGTCCTGTTCGGAAAGCCGGTTCCCAATTTTCCCGGACATGCGCGAGGGGCTTGCTGCATTTCGCGTTTGTTAACGTCATGCCCGGCCTTGCCGGGCATCCACGCCTTTTCGTTTCGCTCATGGCAGCAAGACCTAGATGGTCGGGACAAGCCCGGCCGTGAAGGGATAGATTGACGGCAATGATACAACCGACGACAACAGCCCTCCCTGAGTCCATCGACGCGACGCTCGAACTCTTGGCCAAGGCCAATTACCTTGCGGACCGCTCGCTGGCGACGGTGCTGTTTCTCGCGCTGAGGATGGGGCGGCCGATTTTCCTCGAAGGCGAAGCCGGCGTCGGCAAGACCGAGATCGGCAAGGTGCTGGCGTCAACGCTCGGCCGCCGGTTGATCCGGCTGCAATGCTACGAGGGGCTCGATGTGGCCTCCGCCGTGTACGAATGGAATTACGCCGCGCAGATGATCGCGATCCGCATCGCGGAGGCGGAAGGGGAGGGCGACCGCGAACGGCTCACGCACGATGTGTTCTCCGAGCGGTTCCTGATCAAGCGGCCGCTGCTGCAGGCGCTGGAGCCGGATCCGGTAGGACCGCCGGTGCTGCTGATAGACGAGCTCGACCGCAGCGACGAGGCGTTCGAGGCGTATCTCTTGGAGGTGCTGGCCGACTTCCAGGTGACCATTCCGGAGCTGGGCACGGTGAAAGCGGCGCGGCCGCCGATCGTGGTCATCACCTCGAACCGCACGCGCGAGATTCACGATGCGCTCAAGCGGCGGTGCCTCTATCACTGGGTGGGCTATCCGAGCGCCGAGCGCGAGCTGGAAATCGTGCGCCGCAAAGTGCCCGGCATCGGCGCAAAACTGTCGGCGCAGGTGGTGGGCTTCGTGCAGGCGCTGCGCAAACAGGACCTGTTCAAGGCGCCTGGGGTGGCGGAAACGCTCGACTGGGCGCAGGCGCTGGCGGAGCTCGATGCGGTGGCGCTCGATCCTGCCACGGTGTCGGACACGCTCGGGGTGCTGCTCAAATACCAGGACGACATTGCGCGGCTGGAAGGCGGCAAGGTGAAAGAGATACTGGATCAGGTGCAGGCGGAGCTGCGTGCGGCTGAGTGATCTGCCATGAATGCCGCGGAAGGCCGGCTTGCCGAAAACATCCTCTACTTCGCGCGCGCGCTGCGGGCGGCGGGAATTCCGGTGGGGTCGGGGACGGTGCTCGATGCGCTCGCGGCGGTGGAAGCCGCCCGCGTGGGCACGCGCGAGGATTTTTACTGGATCCTGCACGCCACCTTCGTGAAGCGGCGCGAGCATTCGACGCTGTTCGACCAGGCGTTCCGCATCTTCTTCCGCAAGCGCGGCTATCTCGAACGGCTCCTGGCAATGATGTCGCCGCCGGCGCCTGGCACGCCGCCCCCCGCACCGCCTGCAGCCTCGCAGCGCGTGCTCGAGGCGCTGTTCGCCGGCGGCGAAAAGCCCGGGCGCGACAAACCGGAGACCGAGATCGACGCGCGCTTCACCGTGTCCGACCGGGAAGTGCTGGCGAAGAAGGATTTTGCGCAGATGACGGCGGCGGAAGCGGCCGCTGCCAAGGACGCGATCAAGCAGCTCGTGCTGCCGTTCGAGGAGCGCATGACGCGGCGGCTTGCGCCACACGCCCACGGGCATATCGTCGACTTGCGGCGCACATTGCGTGCAAGCTTGAAGGTCGGCGGCGCGATCATCGATCTCAAATATCTCGGCCGGCGCTTTCAGCCGCCGCCGATCGTGGCGCTGCTCGATATTTCCGGCTCGATGAGCCAGTACACGCGCATGTTTCTGCATTTCCTGCATGCGCTCACCGCCTCGCGCAAGCGAGTGTCCACATTCCTGTTCGGCACGCGGCTCACCAACGTGACGCGTGCGATCGCCGAGCGCGATCCGGACGAGGCGCTGGCGGCGTGCTCGGCCGCGGTGCCCGACTGGTCGGGCGGTACCCGCATTGCCACCTCGCTGCGCACGTTCAACCGGCTGTGGTCGCGGCGCGTCTTGGCGCAGGGCGCGGTGGTGCTGCTGTTCAGCGACGGGCTCGAACGCGATCCGGACGAGCGGCTCGAATTCGAGATCGACCGGCTGCACCGCTCCTGCCGGCGGCTGATCTGGCTCAATCCGCTGCTCCGCTTCGAAGGTTTTCAGGCCAAGGCGCGCGGCATCAGGGTGATGCTGCCGCACGTGGACGAGTTCCGACCGATTCACAATCTGGAGTCCATGCGCGCGCTCGCTCGAACCCTGTCCACGGGCAGCACGGCGATCACCGATCCCAAGCAGTGGTTGCGGCGCGTGGCGTAGCCTATATTTCTTTGACCTTTCCCCGTGAACGGGGAGAAGGTGCAGACAGGAGAGACAAACATGCTCGCGCGCGACGAGGATATTCTCAAGGCCGCCGAGGAATGGCGCAAGGCGGGGCGCGGGGTGGCGCTCGCCACCGTCGTGGAGACCTGGGGCTCGGCGCCGCGGCCGGTGGGCTCGAACCTCGTGATCGACGACCAGGGCAATTTTCTCGGCTCGGTGTCCGGCGGCTGCGTCGAGGGGGCCGTGGTCACCGAGGCGCTCGACGTAATCGAGAGCGGCAAGGCGAAGACGCTCGAATTCGGCGTGGCCGACGAGACGGCGTGGAAGGTCGGCCTCTCCTGCGGCGGCACCATCCGCGTTTACGTGGAGAGGGTGGAGTGAAGCTCGAACTGCTCAAGGCGCTGAACGAGGAGCGCGCGGCGCGGCGCGCGGCGATCGTCGTCACGGATACGGCGACCGGTGGGCAACGGCTGGTCAAGGCGGCCGACATCGCGCGCGATCCGCTGAAGGAGGTGCTGGAAAAGCGGCTGCGGTCGGGCAAGAGCGGCATGGAGGAGACGCCGCAGGGCAGGGTGTTTCTCACCGTGCACGTGCCGGCCAACAAGATGGTGATCACCGGTGCGGTGCACATCAGCCAGGCGCTAGCGCCGATGGCACGGCTTCTGGGTTACGACGTCACCATCGTCGATCCGCGTACGGCCTTCGCCAGTATCGAGCGTTTCCCCGACGTCAAGGTGGTCGCGGAGTGGCCGGACAAGGCGCTGCCGCCGCTCAATATCGACCGCTACACGGCGTTCGTGGCGCTCACCCACGACCCGAAGATCGATGATCCGGCGCTCATGCATGCCTTGTCGCGCAACTGCTTCTACATCGGTGCGCTTGGCTCGAAAAAAACGCATGCGCGGCGCGTGGAGCGGCTCAAGGCGCAAGGCATCAAGGATGCCGACATCGCGCGCATCCATGCGCCGATCGGGCTTGAGATCGGTGCGGTGACACCGGCAGAAATCGCGGTGGCGATCATGGCTGAGGTCACCGCAACGCTGCGGCGTGCGGAGGCTGCATGAAGTTCGGGCCGGTGAGACCTGCGGAGGCGCTCGGGGCGGTTGCGGTGCATACCATCCGCCAGGGCACGCTGGTGTTGAAGAAAGGCACGGTGATCGGACCTGCGGAAGTGGCGGCGCTGGAGGCGGCCGGCATCGCACAGATCACGGTCGCGCGCATCGAAGCGGGCGATGTGTCGGAGGACGAGGCCGCAGCGGCGATCGCCATGGCGGTGGCGGGTGAGGGAGTGCGCGTCGATCCGGCCTTCACGGGACGTGCCAATCTGTTCGCCAAGACGGCCGGGGTGCTCGTGGTCGAGCGCGAAGCGATTGATGCGCTCAACCGCGTGGACGAGGCCATCACCTTTGCGACGCTGCCGGCGTTCAAGCCGGTGGTCGCCGGCGAGATGGTAGCAACGGTCAAGATCATCCCCTTCGCGGTGAGCCGGGAGGCGCAGCAGAAGGCGCTGCAAGAGGCCGCAAAGCCGCTGGTGCGGGTCGCGCCTTACAAGATCAAGAAAATTGGCGTGGTCTCCACGCTCTTGCCCGGGCTTGCGGGGAAGGTGGTGGAGAAGACCATCAAGGTGACGCAGGATCGGCTTGCGCCGACTGGCGCCAACGTCATCGCCGAACGCCGCGTGCCGCACGAGCAGGGCGCGCTGGCAAAGGCGATCGAGGAGGTGTTGAAGGCGGGCGCGGAGCTCGTGGTGGTGTTCGGCGCCTCGGCCATCGCGGACCGGCGCGACGTGATCCCGGCAGCGCTCGAATCCGTCGGCGGCCGAGTCGAGCATTTCGGCATGCCGGTCGATCCCGGCAACCTTATGATGATCGGCAGCGCGGCCGGGCGGCCGGTGCTCGGTGCGCCGGGCTGCGCGCGCTCGCCCAAGGAGAACGGCTTCGATTGGGTGCTGATGCGGCTCTTGGCCGGCCTTCCCGTGACGCGCGATGACATCACCGGCATGGGCGTGGGCGGCCTGCTGATGGAGATCGTGACGCGGCCGCAGCCGCGCGAGGAACCGAAGCCGGACGGCCGCCGCATCGCCGCGATCATCCTGGCGGCGGGCCGCTCGACCCGCATGGGCGGGCCGAACAAGCTGCTCGCCGAGATCTCCGGCAAGCCGCTGGTGCGCATCGCGGCGGAAGAAGCCTTGGCGTCGCGCGCGCGGCCGGTCATCGTGGTGACCGGACACGAGCGCGAGCGCGTCGAGGAGGCGCTCAAGGGCCTCGATGTGCGCCGCGTGTACAATCCGAATTTCGTTGCCGGACTTTCAACCTCGCTCAAGGCGGGGCTCGCGGCACTGCCGGACGATGCCGACGGTGCCATCGTTTGTCTCGGCGACATGCCGCAGGTGCGGGCTGCGCTAATCGATCGGCTGATCGCGGCGTTCGACCCCGAGCGCGGGGCGCTGGTGGTGGTGCCGACGATCGACGGCAAGCGCGGCAATCCGGTGGTGTGGTCGCGGCGCTTCTTCTCCGAGCTCGTGGCGCTCGAAGGCGACGTCGGGGCGCGGCATCTGATCGGCCGCTATCAGGAAGCGGTGGTGGAGGTGCCGGTCGAGGACAAGGCGGCGCTCGTTGACGTTGACACTCCGGAAGCGCTGAAGGCGGTCAAGGCCGAAATCGAAGGCCGCTGAAAATCCCTCCGTAGTCAATAGGTTATTGAGGTCGCGGGCCGCAACCCGCGCAACCCTTGGGGAGGGCCCGCGACGCTGCCTTGCCAAGCGTCTTGCAGCACCATAGACTATGACTGACTGGTCAGTCATATTCTGCGGCCAAAGCGGAGAAGCCTCGGAGCCGAGATGACGAAAGCTCAGACCAGAGGTAAGGCGGCGCTTCGGAAACCTGCGCCGGCACCGGGACATGGTGCGGGAACAAAGTCCGCCGTACCCAGCCGAAAGGTGGCGCGCGGTCGGCGTCCGAAGGCCGGGACAGCGCGGCGCGATGCCATTTTGCGGGCGGCGCTCGAAGAGTTTTCCGCGCACGGGTTTGAGGCGGCGCGGCTCGACGACGTGGCGCGGCGCGCCGGAATCGCCAAGGGCACGATCTACCTCTATTTCCGCGACAAGGAGGCGCTGTTTCAGGAGCTTGTGCGCACGGAGATGTCGCCGGTGGTCGGCACGCTGGAGCAGGTCGCCCATGTGGATGCCCCGATCCGGACGGTTGCCGAGCAATTCATCGAGCTGTTCGTGCGCGAAGTCGTGGAGACGCACCGCAAGGATGTGATGCGGCTCGTGCTCAGCGAGGGGCCGAGGTTTCCCAAACTTGCCGAGTTCTATTATCGCGAAGTGCTGTCACGGGCGCTGATCGCGGTGCGCGGACTGTTGCAAAGAGCGATGGCGAGCGGGGAGATCGGCAACGATGTGCTGTTGCGCTTTCCGCAACTGGTGGCGGCGCCGGCGGTCGTCGCCATTCTCTGGCGGGCGCTGTTCGATCGCTTCGAGCCGCTCGATGTGCGCGCGATGCTGCGTGCGCATTTCGATCTCGTCTTCGGCGGGGAACACAGGCCATGAGCGGGTTTCGCCTCCTCGCCACGTTGGCGGCGGCGCTCGGGCTTGCGGCCTGCAGCGGGTCGAACGAGCGCACGTTTCAGGGTTGGGTGGAAGCGGATCTGATCTTCGTCAGCCCTTACGAGATGGGCCGCATCGAGACGTTGGCGGTGCGCGAAGGAGATATGGTGGCCACGGGCGCGGTGTTGTTCACCCTTGATGCCGATCTGCAACAGGCAGACGTGGCGGTGCAGCAGGCGGCGCTGATCAATGCGCAGCACGACTACGAGCGCGCCAAGGCGTTGCGCGAGAGCGCGACCGGCACGCAAAAGGCGCTCGATGATGCGATCGCGGCGCTGCGCTCGGCGGAGGCGCGGCTTGCCTCTGCACAAGCGCGGCTCCTGCGACGACAGGTGTTCAGCCCGGTTTCGGGTACGGTGCAACAAATCTATTTTCGCGCCGGCGAAACCGTGCCGGCGGGCCGGCCGGTGCTGGCGCTGCTGCCGCCGGGAAACATCAAGCTGCGGTTCTTCGTGCCGGAGCCGGTGTTGTCGAAGATCGCGCTCGGACAATCGGTGCGTGTCACCTGCGACGGCTGCCCGAATGACATCGTGGCGCAGGTGAGCTTCGTCTCCCGCAGCTCGGAATTCACGCCGCCGGTGATTTACAGCCTCGAGGAGCGCAGCAAGCTCGTTTACCTGATCGAGGCACGCACGGAAAAAACGGAAAATCTGCGCGTGGGCCAGCCGGTGACGGTGACGCTGGAGGAGAGGCCGTGAACGGCGCGCCGGACATCGTCATCCCGGACATCGTCATCGACGTCTCCGGCCTGACCAAGCGGTTCAACGGCCGGGCGGTGGTGCGCAATCTCTCGCTGAAAGTGAAACGCGGCACGATCTATGGCTTCCTAGGGCCGAACGGCTCGGGCAAGACCACCACCATCCGCATGCTCTGCGGCCTGCTCACGCCGGACGAAGGCAGCGGCACCACGCTCGGCTTCGACATCCGCACCGAGACGGAAAAGATCAAGCGGCGCGTCGGATACATGACGCAGCGGTTCAGCCTCTACGACGATCTGTCGGTGCGCGAGAATCTGGAGTTCGTGGGCCGCATCTACGGCATGCCGGATCCGGAGGCTGCGGCGCGCAGGATGATCGCGCACCTCGGCCTCGAGGGACGCGAGAATCAGCTTGCGGGCACGCTCTCGGGCGGCTGGAAGCAGCGGCTGTCGCTCGGCGCCTGCACCTTGCCGGAACCGGAATTGCTGCTGCTCGATGAGCCGACCGCGGGCGTCGATCCGCGCGCGCGGCGGGAGTTTTGGAACGAAATCCACGCGCTCGCGGCGCAGGGGCTGACCGCGCTCGTGTCCACCCACTACATGGACGAGGCGGAGCGATGTCACGAAATCGCCTATATCGCCTTCGGCGAGCTTTTGGCGCACGGCACGGTCGATGAGGTTTTGCGCGCGGCGCATCTCACCACTTACAGCGTGACCGGCGAAAACCTGATGCAGCTTTCCGCGGCGCTTGAAAAGACGCCCGGTGTGGACACGGTCGCGCCGTTCGGCTCTAGCCTGCACGTGTCGGGCCGCGACCGCGCGGCGCTCGAAGCCGCGATCGCGGCGTACCGTAACGATCCCAAACTCCAGTGGTCGATGATCACACCGTCGCTGGAAGACGTGTTCATCGGGCTTATGGCGAAGGCCAGGGACAATTTCCAATGAAGGCTCTGTTGCGCGAAAGGGCAGTGGGGTTCTGGCGGCGCGTGGGCGCCATGATGCGCAAGGAATTCGTGCAGCTCAGGCGCGACCGGGTGACATTTGCCACTATCGTCACCATCCCGATCATGCAGCTCGTCCTGTTCGGCTACGCCATCAACATGACGCCGCGCGGGTTGCCGACCGCGGTGCTGTTGCAGGAGCACAGCGACGTGGGACGGTCGGTTCTGAAGGCGCTGGAGAACACCAAATATTTTAAGATCACCCATCAGGTGCACGACGAGGCGGAGTTCGACCGGCTGCTCGCGTCGGGGGAGGTGTTGTTCGCCGTGGAAATTCCGCGCGGGTTCGAACGGGCGGTGCGGCGCGGCGATCGGCCGGCGATTCTCATGGCCGCGGATGCCACCGACCCGGTGGCGACGAGTTCAGCGCTCGCCACACTCGGCAACCTGGTGCAGACCGCGCTGCGCAACGATCGCGCCATTCCCGATGTCGGGCCGATGCCGTTCGAGATCCGCCAGCACGCGCGCTACAACCCGGCGGGATCGAGCCAGCTCAACATCGTGCCGGGGCTGATGGGCACGATCCTGACGCTGACCATGTTGATCTTCACGGCGCTCTCCGTCACCCGTGAGGTCGAACGCGGCACGATGGAAAGTTTGTTGTCAATGCCGATCACGCCACTCGAAATTATGCTCGGGAAGATCGTGCCCTACGTGCTGATCGGCTTCTTCCAGGCGGTATTCATCGTGCTGGCAGGGGTGGTCCTGTTCAATGTGCCGATCATCGGCGACCTTGCGCTGCTCGCGCTGCTCACCACGCTGTTCATCGCCACCAACCTCGCCATTGGCTACACGTTCTCGACCCTGGCGCAGAACCAACTGCAGGCGGTGCAGATGGCGATGATGTTCTTCCTGCCCAATATCCTGATGTCGGGGTTCGCCTTCCCTTTCCTCGGCATGCCGCAATGGGCGCAGTGGCTCGCCGAATGGCTCCCGCTCACGCACTACATCCGCATCGTGCGCGCCATCATGCTCAAAGGTTCGACGATGAGCGACCTGCATTACGATGCGCTGGCGCTCGTCGGATTGATGCTGATCGCGATGGTGGTGGCGGTGACCCGGTTCCGCCGCACGCTGGATTGATGCGGGGCCGCGCGGCGCTCATCGCCGCGCGAGCACGCTCAGGCGCAGGTAAGTGCCGGAGCGTCGGTCGTTGTCGCTCGCATAACCCAAAGCGGCAGACCATTCGCGGTCGGCGAAGCGGAACGCCGTGATGTGTGCGCCGAAGCGGGCGTGGACGTAAGGATCGGTGCGATAGATCTGGGCTTCGGGGCCGATGTAGAACCGGTCGAACAGGCGCCAGCCGTAGGCCACTCGCGCGTATTCGCCGGCGCCGATGGAGGACGCCGAACCGTCGGCGGCGAGCATCGTGCCTACGCTCGGCTCGTACCACAGTTCGAATCCCGCCCGCAGTCCCACATGGCGACCGTTGAGGCGCGATTGTGGATCGTTGGGCAGGAGACGGAAGTGATGTAAGTCGAGGCCCGCGAAGACCACAAGGTCGACCGCGCCACGCTTGAAGCGCCAGCCGGGCAGGGCGGCGAGCGAATATTGGCGGCCGATCACTTCCAGGTCGTTCAGCGCGCCGGAACGGTAGCGATAGACTCCGCCGCTCGCCAAGAGCTTGAGTACAAAGCCCTCGCTGTCCAGGCCGCGGGAAGACCACAAAACGCCGCCGTGAGCGAACGCCCACTGCGGCCATAAATCGCTGCCGGAAAAATAAAGAAAGCGATGCGTCGCACCGTTGTGGCGGCGCCCTGGCGCGGCAGCGGACGGCGGGCTCGGCGCCGGCAGCAGCCACGGCAATTCCAGCCAAGACAGTGAAAGTAAACTTTGCAGCCAGGCGTCCGGGGCAGGGCGCGGCGTCTCCACGTCAGGGGCCCGACGCCCGGCCATCGGCATCTCGGCGGCCGCCGGGCCGCTCCATGACGAGCCCACAACGAATACAACCGCGACGCACCGAATCCAGCGCAACGTTTAATCCCGCCCGGAAGGACGGCACGCCGCACACCGTCAAGGCCGCGCCCAAAGTGTATGCCAGCCATGCGCAAAGTCGACGAAAAAATCGATGGGATCGGACGTGTCAACCGGCCGGAAACCGGGTATATGCTTGAAACATTGCTGAGGCGGATTCTCGGATGGCGGTCACCAGCATCCAGATGAGCGAGGACGGACGGCGGCGCGTCTCGATCGGCTTTCTCAATTTTGCGCACGGCCTCGACCACTACGTGATGCTGATCTTTGCGACGGTGGTGATCGGGCTTGCGCTGGAATACAAGCGTCCGTACGACGAGCTGATCGCTCTCAGCACCGCCTCGTTCTTTGCGTTCGGCATCTTTTCTCTCCCGGCAGGATGGCTCGCCGACCGTTGGAGCCGGCGCAACATGATGGCGGCGTTCTTCCTCGGCTGCGGCGTTGCCCTTGCCGCGGCTGCGCTGTCGCCCAACCTGCCGATGTTGGCGGGGGCGCTGTTCGTGCTCGGGGTGTTTGCCGCGATCTACCACCCGGTGGGCACCGCGATGGTGGTCGGAGCGGCAAAGCATCGCGGTCGGACGCTGGCGCTCAACGGGGTGTGCGGCAACCTCGGCGTGGCGCTCGCGGCGGGGATCACCGCCGAGCTGATCGCCTGGGTGGGCTGGCGCGGCGCGTTCATGGTGCCGGCCGTGGTATGCATCCTGACCGGCCTCGCCTATCTCGCGCTCGTGCCCGACGATCGGCATCGCACCACGGAGCGCAGCGTGGCGCCCGACGTGCGGCTTGCGCCATGGGTGGCGGCGGCGGTGTTCGGGCTGTTCATCATCATCGCCATGAGCGCGGGGCTCGTGTTCAACACTGTGACCATCGCGCTGCCCAAGATCATCGACGAGCGTCTTGGCGAGGGCATCTCAATCACCTGGGTGGGCCGGATAGCGACCGCGGTGTTCCTGTGCGGCGCGATCGCACAGCTCATGGTGGGCCGTATCGTCGAAAGATATCCGCCGCATCTGGTGTTCGCCGTGGTGGCGCTCATGCAATTCGTCGGCGTGGTGTGGACGGCGGTTGCCGGCGGCATGCTGCTGGTGGCGGCGCTCGCGGTGGCGCTGGCGGCGATCTACGCGCAAGTGACGGTGAACGACCTTGTGATCGCGCGCTATACGGCCGACGCCTGGCGCGGGCGCGTCTATGCGGTACGCTATTTCGTCACCTACATCATCTCCGGCGTGGCGGTGTCGATGATCGCGCTGCTCTACGGCCGCGGCGGGTTCGATCTGGTGCTCGCGGTGACCGCCGTGGTGGCGTTCGGTTTCGTGGTTGGCACGGCGGCGGTGGCGTATCTCGTCCACGATGTGGAACGCACGCGGCGGTTCGCACAACCGGCGGAGTAGTCGGGGACTCAATCAACCCTTCAATTGCTCGATGAGCGTCATGGCCGCGGCGGGGGCTCGCAGCTTGCCCTCGTGGATGACATAAGCGAACACGTCGCGCAGACCACTCTTCTTGGCAGTGGCGGACAGGCGCGGCAGATCGGCTGGCGCGCCGCCTTGGGCCCATTCGCGCAGCCGAGCGGCCCATGCATTCAAGGCCGTCGGCGGATAGGCGGTGGGGATGGTGTCCTTGCCCTGCTGGAGCCGGACATAGACGAAATCGCCGGTGACGTCGGCGATGTTGGGATACCTGGCGTGATCGGTGTAGACGACCGGGGTCGAGAATTTGCGCAACAGGGCGACGAAGGCCGGGGTCTTGAAGCTGTCGTGGCGGACTTCCACCACATGTCGGAGCTGCCGACTGTCGAAACGTTCGGGCAACAATTCGAGGAAGGCGCCGAAGTCCGCTTCGTCGAACTTTTTTGTCGGCGCAAATTGCCAGAGAATGGGGCCGAGACGATCGCCAAGCTCGGTGGGGCCGGAATCCAAAAAGCGCTTGATCGAGTTGCCGGCTTCCTTCAGCACCCGGCGGTTGGTGGCGAAGCGCGGTCCTTTCAGTGAGAACACGAATCCGTCCGGCACCTCGCGTGCCCATTTGGCAAACGTTGACGGCGCCTGCGTGCGGTAGAAGGTGCTGTTGACTTCGATGGACGTGAGGCGGGCGCTTGCGTAGGCGAGCTCCTGCGCGTGCGGTAATCCTTTCGGATAGAATACGCCGCGCCACGGCTCGAAGGTCCAGCCGCCGATGCCGATGCGAATTGCGCCTTGCGTCTTGCGGCGTGTCATGGCGCGGTCCGAATGCGCACAGGGCGCAATAATGACATAAAGTCGCAGTGCGGTAACTTACTGACTCATAGTGAGATTAAGCAGTCGAAGGAAATTTTGCGGCTGACATTATTGTGTCATATGCGGCAGCTACATACTTTATTCGATCAAGGTGAGCCGATGCCGCGAGGCGCGGCTTGCTGATGACGGCCACGATGAGTGTGTGACGCCGGATGTACGCGCACCTCTCGTTCGTGGTCGTACGTTTTGTGCTGCGTCATGCAAAGGAAAGGCCCGGGTTTCCCCGGGCCTTCGTGTTTTGCCGGAGTATGGACTTAGAAGTCCATGCCACCGCCGGGCGGGGCCGCCGGCGTCTCTTTCTTCTTCGGAAGCTCGGCGATCATGGCTTCGGTGGTGATCAAGAGGCCGGCCACGGAGGCGGCATCCTGCAGCGCGGTGCGCACCACCTTGGTGGGGTCGATGATGCCCTTCTTCACCAAGTCGGTGTATTCGCCGGACTGCGCGTCATAGCCCCAGTTGTATTGATCCTTCTCGAGGATCTTGCCGACCACCACGGAGCCGTCCTCGCCGGCGTTGATCGCGATCTGGCGCGCGGGCGCAGACAGCGCCTTGCGCACGATCTCGACGCCGTGCTTCTGGTCTTCGTTCTCGGTGCGGACGCGCTTGATCGCCTCGATGGCGCGCAGCAGGGCAACGCCGCCGCCAGGCAGGATGCCCTCCTCCACGGCCGCGCGGGTGGCATGCATGGCGTCATCCACGCGATCCTTGCGCTCCTTCACCTCGACCTCCGTTGCGCCACCGACGCGGATCACCGCAACGCCGCCCGCGAGCTTGGCGAGCCGCTCCTGCAGCTTCTCGCGATCATAGTCGGAGGTGGTCTCCTCGATCTGCTGCTTGATCTGGGCGATGTGGTCGTCGATGTCCTTCTTCTTGCCGGCGCCGTTGACGATCGTGGTGTTCTCCTTGTCGATCATCACCTTCTTGGCGCGGCCGAGCATGCTGAGCGTGACGTTCTCAAGCTTGATGCCGAGGTCCTCCGAGATCGCCGTGCCGCCGGTCAGGATCGCAATGTCCTGCAGCATGGCCTTGCGGCGATCGCCGAAGCCCGGCGCCTTCACCGCCGCAACCTTCAGGCCGCCGCGCAGCTTGTTGACCACGAGGGTGGCCAGCGCCTCGCCTTCCACCTCCTCAGCGATGATGAGCAGCGGCTTGCCGGTCTGCACCACCGCTTCGAGCAGCGGCAACAGCTCCTGCAAGCCGGACAGCTTCTTCTCGTAGATGAGGATGTAAGGATCCTCCATCTCCACCCGCATCTTGTCGGCGTTGGTGATGAAGTAGGGCGAGATGTAGCCGCGGTCGAACTGCATGCCTTCGACCACGTCGAGCTCGGTCTCCAGGGATTTGGCCTCTTCGACGGTGATCACTCCCTCGTTGCCGACGCGCTTCATGGCGTCGGCAAGGAAGCGGCCGATCTCCTGGTCGCCGTTGGCGGAAATGGTGGCGACCTGGGCGATCTCGTCGTTGGAGGTGACTTTCTTGGAGTTCTTCTTGAGGTCCTCGACCACGGCCTCGACGGCAAGGTCAATGCCGCGCTTGAGGTCCATGGGGTTCATGCCCGCGGCCACCGCCTTTGCGCCTTCCTTGACAATGGCGGCCGCAAGCACGGTTGCCGTGGTGGTGCCATCGCCGGCCGTATCGGAGCATTTGGAGGCGACCTCACGGACCATCTGGGCGCCCATGTTCTCGAACTTGTCCTCAAGTTCGATCTCTTTGGCGACGGTCACGCCGTCCTTGGTGATGCGTGGGGCGCCAAAACTCTTGTCGAGCACCACGTTGCGGCCCTTCGGGCCGAGCGTCACCTTCACCGCATTGGCCAGAATCTCGACGCCGCGCAGCATGCGATCGCGCGCTTCGGTCGAAAACTTGACTTCCTTGGCAGCCATGTTCGTCACTCCATTAGATCTGATGTCATCGTTCCGCTACGGCGCCGTGGCGGCGCACACGCGAAACGCCTGAATTTCTGAGTTATGCGGCCTTCTTCTTGGCCACGGCGTCTTCGATGACGCCCATGACGTCGGATTCTTTCATGATCAGATATTCGACGCCGTCGATCTTGACCTCGGTGCCGGACCACTTGCCGAACAGAATGCGGTCGCCAACCTTCAGGTCGATCGGGATGAGCTTGCCGGTCTCGTCGCGGCCGCCGGGACCCACGGCGATCACCTCGCCTTGGGAGGGCTTCTCCTTGGCGGTGTCCGGTATGATGATGCCGCCAGCGGATCGCTCTTCGGCTTCAATGCGCTTGACGAGAACGCGATCGTGAAGCGGACGAAACTTCATGCTAAAGCCTCCTACCCTAAATAGCTGATCTGGCGTTGATTTTCGGAGAGCGGCCGGCGACTTACAGCCTCCGCCTCGCCCTCCTGCGCCGCTAGCTAGGCGGCGTTGGCGCGCGATCAAGAGGATCGCACAAAATTTTTAGCACTCATTGTAGCAGAGTGCTAGTAGCCCCCTCTCAGGGGTGTTAGCATTAACGAATGGATGCTGCCAACCGCTTGATTTAACAAATTTTTTACCCACGACTCTGAAAACTGTGCAATTGATAAGACCCTTCGGTCTGCAGAGGAGGGCAACAGGGCAGGGATGGAGAATGGAGCGATGTCTACGCGGGATTTTCGGCGTCAACTGAGTGGGTACGGGCTCACCACGGCGCGGATTCTGTACCGGCGCCCCGATCACCCTTGGCTTTTGCAAACCTATGTCTGGCAGGAGTACGACCTCTGGCCGCAGTTCCCGCAATTACAGGAATTTCTTGCCTTCTGGCAGCGGTCGCTGGCCGGTGCCCTGCACTCGGTGACCGTGGCGCACAGCCGGCTCATCAAGCCTGCCGAGCTGCGCATGATCGACGGGGAGTTCAAGCTCAATTGAGGTTAGCTTAACACCCCCACTATTGCGCCGAGCAGCAGCGTGGACAACGTGCCGGACAGGATGGATTTCATTCCGAGAGAGATGATGTCAGCGCGACGTTCAGGCGCCATGGTCAGAAGCCCGCCGATCATGATGCCCAGGCTGCCGAAATTGGCGAAGCCGCAAAGGGCGTAAAGCATGATCAAGCGCGAGCGCTCGGACAGCGCGTCGGCAGGCAGCTTCGACATATCGAAATAAGCGACAAACTCGTTGACGATAGTCTTGGTGCCCATGAGCGCGCCGGCGGTGCCGGACTCCGCCCATGGCACGCCGATCAGCCAGCACAGCGGCTGCAAGATCGTCCCCAGCGCGCGCTGCAAGGTGATCGGCGCCTCGCCAACCGGAGGAAGCAGCCCCAACACCGCATTGGCAAGATGGACCAGCGCGACGAACACGATCAGCATTGCGATGATGCTGAGCAGGAGCTCGAGGCCGGCCATGGTGCCCTTGACGATGGCGTCCATGGTGCTCGTGGCAACCTGCGGGATTTGGTGCGCTCCGCCTAAAGCTGTGCCGCGGTCTGGCACCATGATCTGGCCGAAAAGGATGGCGGCCGGTGCGCCGAGCACCGAAGCGATAATGAAGTGGCCCGCCGCGTCAGGGATGATCGGGCTCAGGAACTGCACGTAGATCACGAGCACGGTGCCGGCGATGCCGGCCATGCCGCCGGTCATCACCACGAACAGCTCACCACGCGAGAGCTTCGCCAGATACGGCCGAATGAACAGCGGCGCCTCCACCATGCCGACAAAGATATTGGCGGCGGTGGAGAGCCCGACCGCGCCGCTCACGCCCAGCGTGCGCTCGAGCGCCCAGGAGAAGCCGCGCACGATCGGCGGCAGAATGCGCCAATAGAACAACAGCGTGGTAAGTACGCTCATCACCAGCACGAGGGGAAGCGCCTGAAAGGCGATGACAAATTCGGCACCGGGATTTTTGAGCTCGAAGGGCAGCGGGCCGCCGCCGAGATAGCCGAAAACAAAACTCGTGCCGGCGCGAGTGGCAGACGCAATCGCCTCCACCGCACTGTTGGCGGCGGCAAAGGCTGTGCGAACCGGCGGGATCTTCAGAAAGATGACGGCGAGCGCAACCGTGATGGCGAGACCTGATGCGGCGCGGCGCCAGGATACGGCGCGGCGATCTTCGCTGATGGCCCAGGCGAGGGCGATCAGCACAGCAATGCCGAGTGCGGATTGCAGCTTTTCCACGACTCCCCATGCGCGGCCGCGGGCCGCGCATCCGTGTGACAGTGCCGCTTGTGAAATGGCAGAATGGATTGGTCAAGCCCGGCAAGGGCCCACACGAGAGGTTTGAATGGCGCGGATACGCTTTGACTTCGGGACGTTGACACTGGATGCTGATTTGCTCGACACGCCGACCGCCAAGACGATCGCGGCGGCGCTGCCAATCAATTCCTCGGCCCTGACCTGGGGCGAGGAGGTTTACTTCGAGATTCCGGTGCGCGTTGCGCGCGAGAAAGACGCGCGCGCGGTGGTCACGCCGGGCGAGGTGGCCTATTGGCCGGAGGGGCCGGCGATCGCGCTCGGCTTCGGCCGCACGCCGATCAGCCGCGGCGACGAATGCCGGCTGGCGAGCCCATGCAACATTTTCGCGCGCGTGGTGGGTGACGTCGGAACGCTTGCCAAGGTCAAAGGCGGTAGCAAGGTGGTGGTGACACTCGTCGGCTAGGAGCGACGACGGCGATCCTGCCAAGGCACAGCAGCGGGCGCGTGACCTCGAGCGTTCCCTTCCAGAGTCCGCACACTCGGTCTTGTGACCAGGAGCCCCATAGGACTCGCGGCTTCTGCAAGCGCGTTTGAATTGCGGGGCAGTGAAATATTTCGTAAAAAGGCTGCAAGGATGGACCACCCTAGAGTCCAGCCGTCAACCGCCGGGAGGATAAAGCCATGATCCACTTGCGCTGCATTTCGGCACTTTTCGCCACGGCAGTGATCGTCACGCCCAGCATGGTCGCCGCGCAACAGAAGCTCGTTGTCGCGATGCCGACCAATCCGCCCAACATCGTACACATGCCGCTGTACGTCGCCATCGATCTCGGCCTTTTCAAGAAGCACGGCGTGACGGTTGAAGCGGTCAGGCTGGAAGGAGGTGTGCATGCATTCCGCGCTATGGTCGCGGGCAACGCCGACGTCGCCTCGTCGCCCGGACCGTACTCTATCGTTGCCCGGTCGAAAGGCTCGGGCACAAAACTCATTCTGGCCAATGCCAACAAGCTCGAAGTCTCGATGGTCGTGCAGAACACGATCAAGACGCTCGCCGATTTGAAGGGCAAGCGCATTGGCATCCAGGAGCCTAACGGCTTCGCCGATGTATTAAGCCGCAGCGTGCTGCGCGCGGCAAAGATCGATCCTAAGGAAGTGACCTTCGTCAGCATCCTATCGGAGGACGTACCGCCGCTGGTGGCCGGTCAAATCGACACCGCAATCCTGCACATCGAACAGGAAATCATCGCAAAGAGCAAATTGCCCACGTTGCACGCTGTAGCCCGGCTTTGGGAGCTACAACCGAAAAACCTCTATAACGTCATGGCGGTGACCGAGAAAACACTGGCCAGCAAGCGCGCGGCACTTGTCGGCTTCGTCAAGGGCCACATCGAGGCAACGCGCCTGATGTACACGGACAAGGCCAAGGTGATGCCTGTGATTGTGAAGTATACCAACTTACCGCAGGACGTTGCCGAGAAGTCGCTCGACTTCCTGGTGAAGGAGTGCATCTGGGACGCCAACCATGGCATGTCGCCTTCACGGGTGAGTTGGACCACCGAATTGATGGAGCGTGTCGGCAATATCGAAAAGGGCAAGGCGCCGAAGTACGACGAGGTGATCGATATTTCGCTCGCGCAGGAGGCGCTTAAGGCACTCGGCGAGTGGAAAGGTCCGATGTGCCCGTCGGAGCAGTCGTAACCGGCTGCCCAAATGACGTCGAAGAGGGTAGGCTAGGGGCGGCGGGGAATGTCCCGCCGCCCGGAGGCGTCCCGGACTTGCCGGCGCCGGCCCGAAGGTCCGCAAGGGATCGAGCAGGAGCAGCGAATGACGGTGATCAACGAGGCTCAGGCAACCGCGGCGGACGCTGCGCCACAGGCCGCTGCAAAGGGGGACCAGGAGCCCTTCTGGTGTCAGCGCCCGTTTTACCGTTATGGCTTCGTGCTGCTGATCGTCGCCCTGTGGGAACTGTTCGGACCGCTGGTCAATCCGATCCTGTTTTCATATCCGTCCAAAATTCTCATCGCCGCGTTTCAACTCACTTTCATCACAGGGGAGCTGCCTTACTACGCATGGCAAAGCCTGCAAGTGCTCCTGTATGGACTCGGCCTCGGCATCCTCCTGGGGATTCCGCTTGCGGTGGTAATGGCGCGCGTGCGCCACGTTGACTGGGCGCTCGATATCCCCATCAACGCGCTCTACGCCACCCCGACCGTCGCTCTGGTGCCGCTGCTCGTGCTTTGGTTTGGCATTCACATGCAGGCCAAGGTGGTGGTGGTGTTTCTGTTTGCGGTGTTCCCGGTGCTGATCAACACCTATCAGGGCGTGCGCGAGTGCGACAAGAATATGCTCGAGGTCGCCCGGTCGTTCCGTTCGTCAGAAATGCAAATCTGGCGGCACGTCCTGTTGCCGTTCTCGGTGCCGTATATCGCGGCGGGTATCCGGCTGGCGATCGGGCGCGGGTTGGTGGGGATGGTGGTCGCCGAGTTCTTTACGTCGATTTCCGGCCTCGGCTACATGATCACCCGCTACGCGCACGTGTTTGAGACTGACAAGACATTTGTGCCGGTGCTTCTCCTGATGATCCTCGGCGTGGCCCTGACGGGTGCGTTGAAGAGGCTCGAACGACGCATCGCACCGTGGAGCAGAGCCGACACATGAGCGGGCGCACGACGTGAGCGACGGGCAGGTAAGCGCGGTACCGCGCCACGAGCGGATCGGCGCTCCGGCGCAAGCCGCTGAGCTGATGCCGAGCATCCGCGTGCGCGGACTTGCCAAGCGGTTCGGCACGTTGGAAGTCTTCCGCGGCATCGACTTTGATCTCGGGGAGCGCGAGATCCTCACCATCGTCGGCCCCTCGGGTTGCGGGAAGACCACGCTGCTCCGCTGCATCGACGGGCTGTTACCGGTCGATGAGGGCGAGATCTGGTGCGGGCGGCAGCGCGTGACCGAGCCGATCGCCGGCATGGCCATGGTGTTCCAGCACTTTGGTCTGTTTCCTTGGAAAACAGTGTACGACAACGTGGCCTACGGCCTGCAGATGGCGGGCGCCTCGCGGGAGGTGATCTCCGAGCGGGTCCCGCGTTTCATCAAGCTCGTGGGGCTGGCCGGATTCGAGCATGCGTATCCGTATCAGATGTCCGGCGGCATGCAGCAGCGGTGCGGCTTGGCGCGGGCGCTGGCCGTGGAGCCGAGCGTGCTGCTGATGGATGAGCCGTTCGCGGCAGTCGACGCGCAGACGCGCGAAATTCTGCAATTCGAGCTGCTCCGCATTTGGGAGACGCGACCCACCAGCATGATCTTCGTAACGCATTCGATCGACGAAGCGGTGTTGATGGGCGACCGTGTGTTCGTGCTCAAAGGACGACCCAGCAACATCCAGAAGATAGTTACCGTTGATCTGCCGCATCCGCGTACGCGGGACACGCTGCGGCAGGCGCGCTTCGCCGAGCTGCGCGAAGTGGTGTGGAGCTCGCTGATGAAAGAGGCACGGGAGGCGGAGTTTCATCTTGAGCGGTAATGGTTAGGCTTCTACAGACGCATGCGTGGACTGCCGCGTGGTTGCCTCAACCGAACAGTGCTTGAGCACGGCGTTCTCGATTGAGCATTACGCCTCGCACGCGCGAGGCGCGCGGCGTGGGCTGTCTTGGCGTGTGGCTGCACACCAAATCAGCCGCGACCCACGAACGGCATTTCGTTGGCCATCACGGTCATGAACAGCACGTTGGTGTCGAGCGGCAGGCTCGCCATGTAAACCACGGCGCGGGCGGCATCGTCGGCGCTCATGCGCGGCTCGATCATCATGCGGCCGTCCGGCTGCATCACGCCCTGGCCCTGTACCATGCGCTCGGTGAGCGGGGTCGCGGCGTTGCCAATGTCGATCTGGCCGCAAGTGATGCCGGTGCCGCGGCAGTCGAGCGCGGTCTGCTTGGTGAGGCCGGTGACCGCGTGCTTGGTCGCGGTGTAGGCGGCCGAGCGCGGGCGCGGGGTATGGGCAGAAATCGAGCCATTGTTGATGATGCGCCCGCCCTTGGGATCCTGCGCTTTCATGATCTTGATCGCCTCTTGGGTGCACAAAAAGACGCCGGTGAGATTGGTGTCCACCACCTTCTTCCAGGTCTCGTAGGGCAGCTCCTCCATCGGCACCGCAGGCGCGCCGATGCCGGCGTTGTTGAACAACAGATCGAGTCGGCCGAACGTGGCCTTGGTCTTTTCGAACAGCGCCTTGACCGAGACGGGATCGCTCACGTCGGTCGGCACTACCAGCGATTTGGCGGGCGCGGCCGCCTTGGCGGTTTCCTCGAGCAGCTCCTTGCGGCGGCCGGCAAGCACCACGGCATAACCCTCGCGCGCCAACGCCAGCGCTACCGCGCGGCCGATGCCGGTGCCGGCGCCGGTGACGAGTGCAATTTTTTGTGAGACGGCCATCTCCCTCCTCCACGTTCAAAGGCCGCTCATCCTGAAGCTTTGCCTCGATCGCCGCAACGGTTGCGTTGCGCATTCGCCGGCGAGGTCCGGCTTTCGGGACGAGGCGGCCAGCGAGTCGAGCGATGAAGGCGAGGGGGAAGGCGCAGACAGCGCGGCAGCGCGTCAACTTGCGATCGCGGCCACCGTGTCGCGCCCAAGGCCGCGGAAAGCGCCGGGGTTGCGGAGATACTCGGTGATCTCGGCGGCGGAACAGGGCCTGCCGAAGCGATAGCCCTGCATGTAGTGCACGCCGGCAGCACGCAGGAACAGGTGCTGCTCGGCGCTCTCCACGCCTTCAGCCGTCACCTTCATGCCCAAGCCGCGGCCGAGACTGACGATGGCATTGATAATGGCTGTGGCATCGGCTGTGCGTTCGATCGACTGCACGAAGCTGCGGTCGATCTTCAGCTTGTCGAAGGGGAAGCGGCGCAGATAGAGCAGGCTCGAGTAACCGGTGCCGAAATCGTCGAGCGCCAGCCGGACGCCGATCGCACGCAGCCGCCGCATGGCGGATTCGGCGCTTTCGACGTTGCCGATCAGCGTGCTTTCGGTCAGCTCAAGCTCCAGCCGGCCGGCATCGAAGCCGGTTTCCAGGAGAATTCGCTCCACGGTCTCGACAAAATCAAGCTGGCGGAATTGCAGCGGCGACACGTTGACCGCGATGGCGAGCTCGGGCCAGGTGAGGCCGTCGTGACAGGCGCGGCGCATCACCCACTCGCCGAGTTGAATGATGAGACCCGAGTGCTCGGCAAGCGGAATGAACTCCACCGGGCTGATGAATCCGCGCTCGGGATGCGACCAGCGCACCAGCGCCTCGACGCCGACGATCTTCTCGCCGCTTGAGTTGACGATCGGCTGGTAGGCGAGGTCGAGGCGGTTGTTCTCGATCGCCTCGCGCAAGTCCTGCTCCAGAAGCTTGCGGCGCGAGAGATCGGCGCTCATCACTGTGTCGTAGATGCAGGCGCGGTTGCGCCCCTCGTTCTTGGCGCGGTAGAGGGCCATGTCGGCGTAGCGCATGATGTCGGTGGCGCTGTCGTTTGCGTTCGGCATGATCAAGGCAATTCCGATGCTGGCGCCGATCACGATCGGATTGCCGTCGATCAGATAGGGCGCACACAAAGTCGAGATGATGCGCCGCGCAATCGAATGCAGGGTGGCCTGGTCGGGGGCGGCAGCGGTAATGACGGCGAATTCGTCGCCGCCGAGCCGCGCCACGAGATCGCCGCCGCGCAACACCTGGGTGAGCCGCTGGGTGACGCGGCGGATCAATTCGTCGCCGACCGAATGGCCGAGCGTGTCGTTGACGTCCTTGAAATGATCGAGGTCGATGTAGAACACCGCCGCTGGCGGCGCACCGGCACGAACCTTGGCGATGGCCGCCTCGAGTTCCTCGCCGAAATAAATGCGATTGGGCAGGCCGCAGAGCGGATCGTGCAAGGCAAGATGGCGCATGCGGCGCTCGGCCTCGGCAATTTCGGCGGCGCTGCGGCGCATGTGACGCAGCACCAACGCGGTCAACACCGCAAATCCGACAATCGCGACGGCGATGAACGGGATAACGCTGTAGAGCACCTGCGCCGCGGGCCGGTGCGGCGTCCAGGCAAAGCGCGCGGCGGTACGGCCGCGCTCGTCGCGCCAATGGTAGGCGTAATCGTCGGCAGAGATCGGCTCATCGTCGTCCACTTTGCGCAAGTTGGTCATCAGCAGGCGGTTGCCGAGCTCGGTCAGCGCCGTCTCGTCAATTGCCTGGGCCGCCAAGATGGCGACCGGCCTGGCGCCTTCGGACAGCGCGACGCTGACGATGATCGAGACGCCGTTGCTCAAAGTCTGCAGGAAGGCAACTCCGTCAGGCGGCACGTCACCGGCCGGCATTTTTGTGGGGGCCAACCACGCGACACGCTCGGGGGCAATGCGCGTGCGGCCCTGGACGAAGGCGAGTGCCGGCGCGATTTCGGCAAAGGCGAGCGGCGGCAATTCCGGATGGGCGGCATCCGCATTCACCAGCCCGTCGATGAGGCGGCCGGCACTGTCGGCAATCAAGATGAAGTCGTGGTCGACGAGCTTGCGATATTCGGCGCGCACGCGCTCGACCAGCCGCTCGGATTCGGCGGCGCTCGAGGCGACGTCGGACACGTTCAAGACCAGCACCGACCGCAGCATGCGCAACGACCATTCGCCGCGATAGACGATGGCGTTTCTGAGCATGTCCTTCTCATGCTCGACGGCAACTTCATTGGCGCGTTGGGCCGAGTACAGCGCCGCGACCACGATGCAGACGATCGCCACCGCGACGATTGCGCAAAGGGGCAGCATGGCGCCGAAACGGGCATTGGCGCAAAAGGCGGGACGAGATTGCTCCGGCGCCCCGGTACGCAACGGCGCTGTCTCGGACAATGCGCTCACTCCCCCCATGCGTCCGCGCGATCGCTCGCGGGACCGGGCCGGGGCACGCTAGGCCAGAAAGCTTGCCATTCGCTTGCGGAGATCGAGGAGTGGCAACGTCCGACCGCTGCAATTCGCAGCAGGCCGTTAACGGCCTGTAAACTGGTTAACGAGGCGCGGTCCCGCGCGGCGCCGCAAACGCCGCAACGCAAAGCGACGATTAGGTGGGTTTTTCACGGTCGGCTGCACCCAGGAGCCGTTCCGCATGTCTGCGCTTGGCGTCCGGCGACGGAAACCGATCGTGCTTTGCTGCCGGAGGCCATCAAGCACCGGCAGAAAGGGGACTATGCCCGCAAACGGGGCGATACGCCCTTCCCGGAAACGGTCGCGACCGAACTCCGCTTTTCGACCTTTTCTTCGCGGCGGCCTTGAGCACCTGTCCGGCCCGCGCTAGACGAACGCCGGGAGCACTCCATGAGCGACGGCCGCGCTGCATCTGAAATTGTCACCGCCGGACTTCTCGTCATCGGAGACGAAATTCTTTCCGGGCGCACCAAGGACAAGAACATCGGATACGTCGCGGAATATCTCACCGCCATCGGCATCGACCTCAAGGAAGTGCGGGTGGTGCCCGACGAGGAGGCGGCGATCGTGGAGGCGGTCAACGCGCTGCGGCACCGCTACACCTATGTGTTCACGACCGGCGGTATCGGGCCGACGCACGACGACATCACCGCCGATTGCGTGGCCAAGGCATTCGGCGTACCGATCGACTATCATCCGGAAGCGCTGCGAATCCTGAAGGAGAACTGGGCGGCGCGCGGCATCGAGATCAACGAGGCGCGCATGCGCATGGCGCGCGTCCCGCAGGGGGCGACGCTGATCCGGAACCGGATCTCGGCGGCGCCGGGATTTCGCATCGGGAATGTGTTCGTGATGGCGGGGATTCCGTCCGTCATGCAGGCCATGCTCGACGAGGTGGCACCGACGCTGAAGACCGGGGCAAAACTTCTGTCGGAAACGGTGCGCGCAGATCTGCGCGAGGGCGACATCGGAACCGAGCTTGGCGCCATCGCCAAGGCGCACCCCGAGGCCATGTTCGGCAGCTATCCATTCATGGACGAACGCGGACCCAACACCAACATCGTGATCCGCTCGCGCGATCCAGAAAGGCTGGCGCTGGCCAAGCGCGCGGTGGAGGAAATGCTGCTCAAGATCAGAGCTTCGATGCAGCCCATGCGGTAGACGAAAACCGTCCACAAGCATTGCCGCGGCACCATCGCATGGGCCGGGAAAATGTGGTCGGATCACAAAATCGACTTTGATCCTCCGAGTCCCGCATGGCCGCGCCCGCCAATCCGATCCTGTTCTATCATCCGGACGGCTATCGCGTGGCGCGGCCGGATCTGAAGGGAAGACATTCGGCGGGGGAAAGTTTCCTCTCCGCCTTCCTGGCGCAGACGCCGCATCGCGAGGTCTGCGCCTTGTGCAGCGGGGCGGATCAATTCCGCGAATTCTCTCAGGCGGTTGCGCAAAGCCGCAGGCCGCTTGCGGCGCGGCCGGTTTCACCGCTCGACATTGCCCTGCTGCGTGAACGAGGCCTGCTCTATTTGCCAGGTCCCAACGTTGCCGAGCAGGCGCGCGTGCGCAGCTTTCTTGGCGAGACCGCCTACGCCCTCTGCGGCATCACGCATACGATCTCGTCGCGGGCCATCCTGGAGGCGATCTCGGACGTGGTCACGACGCCGGTGATGCCGTGGGACGCGATCATACTCACCTCGCGGGCGGTTGAGCAGGCGGTGTCCGCGATGCTGCAAGCCGCGGAAGAGCGGTTGCGCGAGCGGCTGGGTGCCACTCGCTTTGCCCGTCCGCTCATGCCCGTGATTCCGCTCGGCGTGCATGCGGAACGTTTCCGGCGCAGCGAGGCGGACCGCGCAAGGTGGCGCGCGGAGCTCGGGCTCGACGCGGGGACGATTGCGGTGCTGTTCTTCGGGCGGCTGAGCGTGCACGCCAAGGCTTCGCCATTCCAACTTGCACAAGCCGTGGAGGAAGCTGCGCACTGCGGGCCGCAACGCTACGCGATTATCTGGTGTGGCTGGTTCAACGACGATTTCCAAGAGCGCGTGTTCATGCAGACGGCAAAGCAGATGGCGCCATCGGTGGCGTTTTGTCACGTCGACGGCCGCGCGGCGGAAACGCGGTTCTCGATCTGGTCGGCGGCGGATATTTTTTGCTCGCTGTCCGACAACATCCAGGAGACCTTCGGGCTCACGGTCATCGAGGCCATGGCAGCGGAGCTGCCGGTGGTGGTGTCCAATTGGGACGGCTATCGCGATACGGTGCAGCATGGCATCAACGGCATTCTGATCGACAGCTACATGCCGAATGTGTCGCTTTCCGATCTGGCGTACCGGTATATCGCGGAGGTCGACACCTACGACCAGTTCATTGGCGGGGCGAGCCAGTTCTGCTTCGTCGATGTGGAGCAGGCGGCGCAAGCCATCGCGCTGCTCGCCCGCGATCCCGATCTCAGACGCCGTCTCGCAGACGAGGCGCGCCGCAGAGTGGAGGCGGAGTTCGATTGGAAGGCGGTGCTGCCGCGCTATTGGGATTTATGGAACGTGCAATGCGAAGCGGTGGAGAGGGCGCGCAGGGAGGAGACGGGGCGGCTGCCGGTGCGGCCGTTGTACGATGTGGCCGGGATTTTCTCAGGCTACCCCTCGCACCGGCTGTCGGGGCTGGCGCGGCTTGCGCGCGGGCCTCTCTTCGAGCGCTGGGAGGAGCTGATTAAGGAACCCGGGATCCTGATCCAGCCCACCGTGCTGCTCGGCAGGGATGAATATTTGGCGATCTGCGAATTGTTCAAATCGAGCGATGTGCATTCGATCGAAGATCTGCTGAAACATGTGACGGCCGAACGGCGCGCGATCGTGCTGCGATCGCTGCATTGGATGGTGAAGGTCGGGCTGCTCAAGCCGGTACGGCACGAAAACGCCACATCGACGCCGTAAGCTAAAAATGGGGGGCGATCCATGCGGAGGGTAACCTCATGCCATTCAATCCGGGGGAGGTTTTTCGGTTGCGGGTGAACCGGCGCCTCCTGCTCAAGGCCACCACGCTCGGCCTTGTGCTTGAGCCGAGCAATCTTTTCGCGCAGCAGCTCGATCCCACGCCGGCCTGCGGCCCGAACCAGGCGGCCACCATTCGCCAGACCGAAGGACCGTTCTTCAAGCCGCGCTCCCCGCGCCGCAGCGACCTCATTGAGCCCGGCATGACCGGGCAGCCGATCGAGATCACGGGCTATGTGCTCACGCGCGGCTGCAAGCCGGTGCCGCAGGCGCTGATCGACGTGTGGCAGGCGGATGCCGCGGGCGCCTACGACAATGCCGGTTTCCGCCTGCGCGGGCATCTGTTCACGGACGGCGAGGGGCGATTCCGGCTGCGCACCGTCGTGCCGGGGGGCTATGTGGGACGCACGCGGCATATTCATGTGAAAGTGCAGCCGCCGGGCGGACAGGTTCTCACCACGCAGCTCTATTTCCCCGGCGAGCCGGGCAACGCGCGCGATTTTCTGTTCCGGAAGGAGCTTTTGATGCGCACCGCCAAGGCCGGCGGTGCGCTCGCCGGACGGTTCGATTTCGTGCTCGATATGCGCTAGAACCCCGGCCGTTGCAGGGCGGGGATTCGAAGATGGCGCAAGCCGACAGCCAGCCACAGCCACAGCCAGAAAAGGCATTTCCGGTTTCCTGGGATCAATTCCATCGCGATGCGCGGGCGCTGGCGTGGCGGCTCGCGGAGGCAGGGCCGTTTTCGGCCATCGTGTGCATCACGCGCGGGGGGCTCGTTCCGGCTGCGATCGTGGCGCGCGAATTGAACCTGCGTGTGATCGAGACGGTGTGCGTGTCAAGTTACGACCCCACCAACCGGCAGGGCGAGCTGAAGGTGCTGAAGGGCATTGCAGACAGCGTGCGCAATCTCGGCGGCGCCGACGGCCAGGGCGTGCTGATCATCGACGATCTGGTCGACACCGGCGCCACCGCCAAGATCGTGCGCGAGCTTCTGCCCGGGGCGCATTTTGCCACGGTCTATGCCAAGCCCATGGGGCGGCCCATGGTTGACACCTTCATCACCGAGGTGTCGCAGGACACCTGGATTTATTTTCCCTGGGACACGGGACTGGCCTTTCAGCCGCCGATCCGCGAGGGCGGGGCGTAGGTAGGAGTCCTCAGCCTTCCGGCCCTTGCTGGCACAGGGGCAACCAACAGCACGTGTCGCGCGCCCTAGCCGCGCGAAAAGCGCATGAAACCCGGCATCAGGCGGTCCACGGTGATCAGCGTGCTCTTCAGATACATGCCCAGTTGGGTCCCGTGCTGGCGCGCAAAATCGCGCACGATCGTCGGGTTGTAGAGCAGCATGCTGCACACCAGGACCGTCACGAACATTGCCTTCGACATGGAAGCCTCCCACGCGCGGCATGACGAATGCGGAATGTTTGCGCTGCGGCCCATGAAATACAGGTTATCCGACTGCGTAAAATTACTTAGGCCTTACAATGCGGCGTTTGTATTGGCTTTGCGGATCGGATCGCATTCGCGAAAAACTTGGCGCCAGTTTTTGCCAAATGCGTCGGCGCCACCGGCGACTTCCGCCTTCCGAAAGGCGGTTTTGAGTGGGCGGTTTGCGGCTCTGAGGGACGTGCTAAAGTGAGGGGGGAACCGAGGGAGACATGCCATGACCGCCGCCGCTGCCAAGAGCAAAGACGCCGCCAGCGCCCATTCGCACCTGGTCCGACCCGCGGAAATGGAGTGGCAGAAAACCCGCTTCCCGGGCTGCGAGGCCAAGACGCTGTTCTTCGATCGAAAGACGGGGATGGTCACGGCGCTGATGCGCTTTGCGCCGGGCGCGGTGTTACCGGACCACGAACATGTGAACGTGGAGCAGACCTACGTGCTGGAAGGCAAGCTCGTGGACAAGGAAGGTCCGGCCGCAGGACTCGTCGCCGGCCCGGGCGAATTCGTCTGGCGCGAGGCGGGAAGTCGGCACGTGGCCTGGTGCCCGGAGGGTGGCCTGATGCTCGCGATCTTTCAGGTGCCAAACAAGTTCTACGAGGCGGACGGTCGCGTGCTCGACGTGAACGGCAACGATTGGGAAGCGACCTGGGGTCATACCAAAACCCAAAGCCGTTGATGGCGTTGCTATCTTCGAGCGCTTGAGCTTTCGGCGCGCGGCGCGGCGGTGATACAACGGCCGCGCGGTCCGCGGACGTGGCGGAATGGTAGACGCAAGGGACTTAAAATCCCTTGGCCGAAAGGCCGTGCCGGTTCGAGTCCGGCCGTCCGCACCAAGGCGTAGGCAATTGTCCGCCGATGCAGCTTGGGAATGAGAGCGATAAACGCCCCGTTTAAGGGGCGATGGTAGGTTTTGTGGACTGTCATGATGACAGCGTGGCGTGAGTTCGGATTTCGTTTCGTCGGCCATTTGGCCGGCGCGTGCGTGCTGGCGGCGGTGCTCGCCGGCTGCGGGCTCATGGGCGAAAGCGCGACGAAGGCGGTGGTGGCGCCGGGAAAGTTCGACCATTACACCTGCGACCAGCTCGGGCGCACCGCCCGTGACCTGACCGCACGCGAGCGCGAGCTGAGCGAATTGATGGCGCGCGCGGGGCAGGAGCCAGTCGGCAAATTCGTCGGTCAGGTGTCCTATGGCACCGAATTGATGCAGGCGCGCGGCCAGCTTGAGCAGATTGCGCAAGTTTCGGCGCAAAAAAATTGCGCCGGCCAGAGCAAGTGGCTCAGCGAACGTGCGCTGTGGTGAGCGCGGAGGAACGGGTTCGCCTTCAAGGGGACTGGCGGTCCCTTTGAGCTTGGCCCCGACATCGTTACGGGCGGCAAAGGCCGCGTGCGCAAAGCCTCAAGCCGCCATGGGCGCAGTCCGGGGCGCAGTCCGGGAAAGATTAAAATTTTAGATAATTTGAAACTTGCGCAATTTTACGAAATCTTTCTTTGAACTATTCTCAAGCTTTATTTCGGTTATCTTCAAAATACCGCCTTCGACTTAGCGGCAGCTCAAAAGCTTTGTGGCAATTGTGGCCCCAAGAAGACGGGAGGAGGGGTCACCCATGCCGCGGTTTTCGCTTGCCATCCTGGGAGTCTCGCTCGGCGCTGCTTTGGCGGTATTCCCGGACGCCGCGACCACGCCCGTGCGCGCCGAACAGCCGCTTTTCGTTTCGGTCGGTAATGTGGCGAGCCCGCCCATCGGCTGGGCGGAATTCTGCGCCCAGCACCCCGGCGAGTGCAGAGTGCGGGCCGGCGTGCCGCGCGACATCGTGCTCACCCCCCGGGTCTGGAAAGAACTGGTACGAGTGAATAAATGGGTGAACGAGACGATCAAGCCGATCACGGACCTCGAGCACTGGGGCGTGGTCGAAAGGTGGTCATACCCCGATGACGGCTACGGCGACTGCGAGGACTATGTACTGCTCAAGCGGCGCATGCTGATCGAGGCCGGCTGGCCCCGTGAGGCGCTGCTGATCACCGTCGTGCGGGACAAGAAGGGCGAAGGCCACGCTGTGCTCACGGTCAGGACCGACCGGGGCGAGTTTATTCTCGACAATCAGCACCCCGAGGTCTTGCCGTGGACGGAAACGGGATACCGTTTCGTCAAGCGCCAGTCGCAGAGCGACCCGAACATTTGGGTATCGCTCGGCGATTCGCGCCCGGCAACGGCGACCGCAGCCTCGCGATGAGCGGCCTTTCGGTCGTGCTTGAGCGTCAGTGAGATAGGGAAACGCGAATCCGGTCACGTCCCCACCCCTCCCCGTCCCCAGACCGGGTTCGCGCGCGGGCGGCTCCTCCCCCAAGGGCCGCCCGCACTTTTTTCGACAGCACCCCACAAAGGCCGGCACAGTGCTCCTTGGCCTCCGCGCCTAGCCGACGCGTTTCAACCCTTTGGCGTACTGCTGCCAGCGCTGCACGTAGATGTCGGCGCCTTCGGCGATCATCCTGGCCGCCTTCTCGTCGAGCGAGCGGATGACCCGCGCCGGCGATCCCACGATCAGCGAATTGTCCGGGAATTGCTTGCCTTCGGTGACCAGCGCGCCGGCTCCCACCAGCGAATTTCTGCCGATCTTTGCGCCGTTGAGCACGACGGCGCCCATGCCGATCAGGCTCGTGTCGCCGATGGTGCAGCCATGCAGCACCACGCCGTGCCCGATGACGCAGTTGGCGCCAATAACCAATGGAAAGCCTGGATCCGTGTGCAGCGTGGCGTTGTCCTGGATCTGGGACCTCTCGCCGAGCTCGATCCATTCGTTGTCCCCACGCAACACGGCGCCGAACCAGACGCTGGCATGGCTTTTCAATCGCACGCGCCCAATCAGCACCGCGGTCTCGGCGACGAAATAGCGGCCGTCGGCCGGAAATTCCGGCCCCTCGCCATCGAGTTCGTAGATTGGCATTGGCCCTCCTGATCGCAGGCTGAACTTGCCATGCCGGAGGGAGATTTGCGAGGTGGCGCGGTGTCAGGCTGCGATCAGGAGTGTCTCGATGGTCTTGACCACGAGTGCTCCTGAGGCAAGGCTCCACAGACCCGCGATCACTGTCGCGATCATCACGAATCCGACGTTGCGGTGCTCGTATTCAGCGCCGCGGATCGTGTTGCGCATGATGATGAAGGGCGCAACGAGCAACAGAAAGGGAAGCGCCAAGAATGCCGAAGGCTTGGCACGGCCGGTCAATAGCGTGAAGCTCGGCGGCCGCTCGGTGACGAGCTGGTAAAAGCTCGCCAGCAGGCCGGCGACGGCAAAGCCCAACGCCAGCGTGTGCAACGACTGCAACGCCTCAAACGACATCGGAACGGACACCAGGGCCTCTCTTGGCCGCTGCATCATGTTCCAAATGCGGACCGGCCGCGCCACAACAAGGTTAAAGCAAGGTTAACGCGGTCCCGCTGCGGCTTTGGTGTGGCGCTCGGCGCCACATGCCATACTGCATGAACGATTCGCGCCAACCGCCTGCCACGACCCAAAATGTCCCGAATCGTTCCAGAAACCGGCGTGCCGCGGACCATGCGGGCCGGACCGCATCAGGTAGGTTGGAGCCTCCTCAGCGTCGCGCTGAAGGCCGCATTGGTGGCGGCCGTGCTAACGCTGGCCGGATGCCCGATCGCCTATATCCTGTGGCCGCGTTGGCCGGATGCCGTGCCGCTCGATGCGCCGACGTTGCCGGTCACGGTCGGCGGCATGGCGCTCAACGTGCCGGCCGCTGCGATCCGCGTTGCCCGGCAGCGCCGTGCGGGCGCGCAGGAGCGCATCGATCTCGTCCTCCTCTGGCCGTCGCTGGAGCCGCCCGATCCTGCGGCAAGGCCGGCGCCCGACGAGCCGCCCAGCCTCAGCGACCGGATATTCGTCACCATCGCCAAGAGCGACGGCACGCCGCCGCCGTCGGAACGCATCAACACCATCTATCCGCGCTACACGGAGGGCGCGCCGGCCGCGGGGCCGGACGGTTTGCGTGCGCAAGCCTTCCGCAAGGACACGCCCTATCAGAACGAAGACCTCTTCTATGATGCGGCAGCGCCGGACCGCTTCCTCGTACGCTGCACGCGCCAGGCCGGGATTGCCCCGGGCATCTGCCTGCACGAGCAGCGCATCGGCAACACGGACGTGATCGTGCGCTTTCCGCGCGACTGGCTGCACGACTGGCGCGCAGTCGCGGCCAATATCGATCGGTTGCTTGCAAAACTACGTGCCGGACGTTGAAGCGCAAGCGCAAGATGCGCCATGGCCGGTTACTCCAGATCGGCTCCCAAAATCGCCATCTGAAAATTATAGGAACGATCGTCGTCCTCGTCGTCGACGAACAGCACGCCGATGAATTCGTCGCCAATATACACTTCTGCGGAATCGTCCTTGCGTGGCCGCGGCCGCACCTGGATGCGCGGGTTGCCGAACAGGCGCTTCAGATAGGCGTCGATCTTCTTGATCTCTTCGACGTCCACGATCGCAGACTCCCGACGGTCGACCTTGCGGTCGGAGTCAATCTGGTAGCACGCGCGTCGACCTCGCGCCAGCAGCGTGCGGCGGGTCTTTCAGCCGTCGGGGAATAGCTGATCCATGGTGCGGGAGGGCTCTGCGCAGGGTGCCTCGCCGATGATTTTGGCCGGCACCCCGGCCACGGTCACGTTGTTGGGCACCGGTTTGAGCACCACCGAGCCGGCCGCGATGCGGGCGCATTGCCCGACCTCGATGTTGCCAAGAATTTTGGCGCCGGCCCCGATCAGGACCCCGCGCCGGATTTTCGGATGCCGATCGCCGTGTTCCTTCCCGGTGCCGCCGAGGGTGACGTCCTGCAACAGCGACACATCGTCCTCGATCAAAGCCGTCTCGCCGACCACAAGCCCGGTCGCGTGGTCGAGGAAGATGCCGCGCCCGATGCGCGCCGCCGGATGGATGTCGCACTGAAACACGGCCGAGGAGCGGCTTTGCAGATAATAGGCAAAATCCTTGCGTCCCCGGTTCCACAGCCAATGTGCGAGCCGATGGGTCTGGATCGCGTGAAAACCCTTGAAATACAACAGCGGCTCCAGAAAGCGGTGGGCGGCCGGATCGCGATCTATGGTCGCCACGATGTCGGCGCGAAAGGCCTCGCCGATCTGCGGTTCGTCTTCGAGCGCATCCGCGTAAGCCTGCCGGATCAACTCGCCGGTCACGTCCGGATGGTCGAGCCGTTCGGCGATGCGATGCACCACCGCGGCCTCCAGCGTGTCGTGATGCAGAACCGAGGAATAGATGAAGCTCGCGAGCTCGGGCTCGCGTCGTACCGCCTCCTCCGCTTCGTTGCGGATGCGCTCCCAGACCGGATCGACCTTGTGGAGCGTCTTGGCGAGCCTGGGTTTCTGCTGGGCCATCTTTTCTCCGCCTTTCCGCGTTCGTCCTAGCATAATTTGGTCACCGTCGAGCCGGACGCCAAGCCGGTCCTCCTGAGGCATATATAAGCGATTGATATGACAATGTTATCATGGCCGTTCGGCGAGAAAATCCAGCACCGTGGCCTTGAACAGCTTGTCGCCCACCGTGCGCATATGGTCGCGCCGCGCAATCGAGACCGCCTTTGCGCCGGGGATCAGTGCAGCGAGCGCCTGGGCAGATCCTGCGATTTTGTCTTCGCTGCCCACGACCACAAGCACCGGCACCCTGATCGCGGTCGCCTCCTCGCGCGTCAATGTCTGGCGCGAGCCGCGGATGCAGGCCGCAAGCGCGCGCCGGTCCGATCCGGTCTGGTCCGCGAAGGTGCGAAACATACGCGCCTGCGGCTCGATGACACTCGCAGGATCGGACGCCTCCAGCGCCGCGGCAATGCGATCCGGCGCGCCAACGCCTTCGATCAGGTTCATGCCGAGCCCGCCGAGGATCGCCGAGCGCACCCGCTGCGGATGGTCGAGGGCAAGAAAGGCGGCAATCCGCGCGCCCATGGAATAGCCCAGAATGTCGGCACGCGGCAGCTTCAGGTGATCCATAAGGTTGAGCACGTCTTCGGCCATGCGCCGCGTATGATAGTCGGCGGGATCGTAAAACTTGCTCGAACGTCCATGCCCCCGATTGTCGAGCGCGATCACCCGCCGGCCGGCGTTCGTCAGCGCGGCGACCCAGCCGGGCTGCACCCAGTTGACTTCCTTGTTCGAGGCGAAGCCATGAATGAGCACGATCGGTTCGCCCAACCCCTCGTCGAGGAAGGCAATCTCCACGGTGCCGTGCAGAAAGGATGATTCCATCCGCAAGACGTAAGCTTTCCCCGCGCCGCCTGTCTAGGAATTGCACGCGGCTTCCGTTATGGTCCGCGCTGGCTAAGCTGGAGCGTCAAGGAATTTCGAGCACCATGGCAGAGCACGTTGTACCCCACTTCCACAACGATCCCGGCGTTCCGATGATCGAGATCGGTGCGCGCGAATTCATGTGCGTCGGCGCCACCCCGCCGCTTGACCATCCGCACGTCTATCTCGACATGGGGGACAACAGCGAGATCATCTGCCCCTATTGCTCGACGTTGTTCCGCTACGACCCCGCGCTCGCTCCGCACGAATCCCGGCCGCCCGAGTGCGCCTTGACCGAGCCGGTCTGAGCGGACCAAAAGGGCCGCGTGTCGAGCGCGCCCACCATCATCATTGCCGGTGCCGGCATCGGCGGGCTCACCGCGGCGCACGCCCTTGCCGGCAGCGGCTTTCGCGTGCTCCTGTTCGAGCGGGCCAGACAATTGTCCGACGTCGGCGCCGGCCTGCAGCTTTCCCCCAACGCCGCCCGCATTCTGATCGAGCTCGGTCTCGCCGAGCGGTTGAAACCGCACGTGGTTGCGCCGCAGGAAATTTGCATCCACGCGGCCTCTGGCACCCGCTTGGCCCGCATCCCGCTCGGAAAACTTGCCGCAGCGCGCTATGGCGCGCCCTATTGGGTGATCCACCGCGCTGATTTGCAGAGCGCACTCGCGGAGGCGGTTCGAGCCAATCCCAACATCACGCTCACCCTCGACGCCGAGCTTGGCAGCTTTATCGGAAGCGCCGAGGGCGTTACGGTGCACGTGGTCACCGGTCGAACGTGCATCGCAACGGACGGAGCGCGACTCGACATTCGCGGCCGCATCCTGGTCGGAGCCGATGGCCTTTCCTCCACTGTGCGCCATTGGCTGCTGCAGGGACGAAGTGCATCCAACCCGCCCCGTTACACAAATCGCACGGCCTGGCGCGCCACCGTGCCCGACATCGCAGTCCCCGCAGAATTCCGCGAGCCCGCGGTCCATCTCTGGCTCGGTCGCTATGCGCACCTTGTGCACTATCCGGTCAAGGGCGGCACCGCCGTCAATATGGTGGCGATCACGCAGGACCGTTCCGATCGGCCGGGGTGGAGCGCCGAGGCCGGCGCGCCGGACGAAGTGCTGGCGCATTTCCCGCCGGGAGACTGGTGCGCCGAGGCGCGGACCGTGCTTGGCGCGCCCGATCGCTGGCTGCGCTGGCCGTTGTTCGACCGCAAGCCCGCCGCGCACTGGGGAAGCGGCCCGGTGACGCTGCTCGGCGATGCCGCCCATCCGTCGCTGCCGTTTCTTGCGCAGGGCGCCGCCATGGCCATCGAGGACGCCGCGGTGCTCGCCAACTGCCTCAAGATGGCTCCTGAGGCGCCGGAGCAGGCGCTACGCCGCTACGAGGACCAGCGCCGCAGCCGCACCGCGCGCGTGCAGCGGACCGCGCGGCGCAACGGCCGCATCTACCATCTCGGTGGGTTGCCCGCCGCCGCGCGCAACCACGTGCTGCGAAGACTGGATGGGGAAAGACTGCTCGCCCGCTTCGATTGGCTCTATGATTGGCGCCCGGACGCCAGGGACTGAGCGCATGTTTCCCACCACCATCGCCGGCAGCCTGCCCAAACCCGCCTGGCTTGCGGAACCGAACCGCCTGTGGGCGCCGTGGCGCCTTTCCGGCGCCGAGCTTGAGGCCGGCAAGCGCGACGCCACGCTGCTGGCGCTCAAATTGCAGGAGGACGCCAGCATCGACATCGTCACCGACGGTGAGCAGGCGCGCCAGCATTTCGTCCACGGCTTTTTGGAACGAGTCTCCGGCATCGATTTCGCGCACAAGGTGGAGATGGGCATCCGCAACAATCGCTACAAAGCCATGGTGCCGACCGTCACCGGCCCCATCCGACTGCAGGGCCGCGTGCACGAAGCCGAAGCGCGCCACGCCCGCGCCCACACCACGCGCAAGCTCAAATTCACCCTTCCCGGTCCCATGACCATCGTCGACACGATCGCCGATCGCCATTACGGCGACCGAGTGAAGATGGCCTTCGCCTTTGCCGACGCGCTCAACGCTGAAGCGCGGGCGCTCGAACGTGACGGCATCGACGTGATCCAGTTCGACGAGCCTGCGTTCAATGTTTACATGGACGATGTCGTGGCCTGGGGCATCGAGGCGCTGCACCGCGCCATCGACGGCCTCCGCTGCACTACCGCCGTGCACATCTGCTACGGCTACGGGATCAAGGCCAACATCGAATGGAAGGCCACGCTCGGGAGCGAGTGGCGTCAGTATGAAAAAATCTTTCCGGCGCTGGCCGCAAGCCGCATCCATCAGGTCTCGGTCGAATGCCGCAATGCGAAGGTGCCGCTGAGCCTGCTCTCGTTGCTGAAGGGCAAGGACGTGCTGGTGGGCGTCATCGATGTCGCCACCGACACGGTGGAGACGCCCGAACAGGTGGCCGAGACCATCGCCGCCGTCATGCAGCACGTGCCGAAGGAGCGCATCGTGGCCTGTACCAACTGCGGCATGGCACCCATGCGCCGCGACATCGCTGAGGCCAAGCTTGTGGCGCTCGGCCGTGGCGCCGCGCTGGCGCGCCAACGATGCGGCGCCGCCTAGGACATAGGCCGAGCGCGAGCGATTGGGGCCCGGAATCCGGGTGGGTATAGGGTGCGGCACGGCGCAGCGAACAGGCGCTGCTACTGCGCGGTGGCGTCGTCTTCGAGGGAATCCGGATGCTGCAAACGGGTGAATTCAACAGCGATGCCATCCTCGATGTGGCGAACCACGCGACCGGTGATCTTACCGATGGTGACCAAGCTGCCGATTTCCGGTCGCTCCCTGGTCGCGATGGCGGCGCCCGACAGCGACAGGTCGATGATGCGGCAGCCGATGTTGATGCCGTTCGGCAGGATCAGGCGGCCGTTCGGATTACGCGGCGTGAAGCGGCCATGCCGGCGATCCTCCGGCAAATTGAGGATGTGACGATTGGCAAGCCAAGTGAGCTGCGCGGCCAGCTTGTCGCGCTTGCGCGGGGTCGCCGAGATCGTCATGGCAAAGCCGTTCAGGAACTGACGCGCCACATGACCTTCGAGACGGCCGAGATGATCGATATAGGCGATGACCCGCTCGCCGGGCTGCGGGCTGACCGGCGCGATCATGGCGATGCCGCCGGGCGACATGTTGATCACCTGGCAGGGAAACTCGCGGCGGTCCGGCAGCATGTAGCGGCCGAGCAGATCGACGCGCACGCGCTGAAACCGCCGTCGCTCCTGGGCGTAAGGCAGCGAAACCGGTGCGGTTTTGGCAGGTTCCATGGGCGGAAGGCTCCGCGGCAAACCAATCCGACGAAGCCTATGGCCGCAGCGTTAACTCCCGGTTAGTCCGCAAATTACGGGTTTCCACGGTCAGTCGCTGCGGCCGCCCTCGTAAACCACGAAACGCCGGCGCAGCTCCTGGTTCTGGCGCACGAGGGCGGCCGGTTTGGACGCGACGGGCCGAAACACCGGCGCCTGCTCAAGCCGCGAGCCGACATGGCGAAACGCGCCGAGTGAAAGCGGACCGAGGAACCGTGCGCCGATCCAGTAAGGCACATTGTGCGGGGAAAGCGCACCGAGCACACGCGCATCGAGTGGAGCCCGCTGCAACAGCGGCAACAGCAGAAGTTCGAGATTGATCGCGTAGATTCCTTCGGCGGTGCGGCCGGTTGCATGGGCGACCACGCCGATCTTCTCGTCCACCACCACTTTCAGAAGGTTGTGGATCGCGGGTTGATCGGCCCGGCTCCACAGACCGAAAAAACTCTCGGTCTTCAGCTCACGGCCGAACAACGCGCACAACCGCGTGCCGGCGAGCCGGAACGGATAGCTGCCGGCAGCATCGGCGGCGAGAAAGAATGTGTCGCCGAGCACGTGACGGATGGCCTCGGGCTCGATGTCGCCGCGCTCGGGCGCAACGCGATGTCCGCGCTGCCTGTTCCAATATTCGAAAAGATCGCGGTTGCCGGACGTCTTCATGACAGCTCCTGTCCCGCCGTGACGCGCCTGCTCGTCTGCGATGTCCCAAGCTGAGACACCGGGCCGGCGCTTTGCTCACGGCGTGTCCGACGGAGCAGGGGACATGCCGATTGCGCGCGAATTTGAGGGTTTGGACGTGGCAATGATGTGTTAGTGTTACGAAAGTATTACTGTTGGCATGGGGCGAGTACCTCGATTAATTTCGCATTTGATTCGAATATGCTTCCTGCGTTGATGCGGGAAGCCACGCGCTCCATGCCAGGGGAGAGGGGGGACGTGACCAGCGCGCCCGCGCTGACCGCCCCCAAGGGAAAGGGGAGAGCCGCAACGCTCTCCCCTTTATTCTTCATCCGCGCAGTTTGCGCCTCTGAAGCGGGGCCGCAAACAGGTTGCTGAAATTTCCGGTCCGACCTATGTCAGCAGACGTGAGCCAACCGCGGGAACCGATCTTCAATATTCCGGCCGTTGTGGTCGCGATGCTCGTGGTGTTGGTGTTTGTGCATCTGTTGCGCGTGTACGGATTGTCGCCGGAAGACAATCAGCTTCTGGTGTGGCAGGCCGCGTTCGTTCCGGCGCGCTTTGCCTTCGGCAATCTCGAGACGGCGGGATGGCAGCACGGATTTTGGCTGTGGACGTTCGTGACCTACGCCTTCATCCACGCCGATTTCGTGCACCTTGGGTTCAATTCGGTGTGGCTCCTCGCCTTCGGGACGGCGGTTGCGCGACGGTTCGGCGCGGTGCGGTTTCTATTATTGTTCGCGTTCAGCGCGATTGCCGGTGCGGCGGCGCATCTGTTCGCGCACTTCGGCGATCTGCTACCTTTGGTTGGCGCCTCGGCGTCGATCTCGGGAACCATGGGGGCGGCTGCGCGTTTTGCGTTTCAGGCGGGCGGACCGCTCGATGCCTGGCGGACGGCCGAAGGCGACCATGGCTATCGACTGCCGGCGGCGCCGCTGCTCAAGGCGTTGCGCGATCCGCGCGTGCTGACATTTCTCGGCGCCTGGTTCGGACTCAATCTTCTGTTTGGGCTCGGCTCGTTGCCGATCATCGGCGAGGATCAGAGCATCGCTTGGGAAGCGCATGTCGGCGGATTTCTCACCGGCCTCTTGCTGTTTGCGTGGTTCGATCCGATCCGCGCAGGGACCGGTTTCACTCATAACGAAGAATCCACCTGGCGCTGAACAGTGATGCGGTGCGCGGTCGGTGTTGCATCGCGGAAAACAACCGGGAAGCACTCCTGACCCACTACGGGTGAATTTGCGCTACCCTTATTGCGGGAGGGAAACGGAAACAAAATTTTAACGATCAAGAAGATCGCGGCTCAGGGAGGTCCTTAGATGTATGTGCGAGACATTCTGGCGGTCAAAGGTCGCAACGTGGTCACCATCGAACCGGCTACCACGCTTGCGGCGGCGGCTGACATTTTGACCGAGAACCGTATCGGAGCACTGGTGGTCACGGGTGCAGGCGGCCGCATCGTCGGCATTCTGTCGGAGCGCGACATCGTGCAGGCATTGGCAGCGCGCGGGGCTAAAGCGCTCGACGCCCCGGCGTCGGAATTCATGACGCGCAAGGTCGCAACCTGCGGGGGCGCCGACACAATCGGCAGCATCATGGAGCGGATGACCGAAGGAAAATTCCGCCATGTACCGGTGGTGGAGCAAGGTCAGATCGCGGGCATCATCTCGATCGGCGATGTGGTCAAGCATCGGCTGATGGAAATGGAGCAGGAGCAGGCGGCGCTGCGCGACTATATCCAGACGGCGTGAGCGGCTATTTGCGCGCCGGCGGCGCGGCCACCGAGAGCGCGGCGACGGCCTCGGCAATCGCCTCGAGCGCGCGTTCGGCGGCATGGGCGCCGACGGCGATCGCTTCGTGCGCGCGATGAAAATCGAACCAGCCGAGATCGCCAAGCCGCGGGCTGATCAGGACATCGGGAGGATCGCCGGCGAGCCGAGCGCGTGTGATGCGATCCTGCATGATGTTGAAAGCCTCGACCATGACGGTGGGAATGCCGGGCCGGCCGGCAGCGATGAACTGCCGCTTGAGCGCCCGTTCGGGGCCGAACATGGCGCGCAGGCCGTTGCGCGGCTTGAGGAACTGCTCGCGGAACCACTCGTCGGTCTCATCGGTGCCGTGGCTTGCAATGGTGGTGCCGCGGCCGAGCACATCGGCATTGAGGTTGACCGCGATCACGAGCCGGGCGCCGAGCGCGCGCGCCGCCGACACCGGAACCGGGTTTACCAGCGCGCCGTCCACCAGCCAGCGGCTCCCCAGCCGCACCGGCGGGAAGATGCCGGGCAGCGCATAAGAGGCGCGCAGCGCCTCGACCATGCGACCGCGCGTGAGCCAGATCTCGTGGCCGGTATTCACCTCGGTGGTGATGGCGGCAAAACGAATCGGCAGCTTGTCAATCTGCACGGTGCCGAGCGCCTCTTCGAGGCGAGCGGCGAGCCGATTGCCCCGGATCAGGCCCGCACCGGAGAAGCTGACGTCGAGATAGCCGAGGATGCCGCGTTTGGTCAGTTGCCGCGCCCAGGATTCCAGAGCGTCGAGCTGTCCGCTTGCATAGCACCCGCCGACAACGGCGCCGATCGAGGTGCCCACGACCACATCAGGCACAATGTTGTGGGCGAGCAAAGTGCGCAGCACACCAATGTGAGCAAAACCGCGCGCGGCCCCGCCGCCGAGCGCAAGTCCGATGGTCGGCCGTTCAACAGCGGGCTGCTTTGTGGTGGGGGTGGCTTCGGCGCTGCGGTCCCCGTTACGCGAGCGTCGCAGAAGCGACTGGAACAACGCACCCTCCCGCATTTTTAGCGCCAATCTTCGTGCTCCTCTGCCGCCGCGACAACCATTTCAGTCCAGTATGGTGAAAAGCGCAAGCAAAGAGATTTGCCTGCGATATTCGTAACGGCGAGATTTTCGAGAACGTAACGAACGAGTGTGACCGAAGCGCGACGCCGCAGCGACGGACGCGGCCGCATGTGCAGGAATTTAACGTTAAATCGGCATAGCGCGGTGTTGTGCTGCCCTGGCAGCCCTGCCGCGCCAAAAAAAGGTGTGGCTCGTTGCTTGGCGCTGTTACACTCCGTCATATCCTGTGACAACAGCGCGCCCCTCGCACCCTATGCCGCTGTTTGCAGTCTCGGACAGGGTGCAGCCGAGGGCGGGTTCCGGCTTGAATTTGCCGCGATTTCGGTCGAAAAATTGGGCGATGACGGCTCCAACGCGCCTGCATTGTTTTCGCCTGCCGGTGCTGGCAGTGCTTGCGTCTGTTCTGGCATCCGGTGAGGGCCGCGCACAAGCGCCGCCCGCCGCACTGCTGCCGCCGTCGCAGTCGATGCCGCAACTGCCGCCCTCCATATCAGGTCCGCCGCCCGTCTTTGTACCGCCACCGCGCAACAACAACGCGGTGACGGGGGTTCCGGCGCCGGCGCAGCAGCCGCTCAACCTGGGGCCGCCGCCCCTGCCGCGGACGATGCCGCATTTGCGGCCGGGCGAGGTTGCTCTGCTGCTCGGCGCACATTTCCGTCCCAACGTGCCGATCACCGGCGGCCTGCACTGGCGCATCTATTCGGACCGGCCGGACCCGAACGGCGTCTATCGGCTGGTGCGGGAAGACAGGGGTCCGGCGCCGTCGTTGGCGCTGCCCGCGGGCGGCTACATCGTCCACGTTGCCTTCGGGCTTGCCAGTGCGGTCAAATCGGTGCAGTTGCGCGACCAGCCCGTGCACGAATTGTTCGAGATCCCGGCCGGGGGGCTCAGGCTCGAAGGCCGCGTCGGCGATGTGCGTATTCCGACAGGACAGATTTCGTTCGAAATCTATCGCGGCAGTCAGTTCGATCCGGGCGAGAAACGCCCGATCATCACCAATGTGATGACCGGCGATGTGGTGCTGCTGAACGAAGGCACCTATTTCATCGTCTCCAAATACGGCGATGGCAACGCTGTGGTGCGCTCCGACATTCGCGTGCAAGCGGGCAAGCTCACCGACGTCACGGTGACGCATCGCGCCGCCGCCATCATGCTCAAGCTCGTGGCGCGCAAGGGCGGTGAGGCGCTGGCCGACACCGAATGGGCAGTCGTTTCTCCGGCGGGCGACGTGATCGCCGAGACCAAGGGAGCCTTCCCGCGCGTCATCCTGGCAGAGGGCGAATACCGCGTGATTGCCCGCAAGGACAACAAGGTCTATCCGCCGCACGAGATCAAGGTGGTCGCAGGCGTGGACGGCGAGATCGAAGTGCTGGCACGGTAGCCTGCTTGGGGCCGGATTCCGGTTACGCGGCGGCCTGCAAGCGCTTCATGTCGGGCGGCACGGCTTCGTCCGCGAGCATTTTGAGCGCGGCGTCGAGCGACATGACGCTCTGGGCCTCCTTGCCGAGGCGGCGGATGGAAACCGTGCGGTTCTCCGCCTCCTTTTTTCCGACCACCAGTAGCACCGGCACCTTGGCGAGCGAGTGCTCGCGCACCTTGTAATTGATCTTCTCGTTGCGCAGATCGATGTCGGCACGTAGGCCCGCGCGCTGCGCTGCGGCAAGCACTTCGCGCGCATAGTTGTCGGCATCGGAGGTGATGGTGGCGACCACCGCCTGCAGCGGGCTGAGCCACAGCGGGAAGTGTCCGGCGTGGTGCTCGATAAGAATGCCGGTAAAGCGTTCGAGCGAGCCGAACATGGCGCGGTGCAGCATCACCGGCGTCACCTTGTTGGAATGATCGTCGATGTAGAAGGCGCCAAGCCGGCCGGGAAGGTTGAGGTCCACCTGGATGGTGCCGCATTGCCAATCGCGGCCGATGGCGTCGCGCAGCACATATTCCAGCTTCGGGCCGTAGAAGGCGCCTTCGCCCTTGTTGTGTGAATAGGGATGGTTCGCCGCCTTGAGCGCTTCGAGCAGGGCTGCCTCCGCGCGGTCCCAGACCGCATCGTCGCCGATGCGCTGCGCCGGCCGGTCGGCGAATTTCACCTTCACCTCGGCAAAGCCGAAGTCGGCGTAGATCGACAGAATGAGGCGATGCATGGCGAGCACTTCCTCGGCGATCTGCTTTTCGGTGATGAACACGTGCGCGTCGTCCTGAGTGAAGGCGCGCACCCGCATCAGGCCGTGCAGGGCGCCCGAGGGCTCGAAGCGATGCACCTTGCCGAGCTCGGCCAGGCGATAGGGCAGGTCGCGGTACGATTTCAGGCCGTGCTTGAAAATCTGCACGTGGCCCGGACAGTTCATCGGCTTGATAACATATTGGCGTTCCTCCTCCGCACGCTTCTCGGTGAGGAACATCATGTCGCGATATTTCTCCATGTGGCCGGAGGCGACCCAGAGCGCGGAGTCCATGAGCTGCGGCGCGTTCACCTCGTGGTAGCCAGCGGCGCTCTGGCGGCGGCGAATGTAGGCCTCCAAGGTCTGAAACAGCGTCCAGCCTCTCGGATGCCAGAACACCGAGCCCGGCGCTTCCTCCTGGAAGTGAAACAGGTTCATCTCGCGGCCGAGGCGGCGATGGTCGCGGCGCTCGGCCTCCTCGAGCTGCTTGAGATACGCGTCGAGGTCCTCCTGCTTGGCGAAGGCGGTGCCGTAGATGCGCGTGAGCATGGGATTGCGCGGATCGCCGCGCCAATAGGCGCCCGCGGTCTTCATCAGCTTGAAGGCCGAGCCGATCTTGCCGGTGGAGGTCATGTGCGGACCGCGGCAGAGGTCGAACCAGTCGCCCTGCTTGTAGATCTTGATCGGCTCGCCCTCGGGAATGGCGTCCACCAGCTCGACCTTGAACAGCTCGCCCTTGTCGCGAAAGATTTTTTTCGCCTGCTCGCGCGACCAGATCTCCTTGGTAAAGGGTTTGTCGCGCGCGATGATCTCCCGCATCTTCTTTTCGATGACGGGAAAGTCCTCGGGCGTGAACGGCTCGTTGCGGGCAAAGTCGTAATAGAAACCGTTCTCGATCACCGGTCCGATGGTGACCTGTGTGCCGGGCCACAGGGTCTGCACCGCCTCGGCCAGAACATGGGCGCAGTCGTGACGGATCAGCTCCAGCGCGCGCGGATCGTCGCGGGTGAGAAACTCGATCTTGGCGTCGCGCTCGATCGGATCGGAAAGATCGTGCAGCACGCCGTCGAGCGCCATGGCCACGGTGCGCTTGGCGAGCGAGGGCGAAATCGCCTTCGCAACATCAAGGCCGGTTGTGCCGGGGGGGTAGTCCCGACGCGCGCCGTCGGGAAAGGTCAGGGCGACCATCATCAGCTCCTTTGCTCACTCGCTGCCTACGAGCGCAGGTAAGCGCAGCCATGAAATAGTGCAGCGCGGCGGATCAGGCAACCTTGCGCATTGCGGCCTGTTGCGGCCGATGCAACACTGGTGAAAATTACGTGAGCAGGGGGAGACCATAACATGACAACACGCCGATCCATCCTGGTCCGGACCGCCGGACTTCTCGCCGCCGCGGCGATCGCGCCCTCTCGCGCCTTCGCCCAGCAGTTTCCCACAAAGCCCATTCGCATCATCGTGCCGTTCCCGGCCGGGGGTCCGGCGGATACGGCGGTGCGCATCGTGCAGCCGGCCATGGAGAAGGCGCTCGGCCAATCGGTCGTGGTCGAGAACGTCGCGGGTGCGGCGGGCAATATCGGTGCGGTGCGCGTCAAGCAGGCCGAGCCGGACGGCCATACACTCTTGCAGGCGGCAAGCCCGCACATCACCAATGCGGCGATCAAACCGGACATCAATGTGGACTTGAGGCGCGATTTCGTACCGATCGGGCAGACCGGCATCAGCATCTATACGCTCTGCGCCAGCAACGAGCTCGGGGTAAAGACCTTCGCGGAGGTGGTGGCGCGCGCCAAGGCCAAGCCGAACGAACTGAAGATCGGCAGCGTCGGCATCGGCTCGGCACATCATCTGATTGCGGAGATGCTGAAATCGGCGGCCGGCATCGAGCTCACGCACGTGCCCTATCGCGGCGAGGCACCGGCGATTCCCGACCTGATCGCCGGGCGGATCGATCTGATGTTCCTCACCACCGCCAAGCCGCATATCGACGCTGGCAAGCTGGTCGGGCTCGGGCACACGGGCGGCGGGCCCTGGTTCAATCTGCCGAACGTCAAGCCGCTGACCGAGCTCGGACTGCGTGACTTCGTGGTGCCCGGCTGGAACGGGCTGATGGCGCCCAAGGGCACGTCGCAGGCGACGGTGGCAAAGCTCAGCCAGGCGCTCTCTGCGGCGCTCAAGGCGGATGCCGCCGTTGCGGCCTTCAATGCCATGGGGTTCAAACCGGGCGACGGCACGCCGCAGACCATGTCGGCGCAGATCGCGCGCGACATGGAGCTGTTCACGCGCGTCATCAAGGAGCGCAACCTGAAATTCGACACTTGAGCTCGCCGGGGAAAGCACCGATCCACGGAGCCCGTGACGTGCGCGCCGCGCCGCCAACCCCAGCCAAATGATCGTCCGGCTTCAGCGGAGCCGACCGGTCGTCATCACTGCGCTGGGGATCGCACAGATTCTCGGGTGGGGCACGTCGTTCTATTTTCCAGCTGTGCTGGCCGCGCCGATCGTGCAGGATACCGGCTGGCCGCTCGGCTGGGTGGTTGGCGGAGTCTCCATCGGGCTCATGGTCGGCGGCTTGGTCTCGCCGCGCGTCGGAGACATCATTGCGCGGATCGGCGGGCGGCCGGTGCTGGCGGCAAGCTCGGTGCTGTTCGCGGCGGGGCTTGGGCTCATCGGGCTTGCGCCGTGGCTTCAACTCTATCTGTTCGGATGGGTGGTGGTCGGGCTTGCCATGGGTGCCGGCCTTTATGATGCGGCGTTCGCGGCGCTCGGGCAGGTCTACGGCCGGGAGGCGCGCGGTCCGATCACCAACCTCACGCTGTTCGGCGGGTTTGCCAGCACGGTCTGCTGGCCGCTCAGCGCATTCCTGGAGCAGGCGTTCGGGTGGCGTGAGACGTGCCTGATCTATGCGGCGCTGCATCTGGCGGTGGCGCTGCCGCTGCAGTTGGTGTTGCCGGCAGGGATGCAGGGCGAGGAGTCGATGCGAACGGCGGCGGAGCCGCACGATGGGTCGGCGCGTCCGGTGCCGAACGAAAGGCTCATTTTTGTTCTGATCGCAGCCTTGCTCACCATCGCTGCAGGCGTGGGCTCGATCATCGTGGTGCATTTGTTGGCGTTTCTACAGGCGCGCGGCGCGGATTACGCGACCGCGGTGACGATCGGCACGCTGTTCGGGCCGGCACAGGTCGGCGCGCGGGTGATCGAGAGGTTGTTCGGCCGGCACTATCATCCGATCTGGACCATGGCGGCGACCTGCGTTCTGATGGCCGTGGGCCTTGTTCTGCTGGGCGGCAATCTCGCCGTTCCGGCGCTCGCGGTCGTGCTTTACGCTGCCGGATACGGCATCAGTTGGGTGGCGCGCGGGACGCTGCCGCTCGCCCTGTTCGGGCCGCAGCGCTACCCGAGCCTGATGGGGCGGCTGGCGTTCCCGAGCCTGGTGGTGCAGGCATTGGCGCCCGCGGCCGGTGCGTGGCTGATCGAGCGGGCGGGGATCGACGCCACGATCAAGGTGCTGATCTTATTTGCGATGCTCAATGTGGGCCTGATCGCGATGTTGCTGATCGTCGCCCGCCGAACTCGCGCGACCGCCTGACCTAAAGGGCCTGATGTTCAGGCTTCGGATGCTCGTTCGTGCCGCGCCAGCGGCCGTAGCGCCACGGCAGATACCAGCGCGCCCGCGGCGGCATGGACTCCGGCACGAAGTCGAGGCCGGAGGTGCCCCAAGGATGGCAGCGGCAGAGACGGGCAAGCGTCATCCAGCCCCCGGCCCACAGGCCGTGCCGGGCAAGCGCCTGGTCGGCATAGTCGGAGCACGTCGGCAGATGCCGGCAACTGAACCCGACGAGCGGCGACAGCGTATAGCGATATAATTTTACCATCGCGCGGGCCGCGAGTCGCGGCGGGCGCAACGCCATCGCCAAAATTTCACGCCTGCGATTCATCATTCAGCAAGATGCGGCACGCGCGGCCAGCAAAATCGGTGGACACATGGTCAATTTTGTCTATGGTCAATTTTGATGCCGCCGTCTTTGCCAGACAAGAGGGGCAGCCGTCGCGTCCTCGCGCGGCGGACTTAACAGAAGAACCCAGCTCGCTGCAAAGGGCGTGGCAGGCGACCGTGCCTGCCGCAAACGTCGTTCAGGTGATTGCGCCGGCGACCGCTCGCGCCGGCCCGCAGGGGGAACGAGAATGTCTCGATCGGTGCTGTGCGGTCTTATGGTCGCTGGGAGCCTGTGCTCCGCTGGGACAGGATTTGCGGCCGACCCAGGCGCCAGACATCTGCCAATGCAATTCGAGATGCGTCGCGAAGGGCCAGCAGAGGTCTGCGGCGGCAAGTGTCGCATCTGGGTGGATGCAACCGGCGCCATCACCGCGGACACGCCGCGCGCATTCGAGGCGTTCGCAAAGGGGCGCGACCTGCGCGGCATGATGATCGCGCTCAATTCGGAGGGCGGTTCCGTGCTCGGCGCGATCGCGCTCGGGCGCGCGATTCGCCGGCTCGGCATGGTCACCATGGTCGGCCGCACGGTCGATCTGCCGGCCTCGAAAGGAGGCGAGAAACGGGCGCGGCTTTTGCCGGATGCGCATTGCGAATCAATGTGCACCTTTGTCCTGCTCGCCGGTGTCGAGCGGCACGTGCCGCCGGAGGCGCGGGTGCTGGTGCATCAGATCTGGCTCGGCGACCGCCGCGACGACCCGACCGCGGCCACCTACTCGGCCGAGGATTTGGTCGTGGTGCAGCGGGACGTCGGCCGGCTGGCAAAATACACGATAGAAATGGGCGGCAGCATCGATCTCCTGGTGCTGGCGCTGAAGATACCGCCGTGGGAGCCGATGCATGTGCTGACGCGCGAGGAGTTGCGCGGGACAAAACTGATCACCGCGGTCGATCCCGGAGAGTCGCGAACTGCGCCCACGACCTCGGCCTCGGCGCTGGCCACCGGTCCGCGCAGCGCGATTGCGGGTGACCGAAGCTGGGGCATGATCGAGTGGGCAGGACAGCCCACCGTCAGTCGGCGGCATCCGCTGACCGTTCAAGGCGAGGAGATCGGGAGCTTCGAGCTCGCGCTGACTTGCGGGGCCACGGCGGACAGCTATGCGGTCAGCTACGTGGAGCAGCGCATCGCTTCCGAGAACAAGCCGGCCAAATCGTTGCGCAGCGTGGAGCTGCATATCGGCGAGAAGCGGATTCGGCTCGATGTCGTGCCGCGCGACGCAGATGCGGCGGAGCGGGAATTCGTGGCCACGGGCAGCGTGCCTGCGGCCTTCGTCAAGGCGTATGCCGAGCCGCGCAACTGGTCGCTGCGCGTGGAGACGCTGAGCGCCGACGGCAGCAGAACCGCGATCCGCGTCGGCAACGCGGGTTTGCTGAAGCGGCTGCCGCAACTCGCCGCAAAGTGCGCGGAGCGGACGGCGAAAGCGCCGCGGCTGCAGGTGCGGGCAAATTGAGGCGCTACTTCGTTTGGGCGCGGCGTCTGCTCTCGATCTGGCTGATGGCGTCCACCACGGCGTCGAAGGTCAACATGGTGGATGCATGACGCGCCTTATAGTCGCGCACCGGTTCGAGGACGGCGATATCGGACCACTTCTCCGAGGTCGGCGGGGCGCCGTTCTCCTTCAGCATCTTGCGGACGGTTTCGCGCAAGGCACGCAACTCGTCGGCCTTGGAGCCGATCACGTTGCGCGCCATGATCGAGGATGATGCTTGACCGAGCGCGCAGGCCTTCACCTCGTGGGCGAAATCGGTCACGGTGTCGCCTTCCATCTTGAGATCGACGGTGACTGTGGAGCCGCAGAGCTTGGAGTGGGCGGTGGCGGTTGCATCTGGGTCCTTCAGTCGCCCAATGCGGGGAATGGACGCCGCAAGCTCGAGGATCCGGCGGTTATAGACCTCGTTGAGCATGAAGCTGGGTTCCTGAAGACGTTAGGCCTCGCCTGGCGATTCGGCCTGATTGCTTTGCCATCCGGACAGACTATATAGGAGAGCACGCATAGCGTTTGCCAGACGGGTTCTGGAGGCAAGCGCAAGGGCTTACCCACGGCGGGTGGGCCATGCGAAATGGGAATGCAGCGTCCGATCGCCCCATGGTAAAGAGAAGGGGCGCGTCAAAGACGCGGCCGCCCGGTGACACCCCCGACGCCCGGCCTTGAACCGAGGTGTTGGTCGAACGGAGAGACCGATGGACGCCATCGTGAAGCCTTGGCCCAAGAACGCTGGGCCCAATCCTGCCGCCGCCAAGACCGAAACGCCCCTCTCAGAGCATGTTCGCGCCGCCCCGGCGCAGACTGCTCTGCGACCCTCGCGCGAGGAGGCGGAAGCGGCAGTACGGACCCTGATCGCCTATGCCGGCGACGACCCCGCGCGCGAAGGCTTGGTGGAGACGCCGAAGCGCGTGGTCGATGCCTATGAGGAGCTCTACAGCGGTTACCGCGAATGTCCTGCCGAGGTGCTCGACCGGACGTTCTCCGAAATGGGGCCGTACGACGACCTCGTGCTGGTGCGTGACATCGGGTTCAATTCGCACTGCGAGCATCACATGATGCCGTTCTTCGGCCGCGCGCACGTGGCCTATATGCCGGTCGATCGCGTGGTCGGGCTGTCCAAGCTCGCGCGGCTCGTCGATGTCTATGCGCGGCGGCTGCAGACGCAGGAGCGGCTCACTTCGCAGATCGCGATCGCGATCGAGGAAATCCTGAAACCGCGCGGCGTGGCAGTGCTGATCGAAGCGGAGCACATGTGCATGTCGCTGCGCGGTGTGGAGAAACCGGGCGCGGCGACGATCACGACCCAGTTCCGCGGAGCCTTCCGTGATGACCCAAACGAGCAAGTGCGCTTCATCACGATGGTGCGCGGGGCGCAGCGGTAGTTCATCGGCGTCATCCGTCGAGGCTCGCTTCGCTCGCACCTCCACGGTGACGGCGTTGGTTTGGAGCCCAAATTGTCCAAAGCAGACAGACTCGCAGAAGGCCGTGCGTTCGCGCCGCGGTTCGACGCTGACGGCCTCGTGACCTGCGTCGCGACCGATGCGAGATCAGGCGACGTGCTGATGGTCGCATACATGGACCGGGAGGCGTTGGACAAGACCATTGCGACCGGCGAGGCCCACTACTACTCGCGCTCGCGGCGGGCGCTGTGGCGCAAGGGCGAAAGCTCCGGTCATACCCAGCGTGTCGTCGAAATGCGCATCGACTGCGACCAGGATGCGGTGTGGATCAAGGTGGAGCAGGCCGGCGCCGGAGCGTGCCATACCGGACGGCGCTCGTGCTTCTACCGCGCAGTGCCGCTGGGCAAGCCGGGGGCGGTGACGCTCGAATTCCGCGACGCCGAAAAGGTGTTCGATCCCAAAACGGTGTACGACAACGGCTGAGCCTCACGTCTGCTTTACGCGCGCCAGGAGCTGCTTGGCGCGTTCGAGGTGCGGCCGGTCGTACATGACGCCGTCGATGCCAACCGTGCCGGCACCGGGATTTGCGGCAAAAGCTGCGATCACAGCCTTGGCTTTGGCGACCGCATCCGGCGTCGGGGTGAAGATCTGATTGATGATCGGCACCTGAGCGGGGTGAATGGCCAATTTGCCGGTGAAACCGTCGCGGCGGGCCTCCTCGCATTCGCGGCGCAGACCGGCCTCATTGCGAAAATCCACGTAGACCGTGTCGATGGCCTGGACATTGGCGGCCGCGGCGCCGACGAGGCACAGCGCCCGGGCAAGGCGGTAGGGGTCGAGAAAGTTTCCGTCTTGGTCGCGATTGACCTCGGCGCCGATCTCGGCGGAAAGATCTTCGGCGCCCCAGGTCAATCCAATCAACCGGCTGCTCGCGCCGGCGAAGGTGCCGGCAAGAAACAGGGCCTTTGCCGTCTCGGTGGCGAGCGCCACGAGCTTGATGCTGCCGGCGGGCAAGCCGTGCATGGCCTCGCGCGCGGTAATCTTGGCATCGGCATGGATCACCGCGGCGCCGCCTTCGGCCTTGGGCAGCATGATGGCGTCCGGCCTGCCGGCCACGACGACGTCAAGGTCAGCATCGGTGAGACCGGTCTGCAGGCCGTTGACGCGCACGATGAGCTGCGGGCGCTGGCGCCGGGGCTGCACCTGCTTCAGGTAGGCCAGCGTGATGTCGCGGGCGGCCGCCTTGCGTTCCGCGGATATCGAATCCTCAAGATCGACAATGATGGCATCGGCGCCGCTGGTAAGCCCCTTGTCGAGCTTCCTTTCGCTA
>DATLYX010000016.1:0-3684 GCA_035574295.1 Xanthobacteraceae bacterium
CGGCGGCGGGCCCCACACCAGCGACGCCGAGGCGCGGTCCCACACCTTCGGCCGCTGCGGCTGGTCGACATGCCAGGGTTTCGGGTCGAAGTAACCCAATTCCTCGTCGCTCATGCGGTCGAGCTCGGTGAAGAATTCGACGATGTGGTCGTCCGGGTTGCGGTGATAGATGAACACATTGTGGCCGGCGCCGTGGCGGCCCGGCCCCCAGATGATCGGAATCTTCTTGCGCGCGAGCAGTTCGCAGGCCGATTGGATGTGCGCAAAGTCCTTGGTCTCGAAAGCGATGTGGTGCAGCCGCACGGTTTTGCCGCGGATGAAGTTGACGGTGTGGTGGTCCGGCCCGCAGCGCAGGAACGAGAAAAAATCCTCGATCCAGTCGGAGACGCGAAACCCGAGCACCTTGCAGTAGAATTCGGTCACCGCCTGCGGATCGAGCACCTGGAATGCGACATGGCCGACCTTCAACGGCCCCACCCCGTTGATCGGCCGGTCGCGACCCAAAAAACTCCATTCGTTGAACACCTCGATGACGGTGCCCTTGTTGTCCTGGAAGACGAGCGTCTTCGGAATGCCCGGCACGGCGTCGCTGCGCACCTCGCTTTTTACGCCGTCTGTAGCCAGTGCGCGCGTCAGATCGCTGAAACTGTCCGCCGGCGCGACCTCGAACGCAAGTTTTGCGCAGCGCGGTTCGCTCGCGCGTTCGAGCTGAATGGCAAGCTGGCCGCTGCGCGTCACAAGGAACGCCCGATCGCGTTCGCGCGAATGCAACGCCAACCCGTTCACCTCCGTGTAGTAGTCGATCAATCGTTCGAGGTCCGGCGTCTCGAACGTGGCATGGCTGATGCGGCGCACCTTGATCATGGTCCGCTCCGTCGCTTCACTTGCGCCCGACAAGATCGATCAGCGCCGACATGCCGTTGTGGCCGACGCCTTCCGCGATCACGCTGTCGTGCTCGCTGATCTCAAGCGAGGAAAAGTCGCCGAATGCTTCCTCCAAGAGCGCGCGCGTATAAAGGTTCTCGGCGTGCGGCGGGCCGCCGGTGCCGTATTTGAGCTGCTCGGGCCGGTAGCCCTGGATCAGGAGCAGGCCGCCGTCCTTCAGCGTCTTCTTGATGCCGGCGAAGATTTGCGTGCGCTGCGCGGGCGGCGCAAACTGAAAGAATATTCCCACCACGACGTCGAAGGCCGCAGGTGGCCAATGCCACCGGAAAAGATCGGCGACCTCGGCGCGCAGCGTCACGCCGCGCTCGGCCGCCAGTGCCTTGGCCTTGGCCACGGCGTTGGGCGAGAAGTCAAGGGAGAGAACGTCGAGGCCGCACTCGGCGAGAAACACCCCGTTGCGGCCCTCGCCGTCGGCGATGGCAAGCGCCTTCCGGCCGGGCTTCAGCAGATGGGCGTGGCTTTTGAGGAAGGCGTTGGGCGCCTTGCCGAACCAGTAGTCCGGGGCGGCAAAGCGTTCCTCCCAGCGTTGCAGTTCAGACATGGGACGACTCGTATTGCATCGGCCGCGCGCCGACAAGCGCGATTGACGAGACCCCTGCCGGCGAGGCCAAATGGCGGAAGCCGGCGGCGGCCGGCCCCATCGGCAAGGTGGCGAACATGAGCGTGCAGCGCGCGAGCGCACCCAAACCTTCGGCGGCCAAGCCTTTGCGAACCGGCGCGGAGTATCTGCGTTCGCTCAAGGACGGCCGCCGCGTCTATCTCAACGGCGAACTGGTGAAGGACGTGACCGAGCACCCGGCGCTGCGCGAGGCGGCGCGGGCCATCGCCGGGCTGTACGACATTGCGGCGGCCCCCGAGAACCGCGAGCTGATGACCTTCACCTCGCCGAAGACCGGTGGGCCGGTGCTGCGCTGCTTCCAGATCCCGAAGTCGCACGCGGACCTGAAGGCGCGGCGGCTGTTCTCCGAGAAGTGGGCGGAGGCGACCTTCGGCCTTATGGGTCGTTCGCCGGATCACGTGTCGAGCTTCTTCGCCGGCTACGCGGCAAAGCCCGGCGTGTTCGCGGCGGCCGGCAAGCACTATGCCGAGAACGTGGTGCGGCTGTACGAGGAAGCGCGCGACAATCACCTCTACATTTCCTACGCCATCATCCCGCCGCAGATCGACCGCTCGAAACCGGCGCACAAGCAGAGCGACCCCACGCTCTACGCCGGCGTGGTGAAGGAGCGCGACGACGGCATCGTCATTTCCGGCGCCCAGCAGCTTGCCACCGGCGGCATCTATTCGGATTGGCTGCACCTGTCGGTGATCCAGCCGTTGCAGCCGGGGGACGAGAACTACGCCAACGGCCTCGTGGTGCCGATCAACGCGCCGGGTCTGAAGCTCTATCCGCGGCGGCCGTTTGCACGGCCGGACATGAATGCGTTCGACTATCCGTTGAGCAGCCGCTTCGACGAGTCGGACTCCTACGTCATCTTCGACAATGTTTTCGTGCCGTGGGAGAACGTGTACTGCTACCGCAACATCGATCTGTGCCGCGAGCAGTGGCGGCAGACGCCGTCGCACGCCTACGGCAATCTGCAGGCGCAGGTGCGCTACTACACCAAGCTCCGCTTCATGATCGGGCTGGCCAAGCGCATGAACGAGATGACCGGGCACGACACCAATCCGCCGGTGCAGATGACGATGGGGGAGCTGGCGGCGCTGGTGTCGATCGTGGAGTCGATGGCGATTTCCCAGGAAGTCGTGGCGACCATCGACGAGGAGGGCGTGGTGTGGCCGTCGCGCACCACGCTCTATGCGGTGATGGCGCTGCAGTCGGAATTCAACGGCCGGATGCTGGAGATCATCCGCGAACTTGCGGGCTCGGCCTTCATCACGCTGCCGTCCTCGGCCGCCGATTTCGACAACCCGGAGATGGCGCGCGACATCGAGCGTTACATGCGCTCCGCCTCCTCCGACGCCCGCGGCCGGGTGGCGCTGATGCGGCTGATCTGGGATTTCTTGGGCAGCGAATTCGGCGGCCGGCACCAGCAATACGAGAAATTTTACGGCGGCGGCAGCTACACGGTGAAGCAGAACATCAACCGGCTTTACGACTACAAGCGCGCGACCGCCTTGGTGGACGCCGCGCTCGCCCTGCCGCCGGTCAAGGGCGGTTGACCTGCACGATTGTCGTCCCTCACCGCTACGCAAGCGTGCCGCGCGTGAGGCGGCAGTTGTTGCGCCCTCTCCCCTTGCGGGAGAGGGCAGCTTCGTCCGTTCAGCAAATTCCGTTGGGTGAGGGGTCACGAGCCTTCGCCAGTACCCCTCACCCATTCATGTTTTGGAACCGCCGGGTTGCCCTCTCCCGCAAGGGGAGAGGGCACAATAACCGGCGTTGCCACGCGCGGATGGTCAGCCCCGGATTGCGCTTACGCTCATCCGGGCTGTGCTGGCTACATGCTACATGCTCGGCATTTAAAGCGTGATGAAATGAAATTGGCATGTCCCGGATGCGGTGCAGCGTGAGCGCGAAGCGCGAACGGTGCACCGCTGGTCCGGGATCGCCAAGGGCGACGTATGAAAAACGACGTATGATAGACGACGTATGAAAAAGAACGTCTTGCGGTGTCCGCGGTTTTGTGCGGTTTCAGGGATTGATCCCCTTGGCGGCCCCGGTTTCGCAGCGCACCGCTCCGCTGCGCTCCGCGCTGCGCTGCGCCCGGGACACGAGTCGATCTTCAGGTTGCGCTGCGC
>DATLYX010000017.1:0-52514 GCA_035574295.1 Xanthobacteraceae bacterium
CCACCGCCTGCAGGAACGCCGACGCAAACGACAGCACCACGCCGCGCCACCAGGTTTCCTCATTGGCGATCACGTAGGACGAGATCACCGCCTTGCCGTGACCTGGCCCGGCCGCGTGAAAGATGCCGTACAGGAAGGACAAGAGCAGCAGCGTCCACACCGCGGTGCCGTCCTGCTTGGCGCTGCGGATCGCCTGCGACATGTCGCGATAGAACTCGGCCTGCTTGGCCAGGATCCAGCCGGCGATGCCGCCGCCTGCGGGCCGCGTCTGCGTCCGCGGGGCGTCGGCGCGCTCGCCGCCGGCCGGCGCGGCAGCGGCGGCCACCTTCGCAGGACTCGCGTCCGCGCTCGCCGCCGCGAACGTGGGACATTCGACGAAGATGCGGCTCGCGAACTGCAAGCCGAAATTCGCCCCCGGCTGTTGCGCAAGCGTATCCGGAATCCGCTGCGCGCCCGGAGTGCTGGCTTCGTTCGGCCTCAGCACGGTGAGCCTGCATTGCTCTGGCGCACCCATAAGCCTCACCGGATCCTTTTCGGCGAAGGTGAAATCGACGAAATATTCCGGGTCGTAGATTTCCACGTTCAGTTTGCCCGCGCGCTCCGGGGCGGCGAGCGGCAGCGTGAAGCGCAGCGTAAGCACCGAATTCTTGTATTCGAGCCAATAGTCGGTCGGACCGGCAAACGCGAGTTTCCTGCCGTCCGCGGTGACGAAGGTGAAGAATTCATAGTCCTTGAGCGAATCCATGTTCACCTGCGCGAGATCGGCGAGCTCCTCACGAGTGAACTTGCCCTTCTCCTTGCTCGGCAGGTCCTGCGTCGCAAAGGCGGAATACATGTCGTCGAAAACCCAGGTGTGCCGCACGGCGGTTGCCGAGCCGTCGGGGGCGTAGACGATCTCCGCCGATGCGGTGATCCAGACATGCGGATGCGCCGCCGCAGGCGCGTTTGCGATGAGCAAGGCCGCGAGCAGCGCAAGGACCAGTTGGAAATGGCGGGGTATCATTGGCGCCGCACCATAACACGGACTGCGGCGGAATGCAGGCGTCTTTGCCTGCCGCAATCGTGAATGCAAGGTTATAGCCACACAGGTCGGACTCCTTAAACGCCCGCCGCGCCGCCGTCGGCGCGCGGATCGTGCGCCCCCTCCAACGCGCCGTCGGGATGCAGCACGACCGCGCCCGCATGGCCCACGAGGTCGGAATACGGCTCGGGCAGCACCCCGACTTCATGGCCCGCGGCCATGAGCCGGTCGATGAGGCCTTCTTCGAACCGCGGCTCGATTCGCAGGCTGGTGACGGTCGAACCCCACGTGCGGCCGAGCAGCCATCGCGGTGCCTCGACCGCGCGGTCGAGCGGCTCCCGGTAGAGCACATGCCGCGTGAACAGCGCGGCTTGCGTCTGCGGCTGGCCGTCGCCGCCCATGGTGCCATAGGCCATGATTCGCCCGTCGGCGAGCACGGCGAGCGCGGGATTGAGCGTGTGGAACGGCAGCCGACCCGGTGCGAGCGCATTCAGCGCCGCGGGATCGAGCGAAAAACTCGCCCCGCGGTTCTGCATCACGACGCCGGTGCGCGGCAGCACGCAGCCCGAGCCGAATTCCCAGTAGAGCGACTGAATGTAGGAGACGACGAGACCCGATGCATCCGCCGCGCCCATCCACACCGTGTCGCCCGCGTCGCCCGGCACCGGCCATTTCGCCGCCTTGCGGCGGTCGATCTTCAGCGCCTCCGCGTCGAGAAATTTTGGCTCAAGATAGCGCTCGACCGCATGCGGCAGCCGCGCCGGATCGGTGATGACGCGATCGCGCACGATGAAGGCGCGCTTGGTCGCTTCGACGATCCCATGCACATGCGCAAAACTTTCCGCCGCAGCGATGCGCAGCCGCTCGAACAGCGCCAGGATCATCAGCGAGGCCAGACCTTGCGTCGGAGGCGGTGTGTTGTAGAGCGTGCCCGCGCCGATCCGCACCGACAGCGGTTCTTCGAGCTTTGCTGCGTGGCGCTCCAGATCGGCGCGGGTGACCGGGCTGCCGATCCGCTCCAAATCCACTGCAATCTCGCGCGCGACATCCCCGCGATAGAAGTCGGTAAGCCCTGCGTGCGCGAGATGATCGAGCGTCGCCGCCAGCGCCTCCTGCTTTAGTATTGCGCCCGCAGCCGGCGGCTTGTCGTCGATGAGAAACGCCGCGTGAAACCCCGGCACTCCGGCCATCTCTGACAGTTTCTCGGCGGTGAGCCGCGCCTGACCGCGGCTCACAACAAAACCCTCGCGCGCATACCTGATCGCCGGCGCGAGCAGGACGTCGAGCGGCAGCCTGCCGCCGTGGGCTCTCGCCATTTCCAGCGCCAGCATCCAGCCGCTCACCGCCCCCGGCACCGTGAGCGCCGCGAGCGGCCCGCGTGGAGGGATCGTTTCATGATCGCGATAAAACTCGCGCCGGGCGTTGGCGCCGGCCCGTCCCGCCGCCATGATGGCCCGCACGCGGCCGTTGGGCTCGCGGATGAGCCAGAACCCGTCGCCGCCGACGTGGTTCATGTGCGGATAGACCGCGGCGATGCACGCGGCCATGGCCACCATGGCTTCGAGCGCGTTGCCGCCTTCGGCGAGAACGAGTCTTCCTGCCTCCACCGCCGCCCCGTGCGGCGCGGCGACCACGCCGCGGCGATGTCCGGCTGCGTGCAAGTCCGTCATGCTTGTCTGTTTGCACGCAGCGCCCGCGCGCGGCAAGTTCCTGTCACCGCAATCCGAAAGCCGAACACGACCGTCATCACCCCGTGCCAGCCGACCGTGAGCGAGCGGACGCCCGGTCTCGCCCCTTTCAGGAGCGGCGACCTTGGCGTAGCGTAGTCGGCGTAACGTTGTTCCTGTGCGACGGGGGCAGAAATTCCGCCAAGCGATGCAATGAGCCCGGGATCCCGTGACGGTGGCCTAAATCGTCGATCGATGCTGCGTTTGTGCGGCGGAGCGGCCGCTGCGCTCGCCGCGCCCCGCCCGTCCGCAGCGCAAACCTATCCCTCGCGCCGCATCACCATCGTCGTGCCGTTCTCGCCCGCCACCGCCTTCGACACCATCGCGCGCGTGGCTGGCCAAAAACTCGCCGAACGCTGGGGCCAACCGATCGTGGTCGAAAACAAGCCCGGCGCCGCCGGCACGGTCGGCACCGAGCTTGTCGCCAACGCCCCAGCCGACGGCTACACGCTCGTGACCTGCGGCGCGCCGCACACGGTGCAGCCATCGGTGATCAAGAACCTGCGCTACGATCCGCTGACGAGTTTTGCGCCGGTCGGCGTGCTCGCCACCAACACCGTGGTGCTGGTGGTCAACCCCGCCGTGTTCCCCGTCAATTCGCTCGCCGAATTGATCGCGACGGTAAAAGCCAAACCCGGACAATACAATTATTCCTCGCCCGGTGTCGGCACCCTCCAGCAACTCGGCATGGAGCTCCTCAAGCAGCAACTCGGCCTCGACGTGCTGCATGTGCCGTATCGCGGCCAGGCCCAGGCCGTGACCGATTTTCTCGCCGGCCAGGTGCACATGACCTATACGGCGGTGAATACCGTTCTGCCCCATGTGCGCGCCGGCAAGCTGCGCATCATCGCCGCCGCCGGCACCAAGCGCTCGCCCGTCGTGCCCGAAATTCCGACCATGGCCGAGCTCGGCCACCCCACCCTCGACTTCGATCTGTGGTTCGGCTTCATGGCGCCGGCGAACACGCCGCAAGCTGTTATCCGTCTGTGGGAAAAGGAGCTTAGGGCGATCAGCGCCCTGCCCGATGTGCGCGAGGCACTCACCCGGCAGGGACTGAGCCCCGTCTACATGGACGCCGCTGCAACCCAGGCGCTGATGAGATCCGAGGTCGCGCGCTGGCGTGCGGTTGTGGAAAAAGCCGGCATCAAACCCGAGTGAACGGCGGTCGCACCCTATTGTTCCAGTGCACAGCCCGCGCGCCGCCTGTTAGAATGTTTTTAAGTTCGCAACCCGTCCCAACTCAATCAGGCGAACGATCAGGGAGACGTCGATGGTCTCATTCACAATCAACAACAAGCGTGTTTCGGTGAACGCCGATCCGAACACGCCGCTGTTGTGGGTCATTCGCGACCATGTCGGATTGACCGGCACCAAATACGGCTGCGGCGCCGGCCTGTGCGGGGCCTGCACCGTACACCTTGACGGCAAGGCGGTACTCTCCTGCCAGCAGCCGCTGTCCAGCGTCGCGGACAAGAAAGTCGTCACCATCGAGGGCCTTTCGCCCAATTCTTCGCATCCGTTGCAGAAGGCCTGGGTGGCGCTTGAAGTTCCCCAGTGCGGCTATTGCCAGTCGGGCCAGATCATGAAGGCCGCCGAGCTTCTGGCGAAGAATCGGCGGCCGACGCGCGCGCAGATCGTCCAGCACATGAACGGAAACATCTGCCGCTGCGGCACCTATCATCGCATCATTGCGGCCATCGAACGCGCGTCGCGGGAGGTCTAAGCCATGACCGTCGCAATCAAGCCAACCGAAGTTTCTCGCCGCAGCGTGCTCGCTGGCCTCGGCGGCATGTCGTTCTGCATCGCGCTCGGCACAAACGGCGCGCGTCTCGTCTCCGAGGCGGAGGCCAACGTTCCGTCCGACGCCAAGGCGATGAACGCCTGGGTGCGCATTGCGCCCAACGGCACCGTGACCATCCTCTCCGCCGGTGCGGAAATGGGCCAGGGGTCCATGACCTCGCTGCCCTTGATCGTCGCCGAGGAAATGGATGCCGACTGGTCGAAGGTGAAGGTGGAGTTCGCCCCCGCGGACCGCTCGATTTACGGTTACACCTTCAACAATCAGCGCAGCATGCTGATCGCCGGCAGCCGCGCGGTGATGCTTTACTACAACGATCTGCGCATCGCCGGCGCCCAGGTACGCAAGGTGCTGTTGCAGAACGCCGCGGAGAAATGGGGTGTGGATCCCTCGACACTCCGCACCGAACCGGGCGTCGTGGTCAATGCCAAGGGTCAGCGCCTGACCTACGGCCAGATCGCCGCCTTCGGCAGAATTCCCGATCCGCTGCCGTCGGTGGACCCCAAGGAACTGAAAGCCCGCAAGGACTTCCGCCTGATCGGCAAGACCGTGCCGCGGCGCGACACGCCGGCCAAGGTCAACGGTACGGCGATCTACGGCATCGACGTCAAGCTGCCGGGCATGGTCTACGCCACGGCCCTGCATTCGCCGGTGCACACCGGCCAGCCGGAGAGCTGGAACGACGACGAGCTCAGGAAGATGCCCGGGGTCCTCGCCACCGTTCGGCTGCCGAACGGAATTGCGGTAGTCGCCGAGCATTTCGAGCAGGCCATGGCCGCCCGCCGGGCGATCAAGGCCACGTGGAAACCGGGTGCGGCCGCCGGCTACAACTCCGAGCAGGCGCTCGCCGACTATGTGAAGGTTCACGACGATCCCAAAGCTCAGGTCACCAACCTGGAGAAGAAGGGCGACGTGAAGGCGGCTTTCGCCGGCGCCGCCAAGACCTTCAAAGCGAGCTACTACAGCGACTACGGCTATCACGCCCAGATGGAGCCGCTGAACGCGGTCGTCCGCCTCTCCGAATCCGGGGACAAGGCGGAGGTCTGGGAAGGCAGCCAGGCGCCGGACATCACCCGCGATCAGGTGGCCAGAGCGCTCGGGCTCAAGCCCGAACAGGTCACCATGAACCAGTGCTACATGGGCGGCGGCTTTGGCCGGCGCACGCTCGGCGACGTCGCCGCCGAATGCGCGCGCATCGCCAAGGAAGTTCGCCGGCCGGTAAAACTCGTCTGGACGCGCGAGGAGGACATCGCCCACGGCATGTTCCGCCCGCAATCGTTCCAGTGCCTGGAAGCGGCGCAGGACGCCTCGGGCAAAGTCGTCGGCTGGCGGCACTGCGTGGTCGGCGACGGCGCGGTTCTGCTGCACACCGGCATCAAGATCCCCTATTACGACATCCCCAACCAGGACATCGAACGGCGCGGGGTGTCGCACGGCATTCGCCTCAAGCACTGGCGTGCGGTCGGGCACGTGTTCAACGTCTTCGCCATCGAAAGCTTCGTCGACGAGATGGCGGTCGCCGCGAACATGGACCCGATCGAGTTCCGCTTCCAGCGCATGGCGGCCACGCCGAAGGCGCGCCGCGTTTTCGAGCGCGTGGCGAAGATGTGCGACTGGACGGCCAAGCGCCCCGAGGGCCGCGCCCTCGGCATCTCGATCTCCGAGCGTTCCGGCTCGCTCGGCGCCGGCGTGGTCGAAGTATCGCTCGACCGCCGCACCGGCAAGATCCGCGTGCACAAGGTCTGGGTGGCGGTTGACGGCGGCGTCATCGTGCAGCCCGGCGCGGCCGCGGCGAACGTGGAGAGCGGCATCCTCTACGGGCTCTCCAGCATGCTGCATGAGCGCGTGACGGTGAAAGACGGCGTCGTGGAGCAGTCGAACTTCCACGACTACAACCTGATGCGCATGTCCGACGTCCCGGAATTGATGAAGGTCGAGTTCGTCGACGTCGACACCCGCCCGACCGGCATCGGCGAGATCGGCAATCCGTTCATCGGCGCCGCCATCGCCAACGCCGTGTTCCGCCTCACCGGCAAGCGGCTGCGGCACATGCCGTTCACCGAGGAGCGCGTGCTCGCGGCGCTCAAGGCCTGAGCAGGTGCCAAACCACCGCGCTGCGCCCGCCCTCACCGGCGGGCGCAGGCTTTTGCTTGTTCCCGCGACGCCGCGCCCTTGAACGCCGGCACGGCCCGCGATATCATTATGATATCATAAGGAGCGACGATGGTTGACATTTTGGTCCGCAATGTTAACGCCGCCGTCGCGCGGGAGCTGAAGAAGAAAGCGGCGGCCAAGGGCGCCTCCTTGAGCGAAGCTGCGCGCGAGGCGCTTGCGGCCTATGTCAGGCCGGACCGGCAGGAGATCTGGCGGCAGGCCGACCACCTGCGCAGGAGGATCGGGAAGATGTCCGGCGATTCAACCGCCGACATCCGTGCCGACCGCGCCAACAAAGAGCGACACCGGTGACGCTCGTTATTGACGCAAGCGTGGCGGCAAAATGGGTTTTGCCCGAGCCGGACTCCGAGCGCGCCGCAGCCTTGCGGATCGAAGATCCCGATCTTGTCGCCCCGTCGCTCGTTGTGGCCGAAATCGGCAACGCAATCTGGAAGGGCACACAGCGCAAAGACCTCAACCGCTCCCAGGCGCTGGCGGCATTGCGCATCGCCGCCGCTCACTTCGCCCGCCTCGTGCCGCTCGAACAACTCGCCGCCGAAGCCATGGCCCTGACGCTCGACGGCCGCCATCCGATCTACGATAGTTTTTACCTTGTGCTTGCGCGCCGGGAGAGCGCCCCCCTCGTCACCGCCGATGAAGCAATGGTTGCCGCGGCACGAAGGGCGAGAGTGAAGGTCCGCCGTTTGTAATCCCTGCCGCGCCGCGCGTTATCGTGGCCGCCGAGCACATCGAGAAGCGGGCGCAGAGACCCTTCGAGGAGGAGACCATGGCACGGCATTTGTCGGTGAGCAGCGTCAGCATCCTGATGGCGCTCGGACTTGCGGCGTGGGAAGTGTATTTCTTCTGGTTCGCCGGCACGCACCTGCTCGGCCCGCTCGAAGGCACGCTCGGCTTGTTCACGCCGGACCGCCTCGGCTTCAATCTCGCCTGGCTCACCTTTGCCTATCTGTCGTTTCAGCTTGTCTCGATCCCGTTCGCCCTGCCGGCCGCGCGCGACCGCTTCATCGGGGTGGTTGACGGCATGGCCTCGCTCATCCCGCTCGCCGTGGTCGTCGTGGTGATCTTCGGCAAGCCCGAGCTGCTGGCCACGGCCCAGCGCTGGGAGGCGGCGATCCTCTTGCTGTTCGTCAGCGCCGCCGATCTGTTCGGCGGCTATGCCATCAACATCGCCCTGAGCCGCCGCATGTTCGACGTCAACCCCGCCGCGGCATCCTGATCATCAAGCCGGCACGGCAAAGCCCGCCCGTTCCCAGGTCGCGCGCGCCGACGGCGCTCTGAGCGCGGCGATGAACGCCTCGCCGGCCGCCCGCGCAGCGCAGGTGACCGAGACCGCCGCGCAGTAGGTGGTGTCGTTGCCGAACGGTGGCGGCAGCGGCCCGGCGATGACCGCGCCCGGCACCGCGGCGATCTCGCCGCTCAAGGTGAGGCCGATGTCGGCCTTGCCTTCGACCACGCGCCTGGCGACCTCGGCCCCGGTCGGCTGCAGCAGGCCCTTCCGCTCGATCATGGCGGCAAGCCCCATGCGCTCGAACAGGGACGCCAGATAGACGCCCGCCGACCCGCCCACGGCGGGATCGCTCAGCGCGATCGCCCGCGCATCGCGCATTGTGCGTGCGAACGCCTCCGGCGTGCCGATGTCCGGAGCCGGCGCGCCCTCCCGGATGCAGACGGCAACGAAGGTGCGCGCCACGTCCCGCCGCGTGCCGGGCACAAGCCCGCCTGCGCCTTCCAGCTTGTCGATCGCCGGCGTTGCAAGGATCAACACGTCCGTGGTCTCACCGGCCGCAAGCTTGGCTTGCAGAGCCCCCACGGTGCCGAACTCGAACACGATGTCGTGTCCGCTCCGGGCACAAAAATCCCGCGCCAGCGCCTCGACCGCCTTGTGCATCGAACGCGCGCACATCACTTTGAGTTCCGCCACTTCATCTCTCCCTGCGCCACGCCGCATCTGATACCACGCCCCGGCTGCAATCGCCGCGAGGGCAACCTTTGGCCGGAGCCCATTCCTTACCGCCCGTTCGCGAAACCGAACGCCCCGCCGGGACCGGACCACCGCCTTGATCCTGAGTTCGCGTGGGCTAGACTTCCCGACGGCGCGGCGCAATGCTCCGCCGCGCGGAAGACGCCCTATGAAAGCCATCTGGCGGCCCGTTCTGGCGATCGCATTGTTTGCGCAGGGCTGCCTGCCGGGCGGCCCCGCGGCTGCGCAGTCCAACGAAATCGAAGTTCTCAGCAGAAGGGTCGCCGAGCTCAGCGCCGCTAAAAACTACGCCGAAGCCATCCCGCTGGCCGAACGCCTGCTGCAGGCGAGGGAACGAAGACTCGGCCGCGACCATCCCGACGTGATCGAAACGCTTCTCATTCTCGGCCGGCTCAATCGTGCGCAGGGGCGCCATGCCGAAGCGGATGCCTTCGAGAAACGAGCCGACCAGATGCGGCGTGCCGCGTCGCAGACGGCGGAGCAATCCCGCAGGGAGAACCAGGAGGCGGCGCGCCGCGCCGAGGAAACCCGAAGGATGACCGAGGCGTTGCGCCGCGCCGAGGAGCAAGCCGCGCGCCAGCAGCAGGCGCGACGTCAACAGCAAGCGGAGCGGCGTGCCCCAGAAGCAGCGCCCCGGCAGCAGCAACCCTCGCCGCCGCTCACCCGATCGATTCCCCAACCGCGCAGCGATGTCATCTCGCCGGGCGCCGCGGGGACGCAGGCCCTGCCCTTCTTCCCTTGGCCGCCGCCGACGGCGTCCGCATCCTATGTTCTGCCGCGCAATCTGTTTCAGGCTCAGGCCACTTTCGGCGACGTGGCCGACGCCATTGTCACCGCGCTCGAGCGCACCGGCTATGTGGAGCGCAGCTTCTTTGGCACGCCAGACGACGGCATTGCGCTGGTGACCAGGCTGGAACGCATCAACGACGACGGCACCGCGCGGGCCGGCAACGACCGCTGGCCTGCGGCTTTTAACCAGTCCGCCGCCGATCTTGCGGGTTACGTCAAAGGCCTGTTTTTCGTGGAACGCGGCCGTTACCGGGTGATTGTGTTCGTCCTTCAGGCGCGGCCTTTTGTCCAATCGCCGGAGCGCGTCACCGGTGCCGAGGCGCGCGAATGGCTGCGCCGGGGCGCCAATGTGCTGCCACCCGAGCTGGCCCAGCGCCGCTACGGCGACGGCGCTTGTTCGGTGCTGATCTACGAGTTTGAGAGCGAGGGCAGGGACAAGGTGGCCAAGATCGTGGACAGCCATTTGACCGGTCGCCAGCATCTGGAAAAGGCTGGGGTATTGCGCCATCTCGGCCGCGCGAACTGACCCGCTGCGCCGAGCCGACAGTGGCCAAAACCGTCTTCATCAGCTATCGGCGCAAGGACACCGGCCCGGCGGCGGGGCGCTTTTACGACCGCCTGTGCCGTGTTCTGCCGCCGCGGCAGGTGTTTTTCGACGTCAGCACCATCGCCGGCGGGCGGGATTTCGTGGTCGAGGTGACCGAATCGATCAAGCGGTGCGACGCCGCGCTAGTGTTCATCGGCCACAGGTGGCTGGAACCGACGCCGGACGGAACTGTCCGCCTGCACGAGGCGGGCGATCATGTGCGCGCCGAGGCGCGTGCCGCCTTGCAACACGCTCCCGTGGTGCTGCCCGTTCTGGTTGACGCCGCATCGATGCCGCGCGCAGAGGAATTGCCCGAGGATATTCGGGGAATCACCACACGCAACGCTCTGCCGCTCCGCCACGAGACGTTCGACGACGACGCCGAGCGCATACTCGCCGACGTGCTTGGCACCTCGGCCCGGCCTCGCCTTTGGGAGGACCGCGGCAAACCGCTGACCAGGTTGGGTTATGCCGTCGCCGGAATCGTGGTGGCGCTGGGGTTCCTGGCGGTTGTCGGTCAGATCCACCGCTGGATCTGGGGCGTGGGCCTCGCCGGCTCTCTGGGCGACGCCCCGACCGTCCTGTTACTGCTCGGCGGCGCCGCCGGCGGCGCCTGGCTCGGCGTCCGCTATGAGGCCCGGCAACGGCGCCGGCGCCTGCATCGGCCGGCGTAACTTTTGTCGCCGCCGGCCTTGATCATGCCGCCGGTTTTTAGGACAGTCCGCCGCCTGGATTGTTTCATGGACGCCACCGTCACAAAGCCCCGCCGCATCATCTGGCTGCACGTGCTCACCGTGGTGAGCGCCGCGATTCTGATTGCCGCCGAGGTGTTCGGCGCCGCCTTTGCCGGCGGCTGGGCGCTGGAGAACCTGACCGGGCTCGGCAGCTTCCTGCTCGGCATTGCCCTCTGGGTTGGGTCGTGGTTCGGCGTCGAATTTGAGGTCACCGCAGCGGCCGGCACCCGCTTGCTGCAGGCGCTGCTGTTCCTGCTCGGCGCCTACGTCATGCTCAGGTTTATCCGCGCCGCGCGCCGGGTTGAGCCGTTCACCGAAAACGAGTAGCGCATGTCCCGGAATAAGCGGGAGCCGGATTTCCGAAAAGGACTTGCGCCACGCCAGACCGGCCTCGCCGGCCTTAACGCGCACTTAATGAGCACGCGCTAACTCTCACGGCGGAGATCGGCCCGCACGGCGTGCATTCTTCTTGCCATGCGGGAGTGAATCGCTTATCTGATCTCTGCCCAATTTCGCACGTGCCTGTGGCCGTGTGTCGATCGGTGGGGTCCGGACAAGAGGCCGGACAGCCGCCTACGGAAGAGCCGAGCTCTTCCTTGCTAGGTGTCCGACTGGACGCCGACGTGATCGGCAGCCGGAGGCGAAACCGGTAAACCCCGCGCTCAACGGGGGACGCGGCTTAAAGCAACGACGGAAGGGCTTTTTTGGGTACTGCCGGCGCCAATGCCGGGGACACCGAAGAGGCTTGTCCATCTTTGCCAACAGTGCGGAACGGGATCTCCCTCATCCGGACTTAAGGCAACCACGCGGTGATGTACCGGTCCTGCGTTCAGGACCAGCGCGTCACAGAGGAGGTTTCACCTTAGGCGGCACCCGCCGCTCTATTCGGAGAGGGGAGTTAGGTCGAGATGACCGCACGCATTCGCGAGTTTCTCAAGCACCGCAAAGCCGACGGCCCGTGCCTTGTCGTGGATCTTGATGTGGTCCGCGACAACTTTCTCAACTTCGCCAAGGTGCTGCCGGACACCAAGGTTTTTTACGCCGTCAAGGCCAACCCCGCGCCGGAGATTCTCAAGATGCTCACGGCGCTCGGGTCCTGCTTCGACGTCGCCTCGGTGATCGAGACCGAAGCGGTGCTTGCCGCCGGCGCCACGCCTGACCGCATTTCCTACGGCAATACGATCAAGAAGGAGACGGAGATCTCCGCCGCCTTCAGGCTCGGGGTCACCCTGTTTGCCGTCGATTGCGAGGCCGAGGTGGAGAAGGTGGCGCGCGCGGCGCCCGGCAGCCGCGTGGTCTGCCGCATCCATTGCGACGGCAGCGGTTCCGAATGGCCGCTCTCGCGCAAGTTCGGCTGCGAGCCGGACTACGCCGCCGACATCCTCGAATACGCCCACAAGCTCGGCCTGGTTCCGTACGGCGTGTCGTTCCACGTCGGCTCCCAGCAGCATAACGTGGAGGCCTGGGACCGCGCTCTGGCTTCGACCGCGGCCATCTTTCGCACCTGCGCCGAGCGCGGCATCAATCTCTCGATGGTCAACCTTGGCGGCGGCTTCCCGGCCAAATACGTGCGCAAGACGCCCAAGCTCGAATCCTACGGCAAGGCGATTTTCCGCGCGCTGCGCAAGCATTTCGGCAACTCGATCCCCGAGACCATCGTCGAGCCGGGCCGCGCGCTGGTCGGCAATGCCGGCATCATCGAGGCCGAGGTGGTGCTGATTGCCAAGCGCTCGCCGGAGGACGATGTGCGCTGGGTCTATCTCGACATCGGCAAGTTCCACGGCCTTGCCGAGACCATCGACGAGTCGATCCGCTATCCGATCAAGACCAAGAAGGACGGCGACGAGACCGTGCCCTGCATCATCGCCGGGCCGACCTGCGACTCGGTGGATGTGCTCTACGAAAAGACACCCTATCCGCTGCCGATCTCGCTTGCCATCGGCGACAAGGTTCTGATCGAGGCGGCCGGCGCGTACACGGCCACCTATTCCTCGGTCGGCTTCAACGGCTACCCGCCGCTGCGTCAGTACGTGATCTGACGCAGTACGTGATCTGGCGGAGGCGTTTCACGGCTGCGGCGGCGCGCGACATTCGCCGTAGATTAGAATTTGCTTAAGGTAAGATCGGAAAAATTTTTGGCTCGCCAAGCTAGACTCATCGCCGGCTCGTCTCGTATTGAGACCTACCGTATCCTCACCCGAGGAGGCTACGCATGATCCGGAAATTGAAATCGGGCAAATATCGACTGTATTCGCAACGGAAGAACCCGAAGACCGGCCTGCGCCGCAATCTTGGTACCTTCCCGACCTTGAAGGCCGCGCAAGAGCACGAGCGCGCCATACAATATTTCAAGCGCCAGCCGCGCTGATCAGAGCGGAATCGTCCCGGCCGTCCCGTTCTCGCTACCCCAGGCCAGCAGAGTGCCGGATGCATCCCAGGCGAGCGCGGTGATCGGCGCCTTGTCCGGCTTTTTGGCGAGGATTTCCGCGCCGTCGTCGATCCGCACCATGAGCACCAGACCGTCCGCGTAGCCCGCGGCCACCACGTCTTGCTTCGGGTGGCAGGCCACGATTTCCACCCCGACCCCGAACGCCGCAAGCTGTTTTGGCGCTTTCCCCATGGGGCCGACCTTGCCGGCGAACGGCCACAGGATGAGCTGTTGGGCGCCGCCTGTGGCAAGCCACTTGCCGCTTGCGCTCCACGACAGCGAGCGGACGCGGGTGGAATAGCCGGACATGCGCATGTCCTTGTTGTCCGCAAGCCGCCAGCCGTGCAGCGTCGGCTCCTGCATGGCGGTCATCAGATATTTGCCGTCCGGGCTGAAGCTCACCAGATGATGCGAGCCCTTCCAGGTCAGTCGTTCCGGCGCCGCCTGCGCATTGGGAAACCACAACGTGACGCCGTTGTAGTGTGCGATCGCGAGCCGCAGACCCTTGGGTGCGAACGCAAGCCCGCCCGCGCTTGAGGGTAGCTCGATCGTTCGCACCTCCCCTTTCGCATGCACGTAAGCCGTCTTGCCGGCCGACCAGGCCACCGCCCGATCCGGTCCCGCCGCCACGCGGTCGATCCAGCGCCGCTTCTCGTCGGTGGCGATGATCTCGACCTCGCCGTCCGCATTGGTCGCCGCCACCTTACCGTCGTCGCCGCCGGTCACGACGCGCTCCCCGTCGCTCGCAGAGGCAAGGATTGCACCGCCATGCGCGAGGATGCGCCGCGGCTCGCCATCCTTCGGCACCAACAGCAGCGCCTCCTCGCCCAGCACCAGCACCGCTGTGTGCCCGAGAAAATGCGCGCCCACTACCCCTGTGCCGGCCTCCACCGGTCGCGTCCGTTCGACCACAGAGGGAATCGTTGCAGGAATTTCACTCACTGCCAGACTCCGCCCTCACCCGAGGAGGCGATGCTCCGTCTCGAAGGCTGAAGCGGCCTCATGCTTCGAGATGCACCTTCGGCGCTCCCCAACCTGGGACCGCCCGAACTCGCCGCTCAAGCGCCGCATGCCGCAAACCCCTGCCGGATTTTGTCCTCCGGCAGGTTGCGGCCGATGAACACGATGCGGCTTTCGCGCTTCTCGCCGTCCCTCCACGGCCGTTGATGGTCGCCGTCGAGGATCATATGCACGCCCTGGAACACGAACCGCTCCGGGTCATCCTTGAACGACAGGATCCCCTTGCAGCGGAGAATATTTGGCCCCTCCTTCGCCACGAGATCCTGAATCCAGGGAAAGAACTTGTCGGGATCGAGCGGAATGTCGGTGGACAACGACAGCGACTGCATCTCCTCGTCGTGATAGTGCTTCATGCCTCCGTGCGAATGACCGTGGCCGTGCGCATGGTCCTCGTGGTCGTGGCCGTCGCCGTGGACGTGCAGAAATTCCGGCTCAAGGTCGAGGATGCGGTCGAGATCGAACGCATTGCGCCCGAGCACCTCGTTGAGCGGGATTTTGGCGCGTTCGGTCCGGTGCACCTTGGCGTAAGGATTGAGCCCGCGCACCCGCGCTTCCAGTTCCCGCAATTCTGCGTCCGTCACCAGATCCACCTTGTTGATCAGAATGACGTCGGCGAAGGCGATCTGATTCTTGGCCTCCGGCGCGTCCTTCAGCCGCTCCTTGAGCCACTTGGCATCGGCGACCGTAACCACCGCATCGAGCTTGGTGCGCCGGCCCACGTTCTCGTCCACGAAGAAGGTCTGCGCCACCGGCGCGGGATCGGCCAGCCCCGTGGTTTCGACGATGATGGCGTCGAACTTGCCTTTGCGCCGCATCAACCCCTCGATGATGCGGATCAGGTCGCCGCGCACCGTGCAGCAGATGCAGCCGTTGTTCATTTCGAACACTTCCTCGTCGGCGTTCACGATCAGCTCGTTGTCGATGCCGATCTCGCCGAACTCGTTGACAATGACGGCGTACTTCTTGCCGTGCGGCTCCGAGAGGATGCGGTTGAGCAGCGTTGTCTTGCCGGCGCCGAGATAGCCGGTCAGCACCGTGACGGGGATCTTTTCAGAAGCAGCAGTGTCCGACATCCATGAACTCCAAGTCCGGCCCCCTTCCGCTGGGCCTTCGAAGCGCGGTGTAGACCTCGCAGGATGAAGAGCCGCCGCGGTCGCGCGCCCTCCGGGGCAGCCGCCTGCGCGGCCACACCATGAGACGCAACAGGCGGGGTTCGTCAACCCACCAGCGCGGCGCTCAGCGATCTTATATTGTGGCGGATCAGGTCGAGGTAAGTGGGCGCCGGGCCGTCGGGGCCGGTCAGCGCATCGGAGTACAGCACCCCGCCGATCCGCGCCCCGGTCTCCTTGGCGATGCGTTCGATCAGCCGCGGGTCGGTGATGTTCTCCATGAACACGCCGCCGATCTTGCGCGCCTTGATCTGCCGGATCAGGGCGGCGACCTCCTTGGCCGAGGGTTGCGTTTCCGTGGACACCCCCTGCGTCGCCAGCATCTCCAGCCCATAGGCGTCGGCGAAATATGCAAACGCGCTGTGGTTCGTGACGATGCGCCGCCGCTCGGGCGGAATACGCGCTACGGCCTCCCTGACCTCTCTTTCCAATTCGTCGAGCTTGGCGAGGTAAGCCGCGGCATTGGCCTCGTAAGCGGCTTTCCCCGCCGGGTCGGCCGCAATCAGCGCCTTGCGGATATTGGCGACGTAGACTTTCGCGTTGGCAATCGACTGCCAGGCATGCGGGTCGAATTGGCCGTGTCCGTGGCCGTGACCATGCCCTGCGCTGCGCAAGAGCTTCACGCCCTCGCTTGCCACCACCGGCTTCAGTTTGGTGGCCGAGGCGCGGATCAGCCGCTCGATCCAGCCCTCATATCCGAGGCCGTTGACCACCACCACCTTGGCACCGGCCACGATCTTGGCGTCCGCGGGCGTGGGTTGGTACACATGCGCGTCGCCGTTCGGACCGACCAGCGAATGCACGACGACGCGGTCGCCTCCCACGTTCTTCACGAAGTCGGCGAGAATCGAGAAGGTGGCGACCACCTTGAGCGGTTCCTGCGCCGGCGCGGCATGGCCTGCCAGAAGCGCCCCGATCGCAGCTATCGCAGCCAGAGATTTTTGCAGCCGCATCGTGCCATCCCTCACGCTTCGAGATGACGGCCGGGAAACATCTGCCGCACCAGTCCGTCAACCCGGCCGAACAGCACTGAAAATCCATAGATCGTACCGGCCACGAGAATGATCGCCGGTCCCGACGGAAAGCTCGCGTGATACGACAAAAGTAGTCCGGCGTAGCCCGAAACCGTGCCCGCCGCGACCGCGATCGTGATCATCGTCGTGATGTCGCGCGCCCAGAACCGCGCCGCGATCGCCGGCAGCATCATGATGCCGACCGCAAGCAGAGTGCCCAGCGCATGGAAGCCGCTCACCAGGTTGATGACGACCAGCGCCAGGAACGCGATGTGCGCCGGCCCTCCGGCGCCGCTCACCGAGCGCAAGAACACCGGATCGACGCATTCCAGCACCAGCGGTCGATAGATCAGCGCCAGCCCGAACAGCGAGATCGTGGCATTGACGGCGATGAGAAGCAGCGTCGGGTCGTCGAGCGCCAGCACCGAGCCGAACAGAAAGCGAAGCAGATCGATGTTGCTGCCCCGCATCGATACGATGGTGACGCCGACCGCAAGCGAAATCAAAAAGAATGCGGCAAGCGAGGCGTCTTCCTTCACTTCGGTAGCTCGCGCGATCAGGCCGGCGGCGAGCGCGATGACGAATCCGGCGATCAGGCCGCCCGCTGCCATCGCGAACAGGTTGAGTCCGGAGATCAGGAACCCGATCGCGGCGCCCGGCAGGATTGCATGCGCCATGGCGTCGCCGACAAGGCTCATGCGCCGCAACATCAAAAACACGCCGATCGGGCCAGCGCCGAGCGCCAGCGCAAACGCGCCGGCGAGCGCCCGCCGCATGAATTCGAATTCGGCAAACGGTGAGATGAAGACGTCGTAAAGCATCCGCAAATTCCTTCACCCTCTCCGCTTGCAGGGAGAGAATTACGCCGCTTCCGTCACCACGCAGGCCTCAGCATCCTGATCGAACGCCTCGCACATACGGCGTGCCTTGAGCAGGTTTTCCGGCGTCAGCACTTCCCGCGTGGGACCCCAGGCCACCGGCTCGCGTGCCAAGAGCAATGTCTCGGGGAAATTTGCCCGCACGAGATCGAAGTCATGCATCGCCGCCAGCACAGTGCGCTGCTCGTTGTGCCACTTGCGCACGAGCGCCAGCAGATCCGCCGCGGTCCTCGCGTCGATCGCGCTGAACGGCTCGTCGAGCACGATCAGCCGCGCGTTCTGCAACAGGAGCCGGGCGAACAGCATGCGCTGCATCTGGCCCCCCGAAAGCGTGCCGATGGGACGGTCCTCGAAGCCGGTGAGTCCGACGGTCGCGATCGCCGCTTCGACCTGATCGCGCTCCTTGCTGCCGATGCCGCCGAATAGCCCGGCCTGCCGCCATAACCCCATAGCCACCATGTCGAAAACGTTGATGGGGAACGAACGATCGATTTCGGCCACCTGCGGCAGATACGCGATGTCCTGCTGATGGATGCCGTTGCGCTCGATGCAGCCAGAGAGCGGTTTGAGTGTGCCGACCACGCCCTTGAACAGCGTGGACTTGCCGGCGCCGTTCGGCCCCACGACCGCCAGAAGCGCACCGGCCTCTACCGCACCGTTGAGATGATGCACCGCCGGATGCCGATCGTAGCCGAGCGTCAGATCGCAAAATTTGAGTTGCGCCGTCATGGCAGCCTCAGCCGATCGCCCAATGCACAAGAACCCAGACCGCGACGATCAGCACCGCGGCAGCGCCGAGCCGCCCTGCCGCCGAAAGCCGCAGGATCGAGGGATGTACGGTCGCCGGCGGATGCGCGTGACCCGGATGGTGATGATCGGTCATGTCCCGGAGCGAAAATCCAATTTCGCGTCGTATATAGAAGTAAATGTTATAATATTACAATAGCCTTGCGCTCAAATCTCAAGATATTGACTCAGCGATCGAATTTTGCCCGCCAGCGCCGCAGCCAGAGTGAGTTTGACACCACGGCCACCGACGACATCGCCATCGCCGCGCCCGCAATCGCCGGCGTCAGGAACCCCATGGCCGCGAGTGGGATCGCCACCACGTTGAAAATGAAGGCCCAGAACAAATTCTGCCGGATCTTTCGCACCGTGTAGCGCGCAATCGCGAGCGCCGCCGACACGAGCCGCGGATCGGCCCGCATCAACGTGACACCCGCGGCTTCCATGGCCACATCGGTGCCGCTGCCGAGCGCAATGCCGACCGGCGCTGCCGCCAGCGCAGGCGCGTCGTTGATGCCGTCGCCGACCATCGCAACGCGCCGGCCTTCCGCCGCGAGTGCGGTCACAACTTGCGCCTTCTCCCCCGGTTTCACGCCGGCGCGGAAGTGCGCAATGCCGAGGTCGCTCGCCACGCGATGCGCCACGCGCTCGCTGTCGCCGGTGAGCAAGTGCACCTGAATGCCGCGCGCTTTCAAGAGCTTCACCGCCTCTGCGGCATTCGGCCGGATGGGATCGGCGATGCCGACCACGCCGAACGCGCGGCCGTCCACGGCGACAATGACACCGGTCAGTGCCGCGCGCTCGATGCGGGCGAGCTCGGTCTCCATTGCCGCCAACTTGATCCCCATCACGTCCATCAATTCGCGATTGCCGACCGCAATCTGATGCTTCTCGACCGTGCCGACGACGCCGCGTCCGGGATCGGCCCGGAAATTCGAGACCAGCGGCAATCCGGCCGCATTCGGAACCGCATCGAGAAACGCGCGCGCCAACGGATGCTCGCTGCCCGCCTGCGTGGCCGCCGCGAGCCGCAATAACTTCGATGCATCGACGCCCGGCACGACGCTCACCGTGGCGATGGCAGGCCGACCTTCGGTCAACGTGCCGGTCTTGTCGAACACCACGGTATCGAGCCCGGCCGCGCGTTCGAGCGTTTCGATGTCCTTGATCAGGATCCCGCTGCGCGCCGCCGCGCCGGTGCCGGCCACCAGCGCCGCCGGTGTGGCCAAACCCAGAGCGCAAGGGCAGGCAATGACCAGCACCGATACCGCCGCGATCAGAGCATCTTCGAAGCCGTAATTGGCTACCCAGGCGACGAACGCGCCAACCGCCACCGCGATCACCGCCGGCACGAACACAGCCGACACCCGGTCGACCAGGCGCTGCACCGGCGCCTTGCCGGACTGCGCGTTTTCGACCATGCGGATGATGCGCGCGAGCGTGGAATCCTCCCCCACCGCGGTCGCCGCGATCGTCAGCCGACCGGTGCCGTTCAGCGCCCCCGCGGTGACCGGGCTGCCCGGGCGTTTTATCACCGGCGTGCTCTCGCCGGTGATCATCGCCTCGTCCGCCTCGCTCTCGCCCTCGACCACGGTGCCGTCCACCGGAAACCGCTCCCCGGGGCGCACCACCACGCGCTCGCCGACGCGCACCTGCTCCACCGGCACCGCAATTTCGCGCTCCCCGCGCAGCACATGCGCCACATCCGGCCGCAGCCGGAACAGCGCCCGGATCGCGGCGGTGGTGCCGCGCTTGGCGCGCGCCTCGAGCCATTTACCCATGACCACGAGGGTGATAACGGCGGCCGAGCCGTCGAAATACAAGTGCGGTCCGGCTTCGCTGCCCTTGCGCAGCACCATGAACACGCTGAACAGGTACGCCGCCGAGGTGCCGAGCGCCACCAGCACATCCATGTTGCCGGCGCCGGCCTTGAGCGCCTTCCAGGCGCCGCGATAGAAGCGCGCCCCGACCACGAACTGCACCGGCGTTGCCAGCGCCAGCGCCAACCACGGCGACAGATGCAGGCCGACGCCGAACGGGGCGGCGAGCATGGGCAACACGATCGGCAGCGTCAGTGCCGCCGCGAGCACGAACAGGACGAGGTCCTGCCGCTCCGCGGCGAGCGCCTCGATTTCGCGCTGCTCTTCCGCCTGCCGCCGCTCGGCCGCCGTGCCGCTGCGCGGCTGCGCGCCGTAGCCGATGCGCGTCACCGCCTCCACCAGCGCGCCCGGATCAGCCCCCGCCTCCGATGCAAACGTCACATCGGCGCGCTCAAGCGCCAGATTGACCTCCGCCCGCGCAACCCCCGGCACGCCGGCGAGCGCCCGCTCCACCCGTCCGGCGCAGGCCGCACAGGTCATGCCGCTGATGTCGAGCAGCACGTGCTTGGCCCGAGCAGCCGGTCGCGCGGAACCGATCGAGGATTCAAGTGCGCTCATGGCGATTCGTGTCTATTGCACCAAAATGATGAATGCCGGAGCGGCCGGCAATATGTCGTCCCGGCTTGCTTAGGCATTGGGCACCACCGTGAATTTCGAACCCGGCGTCATCATGCCCATGCCGCAGTTGAAGGCGAACTCACCGACCTGGTCGGGCGTGAAGGTGAGAACCGTGGTCCCGGAAGCGGAGAGAAACGTGCGAATGCCGAGGCCCGGCGCGATCAGGATCCTGCCGCACCCTGCGGCCCTGCTGGCATCGATGCGCCATTCCACCAGGATGCCTTGCTTGACCACGAAGCGATTCGGGACATAGTCGAGCCCCTCGACCCGCATGTTCACGATCTGCTTGGCGACCACGGCCGGTGCGGGCGCAGTCCGCCGTGCCTCAGGTGCGGCCGGCGCCGAGGCGCCCGCCCCGGTCTGCATCAGCACGAATCCGTATTGAATATTGAAGATGCCGAGCACGATCACCGTGGCCCCGGCAAACTTCAGAAAATGCCGTTGCAGGGTGCCGGCCGCAAAACTTGACAGTGCGGACAGCGACAGCAGCGCCGGCAGCGTGCCGAGCGCGAAGGCGAGCATGGTGAGCGCGCCGACCATCGCGCTGCCCTTGCTCAGCGCATAGAGCTGCAGCGCCTGGGTGAAGCCGCAGGGCAGAAAGAACGTCAGCGCCCCGAGCAAAAAGGCTCCGCCGCGTGCAATGCGCGCGCCGAATTCGTGCACGCGGTGGCCCAGATTTTTCGTGAGCGCGGGAAAAAATTTACCGAACGAAGGCAAAAGCCGCAGCATTTGCAGACCCAACACGATCATCAGCAGGCTTGCCGCGATCGTGAGCGCGCTCGTCGTCTGCGGCGACAGCATCAGCGCCGAGCCCAGCGCGCCGATCGCCGCCCCGAGCACCGCGTAGGACAGAATCCGCCCGACGTTGAAATAGATGTGCGGCTTGAGCCGCTGAACAGCGGTGAGTTCCGCATAGGCCTCGTTGTATTTCGCCGCCACCGCCACCAAAAGCCCGCCGGTCACCGCCATGCAGGTTGAGACCGAAGCCACCAGGCCGAACAGGAAGGCGATGCCGAAGCCGATGTTGTCGGAGATCGCCACGTTTGGCAGCAAACCGAATTGCCTGACGAGAATTATCGCGCCGATGACGACGAGAAACGCAGCGCCGATTTCCGCATAGTCGCGGCCGGTGTTCTTGTTCGCCCGACCGCGCGCAAAATCCTGCCAGGGCAGAACCCTGTAGCCGTCATCCTTGATCGCCTGTTGCAGTCGATCGATATCCAACGGGCCGGAAAGGAGCACCTCGGCTTTGCCGCTCGCGTGGTCCACCCGCACCTTTTGCACTCCGGCCACTTGCGCAAACTTCCGCTCGATCAGCACCGAGCAGTTGGCGCAGTGCATGCCTTCGATACCGAGTTCGAGCTTCCGGGTCGTGTCGCTCATCCTTGATCCCAGTCCGGCGATTGCTGCACTCCGCTCACTCGACGGCGTAGAGCGTCGGCGCTGCGCCGTTCTTGTGCACGGCATAGATTCTGAACGGCTCCTTTTTGCGGCCGCTCATGCCGGGCGAGCCGTCCGGCATCCCCGGCAGCGTGATGCCTGCAATCGCCGGCCGTTCGGCCAGCATTTTGCGGATTGCGCTTATGGGTACGTGGCCGTCGACCACATAGCCTTCGATAAAGCTCGTGTGACAGCCCTGCATGGCCTCGGGCACGCCCGCCTTGCGGCTGATATTCGCAAGATCGTGGGTCGTCTTGACCTCCACTTCGAAGCCGTTTCTGCGCAGATAGGCGGCATATCCATCGCAGCAGTCGCATTGCGGGCTCTTGAACAGCGTGGCCCGGATGCGCTTTTCGGCAATTGCGGGGCGCACAGCACCCAACGCGGCGCCGAGGCTCAAGGCCGCACCGATGCAGAAATCGCGTCGCTTCATCATCAACCTCCTTTCCCGACCGCCCTCAGGCGATCCGCAGGATCGTCATCATTCCGGACGCCTGGTGATCGGTCACATGGCAGTGCAGCATCCAATCCCCGACGCTCTCCGCAACGAATGCCACCTCGACGCTCTCCCGGGGAGCAACCAGCACCGTATCCGCCCATTGCCGATGCGGCACCGGCGCTCCGTCGCGGCTCAGCACACGAAAGCTGTGGCCGTGCAGATGCATCGGATGCCACCATGCTGTTTCATTGCGGATCCTCAAGACGTAACTTCGCCCGCGCCGGAGCGTGAGCAGCGGCGGCATGTCGGAGGGGCCGTCGCCGTGCATGGAGGCGCCGTTGATTGCCCACATGCCCTGTTGCGTCCGCATGCCGCCCATCATACCGCCTTGCAGGATGACGTCATGCCGTTCGGCAGCGGCAAGGTCGGGCTCCGGCAACGGATTGCGCGGCAAGGTGAGCGGCGGGCGCACTGCGTCGGCTCTGATCGGCGGTTCATTGCCATAAGCGAGTTGCGTGAGCCAATATTCAAGTCCTTGGTAAAAATCGTCGACCACGCGATAGCGTCGGCCGGGCTCGCCCTGCATGTCGAGGATGGCATCGATCCGCATTGCCGGACCGAGCAGCAGCCGCCCGCCGTCGGGCTCGTGCGGATCGCAGGGCTGACCGTCGATGGCCACGATGACCGGACGGTGCCCCTCGAAGCGCAGCGCCATGATGCGAGCGACCGCCGCATTGACGAGCCGCAGTCGGACACGTTCTCCGGCCCGCACCGGCTCTGCATCCGAAACCACGCCGTTCACGGTGACGGTGTTGCCGATGCGTCCGGCCATTCCCGCTTCCATGCGATTGCCGAATCCTTCCGCGATTTGGGCGCCGGATGTGAGCCGCCAGTCGGCAAGCACCCAGACGATGTCCCGATCGACTGCGATCGGTTGCGGTTCTTCGACGATGAACGCGCCCGCCATGCCGCGCCCGAGCTGTTCCAGGCTGTTGGCGTGCGGGTGATACCAGAACGTGCCGGCGTCCGGCGGCGTGAACTCATACACGAAGCTGTCGCCCGGCTTGATCGGCGGCTGACTGATGCCGGGAACCCCGTCCATCTCGATGGGCAGTCTGATGCCGTGCCAGTGGACCGTGGTGTCCTGAGCGAGCCTGTTTGTGACCACGATCCGCACCGGCTCACCCTGTCGCACCCGAAGCTCCGGCCCCGGTACCCTTCCGTCATAGCACCAGACATCCGTCGGCGGATTGGACTCGCCGATCATGCGCACGCGCGCGGGCCTTGCTGTCAGCGCAAACTGCTTGACCGAAGCTGCACTCGCCGCCGAGCGGGGCAAGGCGGCGTCGGCCGCCATCGCGCCTACACCAGCCAGAAACACTCGACGGTTCGGCTTCAAAATACCCATGGTCCATCTCGCGCCGTAAGTCGCACCGCGATAGGAGGGACGCATCGCCTCGCGCGTGCTAGGCAGCGCACGCGACGCGTAAACGTCGCGCGTGCAGCGGCCGCCCGCAGCCGGGCGCCCTCAGCTCAAGCGGATGGTTCTGGGAGGATCCGGCTCGGGGGGAACACAGCGCCCCGAAGGCGCAATCTCGATCCCCATGGAAACGCTTTGGGGCAGAGTGATTGAGGGCAAGACCGCCGGCTCGCAGAAGATCGCGGCGGCAACCGCGCAGGCTGCAACGCACGCGGCGGGCGTCACCTGTTTGTCGCCGCAGCAATCCATGGCATCGTCCGCCGCCTGCATTTGCGCCGCAGCCGGCTGCGACATTTTCAACGCAACGTTCAGCGCGACGCCGGTCGCCGCGAATCCTTGGACAATGCCGCTGAAGGCGAACAGCATCGCCGTCAGCGCGGAGACCACATGACGCGGCAGTGTCCGAAATGCCATAATTCAACAATACATCCGCAGGATCGCTCTGGGCAATTCACGAAGTCGCGCGTATCGTCCGCGCCCAGCCGCCCCGCTAGGAAACGTTAACATGAACGATCAGAAGACGCGCGTGATTGCGGTCGGCGAAGCAGTGGTGGAGCTGGCACGCGGCAGCGACGGGCGGTTTACGCTCGCCAGCGGCGGCGATACCTTCAATACCGCGATCTATCTGGCCCGCGCCGGCCTGCCCGTGGCCTTCGCCACCGCGCTCGGCGACGATCCCTATTCGGATGCAATCGTGGCGTTTGCCGCCGCCGAAAGCGTGGCGACCGACCTTGTGCTGCGCGTGCCAGGCCGCCGTCCGGGACTTGTGTTGGTGGATCACGAGGCCGGCCAGCGCAGAGTGCATGAATGGCGCGAGGCAGCGCCCGCACGCGAGCTGTTTGAGCTTGAGGGGTGGGGCCGCATTGCCGACAATCTGCTCTCGGCGCGACTGATCTATTTTTCCGGCGTCACGCTGTCACTTTATTCCAACATCGGGCTCGGCCGCTTTCTGGCCACGATCGAGCTCGCGCGCCAGCACGGCGCCAAAGTCGCCTTCGACGGCAATTTCCGCCCGCACGGCTGGAAGGGCGATTTGCCGCGCACCCGCGCCGTGTTCATGGAGGCGCTCAAGCGCGTGGACATCGCGCTGCCCGCCTACGACGACGAAGCGGTGCTGTGGGGCGATCCCAGCCCCGAGGCGACCGTGGATCGGCTGCAGGCGTTCGGCATCGCCGAGATTGTGGTGAAGAACGGTCCCAACAGCGCGCTTGTCGCCGCGCGCGGTGCGCGGGAATTCGTGCCGGTGCCGCAGGTGGTCGAGCCGGTGGACACCACGGCGGTCGGCGACAGTTTCAACGCCGGCTATCTCGCCGCGCGCCTCGCCGACCAGAGCCCTCCGCTCGCCGCCGCAGCCGCGCATAAGCTCGCCGCGGAGAAAATCCGCCACCGCGGCGCCATCATGCCGCGCAGCACCGCAATCGTGCACTGATCGCAAGCCGCAGGATCGCGAAACCGCGCCCGTAGATCTCAGGCGAAGCCCGCCTTCTGCTCGAAACCCATCTTCTTGAGGAACGCCACCACCGGGCAGATGCCGGTGAAGCTCGCCTGTATGAGATGCGCTCCCAGCAGTCCGGTGATCCAGAGCCAGTAAAGGCTGTGATAGACCGCAAGCAAAACGGTACCGAGAACGACGATGCCGACGATTAAGAGAATCGCCCGCTCAAGACTCATTGTTTCCTCCTCTGCAGTTCGTGCTCTGCATCTTGGGGATTTTTAGCTAGCCCCCCGACGTTTGCACAAAGACAAATCTCCGGGCCGGCGCCGACCTTGCCCATCGCGCATCCGCCATGTGCCGATGCCCGTGCCGATGGCCCGCACAACAATGTGCCGGTTACGATGCGACGATTACCGGCTCGTCATGCGCATCGGCACGAACAGGCAGCGTGTGTTCGCGCCCTGATGCCTGATCCATTGTCTCGTCTCCGGATCCCGATCGCAGGCGCAGCGATAGAATCTTCCGTCCGGCGACCAGTCGGTGCGTTTGCGAACCTGTCCGGTCGCCAGCACCAGCCATCGGTCATCCGGAAGCGGCTGCAGCTCACGCTCGCTGATTTCCCAGCAGCAGTCGTTTGTCACGCAACAGATCCCCGGGATCCATGACAAGAGCCATGGGTTGGAGTGATACCGCTCTTGCGCCACGACATCTCCGACGAGCACGAGCAGTGCGAGCACAAAGACAACGACCAGCGATCCCACGATCGTGCTGCGCTTGACTCGCAGGCGGCCCGGGATCCGGGAACAACGCGCCCAGACCGTCGAAACGAGCAAGGCAACTGGTGGCTTGTCAGAGTTGGCGAGTGCGTCTGACATGGCGATCCCCTTTCCCTTGTTGCCGGCCACTCGGTCCCGACCCTCTCTGCAAAGCAAATATCCTGCCGCGCCGCCTCCCGACCCAAAATGACTGATCTGCTGAAGATTATTCCGCGCTCGCAATAGTTAACGCAAAGTTAAGATGCTGGGTTTCCAGGCGGATTGTATATTTGCCGTCGCTCCGGCCGCGGATGCCGCCTCCCGTCGCAGCTCACACGCGACGCAACGATTCGGTCGCGATCGTTCGCTCGAGTGCATCGACAGTTGCGCCCGCGGGCCCGTGGTATTCGCGCATTGACCGCCCAAACATGAGGCTAACAATGCTGTGACAACGCCCGAACAGACCGATATGTTAGCACCACAAGAAGCCCTTCCACATAGACACCGTCCCGAACAGTTGGAGAGAAGTATGAAATTACCGCAGCCGATGGCGCGTCGGTTTTTGATGCCGGCGCTCGCGCTGATTGCGGCACTGAGTTTTGCTCAGGCGCAGCAGGCGGAAGAGTACAAGCCCAGAGTTGGACAGGAGGGAAAAGATGTCATCTGGGTGCCGACCCGGCAGGAGCTCGTGGACAAGATGCTCGATCTCGCCAAGGTGACGCCGAACGATTACGTCATCGACCTCGGCTCCGGTGACGGACGCACGGTCATCACCGCGGCAAAGCGCGGCGCGCGAGCGCTCGGCATTGAATACAACGCCGATATGGTGGAACTGTCGAAGCGCAATGCCGCCAAGGAAGGCGTTGCCGACAAGGTCACCTTTATTCAGGGCGACATTTTTGAAAGTGATTTCTCCCAGGCCACCGTGCTCACGCTGTTCCTGCTTCCCAATCTGAACGTGCGGCTGCGCCCCAAGATTCTCGACATGAAGCCCGGCGTGCGCGTCGTATCCAACACCTTCGACATGGGCGATTGGACACCTGATGAGCGCGGCACCTTGCCCGACTGCCAGTATCATTGCACGGCGCTGTTCTGGATCGTCCCAGCCAAGGTGCAAGGCACGTGGAAGATGCCGAACGGCGAGATCGCCCTGCAACAGAAGTATCAGATGCTCAACGGCTCGGTTAAAGTCGGAAACGTCGCAACGCCGATCAGCAACGGCAAGATGACCGGCGACCAGATCGAGTTCTCCGCCGGCACCGCGCGCTACACGGGACGGGTGAGCGGCAACACCATGGAGGGTGTCGTCAAAACCGCAACCGGCGAGACGAAATGGCAGGCAACCCGCGCTGATTAAAGCGTGGCACGGTGAGTCTCGCCTGTCCCGGACGCGGCCCAGGGCGGAGCAGTGCCGCTGCAGCGGAACCTTCACGGACTCATGCCTGACCTGACGTTTTACCTTCCCCGCTTGCGGGGGAGGTCGCCGCCCGCAGGCCGGCGGGAGGGGGCAATGCGCGGGGGCTCGGGAGGACAGGATTGTGCTATAAGCCCGTTTGGATCCACGCTGCAGCGAAGCAACACGCAAAGGCGCCGACATGAACGCAGTCGATTCCGTGACCCGGGGCTTCGCCGACCGTGCCCTGGCCGGCAAGGCGGTCGGCGCTGTCCGTCATGACTGGACGCATGAGGAATTGCACGCGCTGTTCGAGCTGTCGTTCCCCGATTTGATTTATGAAGCGCAGCGCGTGCACCGTCTGCACTTTGATCCGGCGGAAGTGCAGATTTCCACGCTGCTGTCGATCAAGACCGGCGGCTGCCCCGAGGACTGCGCCTATTGCCCGCAGAGCGCCAAATACGCGACCGGCGTGGAAGCGACCAAGATCATGGACCTCGACGCCGTGCTGGCCGCAGCGGGCGCCGCAAAAGCCGCCGGTGCAAGCCGCTTCTGCATGGGTGCCGCCTGGCGCGAACCCAAGGACCGCGATATCGAGAAGGTCTGCAACATGGTGGCGGGCGTGAAAGCGCTCGGCCTCGAAACCTGCGCCACCCTCGGCATGCTCACGCAAGCGCAGGCGCAGCGGCTCAAATCCGCCGGCCTCGACTACTACAATCACAACATCGACACCTCTCCGGAGTATTATGGAAAGATTATCACCACGCGCGTCTATCAGGATCGGCTGGCCACGCTCGAGGCCGTGCGCGCTGCGGGCATCCACGTCTGCTGCGGCGGCATCGTCGGCATGGGCGAGACGCGGGAGGATCGCGTCGGCATGTTGCTGATGCTCGCCAACCTGCCGCAGCATCCCGAATCGGTGCCGATCAACATGCTGGTGCGCGTTAAGGGCACGCCGCTCGCCGACCGACCGCCGCTCGATCCGCTCGAATTCGTCCGCACCATTGCGGTTGCGCGCATCGCCATGCCGAAATCCGTGGTGCGGCTCTCCGCCGGCCGCGAGGACATGAGCGAGGAGACCCAGGCGTTGTGTTTCCTTGCCGGCGCCAATTCGATCTTCTACGGACCGAGGCTTTTGACCACGCCCAATCCCGAGCCTGACCGCGACCTTGCGTTGATGGCGAAGCTCGGTCTCTCACCCTTGCGATAGGCCGTGACCAAGCTGATCCTCGTTCGTCATGGCCATGTGGAGGGGATCAAGCCGGAGCGGTTGCGCGGCCGCCGCGACCTCCCGTTGACGGCGCAGGGAAACGTCGAAGCGGAAGCCGTGGCGCGGCGCATTGCCCGGAGCTGGCGGCCGCGTCACGTTTACACCAGCCCCTTGGCGCGCTGCGTCGCCACCGGCGCAGCGATTGCTCAGGCCTGCGGCGTGCCGGCCACCGCGTTCGCGGCCCTCAACGACATCCATTATGGCGCCTGGGAGTTCGTGAGCTACGCGGACCTTCAACGCGCGGAGCCGGCGCTTTTCGCCGCCTGGTTTGCCACGCCTCAGCTCGTCCGGTTTCCCGAGGGGGAATCCTTGCAGGACGTCGCCGCCCGCGCCGCCGATTTCCTGCGTTTTGTTCTCGCGCGGCATGCCGACGAAACCGTCGTCGCGGTCGCGCATGATAGCGTCAATCGGGTGCTCCTGCTCCAGCTCCTGGACATGCCGCTGTCCTGCTATTGGCGGCTTGCGCAGGAGCCGTGCTGCATCAACGAAATCGATATTGCGCGCGACCGCATCCTGGTGCGGCGCATCAACGAGACCGGCCACCTTGGCCCGGCCGACGCGGCTTGATCATTTCACCACCAGCACGGGACAAGGCGCGAGCCGCACCAGGCGATCGGCGGTGCCGCCGATGATCCGCTCGTACAGCGCCGAATGCCCCATGAATCCGACCACCAGAAGATCCCCCTTCAACGCTTTGACACGCTCGACGATCGAAGCCACAGGGTGGCCCGCGACCACCTCGATCTCAAGCTTCACGCGTTTGATCTTCGCCGCGCGGCGGGCGCGCTCCACCACGCTGTGGTAACGATGATTCTCCATTTCCTTCTCTTCGATGACCTCGTCGACTGTGGTGGGGAAATCCGAAAGTTCCTCCACCGAGATCATGTGCAGCTTCGCCTTGTGCAGCTTTGCCAGCGCGCAGGCCATCTCGAACGCCTTGAACCCGCCCTCCGACCCGTCATTGGCAACGATGATATGCTTGAACATCTCACACCTCCTGCTTGGCCGGTTCGATCTTGGGCAGGAACCACTTCTGTGCGATCACCGTCGGCACCACCGCGCTGGCGATCACCGCGGTCAGCAGAATCGTATATTGCTCCTGGTCGATGATGTTGTTGGTCAATCCGTAGAGCGCCGAAATCGAGCCGAATGTCAGCCCGGTGGACATCAGGAGCGTGGTGTACATCCCCTCGCGGTTGTCGAAACGATAATAATAGGTGACCGGCAGGATGCCGATGAATTTCGTGATCATCTTCAAAGCAAGGAACAGCAGGATCAGCCCGGCGCCGCTGATCAACGCCTTGGCCCCGATGAGGGAACCGGCCTTGAGAAAGTAGAACGGCGTCAGCACCGCAAAGGCGATCACCCGCATGCGGTGCGGCAGCTCGTGATCGCGTTGAAAATAGACGGCGAGCGCCATGCCGATCAGATAGGCCGGCAGCACCGCCTCGCTTCCCACCGCGGTGGCAAAGCCGCCGAGCGCGAACAGCACCAGCAGCAGGAACTTGATTTCCGGCTCGCTGACCCGGCGGCCGACGAAGGTGAAGAACCACGGCGCTGCCTTCGGCAAGGCGGCGACTACGGCAATGGTCGTGACCGCAAATGCCAGAAGCCAGAGATCGTAATTGGCGAACACGACGCCGAGCGCCAGCACCGTGCCGAGGTCGGTGATGAAACAGGCGGCCAAGATGATTTTGCCGAGCTCGGTCTTGTTCAACCCGGTTTCCACCATCACCGCATACACCACCGCAACCGACGTGGTGGAGAGCGAAATCCCGGCGATCTGCGCCTGCGGCCAGGACCAACCCAAAAGATAATGCGCCGCCAGCATGCAGCCGAGATACGGCAACAGGAAGCTGAGCACGCCGATGCCGACGCTGGCGCCGAGGTTGCGGCGGACCACGCTCATGTCCACCTCGGCGCCGGCCAGGAACGTGAGCAGAATGGCGCCGAACCCCGCGAGATAGTCGATCCACGGCGCGAGCGGCAACCCGATCAGATTGCCGGCGACCGCGCCCACCATGATCTCGATCATCGCCACCGACAGCGCAAGCCTGATCGAGATCAGCGCCGAAATCAGCGCAAGCCCGACCCACAGTGCCGAGGCAAGCCAAATATTTTCAATCATGTGATTTCCTCATGCTCGATGAGACGGTCCGGCAAGGACCCGAGCGAGGCCGCGCGAGGCAACAAAAATCCGCCCGTTCCAACCGACACTCCTACCGTCACGTCTGTCCGGTAGGAGTCATCAGCCTTTGCAGGCGGTTATCGGGGGACTCCATCCCCTTTTTGTAGTTAGTAGCTAGCCTGATTTTTTCAACCCGTCAATCAATGCCCTGCCCGCGCTGCAGATCGACCTCCTTGCTGCGCAGCCACGCCATCGCATCACGCCGGCTGCCCTCGATCAGCCGCACCCAGGCCTGCGCCCGGATTGCGTGCTTGTGATCTCCGTCCCACCAGTATTCCTTCGCAATCATGAGCTTCCAGCCCTTTCGCCCTTCGTGCGTGAGCATGTAGACGTCGATCGCAAAGCAATGCGTTCGTCCGCTGAAGCTGTGCCGCTCGCGCTCGACCTGAGCATCGCCGATCTTCCAGCGATCGAGCTTGAGTCCCGGGTTGCCGATTGTGATCAGCATATCGAAGAGCCGGAGGAACGACGAGCCGGACAGCGTTTTCACGGTCGGCCTCACATGATTCTGCGCCGAATGGAGAGCAGGCCGGTGAACGCCAAGGCGGCGAACGCCGCACCGGTCCAGAAAGTTCCCGCCGGACCGACCACGTCCCACAGCGCGCCCGCAATGATGCTCGCGGCCAGCAGCGCCGCACCGGTCACCAGGTTGAAAATGCCGAACGCCGTACCGCGCAATTCCGCCGGCGCGGCGTCGGCGACCAGTGATGCGAGCAGTCCTTGGCTGAACCCCATGTGCAATCCCCAGAGCACGACGCCCGCCGCAAGACCCAAAAACCCGGAAGCAAGCGCCAAGACGACGTCGGCGGCGATCAGCAATGCAAGTCCGGCGAGAAGTATCGGCATCCGGCCGACTTTGTCGGAGAGGATGCCCGCCGGATAAGCCGCAATCGCATAGAACACGTTCATTGCCACCATCACACCCGGCACGAGATAGATCGGAACGCCGACCGCCTGCGCCTTGAGCACCAGAAACGCCTCGCTGAAACGCGCCAGGGTGAATACCGTCGCGATACCGATGATCCACCAATACATCGCACCAAGACGCGTCAGTTCGGCCCGGCTCAACGGTGCGCTCACTTCGCGAACATGGGCGGGACGATCGGGTTCTTTCACGGCAAACGCGATCAATCCGAACGCCAAAAATGCCGGAATGACCGCGATCCAGAACACCGTCGTAAAATTCTCGGCGGTGGCCCACATCAACGCGATCGCCAACAGCGGTCCGAGAAAAGCGCCGACCGTATCGAGCGACTGGCGCAGCCCGAAACTTGCGCCGCGCAGGTGCGGCGGAGCGATATCGGCCACCAGCGCATCGCGCGGTGCGCCGCGGATGCCCTTGCCGACGCGGTCGATGAAGCGCGCCGCGACCAGCCAATCGACCGTCGCCGCCAGCGGAAAGATCGGTTTGGTGAAGGCCGCCAACCCGTAGCCGATGACGGCGAGCAATTTGCGTCGCTTGAGCCAATCGGAGAGCGCCCCCGAGAAGATTTTGGTGATCGCCGCCGTGGCCTCGGCAATTCCTTCAATGATGCCGACGGTGAGCATGGACGTGCCGAGCACGGTCACCAGGTAAATCGGCAGCAGCGCATGGATCATTTCCGAGGAAATATCCATGAGCATGGAGACAAAACCGAGCGTCCAGACGCCGGCCGGAATATCGCGAAGTCGATAGCTCGGTCTGTTTTCCGTCACAGCATCGCCCGTCGGATCAAACTCGAATCAAGGCGATAAAAAACCGCCCCGGCGCTCGGATGTTCTCCCGCCGTCATCACGCGGCAGGAGTCATCAGCCCGTCGGGCGGTTATCGGGGGACCCCATCCCCATCAGCGCGCACGCTAACGGCCTGTCGCCGCGCGGTCAATCTCTACCGCTGCAGGAATTCCACTGCCTCGCGCCCGGCGATGCGGCCGAATACGAGCGCCCGCAGCACGGCAACCGCATTCGGCGCGGTGTGGAAAAAATGCCCTGTTATCTCGCCCGCGGCATACAGGCCGGGGATCGGTGCCCCGGCGCACAGCACGCGGGCGCGCGTGTCTGTTGCGAGGCCGCCGAACGTGTAGGCCACCGCGCCCATGAGCGGAAAGGCAACAAACGGCGGCTGCACGATGGCGCGCGCCCAGTTCGACTTCGGCGGCGTCAGCGTCGGCGCAGCGGCGAGGCCGTCGCGGCGCGTAGGATCGAATGCCGTTTCGTCGCCGCGGCAGGCCCGATTGTAGTCAGCCACCGTCGCGGCGAGCGTTTTGCCATCGAGGCCGAGTTTCTCTGCCAATTCCTCGATCGTTCCCGCCTGCACCGGCGGCACCTCGGAGCGGATGGCGCGCTCATAGCCGTCGATGGCAAACAGGCGGCTGTCGAGGATGGCAAAGACGATGCCGCCCGGCGCCGCAAAGTGGATGTAGCGCGCAAAGTGCTCCCAGGTCTCGTGCACGAGACCGGCGCCTTCGTCGAAGAACCGCCGGCCGGCGCGGTCCACCACGATGCCGTAGGGATACACCAGCACCACCGGCGCGGAATTCTTGGCGCGCGCGTCCACCGGCTCCGCATGCATGCCGTTCCAGTCGCCGGAAGGATCGGCGCCGAGCGCCCGCGCCATGCGGATGCCGTCGCCGGTGCCGTAGCGTGTTCCCGGCGAGATGAGGCGCATACTTTCGGCACCTGTACCGAAGTGCGCACGCATTTCCGCGCCGTTGCCGGCGAATCCGCCGCTCGCCAGAACCACCGCATCGGCGCGGATCGTCTCGCCACCCGCAAGGGCAACGCCGGCGATGCGTCCGCCTTCGCGCAGCAGCGACTGCCCGGCACAGCCGTAACGGAACGCAACCCCGGCCCGTTTTGCGGCCTCCACCAGCGCTGCGAGCAAGGCCGGTCCGCCGCCCACCGGCTGGATGCGCGGCGGTCCCTTAGCCAGATAGTAGGTCGGCTGGTGGAACTTGACCCCGTGCGTGCCAAGCCAGGCAACTGTTGCCGGTGCCTCTTGCGCAAGCCGCGCAAAATAGCCCTCATCGCCCGCACCCCGCGTCGCCTGCATCATGCCGCGCACGAAGCTCGGCTCGACTCGGTCTGGCGCCGCCATGCGCATGTAGGACGGCGACCAGCGCGTGTTGCCGCCCGCCTCCCGCGCGGAGGCCTTGTCGATGAGCGCGATGTCGATGTCCTGATTGCGATCGCGCGCCGCTTCCGCCGCGGCGAGCGCCGCGGCAACCCCCGCCGCGCCCTGGCCGATGACGACGAGTGTGGACCGCGCCATGCTCAACTTGCCGCAGCGTGAGCGCCAAATCTAGCGCAGGAGCCGGCTGCTTGCCTTGCTGGCGATGAAAGCCAGCACGGCGAACATGAACAGTTCGACCACCTGCAGCCGCTCGTCCACCTGAAAGCTGAAGATCGGTGGAAACAGAAAGAACGCCGCGCCGAATACCGCGATGATCGAAGTGACGACCGCGGGCGTGCTGCTGAAGATCATGGCGATGCCCGCGACCGGCAATAGATAGAAGAAGATCAAATGATCGCGCACAAAATATTCGCTGTACGCCATCATGATCGCGGTCACGACGATGACGGCGAAGAGTCCGATAAGCGCCGGGATGCCGTGCTCCCGCAAGAAATCGGGCCGCAAGCGTTTAATGTCGGCTTGCGCAGCACCGACGCCACCCTCGGCTGAAATGCGACTCGTATCGTCCACAACACGCCGACCCGTCTGCCCCGCCACTATGCCATGCGCGGCATCGGGCGAAAAGGCCGCCGCTCGTCTATGCAAGACCCGTCTTGAGCGCCGTCGGGTTGGTCGTCGCGTCTTGGCCGAAGGTTATTCCGCCGCCATGCGGCTTGCCGGTTCGATCGCTTCGATTTTTGCGGCGCAGAACTTGAACTCCGGGATTTTCCCGAACGGATCGAGCGCCGGATTGGTGAGCAGATTGGCGGCCGCCTCGGCGAACGCGAACGGAATGAACACCACCCCGTCCGGAATCGCATCGTCCTGCCGAGTGGCGAGATCAATCGTGCCGCGTCGCGTGGAGACCCGCACCATGTCGCCCGCCGAGACACCGAGCTTGGCGAGGGTTCCGCGCGACACGCAGGCCACGGCACCCGGTTCGAGCGCATCGAGCACCGTGGCGCGGCGCGTCATGGCGCCGGTGTGCCAATGTTCGAGCTCGCGGCCGGTGGTGAGAATGAACGGGTACTCCTCGTCCGGCTGCTCGTCCGGCGGCGACAGCTTCGCCGCCACCAGTTTCCCGAAGCCGCCCGGCCTTGGAAAACCCTTGTCAAATACCACATCCCGCCCCGGTTTATCCGGCGCGTCCGCGGGATAGGTCACCGCGCTCTCGCGCTCCACCCGTTCCCACGAGATGTTGTCGAGCGAGGGCATCAGCGAGGCCATCTCCGCATAAATCTCCCGCGGATGCTGATAGTTCCAGTTCAGGCCGATGCGACGCGCGATCTCCTGGGTGATCCACCAGTCGGGCTTGGCCTCGCCGGGCAGCGGCAGCGCCTGGCGGCCCATCTGCACCTGGCGATTGGTGTTGGTGACCGTGCCATCCTTCTCCGGCCAGGCCGAGGCGGGGAGAATCACGTCGGCATGGAATGCGGTCTCGGTGAGGAACAAATCCTGCACCACGAGATGTTCGAGATGCGCCAGCGCCTCGCGCGCGTGGTTGAGATCGGGATCCGACATCGCCGGGTTCTCGCCCAGAATGTACATGCCCTTGATCTGCCCGGCGTGGACGGCGTTCATGATCTCGACCACGGTGAGCCCGCGTTTCGGATCGAGCTTGGCGCCCCACGTCTTTTCCACGTTTGCCCGAATCTGCGGGTCCTCCACCGACTTGTAGTCGGGGAAGAACATCGGAATCAGCCCGGCGTCGGAGGCGCCCTGCACGTTGTTCTGCCCGCGCAAGGGGTGCAGGCCGGTGCCCGGCCGGCCCACCTGTCCGCAGATCAGCGCCAGCGCGATCAGGCAGCGCGCATTGTCGGTGCCGTGCACGTGTTGCGAGACGCCCATGCCCCAGAAGATGATCGCGCTCTCGGCGCGCGCGTAGGTGCGCGCCACCTCGCGTAGTGTCTCGGCCGGGATGCCGCAGATCGGCGCCATTTCCTCGGGTGTGAAGTCCTTGATGTGCTCGACGAAAGGCTTGAACCCTTCGACATAGGTCTGCACGTATTGGCGATCGTAAAGCTCCTCGGTCACGATCACGTTGAGCATGGCGTTGAGCATTGCCACGTCGGTGCCTGGCTTGAACTGCAGCATGTAGGTGGCGTGGCGCTTGAGCGCCTGCCCGCGCGGATCCATGACGATGAGCTTGGCGCCGCGCTTGGCCGCCTGCTTGAAATAGGTGGCCGCGACCGGATGATTCTCCGTCGGATTGGCGCCGATGACGATGATGACGTCGGAATTCTTGCACTCGTTGAAGGTGGCGGTCACCGCGCCCGAGCCGATGCCTTCCAGCAGCGCCGCCACCGAGGAGGCGTGGCACAGCCGCGTGCAGTGGTCCACATTGTTGGTGCCAAAACCTGCCCGCACAAGTTTCTGGAACAGGTAGGCTTCCTCGTTCGTGCATTTGGCGGAGCCGAAGCCGGCGAGCGCCTTCGGTCCATCGCGGTCGCGGATTTTCTTCAAGCCTTGGGCGGCGCGGTCGAGCGCCTCCTCCCAGGTCGCCCGGCGGAAATGGGTCCAGGGATTGGCCGGATCGACCATATCGTCGGCCCGTTTCGGCACGCCGTCCTTGCGGATCAGCGGCACGGTCAGCCGGTGCGGATGCGTCACATAGTCGAAGCCGAAGCGGCCTTTCACGCACAGCCGGTTCTCGTTGGCCGGCCCGTTGCGGCCGCTGATATAGGCGATCTGGTTGTTCTTGATGTGATAGGTGATCTGGCAGCCGACGCCGCAATAGGGGCATACGCTGTGCACCTCGCGCTCGGGCTTGCCCTTATAAACATTGCGCTCGTCCACCATGCTGGCCGGCATCAACGCGCCGGTGGGGCAGGCCTGAACGCACTCGCCGCAGGCGACGCAGGTGGAGGCGCCCATCGGGTCGTCGAAGTCGAACACGATTTTTTCGTGATGCCCGCGGCCGGCCATGCCGATCACGTCGTTGACCTGCACCTCGCGGCAGGCGCGGACGCACAGATTGCAATGGATGCAGGCGTCGAGATTGACCGCCATGGCCACGTGGCTGCGGTCGGGCTCGGGCGTCTCGCGGCGGGGGAACCTGCCTTGCGTGATGTTCTGCCGCGTTGCGATCTTCCACAGTTCGGAATCGGGATCGTGCGCGACCTCGCGCGGCGGCTGATCGGCGAGCAAAAGCTCGGCCACCATGCGACGCGCGGTCTTGGCGCGCTCGGTCTGCGTCTTCACCTTCATGCCCGGCGTGGGCATGCGGATGCAGCTTGCCGCGAGCACGCGCTCGCCCTCGATCTCCACCATGCAGACGCGGCAGTTGCCGTCGGGGCGATAGCCTGGCCGCGGCAGGTAGCACAGATGCGGCAACTTGATGTTGAGCCGTCGCGCCGCGCGGAAGATGGTCTCGCCCGGCCGGATGTCGATCTCGCGGTCGTCGATGAAGAAGGTGTCGGGTTTCTGACTCACTTCGCCCATGGGGCAACTCCCTTGCCGTTCGCGCAGCCCCGCTCCCCTGTCCCTTGTGGGTCCCACAATGGGGAGGGTGTTAATGCGAGTTTGCCTTGCCTCACCATTTTCCGAGCGGTTTCGTCAGCTCCTCAGGAAAATATTTTAGCACGCACAACATCGGATTTGGGGCCGCCTGGCCGAGGCCGCAAATCGAGGCATCGCGCATCACCTGGCTGATCTCGGTCAGCAGCGCGGGATCCCACGGCCCCTGCTGCATCAGCCTCACCGCCTTCTCGCTGCCCACGCGGCAGGGCGTGCACTGGCCGCAGGATTCGTCCTCGAAGAACTTCATCAGGTTCAGCGCCACGGCTTTCATATCGTCCTTATCGGAGAGATAGACAACCGCGTGCGACCCCACGAAGCAGCCGTGCTTTTCCAGCGTGCCGAAGTCGAGCGGCTCATCCGCCATGGAGGCCGGTAGAATGCCGCCCGACGCCCCGCCCGGAAGATACGCCTTGAATGTGTGGCCCGGCTGCATGCCGCCGCAATATTCCTCGAGCAATTCGCGCGCAGTGATGCCGGCCGGCGCGAGCTTGACGCCCGGATCGTTCACGCGCCCCGACACCGAGAAGCTGCGCAGGCCCTTGCGGCCGTGCCGGCCGTGCGCGGTGAACCACGCCGGCCCCTTCTCGATGATGTCGCGCACCCAATAGACCGTTTCGACGTTCTGCTCGAGGGTGGGCCGGCCGAACAGTCCGACCTGCGCCACATACGGCGGGCGATGCCGCGGCAGCCCGCGTTTGCCCTCGATCGACTCGATCATCGCCGACTCTTCGCCGCAGATGTAGGCGCCGGCGCCGCGCCGCACATGCAGCTTGGTGTGGCGCGCAAAGCCCGCCCGTTCCACCTTGGCGATTTCCTCCGCCAGCATCAGACGCACTTCCGGGTATTCGTCGCGGACATAGATGTAGGTTTCGACCGCCTCCACCACCCAGGCCGCGATCAGCATGCCTTCCAAGAATCGGTGCGGATCGCGTTCAAGATAATAGCGGTCCTTGAACGTCCCCGGCTCGCCCTCGTCGGCATTGACCGCGAACAGCCGCGGCGGCGGCGCCGCACGCACGATCGACCATTTGCGGCCGGTGGGAAAGCCCGCCCCGCCGAGGCCGCGCAGGTCGGCGTCGCTGACGATCTTGATGATCTCCTCGCGCGTGCGTTTTCCGTCCAGGCACGCCTGCAGCAGCTTGTATCCGCCGTCGGCGCGATAGGCATCGAAGCCGGTGCCGGCCTTGTACGCCTGCGGGTGCGGCTTGGCTTTCACTGCCGCGGCGATGTTGTCGGGATTGGCCTGCATCACCTGCACATGGCCGACCGCGACCACCGGCGCGCGGTCGCAGGCGCCCATGCAGGGCGCGCGCACGATGCGCACATTGGCGCCAAATTTTTTCGGCAGCTCGGCAAGCAATTTCTCCGACCCCGCCATGGCGCAGGAGAGCGAATCGCAGACCCGCACCGTAATCTCGGGCGGCGGGATCTCGCCTTCCTTCACCACATCGAAATGCGCATAAAAGGTGGCGACCTCGTACACCTCGGCAAGCGCGAGCCTCATCTCATGGGCGAGCGCCGCAAGATGCGCGGCCGAGAGGTGCCCGTACTTGTCCTGAATGAGGTGCAAATGTTCGATCAGAAGATCGCGCCGGCGCGGCCGCTCGCCGAGCAGCGCCTGCACCTCTTCTAAGGCCTTCGGATCGACCTGCCGGCCCTTGGGCGTCTGGCGCGGCCGGCGGCCGCGCGACGCGGATCCGTTGCCCCCCGAACGCGGCGGTTGCTGCAGGTTCATGGCGTTCCTCCGCCCGCACAATCGAACGCTTCCAGGGCCGAAGCAACCCCTTGCGCCGCATGGACCATCGATCGATCGCTCAAGGCTTTCCGCCACCCTTTCATGCCGCCGCAAACCTGACGGCCGCGGCCTAGAACAATCCGACGATCCTGCCGTCCGGACCGACGTCGATGGCATCCGCCGCCGGCACCTTGGGCAGGCCCGGCATGGTCATGATCTCCCCGCAGATCGCCACCACGAATTCGGCGCCGGCCGACAGCCGCACCTCGCGCACGTTGATGACGTGATCGGTCGGTGCGCCTTTCAGCTCCGCATTGGTCGAGAAGCTGTACTGGGTCTTGGCGATGCACACCGGGAATTTGCCGTAGCCCATCTTCTCGTATGACTCCAGTTGATCGCGCACCGCCTTGTCGGCCGAGATGTCCCTGGCTCGGTAGATTTCCTTGGCGATGGTGCGGATTTTCTCCAAAAGGGGCATATCGTCGGGATAGAGCAGCTTGAGCTTGCTTTTGCCGCTCTCGACCACTTTCACCACCGCGCGCGCAACGTCGGCGGCACCCTTGCCGCCTTCCGCCCAATGGTCCGCCATCACCGCTTCGACCCCGAGCTTCTTGCAGCTCTCCTTCACCAGCGCGATTTCCGCCTCGGTGTCTGCCGAGAAGCGGTTGATGGAAACCACCGGCACAATGCCGAATTTCTGCACGTTCTCCACGTGCCGCTGCAAATTCGCCATCCCGGCTTCGAGCGCCTTCAAATTTTCGGTCTTCAGGTCCTCCTTCTTCACCCCGCCGTGCATCTTCAGCGCGCGGATGGTAGCCACGATCACCGCCGCGTCGGGGCGCAGGCCGGCCTTGCGGCACTTGATGTCGAAGAATTTTTCGCCGCCGAGATCGGCGCCGAAGCCGGCTTCCGTCACCACGTAATCGCACAGCTTGAGCGCCGTGGTTGTGGCGAGCACCGAGTTGCAGCCGTGCGCGATGTTGGCGAACGGTCCGCCGTGGATGAAGGCCGGCGTGCCTTCCAGTGTTTGCACCAGGTTCGGCGCCAGCGCGTCCTTCAGCAGCGCCGTCATCGGGCCGTGCGCCTTCAGGTCTCCGGCGCGGATCGGTTTGCGCTCCCGCGTATAGCCGACGACGATGTTGGCGAGCCGTTTTTTGAGGTCGTCGAGATCGCTGGCAAGGCAGAAGATCGCCATCACCTCCGACGCCACAGTAATGTCGAACCCGTCCTCGCGCGGAAAACCGTTCGCCACCCCGCCGAGCGAGGAGACGATGGAGCGCAGTGCGCGGTCGTTCATGTCGATGACGCGCCGCCACACCACGCGCCGGCTGTCGATACCGAGCGCATTGCCCCAGTAGATGTGATTGTCGAGCAGCGCCGCCAACAGATTGTGCGCGGCGCCGATGGCGTGAAAATCGCCGGTGAAATGCAGGTTGATGTCCTCCATCGGCACCACCTGCGCATAGCCGCCGCCCGCCGCTCCGCCTTTGACGCCGAAGCAGGGCCCGAGCGAGGGCTCGCGCAGGCACAACATGGCTTTCTTGCCGATGTGATTGAGCGCGTCGGTGAGACCCACCGTGGTGGTGGTCTTGCCTTCGCCGGCCGGCGTAGGCGTGATCGCGGTCACGAGAATCAGCTTGCCGTCCGGCCGGTTCTTAAGCGTCTTGATGAAATCCATCGACACCTTGGCTTTGTAATGGCCGTAGGGTTCGATGTTCTCCGGCGCAATGCCGAGCCGCTCGCGCGCGATGTCGACGATGGGGCGTTTCTTGGCGGCCTGCGCTATTTCGATGTCGGATTTCGGGTTGATGTGCTGCGAGGCGGGCATGGGGGCTTTGGCTGCGGTTGCGGGAGTCGGATTCATGAAAGCCTCGTTCCAGTCGCGAGTTTCGCATTCGCGGCAAATTCGCCGGCGGCGATCTTCGGACCGTCGGCCTGCACGCGCGTGACCTTGAAGCGGCCGTCGGCGCATACGACCGTAAAGCCGTCGCTGCCGACCTCCACGATCTCGCCCATCTTGCCGCCAATCCCCTTCGGGTCCTTGGCCGGGATGGGCTTGGCGTCAAAAATCTTCAGCGTCTTGCCGTCGAGTCGCGACCAGGCGCCCGGCGACGGGTTGCAGCCGCGGATCAGCCGATCGATCTGCGCCCACGGCTTGCCCCAGTCGATATGCGCGTTGTCCGGCCCGCATCGACCCTCGTAGGTCGCCTTCGATTCGTCCTGCTTGATGCGCGGCGCCTTGCCGGCTTTCACCAGGTCCACCGCCTCCAGCATGGCTTCGACGCCCATGGGAAATAGCCGGTCGAAATAGACCGAGCCGAGCGTGTCGGTGTCGCTGATGTGGGTCTTTTTCTGCAGCAGGATGTCACCGGTATCGAGTCCGTTGTCAGGCCAGAAGATGGAAAGGCCCGTTTCTTTCTCACCCTTGATGATGGGCCAGTTGATCGCGCTCGGGCCGCGGTAGGCCGGCAGCAGCGACGGGTGGTACTGGATCGAACCCTTGGTGGGGATGTTGAGAAACTCCTCCGGCACGAACAGTGTGACGAACGCCATCACCTGCAGGTCCGGCTTGAGCGCGCGGAACTGTTCCCACACCTCCGGCTTTCGATAGGACTCCGGCTGATAGACCGGCAGCTTCGCCGCGATCGCCGCTTCCTTCAGCGGGTCGGGCTTCTGGCCCGGTTTCTCCGGCGCCACATAGACGGCGATCACATTCTCGCCGCGTTTGAGCAATGCCTCCAGCACGGCCTTGCCGAACGCCTGCTGGCCGTGAACCACGATACGCATCCAATCCTCTCCTCAACAGTCTGCATGCTCCCTCCCCCGCCTCAGGGGAGTGAGATTCATGCCGCCTCCGCCTGCGGTTTCTCCGCTGCCGTGATCGCCCCGGAAGCCTTGATTTCCTCGTACTCCTTGGCCGAGTAACCGAGCACCTTGGTCAGGATCTCCTCTGTATGCTCGCCGAGCAACGGCGAACGTTTCACCTCGGTGATTGAATCCGACATCTTCACCGGATTGCCCACCGTCAGATACTTGCCGCGCGTGGGATGATCCACTTCCACCACCGTCCCGGTGGCCCGCAGCGACGGCTCCTCCGCGATCTCCTTCATGGACAGGATCGGCCCGACCGGAATGTCGAGCTTGTTGCAGATGTCCATGACCTCGAACTTGGTCTTGGTCATGGTCCACTGCTCGATCGTGTCGAAAATCTTGCGCAACCGCGGCAGCCGCGCCTTCGGCGTGGCGTAATCCGGATCGGTTTTCCACTCCGGTTTTCCGATCAGGTCGCAGATCGCCCCCCACACCGGCGCCTGTGTGATGAAGTAGATGTAGGCGTTCGGATCGCTCTCCCAGCCCTTGCACTTGAGAATCCACCCCGGCTGGCCCCCGCCGGAGTCGTTACCGGCGCGCGGGACGGTGTCCCCGAAGGGGATTCCTTCGCCGTACTGGCTGTATTCGGTGAGCGGGCCGTGTTTGAGCCGCTGCTGATCGCGCAGCTTCACGCGGCAGAGGTTGAGCACGCCATCCTGCATCGCCGCCAGCACGCGCTGGCCGCGGCCGGTGCGCATGCGTTGATAGAGCGCGCAGACGATGCCGAACGCCAGATGCAGGCCGGTGCCGGAATCGCCGATCTGCGCCCCGGTCACCAGCGGCGGCCCGTCGCGGAAGCCGGTGGTGGACGCCGAGCCGCCGGCGCATTGCGCGACGTTCTCGTACACCTTGCAGTCCTCGTAGGGGCCCGGCCCGAACCCCTTCACCGAGGCCATGATGATGCGTGGATTGAGCTCGTGCACACGCTCCCACGAAAAGCCCATGCGGTCGAGCGTGCCGGGGGCGAAGTTTTCCACCAGCACGTCGCAATGCTTGATCAGCCGCTCGATGATCTCCTTGCCCTTCGGATGCTTGGAATCGACGGTGATCGAGCGCTTGTTGCCGTTCAACATCGTGAAGTAGAGGCTGTCGACGCCCGGAATGTCGCGCAATTGCGAGCGCGTGATGTCGCCGACGCCCGGCCGTTCGACCTTGATCACGTCGGCCCCCATGTAGGCCAGGAGCTGGGTGCAGGTGGGGCCGGACTGCACGTGCGTGAAGTCGAGAACGCGCACGCCTTCGAGCGCCTTGCCGACCTGCCCCCACGGCTTCGTCGACGGCCTTGGCAGTCCGTTGGCGCCGTTCTTCTTCGCGGCAACAAGCCTGACCGGCTTTTTCTTTCCGCCCGTACGTGCTGCCGCTTTGGCCTTCTTACGCTTCTTGGTCGCCATATCCCATATTCCTCTGTGGTTTCACCCCAGGCTGCGCAGCGCCCTCATTTCTTGCGCAGCACGCTTTGCGGGTTGAGGTTGCCGATCCGTCCGCTTTCGCTGCCCGCGGCCGGGTCGATCACCGCGTTGATCAGCGTCGGTTTGCCCGAGTCGAGCGCCGCATCGACGGCGCGTTTCAATTCGTCGGGCGTGGTGACATGCGCCCCCACCCCGCCGAACGCTTCGATGATCTTGTCATAGCGCGCGCCCTTGACGAACACGGTGGTCGCCGGATCCGCGCCGCCGCCCGGATTGACGTCAACGCCGCGATAGATGCCGTCGTTGTTGAAAACGACGATGCAGACCGGCAGCTTGTAACGACAGATCGTCTCCACCTCCATGCCGGAGAAGCCGAAGGCGCTGTCGCCTTCCACGGCAAGCACGCGCTGGCCGGTCTCGACCGCAGCGGCGACGGCAAAACCCATGCCGATCCCCATCACGCCCCAGGTGCCGACGTCGAGTCGTTTGCGCGGCTTGTAGATGTCGATGATGCCGCGGGCGAGATCGAGCGTGTTGGCACCCTCGTTGACCAGGATCGTGTCCGGCCGTTCCTTGATCACGGTGCGCAGCGCCCCGAGCGCGCTGTGGAAATCCATCGGCGCCGTGTTCTTCATCAGCCGCGGCGCCATCTTTGCGATGTTTTCTTCCTTCTTCGATTTGACGGTGTTGATCCATTCGGCCGGTGGCGGCGTCCATTGTCCCATGGCGTCGAGCAGCGCGGCAACGCAGGAGCCGATGTCGCCGACCACCGGCGCCGCGATCTCCACATTGGAGTCCATCTCTTTCGGCTCGATGTCGATCTGGATGAATTTTTTTGAATAGGGTTCGCCCCAGGTTTTGCCCTTGCCGTGCGACAGGAGCCAGTTGAGGCGCGCCCCGATCAGCATCACCACGTCGGATTGCTGCAGCACCGTCGAGCGCGCCGCGCCCGCGCATTGCGGATGCGTGTCCGGCAAAATTCCCTTGGCCATGCTCATGGGCAGGAACGGAATGCCGCTCTTCTCGATCAAGGCGCGGATCTCATCGTCGGCCTGCGCGTAGGCGGCGCCCTTGCCGAGAATGATCAGCGGGCGCTTGGCGCTGCGCAAAAGATCGAGCGCGCGCTTGACCGCGGACGGCGCCGGAATTTGTGCCGGCGCCGGATCGATCACCTTGACCAGCGACTTGGCCCCGGCATCTGCATTCATCACCTGCGAGAACAGCTTCGCCGGAAAGTCGAGATAGACGCCGCCGGGCCGACCCGACACCGCCGCGCGGATCGCCCGCGCCACCCCGATGCCGATGTCTGCGGCATGCAGCACGCGATAGGCGGCCTTGCACAGCGGCTTGGCGATCGCGAGTTGGTCCATCTCCTCGTAGTCGCCCTGCTGCAGATCGACGATCTCGCGTTCGGACGAGCCGGAGATCAGGATCATGGGAAAACAGTTGGTGGTGGCGTTGGCGAGCGCGGTGAGACCGTTGAGGAATCCCGGTGCCGACACGGTGAGGCAGATGCCCGGTTTCTTGGTCAGAAAGCCGGCGATCGAGGCCGCATAGCCAGCGCTCTGCTCATGCCGGAATGAGACGACGCGGATGCCCGCGGCCTGCGCCATGCGGCCCAAGTCGGTGATCGGGATGCCGGGCACCTCATAGATCGTGTTGATGCCGTTGAGCTTGAGCGCCTCGATAACGAGTTGAAAGCCGTCGGTCAGCTCCTGCTGCGCTTCGCTTGTCGCCGCATGCTGTGCTTTCGCCGCTGCCTCAGCCATCGGGATCCTCCCTCAATTATTTCGCTCAGTCGAGATAATCGGCGTATTTTGCCACATGGTCGGCGAGACCGAGCGCATGATCGCGCACCAAGTTCTCCGCCCGCACCGTGTCGCGCGCCTCCAGCGCCTCGATGATGTGCATGTGGTCGCGGATCGAGCGGTCGGCGCGGTCCCGCTCGCCGATCGTCTTCATCCGGATCATGCGCATGTGAGTGAACAGGTTCTCCGCCAGCGTGTTCAGCACGCTGTTCCCGCTCATGCGGATGATCGTCTGGTGAAACTGGATGTTAACCTCGGAATATTCGTCGAGGTGGGCATGCAGCTCGCCGCCGACGAAGGTCGCGAACATGCGGCGCAGGTTGGAAATTTCTTCATCGCTGGCGTTCTGGGTGATGAGGCGCGCCGCCATGCTCTCGAGCGCCGCCCAGGCGGTGATCATCTCGATCACCTCGCGCTTGGTCTTACGCACCACATAGATGCCGCGCCGCGGCACCGCGCGCACGAATCCTTCCCGTTCGAGCTGCGCCATGGCTTCGCGCACCGGCGTCCGGCTCACGCCGAAGTCCTGCGCGAGCTTGCGTTCGTCGAGCCGGATGTCGGATCGGCTGCTGTAGATGTCCATTTGCACGATCACGTTTTTCAGCGCCGCATAGGCTTTGTTCTTGAAGCTGAACGAGGTGTCGATCGGTTGCAGCGCAAATTGCGACGGCCCGGCCTCGGTGGCCGCCGGGGCGTTGCGCGGGGTGTTTTGCCGCAATCCACGCTTGCTCGTCATCGTTGGCATAAAGTATACCAGTTATCAACAGCCTGCAATACCGACGTAAATTTCCTGCGCTCTCCGCCGTCCGTCGGTCGAACGGCCCGACCTCAATAGGCCTGGCGCGCCCTGGTCCGCAGTTGCGCCAGCCCCGACTGGATCAACGGCCAGAACAGCGCCACCAGACCGAGCGCCATGATCGTGGCGACCAACCCGTTCGACCAGAAGATCGTCAGGCTGCCCTGCGAGGCCAACAGCGACTGGCGAAACGCCTCTTCCGCCTTGTCGCCGAGCACGATCGCCAGCACCATCGGCGCCAACGGATAATCACACTTGCGCATGATGTAACCCACCACGCCGAAAATCATCATCATCACCACGTCGAACGTGGAATTGTGAACCGTGTAAGCTCCGATCGCGCACAGCACGAGGATCACCGGTGCGATCACGCTGAAGGGGATGCGCAGGATCGCCGCGAACAGCGGTACGCAGGTCAGCACCACGATCAAGCCGACGACGTTGCCGAGATACATGCTGGCGATCAGGCCCCAGACGAATTCCTTTTGTTCGACGAACATCAGCGGGCCGGGCTGCAGGCCCCAGATCAGGAGGCCGCCGAGCAGCACGGCGGCGGTCGGCGATCCGGGAATGCCGAGCGAGATCATCGGCAGCAGCGCGCTCGTTCCGGCCGCATGTGCCGCCGTTTCCGGCGCCACGATCCCCTCCGGATGCCCGGAACCGAATTTGGCGCCGTTCGGCGACAGTTTCTTGGCCACGCCGTAACTCATGAACGAACCGGGTGTCGCACCGCCGGGCTTGATGCCCATCCAACAGCCGATGAACGATCCGAGCAGCGCCGTCTTCCAGTATTTCACCAGGTCCTTCCACGTTTCCCAGACGACCTTGACGTTGATGCCTGCGCGCACGCCGCGAAATGCCAGGCCTTCCTCCATGGCGATCAGGATTTCACCGATGCCGAACAGGCCGATCACCGCGATCAGGAAGTCAAAGCCGTTCAAGAGCGAGGTGAAGCCGAAAGTCAGGCGCAACTGTCCGGTGATCGAATCGAGCCCGACCGCAGCGAGCGCAAACCCGATCATCATGGAGACGATGGTCTTTGCCGCCGGGCTCTTGTCGAGCCCGACGAAGCTCGCAAACGTGAGGAAATACACGGAGAAAAATTCTGCCGGACCGAACTTGAGCGCGAAATCCGCGATCAAGGGCGCAAAAAACGTAATCATCACCACAGCCACAAAAGCACCGACGAACGAGGAGGTGAACGCGGTGGTCAGCGCTTCGCCCGCCTTGCCCTGTTGCGCCATGGGGTGACCGTCGAATGTGGTGGCGACCGACCATGGTTCTCCCGGTATATTGAACAGGATCGCGGTGATCGCCCCGCCGAACAGCGCCCCCCAATAGATGCAGGACAGCATGATGATGGCCGAGGTCGGGGGCATGGCGAACGTCAGCGGCAGCAGGATGGCGATGCCGTTCGCGCCGCCAAGGCCGGGCAATACGCCGATGATCACGCCGAGCACGATGCCGACGAGCATCAGCATGATATTGTAGGGTTGCAGCACCACGGCGAAGCCGTGAAACAGATTGGCGACTTCTTCCATCTAACGACGCTCTTCGTGACTCCGCGATGCTCGGCGTTGTACCTGCTCTCCTCAGAATCCCAATAATCGCTCCAGCGGCCCTTTCGGCAGGGGAATGAGAAACAGCCGCTCGAACACCACGAAGGTGATGATTGGAAGACCGAGCCCGACGGCCAACGACCACAACGTGTTGTAGCGTCCAATCCCCATCATGAACACAAGGATCAACAACGCCGATGCAACGTACATTCCGATGAACGGTATGAGCGCAACATAGATCCCCGCCGGAATAATCACCGCCAGCACAAGCCGGAGCTGTTCCCACTCGGCAAACACTCTGTCGCGATTGGGCCCGACCAGAACCTGCGCAATCGTGACCAGGCTACCGCCGACGATCAGCAGCCCGAGATAGAACGGGAAGAACCCGGCGCGCGGCCCTTCGATGCCCCACGTGATACCCGCCTGGATGCTCCCGTAGATGACGATCAGGCCGAACAGCGTGGTGGCTGACGCAAGCGCAATCTCCACGCTCCGGTGGCGAGGTCCGCCGCCACCGCCGCTCTGCGAATGCTCCGACATCCGTCTCCGTCCCTGACTGGAATTGGCGACCGCCGGCTGACCCCCGTGCCAGCCGGCGGCGCCCTTGCCGCGTTCGCGATTGACTAGTTCGTGGACAGGAAGCCTGCGGCCTTCATGAGTTCGTAGTGACGCTTCTCTTCAGCTTCGAGCCACTTCACGTATTCCGCGCCGGTCATGAAGCTCTGGTTGAAGGCGCCGTCGGCCATCAGCTTCTTCCATTCATCCGTCTGCCGCACCTTCTGGAACAGGCCGATGTAGTAATCGACCACGTCTTTGCTCGCGCCGGGCGTCGTGAATATGCCGCGCAGCATCAGATACTCGATATCGAGGCCCTGCGACTTGCAAGTCGGGATGTCACCCCACGATTTGCCCTCGGCGATGACTTCCTTGTAGGGCATCGGCTTGGAATCGAACACGCAGAGCGGGCGCAGCTTGCCTGCGCGCCAATGCGCGATCGCTTCGTTGGGATTGTTCACCGTGGAATCGACGTGCTTGCCGACAAGCTGCACCGCCACCGCGCCGCCGCCGCGTTGCGGAATGTAGATGAACTTGGCGCCGGTCTGCTTTTGGATCGCCTCGGTGATGATCTGATCTTCCTGCTTCGAGCCGGTGCCGGCCATCTTGAACGTGCCGTTCGCCTTGACGGCCGCATCAATATATTCCTTGGCCGTTTTGTACGGAGATTCCGCATGCACCCACAGCACAAACTCGTCGAGCGCCAGCATGGCGACCGGCGTGAGATCCTTCCAGTTGAACGGAATTCCCGTCGCGAGCGGCGTCGTAAACAGGTTGGACAGCGTGATGATGATCTTGTGCGGCTCGCCCTTGGAGTTCTTCACATCGAGGAAGCCTTCGCCGCCGGCGCCGCCGGATTTGTTGATGACGACGAATGGTTGCTTTGCAAGGTTATGCTTGCTGACAATTCCTTGAACGGTGCGGGCCATAATGTCGGCGCCGCCGCCGGGTCCTGCCGGTATGATGAACTCGACCGGTTTGGTCGGCTCCCATGCCGCGTGCGCGGCGGGGAATTGCCCTACAGCCAGCGCCAGTCCCAGCGTTCCAAACGTCCAAAAGTGTCTCATCGTCTGTCCTCCCATTTTGCTCACGCCGCTGCCCCACTACTTTGAGGGACGGGATTTCGGCGGCTCGACCTTCTTGGCCCACGTCCGCACTGCAGAATTGCTCAGTGTGGCGTGCCCAACCAACTATCCAACATCCCCTCGATCTCATAAAGGGAATGTTGGCATAAAATATTATTGACCAAGTTTCCAGGTGTTACGCCGCGTTCGGGACAGGAGGCTCAGCCCCAACCGGAGCATGAACCCCGATCGCCATTTGCGTTTAATGCGTTGATTTGCATTGACAATTTGCGCAAATGACGTCGCTGCGGCCGGGTATCGTCCCGCGCGCTCAAGCGATTCCCCGGTTGCGCCCACACCCCGCGGACATCGGGAGCTCCGCCGAGATCGAATTTACGCGTCAGGATGCCGCTCTCGCTGCCCGCGGACGCCTTGGCCGGGCAAGATACGACCTTGCAATGCAGGCGTTTGATCGGCGCCCTGCGCCGCCGACCTTCCTGCGACCGTCTGCGCAAAAATTTTCAACGCACACAGGACAACTTCGCTATTTTCTTGCAGCGGCGAATCACGCAAAGATTCCCGCAAGTTATCGCCGTTCGCGGCCGGCAGACCGAACGCGGCCGGTGGTCAATACGGCCGCCCGTGCCTTGGCGGCGTTGGCAACGCGCCCCGGAGCGGCGTGTTGTGGACAGTCGGCCTCAACGTTTGCTGTCCGCCGGCCGAACGGAGCTCAACCCGCGCATGACGACCGCGACCATCAACATCAAGGGGCTGGTGTTCCTGGTTGCTGATGCAAATCCCTATTTTTCCCGCATCATCGTTGGCCTGCTTCGCAGTTTCGGCGCAACCGCCGTCACGGATGTTCGCAACTCGTTCGACGCGATCCAGATGTTGAACAGCCAGAAGATCGACATCCTTTTGTGTGACGACAAGCTTCCGCCGCACGGCGGCCTGCAGGTCACCCACGCCATCCGCCGCAAACGCGATAACGAGAACCGCACCATTCCGATCTTGATCATGTCCGGCGAGACGCGCGAATCGCTGGTCAAGATCGCGCGCGACGCCGGCGCCAACATGGTGTTGGCGAAGCCTGTTTCCGCCACCAGTCTCTACGATCGGCTGGCCTGGATCGCTTTCACCCCGCGGCAGTTCGTGGACACGTCGTCCTATTACGGGCCGGACCGCCGCTTCAAGAACGAGCCCTATTCGGGAATCGGCCGCCGCAAGACCGACAAGCCCGCTGACGCGGTCGGCACCGCGGCAACCGCGCCGATGCAACCGGCCCAGGGCGACAACCCCGTCCCGACGAGCCCGACGCCGATGGGTCCGAGCTGATGCCCAATCCCCCTGCCGACGACCCCAACACGTTCTTCGTCGAGACCAATTTTCAAAAGATGGCACGCCGTGCCGGCGGCATACCGCGCGAGCAGGCGCTGGAGAACGCCCGCGTGGCGCTGGAGACAATCAAACTTGGATTCCGGGATTGGCTCGACGCTGAAATCTCCGAGCTTGCAGCGCAGGTCCGCAAGGGGCGCTCCGGACAGCCCATCGGGGTCGCCTGGGCCGAAGCTGCCCTCATCCATTGCCGGCAGATCCGCGATGTCGGAGCCACCATGGGATTTCAGCTCGTGACCTTCATTGCCGGCAACCTGTGCGAGATGCTCGACGGCGTCGTTGCGGGGGCCACCCCCCGTAACGAAATGATCGACTGCCACATCGATGCGCTCTATCTCGCCAAGCAGGAACAGTATCGGCACCTGAGCCCCGAGCAACTGCCCGAGTTGAGCGGCGGCTTGCGGCGCGTGTTGGAGGTTGCGCACACCGGCACCGGCGCCACTGGGATCAAATAGCGGGGCGTAGCCCACCCGCTTGCGCGGTCCGGCGATCTGGCAAGTAATCTCCTCGGAGCCGCGACTTCTATGCGACTTCTATCGCCTTGACCGGCTGGGCATTGTGCGTCCAAATGGGGTAGACTTTTCCGCGGATTTCGTAGGGAGGAATGCCATGCTGACCCTTCGTCTGAGCGCGATCATAGCGTCCGTGCTCCTGGCCACGATGACCGCGGCGCCGGCCGCGGATCTGCTTGTCACCCAGTACAAGAACGACCCGGCAGGGGCGCCTTATGCCATCGCGCTCGAGAAAGGCTTCTTCAAGAAGCACGGCGTGGACATTACCGGCATCATTTCCGGCGCCGGCGGCGGCGCCTCCGTGCGTGCCGCGATGGCAAGCGAGCTCGGCTTTGGTGACGTCACGGCCGCGCCGGTGATTACCGCCGCCGCGCAAGGGCAGGATGTGAAGATCGTCGGCATCACCTCGCAGTCGCTCGCCAGTCTGGCCGTGATTGTGATGCCGAATTCACCGCTCAAGACCGCGGCTGATTTGAAAGGCAAAAAATTCGGCATCAGCAACCCGAAATCGCTCGGCGAGATGATGGGCGTCATGGTGATGGAAAAGGCGGGGCTCAAACGCGGCGATGTCGAGATGGTGGCGCTCGGCAGTCTCGGCGGGGCGCTCACCGCTCTGGAAAAGGGCGCCGTCGACGCCACCGCCATTCCCGTGATCCTGTTCCGCAGCAAGGGCGGGGAGAGCAAATATCGCGTTCTCGTCGGATCCAGGGACTTGCCGCTCGTTCCATCGCAGGTCGGCATGGCCACGAGCAAGGCGATCAAGGATCACCCGCAGAAGCTGCGCGCCATACAGGCCGCGCGTCGCGACGGCACCCGGTTCATTTATGAGAACACCGAAGAAGCGATCCGGATTCTCGCCAAGGTTTACGAGCCGATGCCGGCAAATGATGTCGCCACCATGGTCAAGGATCTGGTCGCCGCAAAATTCTGGAGCGAAGGACGGATCGACATGGGGCTCCTCGCCAATACGGTGCGGGCTATGAAGGCAGTGGACATGCTGGAGAAAGACGTCGATCTGAAGTCGATCGTTGACAACTCCTTCCTGCCTGGCGACCTGCAAAAATAGCCGTCGACGATGCAGGTCGGGTTGGCGGAGTCGCAGATCCATGCGTCGCTTGCCGGTGTGACGCGGGTCTA
>DATLYX010000018.1:0-2037 GCA_035574295.1 Xanthobacteraceae bacterium
ACCCGGCGTGTCCCGGGCGCAGCGCAGCACGGAGCGTCAGCGGAGTGGTGCGCTGCAGACCCGGGACCGTTACGGACTCCGAGCCACGCTGCTACACACACCGAGCCTGCAACGGTCCCGGATCTGCGGTGCACCGCTCCACGCTTCGCGCTACGCGCTGCACCGCGTCCGGGACACGCTGTTACGCATTCCGAGCCTGCAACGGTCCCGGATCAGCGGTGCACCGCTCCGCGCTTCGCGCTACGCGCTGCACCGCGTCCGGGACGCGCGTAACGATGCGCCGATCGTTGCTGACTATCTGCGGCCGGCGCTGCGGAAATTTTTTGCCGCCTTGCCGGCCGCCTCGAACGTCGCCTGCGCTTCCTTCGCCGTCATGGCGACGGTTGTCTCCACGTCGGACAGGCTGCCGCCCGCCGCCGCCGCCAGCACCGCCGAGGCCGCCGCCTTCTCGTTGGGAAATTCGCCGATCACCATCCAGTCGTGGCGGCCGAAGGTGAGATACCATCCGATCAGCCGGCCGCCTACGCTCTGGAACAGTTTGGCCACCGCCTCCTCGCGGTTCTCCGGCTTGGCGAGCATTCCCTTGACCGCATCCGCAGTGAATCGACCACGCGAGATAAAGATTGGCATGGAAGTCCTCCTCAAAAATTGGTTCTGTTTATTGCGGGCTTGACCTCAAAGCTTACTGCCGCGGCTTTCACGGCTTCAAGGCAGGCGCCGGCGATCATTTGCAGCGCACCAAATGTAGCGGCGGCAACCGTGCGGTAACGCAGTTGCGAACGGTACCGCGTTGCGTCGCAGAGGGGTGGGGACTTTTCCCGGCGTTCTGTGGTAATATGAATATGAACGGCGGCACGGGCTGTGATTGTGCCCGGACATTGACGCCGCTGAGATTGCGCAGCACCGTCGCATTGCAACCGCTTGAACCTGAAGGTTCAGGGAGCGAACGCCATGGCACACTCGCATCTGTTGGTCGGGGCGGCCGAAACGCCCGTGCATCCCGTCATCCGCCGCATCCGCGCGGCCGATCTCAAGGAGGTCCTCGCCAAGGGCTGGGACGATTTCTCCGCCATGCCCACGCACGCCCTGTTTCTGTGCGCGATCTATCCGATCGTCGGTATCGTGATTGCGAGCGTCACGTTCGGTTATGCGCTCCTGCCGTTGCTCTACCCGCTCGCCGCCGGTTTCACCCTCGTCGGCCCGCTGGCCGCGATCTCGCTCTATGAGCTGAGCCGGCAGCGCGAAGCGGGCCGCGATCCTTCCGCCTTCATGCATATGGACATCCTTCGCTCGCGTTCGATCGGCGCCATCATGGCGCTGGGTGTTCTTCTGTTGCTGATCTTTCTGATCTGGGTCGCCGCCGCGAACGCGATCTATGTGGCGAATTTCGGCTATGCCTCGCCGGAATCGATTGCGGGTTTCGTCCGCGACCTGTTCACCACGTCCGCCGGCTGGAATCTGATCATCGTCGGCAACGCGGTCGGCCTTCTGTTCGCCGTTCTGGTGCTCGCCATCAGCGTGGTGTCGTTCCCGCTGCTGCTCGACCGCGACGTCGGCGCCGCCGTGGCGATCTCCACTTCCGTTCGCGCGGTGCTGGCCAATCCCGTGCCCATGGCGCTGTGGGGCCTGATCGTCGCCGCGCTGCTGTTGCTCGGCACGCTGCCGGCCTTCCTCGGGCTGACCGTGGCGCTGCCGGTGCTCGGCCACGCCACCTGGCACCTCTACCGCAAGGTGGTCGATCCCGCCGCCACTCCGCCGCCCGAATTCCGGCCTCCGGCCAAAGGCCCGCGCTACGCCGCCGAGTTCCCGGCCGCGCTGTTTCCGGTCGAGCACAGGTGACGGCCGCAGAGCGCCATGGAGCGCCGTCATCGAAGCGCGCTGCGATAAGGTTGGCATGTCCCGGATGCGGTGCAGCGTGAGCGCGATAGCGCGAACGGTGCACCGCTGATCCGGGACCGTTGCAGGCTCGGAGTCCGTAACGGTCCCGGGTCTGCAGCGCACCGCTCCGCTGACGCTTCGCGCTGCGCTGCGCCCGGG
>DATLYX010000019.1:0-16991 GCA_035574295.1 Xanthobacteraceae bacterium
GGCGAGGTGAAGTGGGCATAGCGGCGCAGATTGAGCCCGAAATGGCCGTAGTTCTCCGCCGCATACTCGGCCTGTGCCTGGGTCCGCAACACGACTTCGTTGACCAACTGCTCGACGTCCTGGCCCTTTACCCGGGCAAGGATGGCGTTGAACTGCGCGGGGCGCAGCGCGCCGCCTTTGGGCAGCGAAATATTCAGGGTGGCAAGAAATTCGCGCAACGCCTCCACCTTCTCGGGGGAGGGCTCGTCGTGCACGCGGTAGATGAACGGGATGCGGGCGCGCTCGAGCGTTTCGGCGGCGGCAACATTGGCGAGGATCATGAATTCCTCGATCAGCCGATGCGACTCCAGGCGCTCCGGCGTGATCACGCGGTCCACGGTGCCGTCGGACTTGAGCACGATTTTTCGCTCGGCAATATCGAGGTCGAGCGGGCCACGGGCGTTGCGCGCCCGCTGCAGCGCGCCATAGGCCGCATAGAGCGGCTTGAGCACCGGCTCGACCAGCGGAGCGATGTCTTCGTCCGGTCGGCCGGCAATGGCGGTCTGCGCCTGGCTGTAATGCAGTTTCGCTGCCGAGCGCATAAGCACGCGATGGAAGCTGTGCGAGCGCTTGCGGCCGTCAGCGCCGATGATCATGCGCACGGCGAGCGCGGGCCGATCCTCGCCGGGGCGCAACGAGCAGAGGTCGTTGGAAATCCGCTCGGGCAGCATCGGCACGACGCGATCGGGGAAATAGACCGAATTGCCGCGGAGGAGCGCCTCGCGGTCGAGCGCGGAGCCGGGGCGCACGTAGTGGGCAACGTCCGCGATGGCGACGGTGATGATGTGGCCGCCGGGGTTCGCCGGGTTGGGGTCGGGCGTGGCATGCACGGCGTCGTCGTGATCCTTGGCGTCCACCGGATCGATGGTGACGAAGGGAAGCGACCGCCAGTCTTCGCGGCCGGAAAGGCCGACGGGTCGTGTGGTCTCGGCTTCTAACTGCGTCGCTTTTGGGAACACGTGGGGAATACTGTGCGCGTGGATGGCGATGAGACTCACGGCGCGTTCGCTCTTGAGCGAGCCGAGTCGCTCCTCGACGCGCGCCGCGGGCAGACCGTGGTGCCCGTGGCGAATGACGTGAACGGCGACCAGATCGCCGTCGCGGGCGTCCTTGGTCTGGGCTGGCGCGATCGCAAGCTCCCTGCCAAGCTGCTTTTTGTCGATCGGTACCAGCCGGCCGCCGCCTCCGGGCAAGCCGCGGAACACCCCGAGCACGCGCTGCGGTGCGCGGTCGATGATCTTGACGATGCGGCCGCTGTAGCGAATTTCCTCTTCCTTGCTTTCCTCGACGCGCAGGAGCGCGCGGTCGCCGACGCCGGCGGCCGCCGCACCTCGGTCGCGGCGCGGCACGTGAATGCGGATCTTCGGCGGCGCTCCGTGCAGCTCCTCGTCCCACTCGGTCGGGACCGCGATCAATTCGCCGTCGGCATCGCGGCCGACAATGTCGGAGAGCGTGACCGAGGGCAGGGTGCCGGCGTGATGCAGCTTGCGGCGGCGCGAGACGATGCGGCCCTCGTCGGCGAGCTCGCGCAGCATGCGCTTCAAAGCGATCCGGCTTGCATTCTTCAGGCCGAAGGCGCGCGCGATCTCACGCGTGCCGACCTTGCCGGGACGAGCGCCAATGAATTCGAGAATCGCTTCCTTGGTGGGAAAGGCTGGGGAATGTTTGGTCAAGATAAACCTGGGGCGCGATGCTCGCGCGATCGCTGCAAATTTAGGGTCTCGGCGGCCGGTTTGCCAGCGCGGCACACAGACTTCGGACTAATGAGCACGCGATTTTGACCGGGGCTCGGACTTCGGCGCCAGGGTTGCCGCGCGCCGGCCCGGCTTGGCCGCGGCCTTGGTCTTGGACGTGCCGCGCGTCGTCGGTGCGCGCGCCACTTTGCGGCGGCGCGACGACCCGGTGCTCTCGGCGCGGGCGTCGAGCAGCATGACGGCCTCGTTGAGCGTGATGGTTTCCGGCGTCTTGTCGGTGGGCAACGTGGCGTTGATACCGTCGTGGCTGACATAGGGGCCGTAGCGGCCGTTCTTGACCACTACATCGCCGCCCTTGTCCGGGTGCTCGCCAAGCGAGCGACCGGGATCGGAAGCAAAGCGCCGGCCACGGCCGGGATTTTTCTTTTTCTCGGCAATGAGCGCTACGGCGCGGTTGAGTCCGATGGTGAGCACGTCGTCGCCGGGCTCGAGATTGGCGTAGGTCTTGTGGTGCTTCACGTAAGGACCGAAACGGCCGATGCCGGCGATGATCGGCGCGCCGTCCTCGGGGTGCTTGCCGACCTCGCGCGGCAACGACAAAAGCCCGAGCGCCCGCTCAAGGTCGATGTCGTCCGGTGAGATGCCCTTGGGCAGGCTGGCGCGCTTAGGCTTCACGCCTTTTTCCGCCTCGCCGAGCTGCAGATAGGGTCCGAAGCGGCCGCTGCGCACCGTCACGTCAAGCCCAGATTTCGGATCCTGGCCGAGCTTGCGCATCCCGTTGCCGCTGCCAGCTTCGCCGCCGATCGTCAGCGGGCGGGTGTAGCGGCATTCCGGATAGTTCGAGCAGCCAAGGAAGCCGCCGAAACGGCCAAGCTTCAACGACAGCCGACCGGTGCCGCAACTCGGGCACTGCCTCGGATCGGAGCCGTCGGGGCGAGGCGGAAAGATGTGCGGCGCCAGTACCTCGTCGAGCGCGTCGATGACTTGGGAGACGCGCAAATCCTTGATCTCGCCGACCGCGCGGGTGAAGTCGCGCCAGAAATCGCGCAATAGATCACGCCAGGCGATCTCGTTGTTGGCCACGCGGTCGAGCTGCTCCTCGAGATCGGCGGTGAAGTCGTATTCGACGTAATGCGAAAAGAAGCTTTCGAGAAAGGCGGTGAGCACGCGGCCCTTGTCTTCGGGCACGAGGCGTTTGCGTTCCAGGCGCACATAGCCCCGATCTTTGAGCACCTGCAGGATCGAGGCGTAGGTGGAGGGGCGGCCGATGCCGAGCTCCTCCAGCCGCTTGACCAGGGAAGCTTCCGAATAGCGCGGCGGCGGTTCGGTGAAATGCTGGCTGGCCTCGATCGCGCGCTTGGCGAGGGGTTCGCCGGCCGCCATTTCGGGGAGGCGGCGTGAATCTTCATCCTCGGCCGGATCGTCGCGATCCTCCTGATAGAGCGTAAGAAAGCCGTCGAACTTGATCACGGTGCCGGTGGCGCGCAGGTCGAGGGTGCGACCGTCGGATTTGGCGACGATGTCGGCGGTGGTGCGCTCAAGCTCGGCGGACTCCATTTGGCTTGCGATGGTGCGCAGCCAGATCAACTCGTAGAGCTTGGCCTGCTCGGCATCGAGGTAGCGCACCACATCGCGCGGACGCCGTTCCAGATCGGTGGGGCGAATGGCCTCGTGGGCCTCCTGCGCGTTCTTGGCCCTGGTCTGATACTGACGCGGCGCGCTCGGCACATATTTGGTGCCATAATCTTTTTCGATGACGCGCCGTGCCGAGGCGATGGCTTCCTCGGCGATCTGCACGCCGTCGGTGCGCATGTAGGTGATCAGGCCGACCATTTCGCCGCCGACGTTGACGCCTTCGTAAAGGCGTTGGGCGATGCGCATGGTGTGCGCGGGCGCAAAGCCGAGCTTGCGGCTCGCTTCCTGCTGCAAAGTGGAAGTCGTAAACGGCGGGTAGGGATTGCGTCTGGCCGGCTTGGCCTCGACGGCGGCAACGCTAAAGGAAGCCGCTTCCAGCGCCTGCTTGAGGGCTTCGGCTTGCGCCGCCGTGCCGATGTCGAGGCGCTGGATCTTTTCGCCGTCGGCGCCGATCAGGCGCGCTTCAAATTCCTCGCCGCGCGGGGTGGCAAGGCGCGCCACGAGCGACCAGTACTCGCGCGGCACAAATTTTTCGATTTCGAGCTCGCGGTCGCAAACGAGCCGCAACGCCACGGATTGCACGCGGCCGGCAGACCGCGCGCCGGGCAGTTTGCGCCAGAGCACCGGCGACAGCGTGAAGCCGACGAGATAATCAAGCGCGCGTCGTGCGAGATAGGCGTCCACCAGTGCGGCGTCGATGTCGCGCGGATGCTTCATCGCTTCCGCGACCGCCTGCTTGGTGATGGCGTTGAAGACGACGCGCTCGACGGGAAGTTTTTTCAGGCCGTGCTTCTGCTTGAGCACTTCCAGCACGTGCCACGAGATGGCCTCGCCCTCCCGATCGGGGTCGGTGGCGAGCACGAGTTTTTCGGCGCCCTTGGCCGCCCGCGCGATGTCGTTCAGGCGCTTCTGGGCCTTGGGATCCACCTCCCAGCGCATGTGAAAATCGGCGTCCGGGTCGACCGAGCCATCCTTTGCCGGCAGGTCCCGCACGTGGCCGTAGGAAGCCAGAACCGCGTAGCCAGGGCCCAGATACTTGTTAAGGGTCTTGGCCTTGGCCGGGGACTCGACAACGACGATTTTCATTTATCTCCAGATGGTTGGGGTCAGTTTTGGGGCGAATCCGGGATGCAAGCGGGCGCTCGAATCGTGGGAAACATGGGTAACTCGACCCCCGCTGTCAAATTCGGTGCGCGCATGTGCGGTCGAAACGGGGCATCGAAAGCGCGAAGAAATTGCAAAGCCGTATACAACTTATGAGTGTTCTATTGAGTTAAATATCTTTTTAGTATAGGTCTTAAACGGTGGGCTGGGGGTTCGTTCGATAACGCGGCGAAATAAATATGGCGGACCATTCAGGGCTCGGCCCGGTGCAGGATCGCGATGCATTCGCGGCTTATGTGGCGGAGGTTTCAGGCGAGCTCGCAGTGACCGCCCGGCAGCATGGGCTTGAAGCGCTCGGTTACCTCTTGGAAATGGCCCACATGGAGGCCAGAACCGCCGCGCGCGGTATTCAGGCGAGCGACAACAAGAAGACGAAGATCGCCCACGGCTAATCAGCGGCGCTTAATTCCGAGCCGTTCCAGGAGTTCCGGAGTGGGATGGCCGTCGGGCAGCATGCCGAATTTCACCTGCTCGGCGCGGATCGAGTCACGCAGATCGAAGTCGATGTGGGCGCTGAAGTTGTTGACCTTGTGGCCGAGCTCGGCCAAGCGCTTCTGCAGCGCAATGCGGTCGTCGCGCGAGAGCTGGGTTGCGTGCGGAGGCCAGGCGGCGCGGATGGGCCCCATGCCGCGCATGCGATCCGCGAGATGGCCGACTGCGAGTGCGTAAACGTCGGAGTGGTTGTATTCCTTGATCACATCGAAATTCTTGGTGACGATGAAGGCGGGGCCGGGCACGCCGGTCGGAAAGAACAGAATGCCGTCACCGGAGGCGGGAAAGGCTGCGCCGTCGGCGCGCCTTAAGCCGAGCTTCGTCCACTCGGCGAAGCTTGCGCGGCTGCGCCGATAGTCGAAGCCTTGAGGTACGGTGACCTCGAAGCCCCACGGCAGCCCGTATTGCCAGTGCTCCTTTTGCAAATAGTTCGCCGTTGAAGCGAGCACGTCCGGCACGTTGGTCCAGATGTCGCGGCGACCGTCGCCGGAAAAATCCACCGCGAAATCGAAAAAGTTGGACGGCATGAACTGGGTTTGCCCCATGGCGCCGGCCCAGGAACCGAGGAACCTGTCGCGCGTGATGTGGCCTTCCTGAAGGATTCTCAGGGCCACCAACAGCTCATTGCGAAAATAGGGATGACGGTAATTGTTGTGCGCCAAGGTGGCGAGTGAGCGGATGACGTCCCATTTGTCCTTCACTGCGCCATAGGAGGTTTCCATCCCCCAGATGGCGAGCAGGATCCAGCGCTCCACCCTGTATTTCTTCTCGACCGCGTCGAGCGTGGTGCGCCATTCCTCGGCCTTGCGCAGGCCTGCCTTGATGCGCGCCGGAGAGGCAATGGAATTGACGTATTCGCCGGCCGGTTTCCCGTATTCCGGCTGCCGGCGCGTTATCGGCATGATGCGTGGGTCGGGCGTAATCCCCTTAAACGCGAGATCGAAGGTGGCGCGGGTGATGCCTTGTTTCTGGGCATCGCGCCAGAGCTGCTCCAAGAACACCTTATACTCCACCATGGGCGGCGGATTTGGATCGAGCCATGGAGGAGCGGCCCGAACCGCGCCGCCGGCGAGGCATAAAACCAAGACCGAGAATAAGAAGCGGACCATGCGCACACCTCCAACGAATCCCGCTCGGCAGGAGCCCCAATTTATACCAGCGAAACCAAGGCGCCGCCGTGGTGCTCAATGCGGCCGGCAAGCTCAAGCTCCAACAGGACGGTGCGGACGACGGCCGGCGATGTCCCGGAAAGCCGGATCAAGTCGTCGATGGCGACCGGCGTCGGTCCGAGCAGCGTGAGCACCCGGACGCGGTCGTCTTGGTTGGGCTCGCTTGCAGGCGGCGCGGTTCGTTCAGGCTCGGCGGCGGGACACTCGATCGGCCGGCCGAGAATCGGTTTCAATGCGGACAACACGTCCGCCGCCTCGGTCACAAGGGTGGCGCCCTGCTTGAGCAGCCCGTTGCTGCCCTCCGCGCGCGGATCGAGCGGGGAACCCGGCACGGCAAACACTTCGCGGCCTTGTTCGAGGGCAAAGTGCGCCGTGATCAGCGAACCTGAGCGGCGGGCGGCCTCGACGATTATGACGCCGAGCGCCAGACCCGAAATAAGGCGGTTGCGGCGGGGAAAATCGCGCGCCCGTGGTTCCCAGCCGAGCGGCATCTCGGTGAGGGCAGCGCCGCGCTCGAGGATCGCCCCCAGCAGTTCGGCGTGCTCGGCGGGATAGATGCGATCGTGCCCGCCCGCAAGCACGGCCACCGTGCCGCTGTTGAGGCTCGCGCGGTGGGCTGCCGCATCGATCCCGCGGGCCAGACCGGACACGATCACGAAATCAGCGGCCAGCTCGGCGGCGAGTCGCTCGGCGAATTTGATGCCGGCCGCAGAGGCATTGCGCGCGCCCACCATCGCGACCATGGGGGCGCCGAGAACCGCGAGGTTGCCGCGCACGGCGATCAGCGGCGGTGGATCGTCGATCATGCGCAGCCGCGGCGGATATTCAGGCTCGCCGAGGGCGACAAACGCATTCCCAAGACGATGGGCCAACGTCATTTCCCGCTCGGCGGCCTCGCGCGGACATATCGCCGCAGGCTTGCTGGCGCCGCCGCGACGCGCAAGCTCGGGTAGCGCCTCGAGCGCCGCGCGCGCACTGCCGCAATGGTTGATGAGCGCGCGAAAGGTGCGCGGGCCGACATTTTCGCTGCGGATCAATTGCAGCCAGTCGAGCCGCTGCTCGTCCGTCAGGCGAACGCCTGAAATAAAATCGTTCGCCTTCACGACGCCCCCCCTTAGTTTAGGCGACAGCATGGCGCGACTTGATGGCGGGCGGCAACACCCTGCACCCGCGGCGGAAATCGCGCTGAGAAGTGAATTATTAACCAAAAACATTCTACGGTGACCGCCAATTGGGGTCACTCGCGTTACAATGTTTCACAAATCCTTTACCGCACGGGTGGGCGAGCGCTTGGCCATCTGGGGGGCCATGCTTGGCTTTGTGCTCCTGCTCTATGCAATGACCGAAATCATTCGGTCGAGGCAGATGGCGGAGTTGGCGGCGGAGCGGCAGCGAGCCACCGCGGCGGCGATGGCGCACGTGGCTGCGAATGGTGCTGGTTTCGCCAACGATGCCGAGCGCATCGCGACCGGCAAGAGGCTGATCGCGGACATCGAAACGATCAATCGTCGGCAGGCGAGCCTTTCGAGCAACTATCGGCAAAATAGGCTGCTGCTCCTCTTGCTATCGGCGTTCGTGATCGTCCAGATTTTCATTCTCGAATACCGCTGGCTGATCAAACCGATCGTGCGCATGGCGGAAGTGCTGCGCGGCGGCGCGCAGTCGTCGCGCACGCTGCAGGCTTACGCCCTGCGGCGCGACGAGATCGGCATCTTTGCCCAGGCCTTGACCAGCCACTATGCACTCATGCGCAAGCAGCAGTCCGCAGCGGAGGCCGAGCAGGCGGCATTGTCCGAGCGGCTGCGGCAGCAGGAGGAGTTGCGCCGCGAAAGTCTGGCGTTCCAGGCGCGCATCGGCGAGATCGTGCGGCGGCTGGAGGGGCATTCCAGCCGGATGTCGGAGGCTTCCCAGCACCTGTTTTCGATCGCGTCGGATGCCGAATCGCGTGCCGGGGTGTCCGTGCAATCCACCGAACGGGTCTCGGGCCATGTGGATGCAGTGGTGTCGTCGATCCGCGACATTGCTGCGGCGTTGACGGCGGTGGCTGAAGACGCCGAGCGAACCGCGTCGGTCGCAACCGCCGCCCGCTCAAGCGTGCAGGCGGCGGAAGACGACGCCAAGGCGATGAGCGAAGGGGCGCGCACCATCGAGCAGGTTGTGGCCCTCATCGAGGACGTGGCTGAGCAAACCAATCTGCTGGCACTGAATGCCACCATCGAGGCCGCGCGCGCCGGCGAAGCAGGCCGCGGCTTCAGCGTCGTCGCGCACGAAGTCAAGCAGCTCGCCACCCGCACTTCGCAGGCGACCGAAGACGTGCGCGGGCGGTTGCAGGGTATCATCGCCGCGTCCGGCCGCATTGTCGATCGCGTGGCGGCGCTGGCGCAGGCGATCGAGCATGTGGCCGACGTGGTGAGCGCGATCGCGCGGTCGATGCGCATGCAGGATGCCAACTCGCAGGCGATCACTTCGAATACGACCAAGACCGCCATGAGCGTGCATGAAGTGGCGGCAACGGTGAAAGACGTCGCCGGTATGATCGGCCGCGCCAAACAGGCCGCGGACACGGTGACCAAGGTATCGACCGACCTGCATCAACAGGCCGCGGACCTGCGTGCGGCCGTCGAACGATTCATGGAAACCACCGAAAGGATTGCCGTATGACACCCGCCGCCAGCGCCCACGAGGCAATGGATGCACCGCCTTCCGCGGTCCGCCGTCTGACCGTCGGCGCCTACCGAACGCCAGCGAAGGTGTTTCACTGGATCGCGGTAGGGCTCGTTGTATTCATGGTGTCGTCCGGCGTGATCGCCAAGCAGCTCGGGGAGGGGGCCGCGGCCGACTTCCTGTTCAGCCTGCACAAGTTGAGCGGTGTCGTGACGCTGGCATTCATCCTGATATGGATTGGGTACCGGCTGATTTGCTCGTTGCTGGGATTGCGTCGACGGTCGATTTCGCGGGCGGCGCTGCATTGGACGCTGTATGGCGCGTTCGTTCTGGTTCCGCTGCTCGGCTGGGCGGGAATTTCGGATTTCGGGGCGCGCGAGCTGTTCGGCAGTTTTTCGCTGCCGCCGATTTGGCCGCAAGGGGCAGGCTATGACGCGCTGCTGCTGCAATGGCACGCCTATTTCGCTTTCGGATTGCTCGCGCTCGTAGCGCTGCACATCGGGGTGGCGCTGCAGGACTACATGGCGGACGAGAACTCGGTCGGCTCCGAAGATTAAGTTCGCGGGCCGGCGGTGCTGCCGGAATGCCCTGCCACGATCAAACAGAGACCTCCAGATTCGCCCGTAGCTGATCAGAAAACCGCGGCGATCATCGCGAGAAGGCCCACGCCTTGACCGACCCCGGGGTTGCAGTACGATCCCGCGAACGTTTCAGGCAGTGCGGGCGCGATGTCCAATCGAACGACGATCTCCCCGAGTTACCTCGCGCAGCAGCAGGAGCTGCACAAGAATCCGCATTACGGTGTGGCCTCGATCGGCTATGCGCCGCTGGTCAAGCAAATCCTCGAGGAAAGCGGCATCAAGGCGCTGTCAGACTACGGCGCCGGCAAGTGCAACCTGCGCAAGGCGCTGCACGAATTGGGCAAGAGGGATTTTGAGTATTTTCCCTATGACCCGGCCTTTCCGGAATACGGCCCGCCGCGGCCGGCGCCGCTCGTCTGCTGCATCGACGTGCTTGAGCATGTCGAAGAAGAATTCCTGAACGCCGTGCTTCTCGACTTGCGGGACATCACCCAAAAGTTCGGGTTCTTTTCTGTACATACGGGGCCGGCCGTCAAGACGCTGCCGGACGGACGCAATGCTCACATCATTCAGCAGCCCTCGTCGTGGTGGCTGCCGCGCATGTGCCAATACTTCGAAATCGCGCACCTGCAGCGTGGCCACGGCGGATTCTGGGTCATTGCGGAACCCAAGAAGGGCGACTGACCGGTAAAGCAGCGGCGTTATTGCGGCGGGGGCTGCCCCAGTTTCGATTCGGTTCCGCGCACGAGGCGCGCGATGTTGCTGCGGTGGGTGATCCAGAGTGCGACAGTGAGACCAAGGAACAGCACGGTCACGTCGCGATCCCCCTGCCACCACAGGAAGACGAGAGCGGCGAGGCTCGAGAGGAGTGCGGAAAGGGAGGAGTAGCGCGTGATCGCGGCCACGAGTGCCCATACCGCGGCGAAGACGAGCGCGGCCTGCCATGCGAGCGCAATCAACACGCCGACATAGGTGGCCACGCCCTTGCCGCCTTTGAAGCGCAGCCAAACGGGATACAAATGCCCGGCGAAAGCGCCGAGGCCGGCCAGCAGCGCCGGGATCTTTCCCCACAGCGCCAAGGCGATCAGCACCGCGAGCGTGCCCTTGAGCATGTCGCCGAGGAGCGTGGCGGCGGCGAGGCCCTTGCGGCCGGTGCGCAGCACGTTGGTCGCGCCGATGTTGCCGGAACCGACGGCGCGGATGTCCTGCGTGCCGGCGAGCCTGGTCAGGATGAGACCGAAAGGAATCGAGCCGAGCAGGTAGCCGAGCAGCAGCGCCGCGAGGTTGGAGGCGGTCATACGTATTCGTAGACGGTGCGGCCGGCCACGATGGTGCGCAGCACGCGGCCTTGCATGCGGGCTTCATCGAACGGCGTGTTGCGGCATTTCGATTTCAGCTCGTTGCGATCGAGCACCCAGGGCACGTCGGGGTCGATGACGATCACGTCCGCCGGGGCGCCAGGCCGCAATGTGCCACCGGGCAGGCCGAGCAGCTCGGCGGGGCGGCTCGACATCGCCTTCAGCAACGTTGCCAGTTTCACTTCCCCGCTGTGCACGAGACGCAGGCCCGCGGCGAGCATGGTCTCAATGCCGACAGCGCCGAAGGCGGCTTCGGCAAACGGCAGCCGCTTGACCTCGACGTCCTGCGGGTTGTGGTCGGACATCACCACGTCGATCAGCCCCTCGGCGAGCGCGGTCACCAGCGCCTTGCGATCATCCTCGGCGCGCAGCGGCGGAGACAGCTTGAAGAAGGTGCGGTAGTGGCCGACGTCGATTTCGTTGAGCGTGAGATGATTGATTGAAGCCGAGGCGGTGACCGGCAGCCCGGCGTCCTTGGCGCGACGGAGAACCTCGAGCGATTCCGCGCAGGTCAACGAGGCGGCGTGGTAACGGCCTCCGGTCAACGCCACGAGCCGCAAATCGCGCTCCAGCATGATGGTTTCGGCCGCCTTCGGCACCCCCATCAACCCGAGGCGGGCGGCGAACTCGCCTTCGTTCATCACCCCTTCGCCGACCAGATTGGGATCCTCGGTGTGATGCACGATCAGCGCCTCGAAGTCGCGCGCATAGGTCAGCGCGCGGCGCATGACCTGGGCGTTGACGATGCTTCTGGCCCCGTCGGTGAAGGCCACGGCGCCGGCCGCCTTCAACAGGCCGATCTCGGACATCTCCTCGCCTTTCAGGCCCTTGGTCAGCGCGGCCATGGGATGCACATGGACGATGGCGGTGTCGCGCGCGCGGCGCTGCACGAAGTCGACCACGGCCGGGTCGTCGACGACAGGGGTGGTGTCGGGTTGGCTGATGATGGTGGTCACGCCGCCAGCGGCCGCCGCCTGGCTCGCAGAGGAGAGGGTCTCGCGGTGTTCGCCGCCCGGCTCGCCGACGAAGGCGCGCATGTCGATGAGGCCGGGCGCCACGACGTTGCCCCGGCAATCGACGATCTCGGTGCCTTCGGGCACGCCGGCTGCGCCGATGCCGCGCTTGGCGTCGCGGATCAGGCCGTCGGCAATGAGCAAATCACCGGCAAAATCAAGTTCGCGCGACGGATCGATGATCCGAGCGTTGGCGAGCAGGATCGGGCGGCGGTCAAACAGCATGTGTTACGCGTTCGGAAAGTTCCGCGACAAAGCCTCAAGCACGGCCATGCGCACGGCCACACCCATCTCCACCTGCTCGCGGATCAACGACTGCGCGCCGTCAGCGACGATGGAGTCGATTTCGACACCACGGTTCATCGGTCCAGGATGCATCACCAACGCGTCGGGTTTGGCGTAGCCGAGCTTCTTCTGATCGAGGCCGTAGTAGTAAAAATACTCCTGCGTGGAGGGCACGAACGAGCCGTTCATGCGCTCGCGTTGCAGGCGCAGCATCATGATGATGTCGGCGCCGGCAAGCCCTTCGCGCATGTCGCGGGTAACTTCCACGCCGAAGCGTTCGATGCCAGGCGGCAGAAGGGTGGACGGCGCCACCACACGCACGCGCGCACCGAGCGTGTTAAGCAGAATGATATTCGAACGCGCGACGCGGGAATGCAGAATGTCACCGCAAATGGCGACCACCAGACGCTCGATATTGCCCTTGCGGCGGCGGATGGTGAGCGCATCGAGCAGCGCCTGGGTCGGGTGCTCGTGGCTGCCGTCGCCGGCGTTGATCACCGAGCAATCCACCTTCTGCGCTAACAGCTCAACCGCGCCGGAGGCGTAGTGACGCACCACGATGATGTCGGGATGCATAGCATTCAACGTCACCGCGGTGTCGATCAGCGTCTCGCCCTTGCGGATGGACGAGGAGCCGACCGCCATGTTCATCACGTCGGCGCCGAGACGCTTTCCGGCCAGCTCGAAGGAGGCCTGGGTCCGCGTGGAGGCCTCGAAGAACAGGTTGATCAGGGTGCGGCCGCGAAGACTCGTGCTCTTCTTCTCGATCTGACGGTTCAGCTCGACAAATTCTTCTGCCAGATCGAGCAATCCGATAATGTCGGAACGCGAAAGCCCTTCGATCCCCAGCAGATGGCGATGGCCGAGGACGAATGAGGATTTCGGGACAATGTTCATTAAAGCCCCTCCTATAGGAGGAGTTCGCTTCAGGGGCAAGGCATAATTCGGGCGTCCACAAGAACGCGGTGAACGCTTCCTGATGCGGTTCGCAAATGTGACGGATCAGCCATGATCGCGACCCTTGACAACGACGCAAACCAGCCACCGCCCTATTCGGACGTGGACCTCTACAGCAGCGACAGCGCCCTGATGGATGCGGTGGCAGCCAACGGCGCCAAGGTCGAGGCGGCGGCGCTTATCGCGTTTGGCAGGCAGTGGGGCAGGGCGGACATGTTCGAGCAGGCGCGGCTCGCCAATGCCGAGCCGCCGATGCTCGACGCCGAAACGGTGAATTTTCACCCCGCGTATCACCGCTTCATGGCGGAGAGCATTGGTGCGGGACTGCACGCCTCAACTTGGCGCGACGATGCAACGCCGGCCGGCGCGCCGAGCGAGGTGGCGCGGGCCGCGCGGTTCTACATGGTGGCGCAGGTGGAAAACGGGCATCAGTGCCCGATCACCATGACGCGCGCCGCGGTCGCGGCACTGGCGTCGGAGCCAGCGCTGGCAAAGCGGCTCGTCCCCAAGATTGCGGGGCGCAACTACGACCCAAGTTTTCGGCCATGGTGGGAGAAATCGACCATCACACTCGGCATGGGCATGACCGAGAAGCAGGGCGGCACGGACGTGCGCGCGAATACCTCGTGGGCGCGCCCGGCGGGGGAGGGATATTTGATCACGGGCCACAAGTGGTTCATGTCAGCGCCGATGTGCGACGGCTTTTTGGTGCTGGCGCAGGCCAAGGCCGGACTCACCTGCTTCTTTATGCCGCGCTTTCGACCCGACGGCAGCGTCAACGCGCTGCATTTTCAGCGCCTCAAAGACAAGCTCGGCAATCGCTCGAATGCCTCCGCAGAGGTGGAGTTTGCGGACGCCTTCGCGTATCGGGTCGGCGAGGAAGGCAAGGGGATCAGCACCATCCTGCAGATGGTGCAGCTCACGCGGGTGGACTGCGCCATCGCCTCGGCAGGAATGATGCGGATGGGCCTGGCGCAGGCCATACACCATTGCCGGCACCGCAAGGTGTTCGGCAAGCGCCTGATAGAGCAGCCGATGATGCGGACGGTGCTGGCGGACATGGCGCTCACGGTCGAGGCAGCGGTGGCGCTCATGATGCGGCTGTGCCGTTCCTTCGATCTTGCGCTGCGCGATGCGGCGGAGGCGGCCCGTGCGCGCCTGCTGACGCCGGCGGCGAAGTACTGGATCTGCAAGACCGCGCCGCGTTTCGTCTACGAGGCCATGGAGTGCCTGGGCGGCAACGGCTACGTGGAGGATAGCGTGATGCCGCGGCTCTATCGCGAGGCGCCGGTCAATGCCATCTGGGAAGGCAGCGGCAACGTGATGTGCCTCGATGTGTTGCGCGCATTTGCGCGCGAGGAAGGGGCGCGTGGCGTGCTCGAACAGCTTGAGCGGGAAACCCGGGATCTGCCGGGCGCGGCAGAAGCCGCGGCCGCGATCGCGCAGTCGCTTTCCGGCGCAAGCGCGGAAGCAAGAGCGCGCGAGGTCGTGGAACGGCTCGCGCAGCTCGCCGCGGCGGCGGCGCTGGCAACCGGGGCGCCGTCGGCGATTGCTGCGGCATTCGCGCGCACGGAGCTAGCAGAGAGGCGTGCCACAAACTTCGGAACCGCTGCGCTCGAAGAGCGCGAAGTCGCCCTTGTGCTGGATCGCGCCTTGCCGCAATGAGACCACAATGAGCAGGACCTCAATCACGAACTTATGAACGCCCCAAATGCGGGTCGTTGCCACGCGGGGGTCACGATTCATTCAATTTCGGTTCAGGTTACTTATCTGAAGCTTTGCCGGGTATTCGGCGAAGGCTAGGTCCGGCGCGATCAGCGGCGGCCAAAAGGAGAATGAGCATGCGCATGAGATATTTGAAATGGGGATTGCTTGCCGGTACGGCCGTTGCGATCAGTGTTGCGACGTTCACGGCAAGCGATGCGGCACCCCTGACAAGAGGCGCTGCGACGCTGCAAGCTGCGGTGCCGAACGACGTCACCGAGGTGCAATGGCGCCGCCGCCACCACCGCTGGGGTTGGGCTGGCGCGGGCTTTGCCACCGGGCTTGCGCTCGGGGCGCTCGCGACGCGGCCGTATTACTACGATCCCTACTACTATTATGGCCCGCCTCCGACGGTGTACTACGAGGCACCGCCGCCGCGGCCGTACATCGATCCGAACGGTCCGGTGCGGCAGTGCTGGGTGCCGACCGATCGGGACCGCGGGTACGGTTACTACGTTCCGTGCTGAGCTTAAGCCGCTTGAACGAATCCGATGAGGAGCGGGTCGTGCGATCCGCTCTTTGTCTTTGCAGCGCCGCCTGGATCCGAATGCTCCGCTTTGATTGCCGGATCACTCGCGCATCAAGCGATCCAGCGCGCCTTGCAGGATGAAAGCTGCCGCGTGCGCGTCGATCACCGCCGCGCGCCGCTTGCGGCTCGTGTCGGCGGCGATCAACTGACGCTCCACCGCCGCGGTGGAAAGCCGTTCGTCCCACAGCGCGATGGGCAGATCGGTGTGCTTCCCGAGATTGCGGGCAAAGGCGCGCGTGGACTGCGAGCGCGGTCCCTCGCTGCCGTCCATGTTGAGCGGGAGGCCAAGGACGAAGGCAACAGCTTGGCGTTCCGCGGCGAGCGCGAGCAGGCGCTCGGCATCGGCAGCAAAAGATTTGCGGCGGATGGTCTCGACCGGCGCGGCGAGCCGCCGATCGGGATCGGAGGCGGCAACACCGATGGTTTTGCTGCCGAGATCGAGGCAGAGCAGCGCGCCGCGCGGCGGCAGATGGCGAGCCAGTTCGGGAAGCGGCATGATCAGCGCGGGCATGGCCTTCGCCTAAAGCGTGATGAATTGAAATTGCCGCGTGTCCCGGGCGCAGCGCGTCAGCGGAGCGGTGCGCTGCAGGGGAGCGTACAAGGGATCAACGCTGAAAATCGTCACCGCTGCACGGCGCTGTGCGGCATCGCCCTCGGCGGTCCCGGATCAGCGGTGCATCGCTCCGCGCCCAAAAGGCGCTACACGCTGCACCGCAGCCGGGACGTGCCAAACGCATCTCATCACGCTTTAGCAGCCACAGGCGGGGGCAGCAAGGCGACGTGGATCAGGCGGCCTTGGCGATCCTGATGCGCGTGCCCCAAGGGTCGATGATCTCGAAACCGTCGGCGAGCGGCACAAGGGGAGCGCCGGCTTCTTGCAGGCGGGCTTTCGCCGCCTCGAAAGCGGGACCGTCGGCCGCCTCAAGGCCAAGCCAGGCGAGGCCGGCGCGTCTTGGGTCGCGCGAGCCGGCGCCGTCACTGTGCCAGACATTGCAGGCAATGTGATGATGGTAGCCGCCGGTAGACAAAAAGGTGGCGCCACCGCGCCGCCGCGTCACATCAAGGCCGAGCGCGTTGCCGTAAAATTCCTCAGCCCTGGCCACGTCGCCCACGCGCAAATGCACGTGGCCCACGCGCAGCCCGGCCGGCGCGGCAGGGTAGGTCGCGTCCGCGGGATCGATTTCACGCAGGATGTCCTCGATGTCGAGCGGGTCGGTCTTCTGAAATATCAGCTTACCGTCACGCCGCCAACGCTCGGGCGGTCGGTCGCTGTATACTTCGATGCCGTTGCCTTCCGGATCGTCAAGATAGATCGCCTCGCTCACGTCATGATCGGACGCGCCGCTGATCGGAACATGATGCCTGGCGATATGAACGATCCAGCGCGCAAGGTCGGCGCGGGTCGGCATCAGAAAGGCCGTATGGTACAGGCCGGCCGCCCCGACGTCGTCGGGTAGGGCATCAGGCCGGCCCTCCAGCTCGAGAAGGACGAGGCCATCGACACCGAGGCGCGCCTTACCCCCGGTTTTCTCCATCACCGTGAGGCCGAGCAGGTCGCGATAGTAGGCGGTGAGGCGATTGAGGTCGCGCACAACCATACCCACCGCGCCGCAATGCAACGGGGTGCGGCTGGCAAAGGTGGGCGCG